>CATOMC010000011.1 GCA_951801245.1 uncultured Lachnospiraceae bacterium
AGTTTCCATGCTTGCATGAGAAACTGTATATATATGCTTCTGACGAGCAACGCGAACTGGGAATACGAAGTATTACCAGTCTGCTGATGAGGGCAGAGAAAGGTTATAAGAAATAGTTTCCATGCTTGCATGAGAAACTATACAAACACCTGGAGGTAAAGGGGGAGAAAGAGCATGAAAAAGATATCAAGTTACATATGGGATTATAAATTTTCCTATTTGGGAGCTTTATTGTCCCTTCTGATCGCGGTAACCCTTGACATGCTGGCGCCGCGTCTGACGGCCCATGTGGTGGATGATGTTATTGTGGGCGGTAATATGGGAGAACTGAAATTCCTGCTTTTGGGATTCCTTGGGATTGGTCTTGGACGGTGCATCTTTCAGTATACGAAGGAATACACCTTCGATAAGAACGGGTCCAGAATCTCGGGAGATATGAGGCGGGATCTGTTTCGGCATATCCAGTCATTGAGCGCAGACTTTTTTGACCGCACGAATACTGGGGAATTGATGGCCCGGGTCAAGGAAGATATTGACCATATCTGGGATGCAGTGGGATATGTGGGGATGCTTTTGATTGAAGTATTCTATCATACCGCCATCATTCTGGTCTGTATGTATATGCTGAACTGGAAGCTGGCGCTGATTCCCACAGCGGCCATGATCCTGTGTGGTTCCATTGCCGTTATGATGGAGCGGAAGCTGGGAGCGGTCTATGAGGAAATCAGTGAGGAGAATGCGGTGCTCAATACCGTGGCGGAGGAGAATCTGGCGGGCGTGCGCACGGTCAAGGCTTTTGCCAGGGAAAAGTTTGAGATTGACAAATTCCTGTCCCACAATAAAAGGTACTATGATTTGAATATGGCACAGTCAAAGGTATTTGTCAGATATTACCCGCTCTTTACAGTCGTATCCAAGGTACTGCCGCTATTGACTATATTGGTCGGCGGTAAATTTGTGATTAACGGGGAGATGACACTGGGACAGATGACTGCATTTGTGGAATACTCCAACAATATTGTCTGGCCCATGGAGATGCTGGGATGGCTGACCAACAGCTTTTCATCTGCGGTGGCGTCCAACAAGAAGATTAAGAAGATATATGAGGAAAAGCCGACTGTTACAGAAGTGACCAGTCCGGTCAAATTGGAAAAGGTATGCGGCAAGGTCTGTTTCGACCATGTATCTTTTCATAAAGCAGATCAATATGAGATACTGCATGACATTACTTTTACTGTGGAAGCAGGTAAGACATTGGGGATCATGGGGGCAACCGGTGCGGGCAAGACGTCCATCATTCAGCTTTTGCAGCGCATGTATGATGCAACGAACGGCACAATTTACCTGGACGATGTGGACATCCGCAGACTGTCGCTAGAGCAGCTTCGCACCAGTGTGAGTTACGTGATGCAGGATGTATTTCTGTTTTCGGATACTATCAATGAGAATATTAAGTTGGGAAAGAAGTCCTATCTGGATTTTAAGACCGTGAGGAAGGCTTCCGCGGAGGCCCAGGCAAGTGAGTTCATCGAGCGGATGGAAGAAAAGTATGACACGGTCATCGGTGAGCGGGGTGTAGGGCTTTCCGGCGGGCAGAAGCAGCGGATCAGCATTGCGAGAGCGCTTGCCAAACGCGACCCCATTCTGGTGATGGATGATTCCACTTCGGCGCTGGATATGGAGACGGAGAGCCTGATCCAGAAGACTTTGCAGACCCTGGACCATACCACGAAGATTATCATTGCCCACAGGATCAGTGCGGTGCGGCATGCGGATGAGATTCTGGTGCTGGACGGCGGCGCTATCGCAGAGCGGGGAACACATGAAGAGCTTCTTTCCAAGAGAGGATTGTACTATGAGACATATGCGTCTCAGTATGGCGCATTGTCCAGTACAGAACAGATGCAGGAAGGAGGTACCATAAATGGCCTTCAATTCGTATAAAGATGATGAACGAAGTGTAGAGAAAAGTAAAGTGCAGACATTGAAGCGGCTTTTTAGTTATCTGCTTGCCTATAAGTGGCAGATCATTCTGGTGCTTTTGATCATGGGATATGGGGTGGCAGTGAGTCTGGTGAATCCGCTGATCATGGAGTCTGCTATAGATGACTATATTGGTCAAAAGAACTTAAACGGTCTTTATCGGTTACTGATGGTGGCGCTTGCCATCAATCTGGTGTTGGTTGCCACGGTGAAACTGCGTATGTATATTATGGCGAAGGTCTGCAATCAGATACTTCTGACCATCAGGCAGGAGCTGTATACCCATATCCAGAAACTGGATTTCCAATTCTTTGACAGCAGGCCTACGGGTAAGATTCTTTCCCGTATTATCGGGGATATCAACTCCCTGAAAGATGTGCTGTCCAACTGTGTTACCACGTTGATCCCTGACGGGCTGACGGTGATTGCAGTCATTGTGATCATGGTATATAAGAATCCCGGACTGGCTCTGGCTTCTCTGTTGACTCTTCCGGTCATGGGAGCAGCCACCTTCTATATTGAAATGAAAGCGCACCCGCGGTGGCAGTTATTCCGCAAAAAGGCGGCTAATTTAAATGCTTTTATTCATGAAGATATGGCGGGGATGCGTATTATTCAGAGCTTTCATGCGCAGGGAGAGACACAGGATACGTTTGACGAACTGATTGAGGAACACAGGAGTGCGGTCTTTGATGCGGTGCGCATGAGCGATGCCTTCGGGCCGGTGATCGATTTGTCCTGGGGGATTGGATGTATTTTGCTGTATTATACGGGAATCGTGATTCTGGGCGTGGAGCAGGTGTCGGTGGGAACGTTTATTGCCTTTGGCACGTATCTGAATATGTTCTGGCAGCCGATTCACAACATCAGTAACTTCTACAATCAATTGGTGACGAACATTGCAGGGGCGGAACGTATCTTTGAGATTCTGGATACGCCGCCGGCCATTGCAGACGCATCAGGGGTGACGCAGATGCCGGAGATTGTGGGAGAAGTAACATTTTCTCATGTGGATTTTGCCTATGACGATAAGGTAAAAGTGCTAAACGACGTGAGTTTTACCATAAGGCCGGGAGAGACGATCGCGCTGGTTGGTCCTACCGGAGCCGGTAAGTCGACGATCGTCAATCTGATCAGCCGTTTCTATGATGTGCAGGGCGGTACCGTGAAGATTGACGGGCATGATGTGAAGGATGTTTCCATAGAGAGCCTGCGCAGACAGATGGGCATCATGACGCAGGATAACTTCCTGTTCTCCGGGACGATCCGGGAGAATATCCGTTATGGAAGACTGGATGCCACGGACGAGGAGATTGAGGCGGCGGCGAAGGCGGTCAATGCCCATGCCTTCATTATGAAACTGGATAAGGGATATGACACGGAACTCTCAGAGCGAGGCGGCGGACTTTCCGTGGGGCAGAAACAGCTTCTGGCCTTTGCCAGGACCATGGTATCCAATCCGAAGATTCTGATTCTGGATGAAGCCACTTCCAGCATCGATACGAAGACGGAACTGCTTGTGCAGGATGGCATCGAGCACCTTCTGGCAGGCAGGACATCTTTCGTCATTGCCCACCGGCTCTCCACAATCCAGAAAGCGGACCGGATCTTCGTGGTAGATGACGGCAGAATCATAGAGGAAGGAAACGCGGCCCAGCTAATGGAGAAAAAAGGCGTATACTACCAGTTATATATGGCACAGTTTAGCGCCTTCTAAGAAAAACAAGCGACGCGAAGCGGCATTTGTTTTTCTGAAGGCGCTAACGAGCAATAAAAAATTGTACAAAGAAAACAGACAATTTAAGACAATATGCCGGTTTTCGTGTGAGTATATTGACAATTGTATTCATTACTTTATAATTTAAGTGAGTTACTTAAAAATTAAGGGAGAATGTGTATTGGAATGGCTAAATCGGTAAGAATGGCGGATATCGCTGCAGTGATGGGAGTCAGCACGGTTACTGTGTCCAAGGCCTTGTCAGATCAGAAGGGTGTGAGCGAGGAACTCCGCATGAGAATCAAGAGCAAGGCGCAGGAGATGGGATACAAGACTGGGTCTGCTCTCTATAAAGAACGCTCTGTGACGGATGTCAGTTATACTTTTGGAGTGATTGTATCAGACCGCTTTCTGGCGAAATATGAGTCCTTTTACTGGAATCTTTATCAGGAGGTGGCCACTGCGGCCGTACAGGACGGCTGCTTTACCATGCTGGAAGTCTTAAAGGCAGAGGACGAGGACAATCTGGTCATGCCGAAGCTGCTTCGTGAAAAAAAGGCGGAGGGACTGATCATTATAGGAAGGCTTCGTAAAGATTATCTGCAAAGGCTGCTGGGACAGACAGAGATTCCGTATGTGCTGTTAGACTTCACAGATCCAAACGGCACCTATGATGCGGTGATCTCAAACAGCTATTTCGGCATGTACAGAATGACCAATTACCTGTTCGAGATGGGACACCGCAAGATTGCCTTTGTGGGGAACGTGTTTTTCACGGATTCCATCACGGATCGTTACTTTGGATATGTGAAATCCCTTTATGAACATGGGCTTGAGGTGAGAAAAGACTGGATTCTGGATGACAGGAATCAGGAGACAGGGAGATCGGATGTGGGATTTACCTGGAAAATCCCCAAAGAGATGCCGACGGCATTTGTCTGCAACAATGATGTGGCGGCGGCGATGCTGGTAAAGGAACTGGAGCAGAGAGGATATCAGATACCCCGGGATATTTCCGTGGTCGGGTATGACAATTATCAGCCGCCGGGACTTTGCGACATCCGGATCACAACCTATGAGGTGGACATGCAGGAAATGGCGAAGCAGTCAGTCAGGATTATGATCCATAAGATTTCAGGGGATTCCTATAAGCAGGGTGTGACGATCATTGACGGCAGGATCGTGTATAAGGACAGTGTCAGCCAGTTAAATGAAATGGAATGAAATCATATCAGAAAGATTCTTAAAGATAAGAGGCGCATCAGTGTTGATGCGCCTCTCTGTATGCCTGTGGCGTAGAGCCATATTCCCTTTTAAACAAATTAATAAAGTGATTCGTATTCTCATAACCGACCATAAGGGCAATCTCATGGATCTTTTTATCGGTGGTAAAGAGCAGGCTGGCGGCGGTCTCCAACCGTTTCCGGTTGAGATATTTGAGGGGCGGTACCCCGAAAACGGCGGAAAACTCGTGGCAGATCCGGTATTTGCTCATATGATAGCGCTTCTCCAGCTCATCCAGCCGGAAAGGTTCCATAAAGGAAGTATCCAGGTGGCGTTTCAGTTCCATCAGATAAGGAACGCATATCTTCTCATCCTTTTCCAGGCTGTATGCGTGGATGAAGAACCCTGATACTACGGAAGTCAGGAGACTTGCATCGTTTAGTTTATTGGCCAGCGCAGCGCTGCGCGACCCGGCCAGCAGTTTTTTGAAATCCCTCAAAACCGGGGAGTAATCGTCAAGCTTCGCTATAGTGAAAGTCTGAAAAGAAACCAGGGACTCAAAGGCACTAAAAATTTCTCCGTAAAATAAAAAACAGTTAAAACGCCAGGAAAGCTGGGTGGGACGCAGTGTAAATGACAAATCCTGACAGTTGAGGTAGAGCAGATCACCTGGCTGCAGGTTTTGAGTGGTCTCATATAGTTCCAAAATTCCAGAGCCATTTTCTGTATAGAGGAGCATCCGGCAATTTAATGGATTAAAATGGAGTGCATAGAAAGTGCTGATCTCTATAGTACCACCGCTCAGAATGATTGGCATATTGCTGTCCGTGCAGGCAGGCAATTCATAGAAGTCCCCGGCAAAATATTGAGGTAAAGGGATCACTTCATGGCTGGAAGTTGTTTCAATTGTTAAGGCCTGCTCATATTGTCTGGCAAAGGTCATGTGGGTTCTCCTTTTAGCTTTTTTATGAAGAAATGAGGTTAGGTGAAACTGTTAGGCAACTCTGTTAAGAGAAAACATATATAAAGCCTATATATTTAACTTTATACTAGTTAAAATGGGAAAATCTATGTATAAAATAACCAAAAATTTATGATGTGAATTGTATAAATAGAGGAAAATGATGATTGTGACAATAATGTTATACAAATACCAATAATGGTTGATGATTAAAAAATAAATATATGTATACTTAAATTAAAGCTAAAATTGAATTAATTAGGTAGACTAAAAAGGGGAAATAAGTAGATTATTGAGAAAAACATAATCACTTATTCTTTCAAAATATATAAATCACATCGTCAATGGTATGGTAGATATGATATCATTAGAAAAAGAGAGACAAGGAAAAGGGAGTGTATTATCATGGTGGAAGAGATTAGAAGTCACCTGACAGATTGCATTATTCCATTCTGGAAAAAACTGCGGGATGACGAAAATGGCGGTTATTACGGGTATATGGATCATGACCTGAAAGTTGATGAGAAGGCAGTGAAGGGCTGTATTTTAAATAGCCGTATCACATGGTTTTTTGCAAATGCGTATCTTATGCTGAAAGATGAGTCCCTGCTTCGGGAGGCAGAACACGGATATGAATTCATGCAAAAGTACTGTGTGGATCAGGAAAAGGGCGGTGTATACTGGTCGGTTCAGTATGACGGTATGCCGGAGGATACGACCAAGCATACCTACAATCAGGCGTTTTCAATCTATGCCCTTTCTTCTTATTATGATGCATCAAAAGATAAGAGAGCGCTTGAGACTGCCATGGAACTCTTCCATATCATTGAAGAACGCTGCATGGACGAGATTGGCTATAAGGAAGCCTTTGACAGGGAGTTTCATGAGATTGAGAATGATAAGCTTTCCGAGAACGGCGTGATCGCAGATAAGACCATGAACACCTTGCTTCACGTGTTTGAGGCTTACACGGAGCTTTACCGGGTGAGCGGCAAGGAAGAAGTGAAAAAGAGACTGGAATGGATTCTCGATACCATAGCAGATAAGATTTATAACCCGAAGCTGCACAGACAGGAAGTGTTTTTTGACAGGGAAATGAATTCCATACTGGACTTACATTCTTACGGGCATGATATCGAAACGGCATGGCTGATCCGCAGAGGAACAGATGTGTTAGGGGATAAAAAATATGGGGATAAAATGCTGCCAATTATACTTGACTTAACTGGTCAAGTATATCGGACGGCTTTTGACGGACACTCTCTTGCCAATGAATGTGAGAAAGGTGTGGTCGATGAGAACCGTATCTGGTGGGTACAGGCGGAGGCACTGGTAGGATTCTTAAACGGGTATCAGCTTGCACCAAAGCATACGGAATATCTGGATGCAGCGAAAGAGGAGTGGGAGTTTATCAAGGCACATTTGATTGACAGGCGTCCCGGGTCTGAGTGGTTCTGGGATGTGAATAAAGAGGGAGAGGCCGTGAGCGGGAAACCGATTGTGGAGCCCTGGAAGTGTCCTTATCATAATGGGAGGATGTGCCTTGAGGTGTGTAAGAGGGGTGTGGAATAGAAGGGTCTTGCTAAATACTGGCGCTTTTTAGGAGGCACCTTTTGACATTCGATCTCATCCGGGCTGGTTATTTGACCGGACGCGATATTTTGTGGTTGTTGGTAGAAGAATATAAATCAGAGAATGGAGGAGGTTATGTTACATCAACAGTATTATGTGGAATTGGAGAAGTATAATAGGCTGATCGAGAGGAAGAATGTGAAATCCGACAGTTACAACGGGATTTATGACAGGTATCAGTATCCGGTGCTGACGAGGGAGCATATACCGCTGCATTGGAGGTATGACCTGAATCCGGAGACGAATCCTTATTTTATGGAACGTCTGGGAGTCAATGCGGTGATGAATTCCGGTGCTATCGAGTTGGATGGCAAGTATTATCTGGTAGCTCGGATTGAGGGAAATGACAGGAAATCTTTCTTCGGCGTGGCAGAGAGTGATAACGGGATTGACGGTTTTACATTCTGGGACTATCCGATTCTTTTGCCGGATACTTGTCCGGAGGAGACGAATGTTTACGATATGCGTCTGACGAAGCATGAAGACGGCTATATTTACGGGGTGTTCTGTTCGGAGAGCAAGGATACTTCCGTGAACGATCTGTCGGCGGCTGTGGCGGCGGCCGGAATCGTGCGGACGAAGAATCTGAAAGATTGGGAGCGTCTGCCGAATCTGGTGACACTGCGTTCACCCCAGCAGAGGAATGTGGTGCTGCATCCGGAATTCGTAGACGGTAAGTATGCTTTCTATACAAGACCGATGGATGACTTTATCGAGACGGGATCTGGCGGCGGTATCGGCTTCGGGCTGTGTGAGGACATCACGCATGCAGTGGTGGATGAGGAGAAGATGACTTCCATCCGCAGATATCATACGATCACGGAAGCCAAGAACGGTGCCGGGGCACCGCCGATTAAGACGGAGAAAGGTTGGATTCATATTGCGCATGGCGTGAGGAATACGGCAGCAGGATTGCGTTATGTGATTTATGCATTTGCCACAGACTTACAGGATCCGTCCAAAGTGATCGCAGAGCCTTCCGGTATGCTGATCGGTCCCAGGGACTGGGAACGCGTAGGTGACGTTTCCAATGTGGTATTCACCAATGGCGCCATCGCGAAAGATAACGGGGAAGTGTATATTTATTATGCGGCCAGTGATACGCGGATGCATGTGGTGGTGACGACCATTGATAAGTTGTTGGATTATGTGTTTAATACACCCAAAGATCCGCTTCGTTCCGTGGAATGTGTGGCGCAAAGATGTGATCTGATTAAGAAGAATCTTGCATTTTTAGATAAACAGTAGTAAAGAAGTGGGAAACGATTCGGAATGGAGGAAGAGAGATAAAAATGAGCGAAGTAAAAATGATCAGCCCGGCAGTAAAGAATGTACCCTGGCAGGAGAAGCCGGAGGGACTTAAGGGTGCTCCGATTTGGAGATACAGTGAGAACCCGATCGTCGGCAGAAATCCGGTGGAAGGGGTTGCCAGGATTTTTAACAGTGCCGTGATGCCTTATGGGGATGAATTTATCGGCGTGTTTCGCGGAGAACAGGTAAACGGCATACCGCACATTTACCTGGGACACAGTAAAGATGCGATTCACTGGGAGTTTGAAGCAGATAAGATTCCTTTTAAAGACGAAGACGGCAATGACTTTATGCCGGTTTACGCGTATGATCCCCGTCTGGTGAAGGTGGAGGATACCTATTACATTATCTGGTGTCAGGATTTCTACGGGGCATCTATCGGCATGGCAAGGACTACGGATTTCAAGACTTTTACCAGGATCGAGAATCCGTTTATCCCGTTTAACAGAAACGCGGTGTTGTTCCCGAGAAAGATCAACGGCAAATATATGCTTCTAAGCCGTCCGTCTGATTCCGGGCATACACCTTTTGGGGATATTTTCCTAAGTGAGAGCCCGGATATGGTATATTGGGGCAGGCACAGACACGTGATGGGCAGAAGCAGTGAGTGGTGGGAGTCCGTCAAGATCGGCGGCGGTGCGGCTCCGATTGAGACCACGGAGGGATGGCTGTTATTCTATCACGGCGTGACAGGAACCTGTAACGGTCTGGTGTACTCTATCGGCGGTGCGATTCTGGATATTGACAATCCGTCTAAGGTATTGTACCGGTGCGAGAATTTCCTGCTGACACCGGAAGAGTGGTATGAGGAGAGAGGCTTTGTACCGAATGTATGTTTCCCGTGCGCTACCATTCATGACTCCGAGAGCGGCAGGATTGCGCTCTATTATGGATGTGCGGACAGCTACGTGGGGCTTGCTTTCACGAAACTTGACGAGATTGTGGATTACATCAAGACCCACAGCCGCACCACAGAGTCTGATACGGAATTGGGAATTAGATAATAGATGGAGCATAGATTGAGCGTAGATCGATTGCGAGATCCGCATGCGCGGACTTGAAATGAATTAAGAACACCGGGACCGGCGGTCGTAAAGGACTGTCGGTCTTGTTGGTTTTCAGAAGTTGCCTTTTTATGCAGGCGTGCTATAATAGGAAAGGGAATATCCGGGCTGTGGGAAACTAAGCTGTGATACGGAATGACTTTGTTTGAATATCTTACATAACGGAGGATACTTTCAGTGAAGATCATAATAGCTGGAGACGGTAAAGTCGGGTCCACGCTGACGAGACAGTTAGTGGCGGAGGGACACGATATTACATTGATTGATGCCAGGGCGGAAGTTCTCGAAGTCAGTGAGGAACGCTATGATGTGATGGCTGTGGAGGGGAACTGTGCATCTATGGATACCTTGTCCAGAGCGGGCGTGGAGGAGTCTGATGCGCTGCTTGTTATGACAGGGGCAGACGAGGTGAATCTACTCTGCTGTGCCATCGCGCATGCCATGAATCCCAAGATTCACACCATAGCGAGAATCAGAAATCCGGAATACAAGGATCAGATTTATCAGATGAGGAATCTGTTCGGACTGTCCATGGTGATCAACCCGGAAAGTCAGGCAGCCATCGAGATGGAGCGTCTGATCAAATATCCGGGCTTTCTCAAACGGGACACTTTTGCCAAAGGCAAAGTTGAGATCGTGGAATTACGTATCCAGGAAGATTCCAAGCTGCGGGATGTGAGCCTGTACGGCCTGGGCAGTGTGGTCAAGTGTAAAATTTTGGTCTGTGCTGTTTTGAGAAACGGTAAAGCGATTATACCGGATGGTAATTTTGTCCTGCAGGCGGGGGATCGTATTTTTGTTACGGCATCTACCAGAGAGTTGACTGTTTTTTTGAAAAATATGGGGATCATCACCCATAAGGCGAAACGGGTGATCCTTTGCGGCGGCGGGCGGCTCAGTTATTATCTGGCGAAACTTCTTGTCCGGGACGGAATCATGGTAGAGATCATAGAACAGGATTATGAGAGATGCCTGTCACTGGCAAATCAGCTTCCGGAGGTAACGGTTGTGCACGGCGATGCCAGCAGTGAGTTTCTGTTGGACAGAGAAGGGATTGCGGAATGTGATGCACTTGTGACGTTGACCGGTGTGGACGAAATGAATATCATTACTTCCCTCTTTGGCAACAGCCGGAAAGTGCCGCAGATTATCACGAAACTTGGGCGTCTTAGCAATAACAGTATTCTGGACAGCCTTTCGGTGGGCAGTACCATAAGCCCGAAGGAACTTTGCTGTAATGATATTGTACGGTATATACGGGCTATCCGTAACCAGACGGGTGCGGCTCAGGCTGTCAATGTGATAGCGGACGGACAGGCGGAGGCTATTGAGTTTATCGTAGATGAATATACGAAACACTGTGAGGAACCTCTTAAGAAGGTAAAACTTAAGAAAAATATCCGGATAGCGGGTATTAATAAACTCAACAGTTTTGAGATAGCGAACGGTGATTCGTTCTATTCCAAGGGCAACAGAGTGATTATTGTGACAGGAAGAGATGAAGTAATTTATCAGCTAAACGATATTTTCGAGTCATGAGAAAGGGTGGCGCATGAAGCGTCGCCTTGTTGCGTAAACGCTTCGGCATAAGAAATATTATGAATTATCGAATGATGGGTAAATTTATCGGCAGGATTCTTTATGTGGAGGCCATTTTTATGCTTCCGGCCCTGCTGATCAGTATATATCAGAGAGAAAAACAGACCATAATCGGATTTTTGATCAGCATGGTCATTACACTTCTCTCAGCATTGGGATTGACTTTTATCTGTCGGAAAGCCAAGAAAGGATTTTATGCCAGAGAGGGTCTGGTCTGTGTGGGAATCAGTTGGATCATGTTGAGTCTTTTGGGATGTCTGCCCTTTTATTTTTCCGGGGAGATACCACATTTTATTGATGCCTTGTTTGAGACGGTATCAGGCTTTACCACGACAGGGGCGTCCATTCTTTCCGATGTGGAAGCGCTCTCTATGGGGAATCTTTACTGGCGCAGTTTCACACACTGGCTGGGCGGGATGGGTGTTCTGGTATTTGTGCTGGCCATCGGCCGCGGCAGAGATAAAAGTGACGGATATACCATGCATCTTTTGCGGGCAGAGAGCCCTGGCCCCAAAGTGGAGAAGCTGGTGCCGAGGATGAAAGACACTGCCAAGATTTTGTATTTTATTTATATCTTTTTGACTCTCTTAAATATTGTGTTTTTGTTGGTTGGACGGATGCCTCTGTTTGATGCGGTATGTACGGCATTTGGAACGGCAGGAACAGGGGGCTTTGGCATTAGGAATAACAGTATTGCAGGTTATAGCCCATATTTACAGAATGTCTGTACCGTGTTTATGCTGCTTTTCGGAGTGAACTTTAGCTGTTATTTTATGCTGTTCATCAGGCAGGTGCGAAATGTGGTAAAGGACGAGGAACTGCGGTTCTATATCGGCGTGGTGGTGAGCAGTATATTGCTGATTACGTGGAATATCAGTAATATGTATGGCTCTTTTGCGGAAGCGCTCCGCCATGCGGCTTTTCAGGTAGCAAGTATCATGACCACGACAGGATTTGCAACTACGGACTTTGACCTGTGGCCCAGCTTTTCCAAAGCAATCCTCTTAGGGCTGATGATCGTCGGTGCCTGTGCCGGCAGTACAGGGGGTGGATTTAAGTGCGGCAGGACACTGCTTTTGCTTAAAAGCCTGCGCCGCAATGTACGGCAGATCCTGCACCCGCAGAAAGTGCAGGTGGTGCGTGTGAATGGCCAGATGGTGCGGGAGGGTGTGCTGGATAACATGAACGCATATCTGGCGGCGTATGCCTTTATCGTGATATTCAGTTTCATTGTGATTTCCATCGACGGATTTTCTCCGATGACGAATTTCTCGGCGGTGCTTGCATGTTTTAATAATATCGGGCCGGGACTGGAAGGTGTGGGGCCGACCTGTAATTTTGGCGGTTACAGTGTTTTGTCCAAATCGCTTTTAATCGTTGATATGCTGGCAGGCCGGCTGGAGATATTCCCGATCCTGATCCTGTTCTCCAAGAGTACATGGATCCGCAGGTAGGGTGAATGCATGGAGCTGTTTACACATTGGCGGGAAGTGACACTTGAACAGCACTGGTGGATATTTTGATCATGATAAGTCGGATTTTGTCTCTTGTGGGATAACGAGGAGTGTGGTACTATTAAGAGGAGTTGTGGTGGCAAGGGTCTACGGTTTGATAAAAGAAAGGGAGAGTTTTGATGGAAAAGGATAAGAAGGAAGTTACACAGGAAGTTATTTTGCAGTATCGCGAATATGAAGTCAATATGGATGATGTGGTTGCCAGAGTCAAAGCACATTATGTGGCAAAGGGACATAAGGAAGAATCTATAGAAGATATACAGGTTTATGTGAAGCCGGAGGATTTCACAGCCTATTATGTGATCAATGACGGGATTGTGGGGAAAGTGAATCTTTTCTAGAAGAGTATGGAGAAAGTGGATCTTTTCCGGGGGAATGTCAGAGTATAATTTAAAGTGGGATAGCTTAAGAGCCAGGCCGGCGACGGTCTGGCTTTCCTTAAAAGTATCAGGATATCAGACGGAGAAATAGGATGAATAAAAGGGTGCACAACATATGCAATGCAGCTTTTATACTGGTCAATGCAACTGCCATTCTGGCGGCTGTTTTTTTCTTTTCCGGCAGCAGGGATCTGTCTGTGGATCAGAAAGAAAAATCATATCTGATCGGCGCCAGCTATATGACGATGAACAATGAGTTCTATAAGATTATCGGAGAGGAAATCACGCATAGGGTGGAAGCGGAAGGAGACAGGATCGTTCTGCGTGATCCGGCGCTTAATGCGGACAGGCAGATTGAACAGATACGGGAAATGCTGGATATGGGAATCGATGTGCTGATCGTCACGCCGGTGGACTGGGCGAGGCTGACAGAGATACTAAAGACAGCCCAAAAAAGGGGAATATTTATTGTTGTGCTGGACACTAATGTGCCGGACAGCGAACTGGCAGACTGTACCATCACTTCTGACAATTATCAGGCAGGTGTGCTGGTGGGGGAATATTTTCTTGCACAGCATGAAACTTCCCGGGTCGTTGTCATGACACATGAAGCAACGATTTCTGGGCAGGAGCGGGTACAGGGTTTCGTGGATACGGTGACAAGGAGTGACGAGGCAGTGATCGTAGACACCATCGAATGTGAGGGACAATTGGAAATTGCCATGCCCAAATTAAAGCAGGCTATTGAGGCGGGAATGGTATTTGACAGTGTGTTCTGTCTCAACGATCTGGCAGCGGTGGGAGCAGCGGCAGCGCTGGATGAAAAGCATTTGCTGGGAGAGGTAGGTCTATATGGCGTGGATGCCTCTCCGGATGCTAAGGCACTGATCGCAGAAGGGATGATGGATGCCTCGGCGGCACAGTTTCCCACGCAGATCGGCAGGGAAGCGGCAAGGGTGATCTATTGTCTGTTAGAAGGAAAAGAGGTTGAGACAAATATATTCATCCCGGTGGAATTAGTCACGCAGGATAACGTAGCACAGTTTGACGTAGACAGATGGCAGTGAAAAGAGACGTATATGGGGGAAGTATGGACAGAAACGGTGCGACGGAAAAAGGCACAGGGATAAATTGTATAGAAGAGAAGCGTATGGAAGAAACCAACATACCGGGGATTATATTTGCGTGGATGCTGAATCTGAACCTGATCATTATTCTCTATATAGCAGGCATCATGGCGGCTCAGTTGCTGGGGCATGTACATGAGAATACAGCGCTGGAATTTCTGCAGCAGGTAAATAAGGTCAACATCGTGCCATGGAAAATTCCGGTGATGTGTGCCTTGTTATATGGGAGTATGACACTGCTTTGCTGCGTGCAGACAGAAAAGCCTGCCGCCATGTATGTGAAGACCTGCGCAGAAATAGTGATTGGTATGATGATAGGATATATTCTTAATTTCAGTTATACCGGGATGGTTCTGCTGATTTTGGCTGATGTGATCAGGCGGATGACGAAAGTGAAGCGGCGGTATGCAGTGATCGGTATCGTCTGCGGGGTATATCTTCTGTTGGATTATAATCTGCTGGCTGGAAGATACCCTATTACGCCGCTTGAGACCTGCCTGCTCTACTATCGAAATGATGTCAGATCCGTTATGCTTGGGGTGAAGAATGTGTTGTCTTCCCTGAATATCCTGCTTTTTATTATCTATACGATTCAGCTGATGAGAGTACAGATGAGTGAAAAGGAGCGTATTCTGGTTCTGAACGATAAGTTAAATCAGGCCAATGAGGAGCTGCAGGCTGCGAACAGACAGATGGAAGAATATGCGAAAGAATCCATTAAGAATGCGGAGACTCAGGAGCGGAACCGCCTGGCCAGAGAGATTCATGATACCCTGGGGCACAGCCTGACAGGAATCATTACGGGGCTTGACGCTTGTGTCACTTTAATGGATGTGGCTCCGGATGCCGTGAAAACACAGTTAAAGGATATTGCGGATGTAGCGCGTAAAGGCATGACTGATGTGCGCAGGTCTGTTAAGGCTCTGCGGCCTGACGCGTTGGAGAAGATGGAACTGGAAAAGGCGCTGATACAGATGATGGAAGAGACAAAGAAGACTTCCCATATAGAGATAGAGTATTGCTGTTCGGCAGAGTTAAGCCACTATAATAAGGACGAGGAAGAGATTATTTATAGGATTGTTCAGGAGAGCATCACCAATGCCATCAGGCATGGTAAAGCAACGAAGATTATGATCGCCATCAGCATGGAGTATAATATCATGTATATCTGGGTCAAGGATAACGGAATCGGGTGTGCCCATATTGAGAAAGGGTTTGGTCTGCATCATATGGAAGAGCGGCTTGCCATGCTTCACGGCAGCCTGAATTATTATGGGGATAACGGGTTTGTGGTGGAAGCAAGTATTCCCATCAGATGGGGCGAGGAGAGATAGCAGGGATGCAGGCATGACATATGAGGAGATGAAACGATGATTAAGATATTGATTGCGGATGATCAGGAACTGATCAGACAGAGTCTGTCGATTATTCTGGGAAATGAGAAGGACTTTGAGGTGACAGATACGGTGAGTAACGGGGTGGAGGTGGTCCGCTCTGTCAGAAAAAACAGACCGGATGTGATATTGATGGATATCCGGATGCCGGAGATGGACGGAGTCGTCTGTACTCAGATCATCAAAGAAAATTATCCGAACATTAAGATTATCATTCTGACCACTTTCGATGATGATGAATATGTTTTTAATGCTTTAAAAAACGGGGCAAGCGGTTATCTGCTCAAGGGTGTCTCCATGAAAGAACTTTCTGAAGCGGTGCGCAAGGTGTATGAGGGAACTGCTATGATCAATGGCGATATTGCTTCCAAGGTGGTAAAGCTTTTCTCCAGGATGGCACAATCCAATATCAGCATTCGTGTGGAGGAACAAAACGCAGCCGATCTGAAAGAGACAGAATGGCGTATTATTGCACTGGTGGGAAGCGGATTGTCTAATAAAGAGATTGCGGCCAAGATCAATCTCTCTGAGGGAACAGTCAGAAATGGTCTGAGTGCAATTTTAAGTAAGCTGGATCTGCGGGACAGGACGCAGCTTGCCATATGGGCTGTGCAGACGGGAGCGGTAAACAGGATGATTGATGAGTGAGAAAGGATATAATGTGGACTGGATAAAGAAGAGCAGTTGGGGTGTTATAGGGGCTGGTTTGTTGATGTTGACTGCACTGGTCATTGCAAACGGTGGGAAAGGGCATCATCTTTTCGGACGGGAAACGGTAATAACGGTCGGTGTATTTTCAGACAGTTACTGGGAGGTACAAAACGGATATTCTTATCAGATCTTGGAGGATGCCATTGCGTTGTTTGAACAGGAGCATAAGGGTGTCCGGGTAGAATATGTCAGCGGGATCCTGAAAGAGAATTATGCTGAATGGCTGGCAGAACAGATGATTCTTGGCAGGACACCGGACGTCTTTCTGGTGTTTGGTGAAAATTTCAGTGATTTTGCGGAAATCGGGGCATTGAGGGATCTGGGAAGCCTGATGGAAAAAGATCCCCTTTTTGCGGCAGATCATTTCTATACTTCAGCATTTCAGTGTGGACAATATGGACAAAGACAGTATGCGCTTCCTTATGAATGTGCACCGAGACTGATGTTCGTTAATAAGAAGATTCTCAACGAAGAAGGGATCATGCTGCCGCAGGAGGAGTGGACATGGGATGACTTCTACCAGATTTGCAGCAAGGTTA
Organism: uncultured Lachnospiraceae bacterium; assembly: GCA_951801245.1. Next base: position 17,157 of record CATOMC010000011.1, read on the forward strand.
CCAAAGATAAGGACGGGAACGGGGTACCTGATCAGTTTGGCGTGGTAGGGTATACCTGGTCGGATGCTTTTGATGCCAATGGCGTGGAACTTTTTAATTCCCAGGGGACAGAATGCCTGCTGACGGATGAAGGGGTGAGAGAGGCCATTTTGTTTATGGAAGAACTGGAAGGGCTGTATGACGGCTACCAAGTGACAAATAAGGATTTCGATCTTGGAAAGGTGGCCTTTCAGCCCATGCTTTTCTCTGAATACAGGGCTTATAAACCCTATCCTCTGAGTATTAAGAAATATTCCGGATTCGAGTGGGAGTGCATTCCTATGCCGTCCGGCAGCAGTGGGGATAATGTAGCAAAGCTGGATACCCTCTTGCTTGCTATGAGCGAGGATACGAAGCAGGCGGAATATGCATGGGAATTTATGAAACTGTTATCTTTTGATCAAAGGATTCAGTCAGAGATTTTTACTTATTCAGAGGGGGTGTCGGTTCTGCGGGATGTTACAGAATCAGATGAGACCCTGCAACGTTTGATTGAAAGTTCCGGAGAAAATATGGGATTGAATTTACAGGTATTGAGTAACGCGGTGGAGCATGCCGTGGTCGCGCCCCGTTTCCGCAGCCGGGAAGAGGCGGAGGCGGAGGTGGACCGGGCGGTCAGGGACATCATGGAGGGAAGTTCCAATATCAGTATGGAACAGATCATATGGAATCGGGAGATCAATAATTTCCTGAAAGACCGTGGTAAGAGATGATACTCATCATAGAAAAAGTGACAAATGTCATGCCGAAAAGGTGACACATGTGAGATGAACATGTGCCGCCTTTTTTATATACTTGCTTTACAGAGAAAGGCATGGACAGAACATAGAGAAGGAGGGAACGATATGAAGTATGTGTTATTAGTCAGTCATGGCAGATTTGCACCGGGATTACACAGTGCACTTGAAATGCTGGCAGGTGAGGGGAGAGAAGACATCCTTTCCGTGAGTCTTGAGAATGGAATGAGCTCGGAGGTATATGCAGACAACGTGAGAAAGTGTCTTAAGGCTGTGGGACAGGAAGATGAGATTCTGTTGTTTGGGGATCTGGTGGGTGGTTCCCCGCTTACTACGGCGGCTAATGTCATTGCAGAGAAAAATCTATTGGAGAAGACTGTGATGATAGGCGGCATGAACCTGCCGTTAGCGCTCAGTGCCGTACTGATGAAAGACGGTATGGAACTTGCAGATCTGGCTATGATGCTGATACCGGAAGCAAGAGAAGAGTTAAAAGAATTTCAGATTACCAATGATGATGCAGAAGATGACATATAAGAAGGAGGAATAGAAAATGGCAGTTTCATTTATAAGAGTAGACGATCGTATGATTCATGGACAGACATGTACCAGGTGGGCTTTGGAATATTCCTGTGACGGGTTGATTGCAGTCAATAATGCAGCGGCGGGTAATTCCGTATTGAAAGCAGCTTATAAGAGTGCAAGCGGTAAAAAGACATTCGTGTGGTCATTGGAGGAATTTCAGGCAAAGTGTCAGAAAGTACTCGACAGCAAAGATAATTATTTCCTAATTACTAAAAATCCGTTGGATATGAAGAAAATTTTGGTCGATCAGGGATTTAAGCCGGGAATTACAGAAGTGATCATCGGGCCTTGCAACGACAGACCGGGTACCACGAAGCTTGGAAATAATCAGTCTATTACACAGGAGGAAGCGCAGGCCCTTGAAGATATCATGAATGCGGGCTATCATGTAGAATTTGCGCTGCTAAAGGAAGAGGCCATTGGTAACTGGAAGAAGTTCAGAGGACAGTTCGGATTTCATTAAATCATTCATATTTATGACGAAGCGGAGGGAAGAATATGGAAATCAGTTGGTTACAGGCAATTATATTAGGTTTGTTTGCATGTCTGGCAAGTATGCCTGGTCTGGGCGGTACTTCCATCGGTAACTATACATTGGGAAGACCGCTAATCGGCGGACTTGTGTGCGGACTTGTTCTGGGTGATGTCACAACAGGTATTTTAGTGGGTTGTGCCATGCAGGTAGTCTATATTGCACTTGTCACGCCGGGCGGAACCGTTTCGGCGGATGTGCGTGCCGTCAGTTACATAGGCATTCCGCTGGCAATGGTGGCACTTAAGAGTTATGGGCTTGATGCAGGTTCTACAGAAGGTGCTGCCTTGGCAACCTCTTTCGGCACCATGGTCGGTACGCTGGGAACGGTATTATTCTATGGTACGGCAACCATCAATCTGGTATGGCAGCATATGGGATGGAAGGCAGTGGAGAAGAGACAGTACAAGAAACTGTATTTGGTAGATATGGGATTACCCTGGATCTCCCACATATTGTGCTCTCTTATTCCTACCATGATCATGTGTAAGTTAGGTGCAAACGTGGTTGAAGTGATCAAGACAGCACTTCCCATGGACGGTATTGCGATGAAGACATTATTTACGGTCGGTGCACTGCTTCCTTGTGTCGGTATTGCGATTCTCTTAAAGCAGATTGTTAAAAACGGAACGGACTTCATTCCTTTCCTGTTCGGTTTTGTACTGGCGGCATCCATGGGGATCAATCTGGTATCCGCAACGGTAGTGGCAGGTATGTTTGCCATCATTACTTATAAGATCAAGATGCTTTCTGCAAGAAAACCGGAATTTGCAGGCGGTGCCATAGACGATGATGAAGAGGAGGAAATTTGATTATGGAAAAGAAATTATCGAAAAAAGCGTTGTTAAAGTCCTTCCATAATTGGTACTATGGTCATTTGACTTGTTTCTCGCAGGAGCATATGCAGACTTTCGGTTATCTGTGTGCGATGCTTCCGCTGGTGGAAGAACTATATCAGGATGAAGAAGAAAAGGCAAATGCCATCAATACTTACACCGCCTTTTTTAATACGGAACCACAGTTAGGTACGGTTATTGTAGGTATGACGGCCGGACTCGAAGAAGCGAGAGCCAATGGCGCGGATGATGTGGATGGTGAGACCATCAACAGCCTGCGTGCGGGTCTGATGGGGCCTGTAGCCGGTATCGGTGATTCTCTGGTGGTTGGAACCGTGATCCCAATCCTTTTGGGCATTGCCCTTGGTATGTCCACGGGCGGTTCTCCGCTTGGTGCGATCTTCTATATTATCGTATGGAACCTGTTTGCTTACTTTGGTATGAAATTCCTGTACTTTAAAGGGTACAGCCTTGGTGGAAAGGCAGTGGACTTTCTGATCGGGGCACAAGGAGAAGCACTCAGGGAATCTGTTTCCACATTGGGCGGAATCGTAATCGGTGCCGTAGCAGCAACTTGGGTCAGTGTCAAGACGTCTTTGCAGTTGTTCAATGAGGCGGGGGAAGCCTATCTGACTTTGCAGGATAAATTGGATGAAGTATTCCCAGGATTGCTGACAGCCGTGTTTATCGTAGTATGCTGGTTTTTGATGGCGAAGAAGAAAATGTCACCCATCAAGGTTATGCTGATCTTAGTAGTAGTTGCTTTTGTGGGTGTGGTAGTCGGATTCTTTAATCCGGGACTGGTTTATTGATCAAAGGAGGTATGCCATGAATGCACTAGAAAAAGAAAACCTGATCATAGAAGCAAACATGCAGATGACAGCGCTTCATAAAATCAATGGATGGAGAAAACTTGCCATGACGGCTTCCGGCATTGGTATGGCGGTTGCCTATGCAGGACTGTCAGGAACTCCTTCTCACCTTTTTCCGGGCATTCTTGGCATTGTAATCATGATAGCAGGATTTGGCGCGGCGGCTGTATGTAATCTCGGATTGAAGAACGGGCGCCGGAATGTGGAGAAGATGATCCATGTGGTTGAGGCAGGCAGGAAAGGGAGCGGATTGGAACCATGAAATACAGGTTATTATGTATTGATATAGATGGAACACTTTTATCGGATGATAAGAAGATTGCACCGGAGGATGCGGAGGCGCTTAGAAAAGCTTCCTCGCAGGGCATTCAGATTGCCTTCCTTACAGGAAGGATGCCTGCGGCAATGGAAGGAATTGTCAGGCAACTTGGGATTCCCTGTATCCTGGCGTGTGATGCCGGGACTTACATCATCAAAGACGACCGGTGCATTCATGCAGAATACCTCTCCCCGGAGACCATGCGGGAAATCTATCAGAGTATAGAAGTATTTCAGATTCCGTTATGGATATTCCGGGAGAAAAAGTGGTATGTAACGGCAAAAGATTTCTATGTGAAGGCCGAGGAAGAGCTAATCGGACATACGGCGGACACAGTGTCTGTGGAAGGACTTGCCGATAAGTGGGACCGGGCCGGGACCGGACCAAGTAAACTTCTCATAGGCGCCGATCCGACTACAGTACAGAAAGTATATGCAACACTGAGAAAACGGCAGGATGTGGATATGGCCTGTTCTTCGGAGAATTACCTGGAAATTTTCCCAAAGGGAATGAACAAGGGGAGGGCACTGAAGCTGATCTGCGAAAAAGAGAGCATCCCAGTAGAGGAGACGGTCGCCTTTGGTGATCAGGAACTGGATGTTCCCATGTTAGAGGCAGCAGGAATTGCGATAGCTATGGGAAATGCAATCCCTGTCCTAAAGGAAAAAGCGGATTATATCACAAAATCAAACAATGAGGCGGGAATTGCCTATGCGATTCGATACCTGTTATAGCATATTGGGTTTATATTATTAGAAATGGAAAAGGAGGAGAAAATCATGGTTACATTTACATTTACAGTGAAAGATGAAGTGGGGCTTCATGCAAGACCAGCAGGATTATTGGTTAAGGAGGCAGCTAAGTGCAGCAGCAAGGTTACCATCAGGAAGGGTGAGAAAAGCGGAGATGCCAAGCGCATTTTCAATATTATGGGGCTTGCCATCAAATGTGGTGAGGAAGTGGAAATGGTGGTCGAGGGAGACAAAGAACAAGAAGAGGCGGCTGCGTTAGAGGCTTTTGTGAAGGAGAATATATAAAAGCCGAAAAGTTTTTCTCATAACATACCCCCCTTTTTACATTTATCATAGGTAGCCCGGCGGTTGGAGGAATCTGACCGCCGGGTTGTCTTTATCTGCAGACAACTGTATAATATAGGAAAATCAGAAAAGCTGAATGCAGGATGGAGAAAGAGAATGCATACATTAGCCATTGCAAAGGCACAAATGAATGACTTGCCGCAGATATTGGAAATTTACGCATATGCCCGGAGATTTATGAAAGAAAATGGGAATGCCAGCCAGTGGAAAGATGATTTCCCACCTAAAGATTTACTCATGAATGATATCAAGGCGGGAAATCTCTATGTGATCAGGAAAGGGAATGCCATACATGCTGTGTTTGCCTTCCTGATCGGTGCGGAACCTTCCTATTCGGTGATCGAGCAGGGGGAGTGGCTTTCGGATGCAGAGTACGGCACGTTGCACCGCGTTGCGGCAGATGGAACGGTACACGGTATGTTTGACAGGATGGTGGCGTTTTGCAGTCAGAAGATTGACCATTTGCGTATAGATACACATAAGGACAATAAAGTGATGCAGCATTTGATCTGTAAGAATGGGTTTCAGGAATGCGGTATCATCTATGTGGCGGACGGGTCGCCGCGGATTGCGTATGAAAAAGACAGAATCCAGGGATAAAATGGATTCTGTTTTTTATTGCATTAAGATTTCCTTAAACAATTTTAAGGAAAAATACAGGAAATATATGTTGACAAATAATATTATATGCCATATAGTATAAGCAGAAACAATATTATACAGCATATAATATTATAATTTCTAACAATATTATAAATCCACATACGGAGTGATTCTTATGAGATATGTAAAAAGCAGGAAAGGAGTATATTGCATGGTTTTTAACACAGGTGCGGCATTGCTGGATGCCATAGTACTGGCTGTGATATCCCATGAGCCGGAGGGCACATATGGATATAAGATTACGCAGGAAGTGCGGCAGGTCATTGAGATTTCCGAGTCCACCCTATATCCGGTTCTGCGCAGGCTGCAGAAGGATGAATGTCTGGAAGTGTACGATATGGAATGTGCCGGGCGTAACAGGCGGTATTACAGGATTACAGAAAAGGGGAGGGCACAGTTAAATCTGTATATCAGCGAATGGTATCGGTATTCTGCCAAATTGAACAGTATCTTTGAGGGAGGTTTGAAGAATGGATAGAGCAGAATTTATGAAGAGGATGACGGCTCTGCTAAGTGATGTGCCGTTGGCGGAGAGGGAAGAGGCAATACAATATTATAATGACTATTTTGATGATGCCGGCGAAGAAAATGAGCAGGGCGTAATCGCTTCTTTAGGGTCTCCGGAAGATATTGCCAGATCCATCAAAGCAGGCCTTTTAGATGGCGGCAGTACGGGAGAATTTACAGAGTCCGGGTTTCGTGGCTATGAGGAGCAGAGAAGAAACGAAGTTATGCGGACGCAGAGTTTGGACGAGGGGCGAAATGGACAGGCGGATGGAACCCGGCAGAAGTTTTCCGGCGCATGGAATCAGGGCAGCACATATGGCGGATCAGATAATCAGGGAAATGCATATGACGGTGCAAGCGGTCAGGGCGGCTATGCCGGACAGCAGCAGGGGAGCAATCCACCGCCGAAACAGCGGATGTCGGGCGGTATGATCGCACTTATCGTGATCCTGGCAGTACTTTCATCTCCTGTCTGGATTGGCCTTTTGGGAGGATTATTTGGAGGCTCTGTGGGACTGCTTGCCGGATTGTTTGGTATCTTTCTTTCCTTTCTCATTGTGGGAGTCGTGTTGATCGTGGTGGGGATTGCCTTGCTGGTTGCCGGGATCGCAGCCATGTTTACGGCACCGCTTGGCGGATTGTGTCTCGTTGGCGGGGGCATGATACTGATGGCAGTCGGGCTGGTATTCTTGTGGCTGATGGTGCTGGTAGTTGGTACGGCGATCCCGGCACTGATCCGCGGTGTGGTCGCTTTATGCAGGAGAATTTTTCATAGAGGAGGTGTGCGGGCATGAAAAAATTTACGAAGGGATGTTTGATTACGGCACTGGTTTTGTTTATTCTGGGGTGTCTTATCTGTATGGTATGCGGATTCCTGGGAGGGTTCAGACAGATTGACTCCGGGGCGTTAAACGGGGTAGCGGGTATTCCCTTTGGATTTCACAGGCATGAAAACGGTGGTTTTGATTTTGGTTTCCTAAGTGATGACTGGGAAGAGGATGCTTTCTGGGAGAGTGGAGACTGGAATAAGGCTGATACAAGCGGTACGAAGCAGAAACTGGACATAACGAAAGATACGCTCTGCCAGCTTTATCTGGAAGTGACAGACAGTCGTCTGATCATAGAAGAATCTGCCGATGAATATGTGTGGCTTTCCGTGAGTGATGATACCAATAGAACTTACTATAATATAGAAGATATTGCAGGTAAGGACAGTTTGTCTGTCCGTAATGTGCAGCGGTACAGAGTGGGAAATTGGGAAAACGGGAACAAAGATACTATAAGACTGTATCTGCCCGGTGGATGCAATCTGGATGTGGTCACTGTCTATATGGGTGCCGGTCATATGAATACAGTTTCCCTTAAGGCAGAGACCATGGAGATAAACGTAGGTGCCGGCCTTTGTGAAGCACAGGCACTGGAGGCAGAGACGATCAGCCTGCTAGTGGGAGCAGGAGCGATTGAGGCTTCCGGACTCAAAGCGGATGCGGCAGTCATGGAAATCGGTGTCGGTCAGATTACGATACAAGATATGAACGTAAGAGAGTCTGCAGACGTGACAGTAGGTATGGGAAGTGCTAAACTGACAGGTGAAATTACGAGGAATCTGGATGCAGAATGCAATATGGGAGAGTTAGAGATCAACCTTGCGGGCCAAGAGGATGATTATGGGTTTGACATAGACTGCGACATGGGAGATGTGAACATCGGCAGTCATCACTATTCCGGGCTGGGTGACAGCAGAAGCTGGAATACTGACAGGCAAAATCAGCTTTCAATAGACTGCGACATGGGTACTGTAACGGTTCGATTTGATAAATAAAGGATAGGAAGGGAGAAGACGATGAATAATGATTACAGAAAATTGATGCGCTCTAAAGTAAACAGGATGATATGCGGTGTCTGCGGTGGTATCGGGGAATATCTGAATATTGACCCTACGCTGGTACGCCTGATATGGCTTCTGTGTTCTATGGCAAGCTGCGGTACCGGACTGATCGTCTATATTGTAGCGGCGGTGGTCATGCCGGAAGATGACGGTATTGTGGGATGACACGCGTAAGGAAGTAAAGGAATGATTCGGACAACCCGGCGTGGCAAAGGTCACGCCGGGTTGTCGCTCCTCTATTTATTTTCGTAATATCGCAGATTTTTAGTTTTTCCTTTTTTGATCGGCATACCCTCATCAGATAACTCTCTCAAAAGTATGATTGCTGTAGATTGGGACACACCAAGTGCTGTTTCTACATCACTGCGAGTGATAGAGCCATTCCTGCGGCACAAGTCCAGGACCGCATGCATCCGTTCTTCTTTCTTTGTCATACTGGTAGGACCAGCCGTTTTAGAAGGATTTGGTAGCGTTTGCTCTTCTATGTGGAAGTTGGTATTAGGAAGCGTAATTTTAAAAGCGTTGCCGGTTGTTTCGATTATAGGTTTCACAGTATATTCATCGTAACATTTATTGATTTTAAGAATTCCGGTGCCGTATGCTTCGATGAGTCACAGGTGATAGAAGATATTTGCTAAATACTGATTGCGTAGTGTAGACACTCCCAGCATCACGTCCTCCAATGCGATACCTTTCACCAGGCCGCCAATTGTTACGAATTCTATTCGGTTTTCAAAAATACTGATATCTAATCGATCCAGTCCGGAGAATTCTGCACGGGTACGATTATAACGATTAATATAATCGTAGGCTTGCTCCAGGAGAGAATCTGATAATTCCCGGCGATCCTTGAATACAGATTTCTTACTACCCTCGAAAACAGCCAGTTTTATCATATGTGTACATTGTTCAGACAATAAAAACGCCAGATTAGTGTACATATCATCCTCACCAATCAGATGAAGCGTATGCATTTGGGCTCTTTCAAACGCTGCCTTTCGTTTTTTAAAGAAATTGGCGGCCTTATGAAAAGTAAGATTTTGGTTGACAGAACGGGCTTCTTCATAACTGTCACCACTGGTTTCCTTAATCATATTCAGGATGGCAGCATCTGTTGCTGGAACTGTCGATGCTCTCTGGCGAACATAAACGCCTTTTGGGCGGATCCCCTTTTCACGCAGATAATACGGTCTTGCAGTGCCACGTTGAACAGTTACACGTACAATGGACTTTTCATCCATGATATCATTATGGAAATCTACAAACATAGTAATATCTTCAATGTATTCTCTCTTGAATTCAGTCGATTTGCTTTTTACATTTTCTAAATCACCGTATGGTAAAGAACAATCCGGATTTTTTCAGTGCGGGCCTCAGTGCCATATACACCAGCACGGATACGATTGCGGAGGTCACCGCATTGATGGAAGTGGAAGCTACATTCCAGGCCAGTGTCAGTTCTGCGGCCGGTTTGCCCAGGATGACCAGCTTGTAGAAATAACCGATCAGAGGGTCGAAAACCACATTAAATAAAAGCCCGCAGACAGCGGCGGCAATGGTCCATTTCAGAACTTTCTTATTGTCTGTTTCGGTACTGACATGGCCAAGCTTGTGGGCGATCAGGCCGGTGATAAACCCGATGCAGAACTTTAAGAACAATGTCTTGGGGGCATAGACCACATAGACCGGATCGAGCAGATCTCCGATCGTCATACCGATGGCGCCGCCGAGTCCCCCATAGACGCCGCCCAGAAGCAGGGCGCCAAGGACGCATACGGCATTACCCAGGTGAATGGAAGTGGCATCACCGCCCGGCAGAGGAATCTTAATCTGCAAAAAAGTGAAGACCACATAAGAAAGTGCGGCAAAAATACCCGTAAATACAATTTTCAGTAACTTCTCATTTTTCATAGCATTCTCTCCTTATATTTAGTTTCGTTGGATAGAGGTTAATTCCGAAGGAATTTACCTCTATTATATGGGAAAATGGAATCCTTAAAAGTACCAAATTAATATTTTTTAACCATACCAGATATGGGAACCTAAAAAAAGATACCTAAATAACAAAAGATACCTTATTTCCGCTTTACCGGTTGATTAAGATGAAAAAAATGCTTATGCGAAAGGAATTAGACAGGATGGGATACTCTTTTTTGGATGAACAGGGCACTTTTTCATTGGATATGCCGGAGAACTATAGTTATCAGTATTTTCCGACAGCAGGGGAGCAGGGCATTAAGAGTGTCTTGACGCCCAATTTTGGCGGTGACAGTAAAAGGAACCAGAATGAATTCCTGTTAGAGCCGGTCAGTGTGGAAAATCTGCATAATAACCGGTCTACAAGAAACTTCTGGTGCCGGATCGAGGGGGTTGGAAGCTGGTCCGTGACAGGGGCATCGGCTGGGGCCGAGCAGGATAAGTTCACGGCCAGGCAGGATGTGAGTAAGATGACGGCGGGATTCATGTGGATGAGTGTCACTAGGCGTCTGGCCAAGTGTCAGATCGATGCAAAGGTAGATTCCTTTGTGCCGGTGGAGCATGATGTGGAGATTATGAGGGTCACCTTGACCAACTGCGGGCAGGAAGAGGTGACATTGACACCGGTGGTGGCTGTTCCGATTTATGGAAGAAGCGCAGACAATATCCGTGACCACAGGCATGTGACATCCTTGCTGCATCGCATGCAAAGGCTGTCGGAGCATTACAGTTATCCGATGCTGGCGGTGTGGCAGACAGAATTTATGGAGTGGATGCTTGGGTTACATGACCGCATTAACAGCCAGTATGATACCAACAGGAACCAGCAGAAGATCAAACAGGCAATTGATTTTATCCATAAGAATTACGATAAAGATTTGAATATGGCGGTGGTATCCAATTATATTTCCATGAATTATTCGCTGTTTTCCTACCTGTTCAAAGAATATACGGGGAATAATTTTGTGAACTATCTCAAGAGCATCCGGATGGAGGAGGCCAAGAAACTGTTAGCGGGGACAGAACTGCGGATCGTTGAGATCAGCGCAAGAGTCGGATATGAGAATGAGAAGCACTTTATGAAGACATTCAAGGCATCCTGCGGGGTGTCTCCCAGCGAGTACCGCAAAAATATACAGATGCAGAATTTCCCCCTGGGGGGGGGGTAAAAGAATAACGCTTTATCAGGTGCTTTGGGCATGATGTTCCCGTTTGGCCTCATACATCATTTTGTCTGCGGCTGCGAACAGTTCCTGGATATTTTCCGAAGTAAAACCGGGGGCAGGGAGCGCGCAGGCATAGCCGCAGCTGCAGGAGACAGGATATTTCTTGCTCCCCAGCCGGCTGTAATTCTGCAGATAGGAGGTTATGGATTCTATGCGGTCTCTGATGTCCTTTTCACAGAGTCCGGCAGTCAGTATATAGAATTCGTCTCCTGCGAAACGGGCGCAGATATCCCCTTCCTGGAAGGTACTTTCTATCGCCTGTCCCAGAATCCGGATGGCGAAATCCCCTTCCGTATGTCCGTAAGTGTCATTAATCCCTTTCAGGTTATCCATATCAATCAGAAAAACGGTGAGCGTAAGCTGTTTGTCGATGGCATGGCTTAAAAGCGGGCCTTCCAGATGATTGTAGCCGTGTTTGTTGTAAAGGCCGGTCAGCGCGTCTTTCATGTAGATATCTTCCAGGTGGCTTACCATCATGCCGGTGCGTTTGGCTTCACAGATACTTTGCAGCATCTGGTTAATGTTCATCTGCCATTGTACCAGCCGAAAATGATAGTCAATCTGATTGTTTGCGTAAGAAAGGGCAAGATAGCCAAACTTTTTATCCTCAAAGAACAGCGGGACGTAAATATAGGCAGAGTCGGAATCATCGGTAATATAATCCGGTAGCAGGTTTGTTTTGCGGTAACTGCATTCCGGCAGGCGCCTGCCGTTTTTCATGGCAAATTTCAGTAAAACCGTATCGTTGTCTTCCACTGATTCTGTCTGGTTAGTGAGGGCCAGAATGTGGCTGGAGACAGAATCCCAGTCTGCGTAGAGACACAGGTAGAATTCCCGGCAATGTTCTATTTTGAGCACGAACTGTTCTAGCAGATCCATGCCGCTGTCAAGGTCGGTTATGTACTGCAGTAAAGAAGACATGTTCATGGAGTCGAGAATAGAAGTCTCCAGGGTGGCAATACGCGCGGACAGTTCCTGCATCAAAAAAACAGAGTTGGTATGCTGCGGACAACTGCAGCCACAGGAATTGTGGAATATCGGAGCCGCCGACAGATAGGAGACCGGGGCAAGAGATCCGCCATGGATCAGGGTCAGCAGATTCGTGGCGGCGGCAGCACCCAGTTCATAGACCGGAAAAGTAACCGTCGTGAGCCTTGGAGAGGCGCTTCGGCCTTCCGGGGTGTCGTCGCAGCCAGTAATCGCAATGTCTTCGGGCACCCGGTACCCTGCCGAAAGCGCAGCCGCAAGGAACAAAAGAGCCATACGGTCATTGTAGCATACGACCGCCTCAGGGGGCATGGTCTGGGAGAAAAAGGTAAGCGCGTCCCTGACATCACACATGTCATATCCACAGCGATAGATGTCGTTTGCACCCGCCGTTTTGCCGGCTTTATGTAATGCCTCTATATAATGCTGCTCCCGCAGATTCGAGAAAACGGGCTCTTGTGTGCTGCCTAAATAGCAGACGCGGGAAGCCTGATGTACCGTGAGAAAATGTGTCGTCAGTGTGGCAGCCATAGAATTATTTTCCAGGGAAATTGCAGGAAAATGACTGCCTGACACGGCTATTTCCACAATCGGGCAGTGGAGCGATTCCAGTTTGTTTAGGATAGCTTGTTTTAATTCGGAAGAAATGTAGGTGTCAGAAGCAAAGATGATGCCGTCAAAACGATTGTAATTGGGAATTTGCAGAATGCTTTCTTCCCCCATCTCATAGGCACCGAGGTTTCCCGCGTATAAAGACACCGATCTTTTTGTAATGGAAACAGGATGTTTTTGCAATGACTGTGTCAGTCTTCCTGTGTTTTGTGCGTGACAAAGGAAAAGTAAGCGCCGATAAATGGTATAAATAGATAAAAACCGGCAAATACTTCTAATATTTACCAAATGAGTCAATAGATTGCTTTATAGATTCCGAAAAGCTGTATCATGGAGGCTTCAGTGAAACAGACATCTTCACAAACGGAAAAGTGGGATTTTATATTTTATGTGTATTTGTTTTTTATAGCCGCTGTCTTTGGATGGCTGTGGGAGGGAAGTCTATACCTTTTTAAAGATGACGCCTATGTCAACAGGGGATTTTTGACCGGGCCCTGGCTGCCCATCTATGGAGGAGGCGCAGTTATGCTGGAAATTCTGTTTCACAGGTGGCGGGACAGGACTTTCCTGACATTTCTGTCATCCATGCTTTTGTGTACGGTGCTGGAATATCTGACAGGCTGGTATCTGGAATTGACTTGGGGAGTCAAGTGGTGGGACTACAGTCAGATGAACTGGAATCTGCATGGACGGATCTGTTTTGCCAGCAGTATTTTGTTTGGGCTTGGTGGCGCCATCCTTGTTTGTGTCGTGGCGCCGCTTCTTCATTCACTCTATCGCAGGATTCCGGTGAGAGTCAGGATGTGGATAATGTTGACTGTTTTGGTTATTTTCGTAACGGATGCGGCTTACAGTGCCTTTGCACCGCATATGGGGAGAGGAGTTACGTACCGTTAGGTGCTGTCCGGATTTACCCGATGCTTCCGGCGGCATTTTATGAGTGGTCATGGTTCTTCCCGCGAATGAATTCTTTGGGGGTAACGCCATAATATTTCTTAAAGACGGCGTTAAAATGTTTGACGGAGACAAAGCCGGTCTGTTCTGCTACTGTGTAGATGCGGATATCGGGGTTTTGACGCAGCAGTCTGGCAGCCTGTTCCATCCTGATGCGCAGTAGGTATTTGGTATAAGGTTCTTTCCATGTCTTATGAAACAGGTCACTCAGATAACTACTGTTGACCCCGCAGTGGTCGGCCGCATCAGAGAGGGATATGTTTTCCTGATAGTGAGATAAAAGATATTTCTGGGCTTTCGCGGCAATATCTCCCGGGTCAAAGGACAGGGGCCTTGCGGGGGAAGTGATAAGAGTACAGATTGTATTGGCAAGGATCTGGACACTTGTCGTTTCATCCGGTAAGCCGGCGGGCCTATAGAGGTCGATCTGGCGGAACAGTTCCTCATAGGCTCTTCTTTGATACGCCGGGCTGATTCTGGCACGTCCGCAGACCGTACCGATCAGATAAGATCCAAGGCGCAGTACGCGGGCATACCCTTCCTGCAAAAGACAGGCGGATTCCTTCGTATTAAGGGGTTTATCCGGCGCGGCCGCAGGAGGGACGATGGAGATCAGTTTTCCGATGTCCAGATACAAGTGGTCTGCGGAAACGGTAAGATAATCTGTATAAATTTGTTCGTCCAGCGCATTTACGGTATGGATAAATTCCGCGTCATCTTCTGTCTCGGAGGAAAGAATAGGGCAGTCGTGCTGTAGCAGGGAAAGCGGAACAAGGCGATGGATTTCCTGCAGGGCATGGGGGAGCATCATCATGTCATTCACAATCTGACTTCCATAGACGGTGACTTTGGGCAGTCGGCCGGAAACAGTATGTGTTGTCAGTTCGCAGTATAGTTTATGCACTTTTTCTGGTAGCAGGGAGACGTCGGGGGCATCTAGCAGGACATAGGTACTTCCGTCAGTGTTGTATAGTGTGGTGTATCCCTGCTGGGAGCAAATCTCCTTAAGGATCTGGTTCAGCCGCAGATGGTCTGTTGTCGTATCGGATGCATCGCGGTTTTTTAAAAGCAGGTCGAGCGTGTCCGGCAGGCATTTCAGAAGCATATAGGAGCCATTTGCGCAGGGCAGGCCACAGGATTCCAATTGATGAAAAAGCTGATAGGTGAGGGCAGTATTCTGCTCCAGTACAGCTCCTAACAGCGCTTCCCGCAGGCTGGTTTCTGTGGAATTCTTATCAAAGGACAAAAAATCGTGGGAATGCTGTTCATCCAGTCGTCTGGCAATAGATTCCAGAAGGACAATGAGGTTTTGATCCACCAGTGGTTTTAGCAAATAATCGGTCACGTGATACCGGATAGCCGTCTGGGCGTATTCAAATTCGTCATATCCGGAGATGATGATCACGATGATGTAAGGATAGTTGTCTACAATATATTTTGCCAAACTAAGGCCGTCCACTTCCGGCATTTTAATATCGGTAATGACCACATCGAAATGCTGTCTTCTCAAAAGTTCGATTGCTTCTAACCCGTCCCCGGCGACACCGCTTACCTGGAAATGTCCGGTAAAACGGGGAATATTGTCAGCCAGATAGGTGCGCATCAGTTTTTCGTCATCCACTACTAAAATATGGTACATGCTTTGTCTTCTCCTGTCTGCCTTTCGGGAATATGCAGGGTAACCGTGGTTCCTGCACCGCAGGCGGAATCAATTTGTATGAGAGCGTCTTTGCCGAATTTCAACTGCAGCCTTCTGCAGATATTGATTAACCCGATGCTGCCCTGTGGTCTGGCATTGTGGGAATCAGGCATGGCTGCGGGAAGTTCTTCGTCTAAGGAGCTGTTGTCCTGCAGTCTGGCATTGATTTCGCAGAGTTTGTCCGGCGGGATGCCGGGACCGTTATCGGATATCCGGATCTGGTAGCCGTCAGGTTCCAGGGAGGCGGCAAGATCAATGTGCACATTGCCCCGGCATTTCTCACAGCCGTGCTTTACGGCGTTTTCCACCAGCGTCTGGAGAGAGAGGGACGGAATCTGGCATTGGTTCAGGCAGGGGGCGGCTTCAATCCGGTAAGTCAGTTTATCTTCGTAGCGCATCTGCATGATGGAAAGATAAGCAAGGCAGATCTGGATTTCGTTTTCCAGGGGAATCTCCTTGTCGGCGTTCATGATTCCTCCAAGATAAGAGGAGAAAGCTTCGATGGCACTGACTGCTTTTGCATTTTCATTGCATTTGACTAATAGGCTTATGGTGTTGAGTGTATTGTACATAAAATGGGGCTTTATCTGGCTGCACAGCGCATTGTACTGCGATGCTTTATACAGATAGTTCGTCTCGTAAATTTGCTTGACAAGCTGCGTATTCCTGTGGACAAACTCTTTCAGGTGATCGACCATCCGGTTGAAGGATAGAGTCAGGTAGCCGATTTCGTCTTTGCTCCGGACAGGTGCCTGCACATTAAGATTTCCTCCTTCCACCTTTTTCATGAGTTGGATGATCGTGTTGAGCGGTGCCAGGAATTTCCGAATAAAAAGAGTAAAAACAGTGATGGATGCCATAATACATGCCAGGGTTAACAGTATGGTCTTTCGCATATTTTCTTTCATGGGTTCCATCAGTTCACTGTAGGAATTCAGGGCAATGATCTTGAGTCCCGAGGAGGCAATGGCGTAATGATTCCAGATATACTGCCTGCCGTCAGGACCTGTAAAAAAACGATCTTTCGTTGTTGTTCCTAAAGGGCTGAAAAAGGATAAAAAATCGGGACTGAACTGTTCGCTTGTCTGATAGATGATCTGGTTTTCATCGTTCAGGATGATAAGGGCGCCGCCCTTTTTCAGTTCGACCCGGTCACAGATCTTGCGGATGCCGGAATAGTCCGCGTCTACTTTGATGACTCCCAGCAGCACGTCATTATCTTTCTTACTCCTGATTGGCCTGACGATGGAAAAAACAGGTGTTTTCTTACTGCCGAAGGCTTTCTCGAGATGGGGCGGTATATAGATTGGTTTGGTCTGTAAGGCAGCCTGCTTGTACCAACTGCTTTCCTGATAGGAAGTAAAGTCCGCCATCTCGTAAGGTGTCCGTGTATAGGAATAGATATTTTTGTCATTCATGATATAGACCCGCAGGATTTCATCCCGGGGAAGGGTCATGACAGAAGCGAGAAAATCCCCGATCGTACGGCTGACGTTTAGCTGCTCCTCGGCAGAGACGGGGGACAGTTCCAGGCTTTCTAAGACATCATCATTATAGTAGGGGGCCAGCGTCAGGCGGTTTAACTCATTGAGATAAATGTTAATGTTGGAACCGGTCTGTTCGATGATCTGCTGGGTCTGTTCAATGGTCTGCTCTGTTACTTGTCTGGAATATCTCTGATAATTCAGGTAAGAAACGGCAGAAATGGACAGGATATGGAACAGGCAGATCATGGTGACGAGCTTGGCCGTAAAGGTGGGATGGACAAATCTTTTCATATAGCTTTCCTCCTGTGTCCATTATCGAGCAGACAGAAAGAAATAGCAAGTATTAGATGATATATACAAAAAACTGGAACTATAATCCAAAATATATGGTATTTTATACAAAGAAAATAGGTGCTAAGATGAGGACACAGTACAGGATGATTTGCAGAATGTTTTGTAGATGAGACGCCTGAGCGGATATGTGCAAAAATGTGAAAAGAGTCCTGTCCAGGATAACATACAAAAATGAAGGAGGAGATGTGAGAATGAAGATGAAAAAGGTAACGGCGTTGGTTCTCTCAGCGGTTCTTTTGGCGGGTGTTTTGACAGGCTGCGGCAATGCGGCAGAGCAGCCTGCGCAGGATAACGCAGGTACACAGGCGCAGGATGCTGCAGGAGAGCAGGACAAACAGGATACCGCAGCGAAGGCAGATAACGGGGAGAAAGTCAATATCAAACTGTTCACGGGTAAGATAGAGACGATCGATGTGATGAATGAGATCATCGATGACTTTAATAAGTCGCAGGATCGTATCACAGTGGAGCAGGAGTATCAGAAGGATGCCAGCAATATTATCAAGGTCAAGTTTGCATCGGGCGAAGTGCCGGATATCATGACCACATACGAACAGGGATTTGTGGATGAGGGGAAATATATGGATATCTCCGACCAGAGCGAGTGGTGGGATCGTATGTCTCCGGATATGAAAGCGGCGTGTACGGATGTCAAGACCGGCAAGACATACCGGGTGTGCACCAACATGACGATGGCAGGATTTTTCTATAACAAAGAGATGTTTGGTGAGTTGGGGATTGAGGAATTTCCAGACCAGTGGGACGAATTTGAGGCAATGCTTACAAAGATCAAGAACGAGAAGCCGGATGTGGTTCCGTGGTTTATCTTCGGAAGTGAGGCGTGGCATCTGGGCCATTTGATCGAGTTTATCCCGCATGGCTATGTGAAATCGGAACTGGGAACGATCGAGGCAAAGAAGGCGATGTTAGAGAATCGGCAGGCAGAATTGAAATTCGCGGACAGCGACGGGCCGATGGCTGTGTTTGCCGGATGTATGAAGGAATTGCAGGAGAAAGGACTGATCAATGAAGATGTCCTGACAGCCACCAATGATAATTGTGTGCAGGATTTTGTCAGTGGTAAGACGGCGATGTTCAGTAATGGCATGTGGGCGATTTCCAGTGTGCTGGAGGCTTCCCCGGAGATGGCGGACAAGATTGGATTTGCCCCTTATCCGGCATATATGCCGGGTTCCTCACCGGTCGTACTGAGCGCGGAGGATTCAGGTTATGCAATCTCTGCGACCACGGAACACAAAGAAGAATGCATCGAGTTTATGAATTTCCTGTTCCTGCCGGAGAATCAAAGGAAGTACTGTGAAGTGGCCAAAGCACCCAGTGCCTTTCAGGATGTGACTGCCAATTGGGCGCCGGAGGCTGTTGCGGACGAAGTATCCGCTGCTTTGGATAATGCAGTCAATATCGGATACACCAATGAGAAACCTGCCGGGTTTTCGGGAGATGACGCGGGCAGGATGCTGCAGGGACTGTTTGCGGGACAGTATACACCTGAGCAGTTTGCCCAAGCTTATGCGGATGCGTGGAACGATGGGATTGGAGATGCCGGAACCGGAGAATAGGAAGCTTTGGAAAAGTGCGTGATTCGGAAAGGAATAGGACATGAAAAGCCGAAAGACAGGGTTACATCAATTTATGGCAGTTCCGGCCTTTGTGTTGTATGCGGTGTTTTTTATCTATCCGCTTATGAAAGGGATCGGGCTTTGCTTCACAGACTGGGACGGGATTAAAGCCGCACATTTTGTCGGATTGCAGAACTTTATTGATTTTTTTCATGATCAAAGAGCATTGTCGGATATTAAGACAACCGTGCTGTTTACGCTCGGCAGTGCCCCACTTTTAAATATAGTGGGGCTGCTGTATGCTCTGTTGATGAATTCGGATTTTAAAGGGAAATCCATCGCTCGCATATGCATCTATATGCCGGCGATCATCAGCCCTCTGATCATGGGATACATATGGTACTTTTTACTGCAGCCGGGGAGAGGGTTTCTCTATTACTTTTTTGAAGGACTGGGGCATCCGGAATGGTTTGGTAACTGGATGGGAAGTTACAGGAGTGCCCTTCTGGTGATCATACTGGTCAATGTATGGCAGTATGCCGGCATGACAATGGTGGTTTATCTGGCAGGACTGCAGGGAATCTCCAAGGAACTGTATGAGGCGGCAACCATAGACGGCGCGCGCTGGATCGACAGTTTCCTGTATGTGACGATACCACTGCTTGGGCCGTCCATCAGGATTAACGTGATCACCAATATTATAGGCTCCCTGTCCGTGTTTGATATTGTGATGTCCCTTACGGGAGGCGGCCCGGGATACCAGACGGAGACATTGAGTATTTATATTATGCGGATGTGCTATGGCAGTAAGACAGGATATTCTGTTGCCGTGGCGATCATCCTGTTCCTGATCGTATTAGTGCCCGTGGCGGCGTCTTCGTGGCTGATGAGAAAGAAGGAGGAAGATTGAGGTGAGAAAAATACTCTGCGGGCTGCGTTATCTCGTTATCGTCCTGATCAGTATGCTGTGCCTGACGCCTTTTGGGATACTGCTGATCTTAGCATTAAATACGCCCCAACGTAATTTTTATGAAGGGAATATGTTTGTACCGGATTTTTATTTTCCCAATTTCCTGGACGGATGGAAACAGTCGCAGATCGGACATGCGATGCTGAATTCCGGAATCATCACGGCAGGAGCACTTTTGATAATCGTGGTTTTGGGTGCCATGGCGGGATATGCAATCGCGCGCTGTGAGAACAGATTCAACCGGATGGTCTACATGATATTCTTGAGCTGTATGATGGTGCCGGGCATTATCAATACGGTTCCGCTCTACGGGCTGATGATCCGGCTTCATGCCGTCAACACCCTGTGGGGGATGGCGTGTGTATGTGCCACACTGGCAATTCCCCAGGCCGTTTTTGTATTTACCGGATTTATCAGGGCGCTGCCCATGGAACTGGAGGAGGCTGCTGTCATTGACGGGTGCAGCCACATGCAGGTATTTTGGAAGATCATTCTGCCGCTGCTCAAACCTTCGGTATCGGCCGTGGTAATCCTCAATGGTTTTGGCATATGGAATAACTATGCCCAGGCGGCTTTCTTTCTGCAGGATCGTGAGAAGCATAATGTACCGCAGGCGCTGTCAATTTATTTCCAACAGTTTGCAGGGGCAAAGTGGAACATCATGGCGGCAACGGCCGTTATCGCTATCGTGCCTGTGGTGATCGTGTTTCTGATCTTCCAGAAAAATCTGATGCGCGGGCTGACGGACGGGGCGCTGAAAGGTTGACGTTGATTTGAGCAGATGTATGGCAGTTAGTGGAGAATCGTGAGAGAAAGGTATGGTTATTGGTATGGATTTGTATCCGTTGAAGGCGCAGTATGTAACAAACGAGGAGGTATGGCTTTGTCTGGAACAGACGGATGTTGAAAAACAGAGGCGGTATGACCGGGCGGTGGTTCATGTATATTGTCTGGAGCGGGAAGTGCGCACAGTGGAAGCAGGATGTTCAGAGTGTGAGACAAGGATCAGTATCGGGCGGTATGACGCAGAGTTTGCCGGCTTCGGGGTGCGGGTTGTTTTATACGGTGCGGATGATGAACTTGTGCTGGAGACGGCCTTTGATGTGTGTAAAGAACCGGAGAAATCCCTGCGGTATGGGTTTGTCAGTGATTTTACTAAGAAAGATAAGAATAACGGAGCAATGGAACAGCTTCGGAAATACCACATTAATATGGTACAGTTTTATGATTGGTCGTACCGGCACGACAGTCTTGTGTCGGAGAGGGAAGACTATGTGGATATGATGGGAAAGTCCATCCATCTGGACACGGTTCGGGAGAAAATCGCACAGGCGGATCGTTATGGGATGAAAGCCATCGCCTACGGTGCTGTCTATGCCGCATCGAAGGAATTCTATGAACGGCACAAAGACCTGGCATTGTATAATGCCAACCGGGAAGTGTTCCGGTTTCTCGATACGTTCTATATTATGAACATACAGAAAGGTTCGCCCTGGAGGAGGCATCTGACCGGACAATACCGCGAGGCCATGAAAAAAATGGGGTTTGCAGGGATTCATATGGATACTTACGGATTTCCTAAGACGGCTTTTTCCGGACTGGAGGGGGCGTATACCAGGGTAAGTCTGCAGGAAGGATTTGGCAGTCTGATTGACGAGACATACGAAGAACTTGCGAAAACGGGAAAGGAACCTTATCTGATCTTTAATAACGTAGGAAACTGGCCGGTGGCCGAGACGGCACAACATAAAGTGAGGGCAGTCTATATCGAGGTATGGCCGCCCTATGAGCGCTATCATCATATAAAGCAGTTGATTCTGGAAGCGAAGCGGCTGGTACAGAATCAAAAACCGGTCATCCTGGCGGCGTATCTGGAACCTTTTCGAAAGGAGTCCTCTGAGCGGGCGGCATATTGCGCACGGATTCTGACGGCGGCCATCGTTTCCAACGGGGCGTATCACCTTTTACTTGGAGAAAAGAACGGTGTCCTTACACAGGGATATTATGGGGATTACAGTGTGATGGATGAAGAGACGGCAAAAGGGATGCGACGGTATTATGATTTTATGGTGCGCTACCTGCATCTGTTCTACGATCCGGAACTTGTGGACGTGACCATGACACACATGGGATGGGATAATTACGAATACCGGTGCGGTGCAGAGAACTGGAGTGCTTACGCAGAGAGCGGGAAACTGTGGCTGACCGTCAGGGAGAGCGAAAAGTACAAACTGCTTTCTTACATTAATCTGTGCGGCTGTCAGGAGGATTATTGGAATCAGGGTAAGGAAATGCCGGCGGCACAGAAAGATATCGTCTGCACCGTGGCGGTGGACGGCGAGATAGAAGGGATTTATTACGCAAGCCCGGATCTGCCTGACGGGGAAAGCCGCAGCCTGCCTTACGAGTATCTGACGGATGAAAAGGGCAAATATGTGCGGTATGTGTTGCCGGAAGTGATCGTCTGGGCAATTGTGTATATAAAATGTTCTGTGCCGGGAGTATAGAAGCTTAAAATTTTGTGTGCGATATGAATATCCTGTCTGTTCAGGCAGCCCTTCAAATGAACGTGTAAATTCCGGCAATAAAAATACAATTGACAAAACCGCATTCATTGTCTATAGTATTAATAATTGCAGTAGAGACAGGCAGTTACAAATCGTAAGACATAGAAAGGCGATGACAGAGAGGAGTACACAATCTCCGCCGCCAGAGAGAGAAATCGGAAGCTGAAAGATTTCTTCGGAGAGGAATTGTGGAAGGTGGCTCTTAAGCCGGTGCGCTGAAATATCTGCGTAGACAAGGATGATAGTAGGCGTACACGTTTTATCCCCGTTACCGGATAGAATTCAGGCTGCTATTGGCGGGAAGAAGCACAGGAAGGTTTGCCTATGGTGAAATGTGCCGTCAGCCGGCCGGGATTCGTGAGTGATAAATGAAGGTGGTACCGCGCAACAGCGCCCTTTGCCAGGAAACTGGCAGGGGCTTTTTTTTGTGTGACAGGAAATTGCAGCAGAGTAAAACAGTTAGGGATAATAATTAGGAAGAAACAGGAGGAAAAACATGAGCAGAGAACTGGCAAAGACCTATGACCCTAAGGGCATAGAAGAGAGACTGTATCAGAAATGGCTGGACAACAAATATTTCCACGCCGAGGTGGATAAGACGAAGACTCCCTTTACGATCGTCATTCCCCCGCCGAATATTACGGGACAGCTTCATATGGGACATGCCCTGGACAATACCATGCAGGATATTCTGATCCGTTATAAGAGGATGCAGGGATATAACGCGCTCTGGCAGCCGGGGACGGATCACGCATCCATCGCCACGGAAGTAAAAATCATTGAGAAACTGAAAGAAGAAGGCATTGATAAGAATGACCTTGGCCGTGAGGGATTTTTGGAGCGGGCCTGGGACTGGAAAAAGGAGTATGGCGGCAGAATCGTATCACAGCTTAAGAAGCTGGGGTCTTCTTGTGACTGGGACAGGGAGCGTTTTACCATGGATGAGGGCTGCAATAAGGCGGTCACGGAAGTATTCTGTAAGATGCACGAAAAAGGCTGGATCTATAAAGGAAGCCGTATCATCAACTGGTGTCCGGTGTGTAATACATCCATATCCGATGCGGAGGTGTTATATGAGGAGCAGGCAGGACATTTCTGGCATATCAAGTATCCGCTTGTGGATGAGAACGGGCAGCCCAGTAAGACAGAGTTTCTGGAGTTTGCGACCACACGTCCGGAGACTATGCTTGGCGATACTGCCGTAGCGGTGAACCCGAATGATGATAGATATACCTATTTAAAAGGAAGACAGGTCTGGCTGCCGATCGTCAATAAGGCGATTCCGGTGGTAGAGGATGAGTATGTGGATATGGAATTTGGTACCGGTGTCGTTAAGATCACGCCGGCACACGATCCGAATGATTTTGAGGTAGGCAAGCGTCATAATCTGCCGGAAGTGAATATTATGAATGATGACGCAACCATCAATGCAAACGGCGGCAAGTATGAGGGAATGGACCGTTATGAGGCAAGAAAGAAGATCGTGGAAGAACTGGAACAGGAAGGTCTTCTGGTACGCATCGAGGATTATACTCATAATGTAGGAACGCATGACCGCTGTAAGACGACGGTCGAACCCCTCATTAAGAAGCAGTGGTTTGTCAAAATGGATGAACTGATCAAGCCCGCGGTGGAGGCAGTGAAGAATGGGGAAATCAAGCTGATTCCGGAGCGTATGGAGAAAATCTATTATAACTGGACAGATAATATCCGCGACTGGTGTATCAGCCGTCAGCTCTGGTGGGGCCACAGGATTCCGGCTTATTATTGTGATCAGTGCGGTGAGGTTGTGGTGGCGCCCAAAGAGCCGCAGGTGTGCCCGAAGTGCGGAGGGACACATTTTACCCAGGATCCGGATACACTGGATACATGGTTTTCTTCCGCCTTATGGCCTTTCTCCACACTGGGATGGCCCGAGCATACGGAAGATTTGGATTATTTCTATCCCACAGATGTGCTGGTGACAGGTTACGATATTATTTTCTTCTGGGTAATCCGTATGATCTTCTCAGGATATGAACAGATGGGAGAGAAACCTTTTAAGACGGTGCTGTTCCATGGACTGGTGAGAGATTCCCAGGGCCGTAAGATGAGTAAATCGCTGGGGAACGGTATCGATCCGCTGGAGATCATCGATCAGTACGGCGCTGACGCACTGCGGCTGACGCTGATCACAGGAAACGCACCCGGTAACGATATGCGTTTCTACTATGAAAGAGTGGAAGCCAGCCGTAATTTTGCCAACAAGGTATGGAACGCTTCCCGTTTCATTATGATGAATATGGATCAGGAGGAGGAAAAGACCGGTAAGCGCGGCTGGGAGGTATCTTATGAGGAAATCAAAGGCAGTCTGTATCCGGTGGATCAATGGATTCTTTCGAAACTGAATACGCTTGTGAAAGAAGTAACGGACAATATGGACAGTTTTGAACTGGGGATTGCCGTACAGAAAGTCTATGACTTTATCTGGGATGAGTTCTGCGACTGGTATATCGAGATGGTAAAACCCAGGCTGTACAGCACCCAGGCTGGTGAGGAAGCGGGCAAGAAAGCGGCGCTTTGGACGCTGCAGAATGTGCTGATCGATGCACTCAAACTTTTGCATCCGTATATGCCGTTTATCACAGAGGAGATTTTCTGCACCCTGCAGAGTGCACAGGAGTCTGTCATGATTTCCAGGTGGCCGGTATTTCGTGACGACAGGCAGTTTACCACACAGGAGACGGCCATCGAACTGATGAAGGAGGCTGTACGCGGGATCCGCAATGTGAGAACACAGATGAATGTGGCGCCGGGCAGGAAAGCGGCGGTATATGTAGTCAGCGATAAAGAAGAGGTACGGCAGATCTTTACGGAGGGTAGACAGTTCTTTACCGCACTGGCGGCGGCTTCCGAAGTGACTGTCCAGGCAGATAAGAGCGGCATTGACGACAGCGCCGTATCCGTGGTGATCCCCAATGCCACTGTCTATATTCCCTTTGAGGAGCTGGTAGATATCGCCCAGGAGATTGAACGCCTTAAGAAGGAACTAAAGCGCCTGGAGGGCGAACTTGCCAGAGTCAGAGGAATGCTTGGCAATGAGAAGTTCATGTCCAAGGCACCGGAACAGAAGGTGGCCGAGGAGCGCGCAAAACTCGAGAAATACACCCAGATGAAAGCGCAGGTGGAAGAACGCCTTACGCAGCTTGGACAGTAGAGGGGGAAGACGCCTGGACGGATATATCCAGTCCTTAAAGATAATTCCAAAGGAATTTTCTTTAAGGACTGGAAAAGTGTAGCGTTTTGGTGTAGAGTAATATATAAGGGTAAGTTTGTAAAAACTTTTAAAATGAAAAGAAGTGACGCAAATATTATAAAGAAAGGGAGGTGAGTCACGTGGCCGCAGCAAATCTTTCAGCGGAGCAGTTGGAAAAACTCAAAGCAGCGATGGCGAGAGCGAAAGGACTTTCGCAAACGCCGGCACAGGCGTCAGCACCGGCACAGAAAGCAGGCGAGTCTGTGCAGGAAAAGGTTCCGGAACTGACGGAAGAAGAGAGCAAGCCTGTTATAGAGACAAATCTGGCAGAAGGTACTTATTTGCGCGTGGAAGATGATGATATGACGGCGTGGCTCTACCTGATGCCTCCGGCAAAAGGACAGGAGTATACGAAACGTGATTTGGAAAGTTATCTGGAACAGCATGGTGTTATCAAGGGATATCATAGTTCCAATCTTTCAGCAATGATTAAGAAGAAGGTATATGACAGAGAGATTCTGGTTGCAAGGGGACAGGATGCCAGACCGGGCGTGGATGGTTATTTTGAATATCTTTTTTCACCGGAAGAGCATATGGGGCCTGTGATCCGGGAAGACGGGACAGTGGACTATTCCAGTATGAGCGCCTTACAGAACGTGCATAAGGGCGATAAAGTGGCAGTCTATCATTATGCGGTACCGGGTGAGGATGGTTATACGGTTCGCGGTGTTGGACTAAAGGCTACGCCGGCCAGAGATCTACCGCCCATGCGCGGTAAGGGTATCACCAGGGAAAATGGTGTATATTATGCGGTGAATGACGGCAAAATAGAAGTCAAAGACGGCAAGATAGATATTCAGAATGTCCATGAGATTATTGGCGATGTGGATGCGATTATTGGTAAGATAGAGTTTTTTGGCGATGTCATCATCAACGGTAATGTAGAAGGGGGTGTCACGATCCGTGCCGGACGTAATATTGAGATACATGGCACGACAGGTGGTGCTTCACTCTTTGCAGGCGGAGATGTACTTTTATCCCGTGGTATACAAGGAGGCGGCAAAATATCTGCCAGAGGCAATGTATTTGCGGAATTTATAGAAAATACTACGGTGGAGGCAGGCGGTATTGTACAGTCCAATGTTATCTTAAATGCCAAAGTATCAGCCAAGGACAAGGTGATCACCAACGGAAAGAAAGGCGCTATCATTGGTGGACAGATACATGCGCTTAAGAGTATAGAGGCCATGACAGCCGGTAATGATGTGGAAGTCAAGACAGTACTGCATTGCGGTTATCAGCCGGAAGCTTTTGATACGTTGATCGAGATCAGGCGCAGGGAATCGGAGACCAAGGCGAAACTTTCCAAGCTGGTGGAGACCATGACGGAGGCGCTGCGGGAGAAAAGAAGGCTGGGAGCCAATACGGGAAGGTCTACAGAGGTCAAGCTTTCCGAATGGAACAGCTTAAAGGATCAATACTTTGCGGATCTTGATAAGATAGGCAGAGAACGGGAAGAACTTGAGGAGACCATGGAAGCAGGCAGGGAATCCTATATTAAAGTGGACGGCAATCTCTACCGGAATGTGGTCATCAGCATCAATGCGGAACAGATGGTCATGAACAGAAATACCTGTTTTATGAAATATACCGCGGATAAGGGGGTCATCGAAGGCTCGGTGATCATCCATAATTAGCGGCGGGAGTAACAGGAGAATGACGGTAAGAACGGACTCATACGGGGCGGCGCTGGAGTATATCAGCGCCACCCCGAAATTTACAACGAAAAACAGTATGGAAAATACCGGAAGATTTCTGGAGCATCTTGGAGATCCGGGGAAGAACTGTAAGATACTACATGTGGCAGGCACAAATGGAAAAGGTTCCGTTTGTGCCTATTTGTCGACCGTTTTAAACAGAGCAGGCATTTCCTGCGGCATGTTTACTTCACCGCATCTTGTATCGATGCGGGAACGGTTTGTGATCAATGGGGAAATGGTGACACAAGAGGCCTTTTTGGAGGCTTTTTATATCGTCAGGAATCATCTCGACCATCTGCCGGAAGAGCTTCGCAGGATTTCCTATCATCCCACCTTTTTTGAGTTCCTGTTTTTTATGGCGATGGTACTTTTTGATAAAAATGGGGTAGAATATGTGGTTTTAGAGACGGGTCTTGGAGGACGGTTAGATGCGACCAATGTTGTCAGGAGTAAGGAACTTTGTATATTGACTTCCATTGGTTATGATCATATGGAATATCTGGGAGATACCCTGGCCCAAATCGCAGGGGAGAAAGCCGGGATTCTGCGCTCGGGGGTGCATGTGGTATATCCTGTCAAACAGCCGGATGTGGCCCGGGTGATCGAGGAATATGCTGCGAATCTCGGAGCAGAAACCGTTCCCGTAGAGAAAACTGCGATAAAAGAAATAAAGATTCTGGATAAAACAATTGATTTTTCTCTTCATTTAAACTATTATGATTATATTGGTTTTACTGTGTCCACATCTGCACTCTATCAGATAGAAAACGCGTCGTTGGCGGCAACGGCATTAGGCATGCTTGCAGATGCACGCATTACGAAAGAAGTTCTCAGGAAGGGGATTCAGGAGACCTTCTGGGAGGGCAGGATGGAGGAAATTATTCCGGGGGTGTACCTGGACGGTGCCCATAATATAGATGGCATAAAGGCCTTTTTGGAGACAGTGAGAGCACATCCCTGCAAGGGAAAGCGGAAAATACTCTTTTCCGTTGTAAAGGACAAACAGTATAGGGAAGAAGCGCAGGCGATTGCCGGATCGGGGTTATTTGACGAGATCGGTCTGGCGGCTCTTTCGGAGGAACGCGCACTGCCGCTTCATATTTTGGAAGATTCTTTCAGACAGTATACAAGGGTCACGGTCAGGACTTACGATACGCCAGAGGAAGCATTTACCCGGATGGTATCGCACAGGGATGGCAAGGATAGGGTGTATATTGTCGGTTCATTATATTTGGTGGGCGAAATAAAGGCCTTTATAAGGAGACCCGGGCATGATTAATTTTGAAGAAGAGTTAAAGAAGTTTCATCCCAGCCTGGAAGTTGAGGATGCAGAGGAAGCAATCTATAATCAGGATCTGACGGATATGGCAGATCTGATGGTGAAAATAGTCAAGGATGCTAAGAAAGTGGAAGAAGAATAGGGGATTGGCATAGATGATCTGTTATCGGTGTGGATGTACTTTGTCAGAACACAATTTTTGTACGAACTGTGGTGCCGATGTAGCCCTTTATAAAAGGATCATATATATCTCGAACCGTTTCTATAATGACGGGTTAGAGAGGGCAAGTGTCAGAGATCTGACAGGTGCTATTACAAGTTTGAGACAGAGTTTAAAATTTGACAAGAATAATGTGGAGGCCCGCAATCTTTTGGGGCTGGTATATTTTGAGACGGGTGAAGTGGTTGCGGCCTTAAGCGAGTGGGTCATCAGCAAGAACCTGCGCCCCAAGAAGAATATTGCAGATGATTATATAGGTATGATCCAGACCAATCAGAACCGGCTGGATACGATCAATCAGACGATCAAGAAATACAACCAGGCACTCACGTACTGCAATCAGGACAGTCTGGATCTGGCGGTGATCCAGCTTAAGAAGGTACTTTCTCTAAACCCGAAGTTTATCAGGGCTCATCAGCTTCTGGCCCTTCTTTATATCAACAGTGAAGAGTGGGAGAGGGCGAAGAGAGAGCTGACCAAGTGTCTGGAAATTGATACGAACAATACCGCAACACTTCGTTATCTGAAAGAAGTGGATGAGATGCTGATGCCGGAAGAAGGCGTCAAGAACACCTCTAAGAAGCAGAAAAAGTCGGAGGAAATTGTCAAATACCAGAGCGGGAACGAGACGATCATACAGCCCGTCAACATGAAAGAGGGCAAGGGTGTCACATCGCTGCTTAATCTGGGAATCGGTCTTGCGATTGGTATTGCCATTGCCTTTTTCCTGATTCTGCCGGCCAGGATACAGTCAGCTAAGGCGAATATCGATGAGGAACTGCGCAAAGTCAGCGAACAGTTGGATGCGAAGACGGCTACGATAGATGAACTGCAGCAGCAGCTTGGTGTGCTGACAGAGGAGAAAAGCAATTTGGAGCAGGATCTGTCGGCGTATCTGGGAACGGACGGTACCCTGCAATCCGTAGACAGCCTGATGAAAGCAGCGGGAGCTTATCTGACGAACCCGGAAGAAGTCACGGTTGTGGCAGACTATCTGGAGGAAATCGAGACGCAGGACGCCGGGAGCGGGAGTGATAATTCGGAAGCTTTTGAGAACCTATACAATACACTGTTGGCGTTAGTCGGGCCGGATCTTGCGAAGTCCTATTATGATGATGGTTATGAGGCATACAGACAGGAAAATTATGAGGATGCGATCCCGAATCTGGAAAAGGCTTTTCGGTATGATGCCGCCAACGGTGAGGCGCTTTATAATCTTGCAAATGCCTATTACCGCATAGGGGAAGTGGAAAAGGCGGGGGATACTTACCGTCAGATCATTGAACTTTTCCCGGGAACAGAGAAGGCCAGCAAATCGGAGGCTTTCTTAGAAGAGATGGAGAGTGAAGCACAGGATTAGTCAGGCACGGGCCGTATAGGATTTGCGGCAGGGCCGTAAGATAAAAACAGAGAAAGACACGAAAGAGAACGTAATGGATAATATCACATTACGTTCTTTTTTATATCATTTAAGGAGAATGCGGCTCAGTATACAGAGTGCGGAAAGGAGTTTACATAATATGGAAGAGGATTTTAGGATCATCGATGATTACCTAATGATAAGAATGCCGACTGAAATAGATCACCATAAATCAGTCAACATAAGTTCAAGGGCAGACAAATATATTATTTCACAAAATATTAAAAATGTGGTATTTGATTTTGAGCGGACAACCTTTATGGATAGTTCGGGCATTGGGATTATTGTAGGCCGGTACAAGAAGATATCCTGTTTTGGCGGTAAGGTGTATGCCGTCCATACCGGCAGCAGGATCCGGAGGATATTGCTTCTTGCGGGCGTGGAGAATATTGTAGAGATTACAGAACATTAGGAAATTCTGATACATGGAGGCGGTATGACAGAAAGGAGCAGGTAAAACCATGATAGAAATTTTAGAACAAAAGGATTACAGACAGATTACGAATGAGATACATCTGGAATTTGCGGCAGTGTCGGACAATGAGTCTTTTGCACGGATGGCGGTATCGGCGTTTATCACCCCTTTAAACCCGACACTTGAGGAAGTGTCCGATGTCAAGACCGCTGTTTCTGAGGCCGTGACAAATGCGATCATCCATGGATATGAAAACAAGGGAAATGTCACAGACCGTATTTATATGAACTGCGAACTGAAAAAGGATGTGCTGGAGGTAGAAATTATAGACCGGGGTGTAGGTATCGAGGATATTCCAAGGGCCATGGAACCCCTGTTTACGACCAGGCCGGAACTGGAGCGGTCTGGGATGGGATTTGCTTTCATGGAAGCTTTTATGGATGATCTGGAAGTGCAGTCGGAACCGGGGCAGGGCACCGTGGTGCGCATGTGCAAGAAGATTGGCCTGGGATCCTGGATCGACAGTGAGGAGTAGCCCATGGAAGAGACTGCCGTATTAATCGAACGATCACAGGCAGGAGATAAAGAGGCAAGAGAGAAACTGATAGAGGAAAATCTGGGACTGGTCCGCCATATTGTGAAGCGTTTTATTGGGAGAGGATATGATGCGGAAGATCTGTTTCAGATTGGGTGTATCGGGCTGATGAAGGCGATCGATAAGTTTGACCTGCATTTTGACGTTCGCTTTTCCACTTATGCGGTACCCATGATACAAGGAGAGATCAAGCGGTTTCTCAGGGATGACGGGATGGTCAAGGTCAGCCGGACCCTAAAAGAGAACGGCTGGAAGGTCAAGCAGGCGGCACAGCGGCTTTCCCAGGCATACGGCAGGGATGCAACCCTGCAGGAACTGTCTGAGGAGACGGCCTTAAGTGTGGAGGATATTGTGATGGCGTTAGATGCCAACGTGGAGGTGGAATCCATCTATAAGTCGGTCTACCAGTCTGATGGGAATGAGATTTATCTGGTTGACCAGGTGGTGGGCGGCAATGCAGGGGTTGGATGTGCCGCCGGGCTAAACACACTGAACGGGAACGGGGCCTGCGAAGATGTGGAGAAAGAGAAAATCTTAAACCATATGCTTTTGGAAGAGTTGTTAGGAAAGCTGGGAGATACCGAGAGACAACTGATCGACATGCGCTATTTTCAGGATAAGACACAGGTGGAAGTGGCTAAATTCCTGGGAATCAGCCAGGTGCAGGTGAGTCGTATGGAGAAGAGGATTTTGTTGCATTTGCGGGAGGAGGTGTGTTAGACTAAAATCGGAACAGGACTGAAAACGAAATCAGAACAGAACCGGAATATAGTCATAGATGGTTAAAATAGGAAAGGTATGGTGCGCGGGATGAATACATTTGAGTATCAGGTAGTCAGTATAGAAGGGGACTATGCGAATCTTAAGAGAATCGATGCGGACAGCGATGATCTAAAGCTGGTGGCCAGGGCGCTTCTGCCCCCGGAGATCATGGAGGGCACGAAGCTTCTGTACGAAATGCTGGAGTATCGGATCATTCCATAAGTGAAATGTTTTCAAACGTGTTACACGATGCCCAGAAGATGTCCGATCCAGTAAAGGAATCCCAGGCACCAACTGGTAAAAATACCGTAGAGAATGACGGGACCGGCTATGGTAAAGATTTTGCAGCCAATACCAAAGACCTGTCCTTCTTTCTGGTATTCGATCGCTGCAGAGGCGATGGAGTTGGCAAAACCTGTGATTGGCACAAGCGCTCCCGCACCGCCCCATTCCACCAGCCTGGGATATAGATTGAGACCGGTGAGAATTACGCTGATGAGTACCAAAAGCATGGAACACCAGGAACCGGCGGTTTCCTTGTCAAGCCCCAGGGAATTGCCTGCATAGTTAAGGATCATCTGTCCGATCAGGCAGATGAGTCCGCCGATGAGAAAGGCCTTGCACATGCGAAGCGGCATACAGTACTTAGGGGTAGTCTGCTCCACATGCTGTCTGTAGGCGGCTTCCTTTTTTTGCTGCATTGTCTGTGGTTTCTGGTTCTGTGTGTCTGTCATTTTATAGGCTCCTCTCTTTCATCTTCTCACACTATTTTCCATACAAAAATACGCGCTGCGTGAAATAAATAAGACTTCCGGCAAGTTTTCCAAGCGCTACGGCGAGGATAGCGATACCAAGCCCGTGGCGGAATCCGATTCTCCTTGCAAAGACGGGTATGGTATTAAGCATCTCTGCAATGGCGAGCGCAAGGCATCCCACAAAGATACCTGCAAACAGTCCAAAAAAGATCATAAATACGGTACCGATCATATCCCAGGTGCCATCGGTTGTTCCGGCGCCGAATAGCTGCCTTGTCCTCACGAATTCTCCCATCATGCTCCAGTCGCTGAAAATACTGCAAAATCCGCCTGCCAGAGTACCAAATACGACCATTTCCTCCAGTGCAAAGATTTTGCGTGCGACATGCATTTTACCGGCGAAGCGCGGAATCAGCCCGACGGAGATCAGGACCGTAAACACACCGGCGGATACGATCAGGCCGGCACTGACGCCGATGACGCAGAGAAGTATCTGTCTAAGAAACATCGATTGTCTTACCTTCCCTTTCTGCCGTTTCGATCAGGGCTTTATTCACATCTTGCTCGTAGACCCGCATCTCTACCTCGATGGGGGTCGGATCCTTGGTGATCCTTCTGCCGCCGATATGATTAAAGAATACGATGATACCCACGGCAAGGCCGGCCGAGTAGGATAATTCCAGAATGCCGTAACCGTCTCCGGGACGCCCCATCACCATTTCATAAACCTTGGTAAAGACGTCGTTGATACCAATATCATTGTGAAAAGCCATGATCGTAAAGGCAGTGCCAAAGAAACTGACACAGGCTACAAAAGCCAGTTTGATCCATTGGATAAAACCTTTATGCTTATTCACATTAATGTATTCTACCAGCACATCCGCTTCACCGATACTTTCCACACTGGCACCAGGACAGACCTTTTCTATTTCTTCGATTACCTTAAGGATGCTGATGACCTGCCGTTTCTGCCCGTCCTTTTTGAAGTGAAGCAGTTTGATTGCTTTGACTTTGGCGAGAATATGGGCATCGGAGCAGGTAAGCTTTCCGATATCTTTCACATATACTTCCGGGGACTGCAGTTCTACATTTTGTTCGGCTTTCAGATAAATGGTTGCACTATTAGTTGACATAATATCTCCGCTTTGATGTGGTTTGATGCTCTTAGTATGCAGCGATGTAGAAGTTTTATGCATGTGCGTGGAATCTTCTGCTCAAAAAGGGAATTATGACAAAGTTGTCTTGACAACCATGTATATTCCTTCTATAATACATTACAAAGCATAACAATTTCTAGATAAAAACAGTATGTCAAATCAAATATTCTTAACATTCAGAAAATCTATGCTTTTCAATCAACCCAATTACATTTAAAAGCGGGAGATTCCGGAGAATACGGTTCGTGGATGTCAGTCAGTAAAACTGTTTATGGAATAGGAAAATTTGACAGGTTGCTGATTTGTTCATTTTCCCATATAATAAAGTAGAGATACAGTCAGTCAGGATGGGCAGAAGATGGTGAATGATTCACGAAATGATAAACGGGATATGATTCGTGTGCAGCTTTCCAGGCAGGGAGCCGATGGGCAGAAAGATTTGATTATTGTGCCGGGAGGTTATGGAGAGGGATTTCTATCGGACAAGATGAATTTGGACTTGAGCCATTTGGTAAAGTGCGGTGGTTTATTTGGTGAGGCCATAGATTTGGCGTGCGAATTTAAGATGAGCAGTCTGCTTTTGGCAGGGCAGTTAGGTAAGATGATACAGCTTGCGAACGGTATTATGGATGATGACAGTTATGAAGAAGTTTATGATATGGAAGTATTGGCAGACTGTATCCTGCTAGCCGGAGGAGATGCGGAACTTTCCCAAAGGATAATGTACTGTGACTCACTGGATGAGGTAGTGGATGTTTTGTGGGTGACAGCCTTTTTGCAGCCAGTCATGGCACAGATGATGCGCAGAGCAGGCCGTGTGCTGACAGATTATGCCGGATCCAGGATACAGATCGGCGCGCTGGTCTTTTCCAATCTGTATGGGCTGATGGGAAAGACGCCGGGAGCGGAAGAACTGATCATGCGGCATCGCAGACTGCTATAGAAACCAAGTTTGGGCAGGTGAAAAAGTATAATTAATCGGTAAAGAATGAACTGGATACCGGAATTGAGGGTCAATGTTTTGAAACAGGAGACAGGTTTGTATACAGAAAGAAAGGATATCACAATCCGAACGGTTACGCCGAAAGATGCGAAGGAGCTTCTGTCTATCTATGCGCCTTATATTATCAGAACGGCTGTTACTTTTGAATATGAAGTTCCTGCGGTGGAGGTTTTTGAGAGGCGGATCGTACATACGCTGGAAAGGTATCCGTATCTGGCGGCAGAGGATGAGAGCGGTATTCTGGGTTATGTCTATGCAGGTCCCCTTCATGTAAGGCCTGCTTATGACTGGTCGGTGGAGACGTCCATCTATGTGCGTATGGATCAGAAAGGCAGAGGCATTGGCAGCGCACTGTATGAGGAACTTGAGCGGATTTTACGAAGGCAGGGCATCGTCAATACGGCGGCCTGCATTGCCTGTCCGGAGAAGGAAGATGCATATTTGACCAGGGACAGTGTACGGTTTCATGAGAAAAAAGGCTATCAGATGGTGGGAAAGTTTCATGAGTGTGCCTATAAATTCGGAAAGTGGTATCATATGGTATGGATGGAGAAGCAGATCGGGCCGCATCTGTCGGTGATGCCGCCGGTGATACCGTTTCGGAAACTGGAACAGGTTATAAAGTAGTGAAATCGATATAAAGAAATAAAATATGCGATAAAATAGTATATGTTACATAAAGAAAATTTCCGGGAATAACATGACGGCGAAAGGAATGATAGAAAGTGAATTATCAGGAAGTATTAGAGGCAGCAAGACCTTATATGGGGCAGGTGTGTAAGGCCTGCGCGGTGTGTAACGGCAAGGCCTGCGGCAACAAGATACCAGGCCCTGGGGCAAAGGGGGTGGGAGATGTAGCCATCCGTAACTATGATGCCTGGCAGGAAATCCGGGTCAATATGGATACTTTGACAGAAAAGAGGAAGGTGGACACTTCCATAGAGTTGTTTGGTAAGACTTTTCAGTATCCCTTTTTTGCCGGACCGGTGGGGGCAGTGAACCTTCACTATGGCGATAAGTACAATGATATGTCTTATAATGACGTGATGGTGGCCGCCTGTGCGGATGCGGGGATTGCAGCCTTTACAGGAGATGGTACAAGTCCCGAAGTGGTAAAAGCGGCGGCTGCGGCAATCAGGGAAAGGGGCGGTGCCGGTATTCCTACCATCAAGCCATGGAATTTTGATACCGTTAAGGAGAAGCTTTCCCTTGTAAAAGAAGCGGGTGCTTATGCGGTGGCGATGGACATTGATGCGGCGGGTCTGCCCTTTTTGAAGAACATGCAGCCGCCGGCAGGGGCGAAATCGGTGGAGGAGATGCGTCGGATTATCAAGGAGGCGGGTCTGCCTTTTATCATCAAGGGTATTATGACGATCAATGGCGCCATGAAAGCAAAGGAGGCCGGAGCGGCAGCCATTGTTGTGTCCAATCACGGCGGGCGGGTATTAGACCAGTGTCCGGCTACGGCTGAGGTGTTGGAAGACATCGTGGGTGCGGTGGATGGATCCATGAAGGTGCTTGTGGACGGGGGTATCCGTTCCGGCGTGGATGTGTTTAAGGCACTGGCCATGGGAGCAGACGGCGTGCTGATTGCAAGACCCTTTGTACCAGCCGTCTACGGTGCAGGCGCTAAGGGCGTGCAGGTATATGTAGAGAAGATAGCCGGGGAACTGCAGGATACCATGGAAATGTGCGGTGTCTATTCTATAGATGAAATTAATAAAAATAACGTATGGTATTAAATTACAGGACACGAGCACATGTATGGAATATTTTAGTGATACGATTCTTCCCGCGAGCAATGAGTCAGGCGGATGTGATGCATTCGTTTGGCTTGATGTGCATGGGAGTTGTACAAGGAGCAGACATTGAAGAGAACAGAACATGTAGTGAAAGAGGTTATGCCTGGTTCTATCGCCCAGGAGATGGAGATTATGCCGGGGGATGTGCTTCTTGCTGTCAATAACAAGGAAATAGAGGATGTGTTCGACTACCGTTATCTGATTCATGACGAGTATATCGAGGTACTTGTGCGGAAACCGAACGGTGAGGAGTGGCTTCTGGAAATTGAGAAAGAGTATGGAGACGATCTGGGAATAGAGTTCGAGAATGGTCTGATGAGTGAGTATCGTTCCTGCAGTAACAAGTGCATCTTTTGCTTTATAGACCAGATGCCGCCGGGAATGCGCGAGACACTGTATTTTAAGGATGATGATTCGAGACTGTCCTTTTTACAAGGCAATTATATTACGCTGACCAATATGAACGAGAAGGATGTGGAGCGGATTATTAGAATGCAGCTTGCCCCGATCAATATTTCCGTACAGACAACGAACCCCGAGCTGCGGTGTATGATGCTTCATAATCGTTTTGCAGGAGAAAAGCTGCAATTTCTGCAGAGATTCTATGAGGGACATGTGGAGATGAACGGGCAGATTGTGTGTTGTAAGGGCGTGAATGACGGGGAAGAACTTCGCCGAAGCATTACGGATCTGATGAAGTATCTGCCATTTATGCGCAGTGTGTCGGTAGTACCGGCGGGAATCAGTAAGTTTCGTGAGGGATTGTATCCCATTGGATTGTTTAGCAAAGAGGAAGCGGCACAGATTGTTGACATGATAGAGAGTTACCAGCAGGTATGTCTGGATGCGTATGGGCTGCATTTCGTCCATGCCAGCGACGAGTTTTATATTCTGGCTGAAAGGGAATTTCCAGAGGAAGAACGCTACGATGGCTATATTCAGTTGGAGAACGGTGTGGGTATGATGCGGCTTTTGATGGAGGAATTTGCGCTGGCTTATGAGGCGTCTCTTCAGGATAAGCATTATCACAAGAGGAAGCAAACCTTAAAACGGACTTTGACAGTGGCAACGGGACAGTTAGCCTGCGACACGCTGGAGGGACTCTCGGAACAACTGAAGAGGGCGTATCCGGGACTTGTGATCAAAGTCTGCGCTATCCGGAATGACTTTTTCGGAGAAACGATTACCGTGTCAGGGCTTGTCACCGGACAGGATCTGATCATGCAGTTAAAAGAAAGGCAGAAGGCTGGAGAAAATCTGGGAGAGGCATTGTTGATCCCGGCCAATATGCTGCGAAGCGGGGAGCAGGTTTTTCTGGATGATATCACGACAGCGCAGGTGGAACAGGAACTGGGCCTTCGTGTGGTACCCGTGGAGTCTGGCGGGCAGGATTTTGTGGATGCGGTGCTTGACAGAGAATATTGTATGGAAAGAGAGAACGGGCAGTTTGTGTATATCAAAGGATACGACAGGTGAGTATCGGTGCTGCTCTTTCATAATATATGGGAAGTAAGGCAGTGTATGGAAGAAAGGAAGAGAGTAGGACAATATGAACTATACGGTTAGGAAATTGGATCAGGAAGCAGTCGGCAGCATTTATCAGTCCTATATGACCAGGGATTTTCCGTCTTCCGAATTAAAACCGCTCAGTCATATCATCAGAAGTATGGAGCAGGGGTATGGATTCACAATGGGGATCTATAAAGAGACAGAACTGATGGGATATGCGGTGTTTATTGTGGCTGGCGGTTATGCTTTGCTGGATTATTTTGCGGTAGTGAAAGAATATAGGGGAAAAGGTGTGGGACATGAGGCGTTTGATCTTCTGACAACGTATTTTGAGGAAAATTTTTCGCAAATAAGAGGGATCTATATTGAGGCGGAGCGGATTGACAAGGCCCGGAATGAGGAAGAGAGAGTCGTTCGCAGACGCCGCATCGCATTCTATCAGTCGTGCGGTTGTGTTTTGACGGAATTAGAATCCACTTTATTTGGGGTCGCATACAGTATTATGTATTATCGGCTGGGGCAGACTGAGGCGCCGCCGTCTTTGGAAGCGGTTGATCTGATTTACAGAATCATGTTCAAAAAGACACATTATAACAGTTTTGTGAAATTAGGCGTGGCGGGTGGTAAGGATTGACTTTTGGAAGAGCCTAAGATACTATCTATGTAAGAGTGCAGACGAAAAAGGAGGAAGTGCAGGTGCAATTAGAAATACTGGAAAATGAAGAGAAGCGGATGAACAGGATTGTTTTTCTGTTTCTGATGGTGATACCCGTTGTGGCATTTATCTATGTACTGTTGTTTAATGGGGGCAGTATGAAGGATGCCGTGGTTCTTCTCATGGCACTTGCGGGCCTGATTGTAAAAGTTTTGGAAAAAAAGCTTGGTACGAAAGCCAAATATCTGTATATTTCGATTCTTCCTTTGTTTGGGGCAATAACGATTGTTATGGGAAATCCGGGTGTGTATGGTGCCATGGCAGAAGCGTACTTACTGGTACTATTCCTTGCCGTCCCATACTATGATTTATCAGTGGTCAGAGTTTGTACGGTTGTGACGCTGGCGGCCAATATAATAGCACTTGTGATTTTTCCATCCGCATACCTGTGTATGTATACACTGCCAATATGGGTGTTTATTGTTATGGTGTATGTGCTTGCAGTGCTGGCAGCTTCCTTTATCGTGACAAGAGCACGATCTCTGTTTATAGAGGTGGGGCAGAAAGGACATGAGGAAGAGGATCTTCTTGGTAATGTAAAGGAGTCTTTTGAGGGACTGCGGGATTCTTCACATATTATTCGTGAATCCATACATGAATTTGAAAACAGTATTGCAGAGATTGCAGCATCTACGGCGGAAATTTCTAATAATGTGGAGCTGCAGATTGATCAGGTCAGAGGGAGTCTGGATATCTTTAGCGATCTGGACAGCAAAATTGTGGATTCCGAGCAAAAGGTACTGCAGACCGTGGATCATATGAAGCAGTTGGAGGAAAAGAATAATGATGGAATGGTAGTGATCGGGGAACTCTCCGGGAAATTCACTGAAAACATCAAATCTACGAAAGAGGCATCGGAGGGGATGACTGTTCTGGCAGAGAAATCCAGTTCGATCGGAGAAATCATTGACAGTATCAGTCAGATTGCCCAGAAGACAAATCTGCTGGCCCTGAATGCTGCCATTGAGGCTGCAAGAGCCGGGGAGGCCGGAAAAGGGTTTGCTGTGGTTGCAGATGAGATTAATGTTTTGTCGGGGCAGTCTGCCGCAGCTACACAGAAGATCAATACGATTCTCAAAGACATTATTGCGACCATCAAAGACACCAGCAAGGTCATTGACTGTAACAATGTTATCGTGCAGGAGTCCAATGAGAAACTGAATGGAACAGTCAAGATTTTCGACACAATGCTTCATTCGTCCCGGCAGGTGATCGAAGAGACCGGTAAATTAAAGGAAGAGCTGCTGGGCATTGTATCTATGAAGGAGCGTTTGCTTGAAGCTATGCAGAGTGTGGAGGAGACAGCGCAGGTTTCCGTACGGAGTACCAGTGAGATCAGTTCTTCCATAGAGGAGCAGGTAAGCGGGATCGTGAGCATCATGGAATCCATGGAACAGGTGCAGGTGGGCATAGACAGGCTGGCACAGATGCTGAACATATAATAACAATTGTTATATAATAAAAAATGATGTCCCGCTGTTTCTGGCGGGATATTTGTTTCAGGAAGAAAGGAAGCGATACTTATGAGAGCAGTATGGAGCAGTTTGGTCCTTGCCATTTCCATGTATTCCAAAATACCCATGCCAAAAACCGGTTGGGATCAAAAAAATATGAAATATGTATTGTGCTTTTTCCCGGTGGTTGGAGTGATAGTCGGTATACTGATATATGTCTGGGGAAGGGTCTGTATGGCCTGCGGTTTCGGGCAGGTGTGCTTTGCCCTCGTAGGGACCGTCATTCCGATGCTTGTGACAGGCGGGATCCATCTGGATGGTTTTATGGATACTGTTGAAGCCCTTCATTCTAATGAAAAAAGGGAAAAGAAGCTGCAGATCTTGAAAGATCCGCATGTGGGGGCTTTTGCGGTGATTGCCCTGGCGGGGTACAGCTTTTTGTATGCTGCAGGAATGACACAGATCTGGAGGACGGATCATCTGGTGCTGTTGGCGTTCAGTTTTGTGATTTCCAGAAGTCTGAGCGGCATGTCACTGGTATGGTTTCAGGCGGCCAGGAAGGAGGGATTTTTATATACTATTTCCTCTGCGGCTTATAAACCGGTGGTACGGGTGGTATTGGCACTGATCTTGGGCGGCTGTTTTATCAGTCTTATCCTGATCTCTCCCGTGATCGGTGCGGTGATGGCACTGGCCGCCATGTGGGTGTGGACATATTATTATTATATGTCAAAGAAGCAGTTTGGCGGCATCACGGGAGACCTTGCGGGGTATTTTTTGAGTTTGTGCGAGCTGTCAAGTGTATTGATCATAGGATTTATGGGAAGGGTAATGTGATTTTGGTATGGGTGATAAGAGATTGGTACTGGGCGTTCTCGCCCATGTGGATGCGGGCAAGACAACTTTAGCGGAACGGATTCTTTATGTCAGCGGCATGATACGCAGGATAGGACGTGTGGATCATCAGGATGCCTTTCTGGATACGGACAGGCAGGAACGGGAGCGCGGCATCACGATTTTTGCCAAGCAGGCTTCGTTTACCTGGCGGGATATGGAAGTGACGCTCTTAGATACGCCGGGACATGTGGACTTCGCGGCGGAGATGGAGCGTACCCTGCAGGTACTTGATTATGCCGTGCTCATCATAAGCGGTGCGGATGGAGTGCAGGGACACACCCTGACTTTGTGGAAACTGTTGGAACGCTATCAGGTACCGGTGTTTCTCTTTATCAATAAGATGGATCAGCCAGGGACAGATGCTGACGCACTGCTTGCAGAACTTAAGAAAAGTCTGGATGAGCGGTGCGTGTCTTTTGTGTATAGAGACAGCGAAGAAAAGGCGGCATTTTATGAGAATATTGCAGTCTGTGATGAGGAGCTTTTAGAAAGATATCTATATCAGGAGGACGTGCAGGACAGTCCGCCGCCCATAAGCGCAGGGGAGATTACCAAACTCATAGCGGACAGAAAGCTGTTTCCCTGTTTCTTCGGTTCAGCCCTGAAGGGGGACGGTGTGGAAGCACTGTTAGACGGCCTTAGAGAGTATACCCGTATGCCGTCCTATGGGACAGAATTTGGCGCCAGAGTATTTAAGATCACTCGGGATACTCAGGGAGTGCGGCTGACCCACGTCAAGGTGACCGGCGGCAGTCTGAAAGTGAAACAACTGATTACGGTGACAGGCAAAAGCGGCACTGCCCGGGAAGCAGACAGGAACGAGGAGACAGAAGAGAAGATCGATCAGATACGATTGTATGCCGGTGAAAAATATACGGTAGAGCAGGAAGCAGCGGCAGGAAGTATCTGTGCGTTGGCAGGATTGTCACATACATTTTGCGGGCAGGGGATTGGTGCAGAGCAGGAGGATACGATTCCCTTCTTGGAGCCGGTCATGTCCTATCGCATCGTTCTGCCGCCCGGAAGTGATGTGCACCGTATGTATAATATGTTATGTCAACTTGAGGAGGAAGAGCCGCTGCTTCATATCCTGTGGAATGAGCAGGTGGGAGAGATTCATGCACAGCTTATGGGGGAGGTGCAGATTGAAATCCTGCGGAACCTGATCCGGGAGAGGTTCGGGGTGGAGACAGAGTTCGACGAGGGCAGTATTGTCTATAAAGAGACGATCACGGATGTGGTGGAGGGGGTAGGACATTTTGAACCCCTTCGGCATTATGCGGAAGTGCATCTGATCCTGGAGCCGGGAGAACGGGGCAGCGGACTGCAGTTTCGAAGCCGCCTAAGTGAGGATAAACTGGACAGGAACTGGCAGCGGCTGATATTGACCCATTTGGAGGAGAGAGAACATCCGGGTGTGCTGACCGGGGCGCCGATTACGGATATGCAGATAACGCTTGCGGCCGGAAAATCCCATATCAAGCATACGGAAGGCGGGGATTTCAGACAGGCTACTTATCGGGCGCTCAGACAGGGGCTTTGCCGGGCGCAGAATATGCTGCTTGAGCCGGTCTATGAGTTCAGGATCGAATTGCCGGCGGAACTGATCGGCCGGGCCATGACGGATATGCAGGCAAAAGCGGGACGCTTTGGCGCACCGGAGACAGTGGGGGAATATGTACAGCTTACGGGTACGGTTCCGGTGTCTGAAATGGGTGGTTATCAGACAGAACTCCTGGCATACTCGGGCGGAAAGGGACGTCTTACCACCGTGCTAAAGGGATATGAGCCTTGTCATAATGCGGAGGAAGTGATCGAGAGGATTGGCTATGAGGCAGAACATGACACGGCAAATCCCTGTGGTTCTGTGTTCTGTGCCCATGGAGCAGGCTTCGTGGTTGAATGGGACAAGGTAGAGGAATATATGCATCTGGAAGGGGTGCTGACAAACGGATGGACACTGCAGGACGGGACTGTCTATGGCAGGGATATTGACCATAATAGTCAAAATAATTTAGAAATGGAGTCCGGGAACTTTGCCGCGCGCTACGAAAGAAGAGCCGGCACGCGCAATTCCAGTACGGCAGAAGACTTCATCGGACAGGATGAGATTGAGGAGATTTTCAACCGTACTTATGGCGGCAGGGAGAGAAAGAAGCAGGACTGGGCCAGGACCATCCGTTCTGACACTCCGTCCGATGCAAAATATAAAGGGGAAACGAAGCCGCAGGAGGAGTATCTGCTGGTGGACGGCTATAATATCATTTTTGCCTGGGAGGAGTTAAGTGAACTGGCCAGGACGAATCTGGATGGCGCCAGGGGCAGGCTGATGGATATTCTGAGCAATTATCAGGCTTACCGTAGGATGCATCTGATTCTGGTATTTGATGCCTATAAAGTAAAAGGAAATCCCGGCAGTGTGGTGCGGTATCATAACATAGATGTGGTCTACACGAAAGAGGCCGAGACAGCCGACCAGTATATCGAGAAGGTGGCTCATGAGATGAACCGGAAATACCGCGTGCGGGTGGCTACGTCGGATGGGCTGGAACAGCTTATCATCATGGGGGCCGGAGCCG
This sequence comes from uncultured Lachnospiraceae bacterium, assembly GCA_951801245.1. The sequence goes on from CATOMC010000011.1 coordinate 61,202, forward strand.
CCAGAGTCTCAGCCAGGGAATTGTGGGACGAAGTGACGGAGGCGGCAAGAGAACTGCGGCAGGATTATATGGAACGCCCTGCGATCAAGGCAGGGGAGAGAAACTATTTATTTGACGGTATTTCCACAGAGGTGGCTGCATTTCTGGAGCAGGCGAAGAAAGAGTAAGAGAGTTATAAGTTAAGAATTTTATAAGAAATCCCGTGGGATTTTGTAAGGAACTTCCTTTATGCTGATAGCAGGCTTAAAGGAAAGCGAGATTAGTGGATGCGCGGTCTTGGAAAAGTTGAGACCAGGTAACGCGGAAATGAGGAAAAGATGGACGAATGTGTACTTGTGGTGGATGATGACAGAGAGATTGTGCGGGCCATAGCCCTGCTTCTGGAAAAGGAAGGATACCGGGTGCTTCGGGCTTATGATGGCATGGAGGCGCTGCGGATTCTGGGAGAGCACTCGGTGCAGCTTATCATCATGGATGTGATGATGCCTAGACTGGACGGGCTTTCCGCCATGATGAAGATCAGGGAGCGGAAGAACCTGCCCATTATCGTTCTGAGCGCGAAGACGGAGGATACGGATAAGATACTGGGACTGTCCATGGGTGCGGATGATTATGTATCCAAACCTTTTCATCCCCAGGAACTGGCCGCCAGGGTCAAAAGCCAGCTTCGCAGATACACGATGCTTGGAGGCATTCATTCGCAGTTGGAAGAAGATGAGATCCGAAACGGCAGACTCTGTTATCGTCTGCAGGAGCGAACACTTTATGCGGACGGAGAGCCGGTGAAACTGACGGCCACGGAGACGAAGATCATGGAACTGCTCATGAGAAACAGAGGCCGTATCTTTCCGGCGGAGGAGATTTATGAGAGAGTCTGGGAGGAACCGTCTTTTGCTCCGGAAAACACCGTGATGGTGCACATTCGTCATATCAGGGAGAAAATCGAGCTGAACCCGAAAGAGCCAGAATATATAAAGGTGGTGTGGGGTATTGGATACAAGATGGAAAAAAGGTAAGATAATATGTAGTTTTGCGGTATTTTTTGTCGGCGTGACCATGTTGGTGGTGAATCTGGTTCCGGCAGCGGGGATGTATCTTGCGCTGGGGGAGGAAGCTTTTCAGGAGCAGGTGGATTACCAGGAAAGCTGGGAGTTCAGAAATCTGATCGGCGGGCGTTTAGAGGATTTGATCAGCGTGGCCACAGGCGGGAAAGGCTGGTCAGGTGGCAATGCAGTCACGTTTTCCGACAGCTATGGCTATTATGATAGTGAATTAGGAGGGTACAGAGGCTGGCTTGACAGAGCTTTGAATGGATTTGCAGAGGAGACTGTGGTGGTGGAAGAGTCGGCTGACGCTTCCTATGACTATCAGGAAATGGAGGATGAATGGCGAAGGCATTGGGAGGAAGTGTACGAAGCGAATGCTTCTGAATACGGATTTGCTGCGGAGGCTACGGACCTGGATGATTATGATGATTATGAGGATGCCAGCGTCGCAGGATGGACACTGGACGACTACATGGCGGATATGGCACATAATAAAAACATCCGTTATGCTATCGTGAAGCAGGATAAGCTTCTTTATACCAACATCGAGGCCTATGAGGGGCAGACGGAGAATGTATGGGATAAGTCAGACTTTTCCGAGGCACTTGCACCGGAGCAATATAATTTTACGCTCTGGTATAACCGGGCCGGTGACGGCAAGGTGCAGATTGTGAAGGATGGTCGTGAGGTGGATGTGTATGGCGATGGGATCTATGGGGATGACAGCCTGTGGTATGTGCCCGGTTATGCGAACTTTACACTGGGAGATTCGGCCAGGGATGTGGTGATCTATATGGCGGTCGCCAGGGAGCCGCAGTTATATCTGGTAGGAGACTATTCGGGCTATGGTGTGGATCAGTACGGCGGCAGGCTCTACTATATGAAACAGGAGAAAGGGGCACTGCACTGGGAATTCCAAAGGACCTGCCAATATTTAATAGCATCTATAATTTTATTGGCTTTTGCCCTGCTTTTCCATAAGAGCAAACGTCTTGCGGATCAGAAGATTGCAGATGTATCAGGGAAACTTTGTCTGGAATTGAAAACCGTGCTCTTTTTGTCCCTCTTTGTTCTGCTTGCAGGTAAGGGTGCGGCCGCCTTGTCGGATGCCTGCTGGAAAATCAGCAATGGCTTTTCTTCGTATTATTGCTGGGGCGGTGATGTGCATTATGAGGTTTTGAAGTTGTATAAGGCCGGTGGATATCTTGCCGCTTTTGGCTGGCTCTTGTACCTTGCGGTCTTAGACTGGAAGGGTAACAGAAAGAAGCAGAAGAAACCGCTCTTGAAGCTGCTTAAGACCAAAGATTTCAAATATCCGATTCAGAAAAGGCTGGTGCGCAGACAGCGGATTGCCCTGCTCATAGAGATTGTCATACTGCTTCTTGCCGGGGGTGTCTGTTCGGTGCTTTGTCTGTTCTATGCGGCAGCTTCGGATTACATGGATTACTATGGATATGGGGAGTGGATTTATGAGCTGAGATATGAAGGCTGGGGTTATGTTTTTGGTATCGTAGCATTGACTCTATCGGTCATAGCAATGAGTGTACTGCTTGTCATGATGCTGCTTGATATCTGTACGCTGCGCAAAAACCACAGACTGGCGGAAGATATCGGCGCTCTTTCCGATCAGATTCAGGCGGTGCGGGAAGGCAATCTGGCGGCGGGGCTGCAGTTATCTGAGGATTCGGACTTACAAGAGGCGGCCAGGAATCTGAATGAGATCCAAAAGGGGATGGAGACAGCGCTTCGGGAACAGGTGAAGAGTGAACGGATGAAAGTGGATCTGGTGACCAATGTATCTCATGATATCAAGACGCCGCTCACGTCCATTATCAGCTATGTGGAACTGCTCAGACAGGAGCAGGATCTGCCGGAACATGTGAAGGAATTTATCCAGATACTGGGGGAAAAGTCCGAGCGTCTGAGAAATATTGTGCAGGATGTGTTCGAGATCAGCAAAGCCACTTCCGGTCAGCTCCCCATCAAGATGGAGACGTTAGACATGGGGAAACTGCTGCGTCAGACTCTGGCGGATATGAATGCTCAGATCGAGCAAAGCAGTTATACGATGAAACTGACGATCCCGGAGACACCCATGCCGGTGACGGCTGACGGCCAAAGACTCTACCGGGTGTTCCAGAACCTGCTCCAGAATGCACTTCACTATTCTCTGGAAGGTTCCAGAATTTATCTGGCGCTCACGGAGGAGGCGGGCTGTATCGTGGTCAGAATGAAGAATACGTCCAGCGTAGAACTGACAGATACCAAAGATTTTACAGAGCGTTTCGTGCGCGGTGATGAGAGCCGTACCGATGGCGGCAGCGGGCTTGGCCTGTCGATCGCCAAAAGCTTCACCCAGGCCTGCGGCGGCAGTCTGACTGTGGAGACGAACGCAGATCTGTTCACGGTGACCGTATCTTTCCGGAAAGCGGAAGCTACTTAAGACAATGGGAATATGGCTGATGATTGGACGGAAGAGGATTTGTCCTCAACCGGTTTTCTCACAAACATCAGCCCAAAAGTTCCCACGCCGCAGTTGCCTGATACGGTGGCGGAAGCTTTTTGCAGGATGATTTTATCGAATTTGATATATTTTTCAACTTCCAAAAGAAGCTCGTCTATCTGGCGCACGTTGCATCCTGCATGGGTGATAAAAAGAATACTGGAGTCGATCAGCCTGCTGTGTTTAAACAGTTTCCTGACATACAGGCTGTTCACCCGGTGCATATTGCCGGCCTCCAATTTCCATAGTTTCAGCCTGTTTTTGGACATGGCGAGAATGGGATGGAGGTTCAGGCTTGTGCAGAGTTTGTGCATGGCAACGCTTACTTTACCGTTTCGGTAGAGCGTCTTCGTACTGGGAACCAGAAAGTTGGAGAAGACACGGTCCCGGAATGCTTCCAGGGCATTGCAGATTTCCGGTACGCTTCTGCCTTCTTCGGCCAGTCTGGCAGCATAGAGGACTACCAGACCGTGCCCGCTGCTGATGTGGGCAGAATCTATGACAGTCACATTGTCAAAGCTTTTGCTGGCCTGGGTGGCAATCGGATAGGCACCGCTTAAGCTGATGGAGGCGGTGATATGGATCACATGCTCCGCCTGTGCCAGGGTGTCAGCGAAGAAATATTCATATTCCGCCGGATCGGCGGTGGAGGAATGGGCATAATTACCCTCTGTCTGCAGATAGGGCAGCAGGCTGTCGGAGGAAACCTCAAAGATATCGCAGAAACGGCCTTCTTTCGTGTGTACATAACAGTACATCAGACGAATTTGGTAACGTTCCAGCAGATCTTTTGGCAGATCGCAGATACAGTCGGCTGTGATCGCGATATTTCGTTTTCTGATCGTACGGACCTGATTGACGGTATCTTCTTTGGCAGGATCCGACTCATCTTCTTTGGCTAGATATTCAATCAGTTCAGGCGGCAGGTATTTGAGCAGGCCGGCCTCCAACACAGGAGCGCTGATGGGTTTGGCAAGATAACCATTAAATCCCATATTCAGATAGAGCTGTTCTGCTCCGGTCATCACATTTGCAGTCAGCGCGATCACAGGAGTCTTCTGGCAAAATCCTTTCGTCTGGTTGCGGAGGGCATGCAAAGTGGCTTCTCCATCCATATCCGGCATCAGATGATCCATCAATATGACATGGTAAGTGTTTTCAGCGGTCTTTTTCAGACATTCTCTACCACTTTCGACAGTATCTACCTGCACCTTCGTATCTCGAAGAAGCTTTACGATCACTAACAGATTCATAGAATTATCATCCACTACCAGGATACGGGCGTCAGGCGCAATGAAACTCTGTTTATAAAGGGAACGCTGCGTCAGATGCTTTTGCGCGGTAAAGTTGATGACGCCGATGGGCCGCACATTGACGATACGCTGTCTGACTTCCATCGTAAAGACGGAACCTTTGTGGTATACGCTATCCACGGTAATCCGGCCGCCCATCATATCCATCAGTTGTTTGGAAATGGTAAGCCCCAGTCCGGTCCCTTCTATATTACGGTTATCTGATTCGTCCACACGCTTAAAGGAGCGGAAAAGATCTTCCAGATTCTCTTTCCGGATACCCATGCCGGTATCTTCCACGGAAATGCGCAGCAGAATCTGGTCCGCGGCGATGCGTTCGCTGTTAGCGTGAAGTGTGATGGAACCCGTATTTGTATATTTGACCGCATTGGTCAACAAATTGGTAACCACCTGCTTTATGCGCACCTCATCGCCATACAGCATGGAAGGAATCTCGGAATCAATATCCACTTTAAATTCCAGGTCTTTTTGATGTGCCCGTATCCAGATTAGATTGACCAGATCGCTGAACAAGGAACTGATCTCATACTGGGTCGGTACGATCTCCATCTTGCCGGATTCCAGCTTGGACAAGTCCAGGATATCGTTGATGATGGTAAGGAGCATCTTACTGGCGTTTTGAATATTAATGGCGTTTTCGGCGATCTCATCGGAGATGTCCTCCCGGAGGATCATTTCATTCAGGCCGATAATGGTGTTGATGGGGGTGCGGATTTCGTGGCTCATATTGGCGAAGAATGCGTCCTTGGAGCGGGCCATCTGTTCCACTTCCTTTTTCTGTTCTTCTGCCAGTTCTTTCTCCTTTTCGTAAGTCTGCGTCTGAATCTTTAACAGGATACCGATAAAGCAGCTTACAACCAAAAGAGTCATATAGGAATCTGTAAAGCTGTAGAAGCGTTTCACTGGCGGCATGATTTCAGGGCGGTAATAAGTCAGTATATAAGTCGTCAGAAAAGAGGCGGCGGACAGGAGCATGGCCAGCCAGAATGATTTTCCCTCGAAAAGTAAAAAGATATAAATCAGCCCCAATACGAACCATATTGGGGTGCCGCTTTCCATGCCGCCGCTTAAGATAAAGACGAACGGAAAGAGGATGACATTCGTACCGATGATCAGAATCCAGGAGGCCAATTTGGTGTTATGGTCTTCCACGACTATCCGAATGGATAAAGCGGAGATGAGGCACATGGGAATCAGTGCTTTCAAAATACTGATATCGGCGCCCAGTATGACACGTCCCGTACCGATTACCGAGGCGGCAAATACCAGAATCAGAACCATGCGGGTGAGCCGTTCATGGAGGTCCGGCTGCGGGGGAAATAATTGGTTTAAAAATCTACGTATTCTCTTGAACATAAGATATTACCCGTCCTTTCCTGCATTTTAGAACGTGTGATTCCTGACTCACACGTTTACCTGAGACTGCTTCCAGGTGTCAAGCACCTGGAAAGCACCCACAAAATCAAAATCATCGGTCATTTGCTTAAGATCCTTGGACAGGGCAGCAAGAGGGATGTCGTGATACCGAAGACTGGCAAGCCGGTCCAGAAGATCTTCCAGCCCCCCGCTCTCAAAGGAGGACAGCTTTTCGGAAAGCTGCGCAATCAGATCAGTCAGGGACCGGTCATCGATATCCTGCATGGACAAAGAGCCGTATGTCTTAGCAGACTCCGGAGGATTGGTATCCGAAACTTCTTCCCATCGGGGGCAGCCTTGCGGATAGACAAAGGAACTGTCATGCAGGATACGCAGAAGCCGGTTATATTGATCCATCAGTTCTTCATGATGTGATAATATATAGTCGGTCCGGTTCTCTTTACCGGCCAATTCAAGCTGCAGGGCAAGGTCCGAAAGTTCCGTAGCGCCGATGCCCTTTGCATTGCCCTTAAGAGCGTGCACTGTGATCACATAGTTTTTCCAGTCCTGCTCTTGATAGAAATGGGCAAGCTGCTTTTGGCGTTTAGGACCTTCTGTGTGAAAGATGCCGATGATCTCACGGAATCCCTCTTTGTCACCACAGTAGGAAAAGCCCTGGTTGATATCGATTCCGGCCCTGGTCAGAAGCGCAAGTGCCTTTGTGTCTGATTCGTCCTCCGATTCACGGACAGCTTCCTGATGCTTTGGCGATACACAGGAATCTGAGTTGGCTATAGTCCCATCCGCAGAGAGGGCAGGTTCCTCTTGGTCATGGATGACCTGCTTTGCTGCCGGAATATAGCGGCGAAGCAGACGTTCCAACACACTCAGTTCGATAGGTTTGGCGATAAAGTCGTTAAAGCCTTCGGAGAGAAACATTTCTCTTGCCCCGCCGATGGCATTGGCCGTAAAGGCGATGACAGGGAGAGACTGATAGTATGTACCTGGTTTTTTACGGATTTTGTGCAGTGTTTCCACGCCGTCCATTTCCGGCATCATATGATCAAGAAATACACAGTCATATTCCGGTGATTCCAGCTTGTTAAGCGCCTCCTGACCACTGCCTGCCATGGTGGCTTTCATTTCGTAGGGCAGAAGAAGCCTTGCCATAACTTTCAGGTTCATGGCATTGTCATCCACCACCAGAACCCTGGCTGTGGGCGCCGTAAATTTATTATGTAAATTAATGTGCTGTTCCCCGTTCTGGATCAGTTTGCGGCCGTTAAAGACTGCCGCAATAGATAATACGGTAAATGGCTTGTAGATGCGCAGCATATTGTTGTGCATAGGGATTTCCTGTCCGTAGTCGAGCAGAAGCACCACAGTGCGTTCATCGGCCAGCTTCTCAAAGAAGCTGCGGTCCTCACAATATTCCTCCCAGCCAATAAAAATATGGGAGTAAGAATCATGCTCCATGCGGCGCTTTAGTTCCGGGAGGTTTCGACAGACGCGGAACAGGATGCCAAACTGGCTGGCCATGTGGTTGATACAGTTTTCATAGCCCTCACGGATTACGGAATAATCGTACTTGTCCAGATTGATGTAGCAGGCGGCAAAGAGACTTTTCTTATTTTGGATGGAGACGATGGGGGTCTCGTCCAATACTTTTTGCGGAATGGTAAACTGAAATTCACTTCCGGTTCCCGGGGTGCTGTCCACAGTGATAAATCCGCCCATGCAGCTAACCAGCGCCCGGGTGATAGCAAGTCCTAATCCGACACCGCCTTCCTCGCGGTTGCGCTTGGCGTCCACCTGACTGAAACTGGTAAAAATTTTTTCCATATCGGTGCGTTCAATGCCGATACCGGAATCTTTCACACTGACCACCAGATTGATACCGTATGCTTCTGTGCGGCTTTTGATACATAAGATGATACCGCCTTCTTTTGTGAATTTGATAGCATTTCCAACAAGATTCATGATGATACGGCGCAGCTTCTGTTCATCGCCTATTAGATTGCTTGGCAGATTGGCATCGCAGTCCACGATAAGCTCCAACTGTTTGCCGTTATCCATCGTCAGAGCCATGTTGATGATATCTGTAATGGTGGAGGTAATGTTATAACTTTCTTCCGCAAGCTGCAGTTTGCCGCTTTCCAGTTCCGAAAAATCAAGGATATTGCTGACCGTGGCAAGAAGATTGCGCCCAGCAGTCTGAATATCGATCACGTCGCGCCGTACATCAGACGGAAGGTTTTCTTGCAGAATGACTTCACTCAGGCCGCATACTGCATTGATGGGAGTACGGATTTCATGGGAGATATTGACCAGAAAGTCGTCTTTGCTGCGCTCGGCGATTTCCAGTTCCCTGATATTTTCAATCAATTGTTCGCTGGTCTCCTGACGGTTTCTGATAATGATCCAGATGACTGCGGATACGGTATAGAGGGAGAGGAACTGGATAAAGAAGCGGAGTATGTCATGTATATTGGTAAGGCTGATGGTCCTGGCGACAAAGCAGTGATAGATAAAGATGAAGACCGGGAGTATAAGGCCAAGATAGACAATCTGTCTGATACAGAAAATACTGAGCAGAACAATAACACCTGCCATGGTGATGAGCATGGAGGAAAAGCTGTCCGTATGGATAGCAAAAATGACAAAGTTAATCCAGACCATGACGGAGATAAAGCGGGCACGTCGCTCGTGATTCCAATATTCCTGGAAGTAGACGAACCATCCCGCCGCTACAGGCACAAAGATCAACTCTTTGACATAGATACTCCAGCCAGAGAGAAGGCCGGTGATGAACATGGCAGCCGTATACAGGCTCAGTACGGAAAGTACTGTGCGCTCCAGTTTTTTCTGTGCCGGGTGTGTGCTTGACTGATGATTATCCACAGCAGATTACCATTCCTTTCTTACGGAAGTAGAAATCGTCTCTGGCCGGATCAAATACCGTCTGTGCGGTCGTCCTGGCAGATATGCAGCATTTCTTTCAGCTCAGGAAGCATTTCCGTAAACACATCGAGAATGACGGGATCAAACTGCGTGCCCCTGCCCTCTGACATAATCTGCATGATACGTTCGATGGGACGGACCGGTGGTTTATAACAGCGTTCTTCATAAAGGGCATCAAACACATCCGCAACGGACATGATTCTTGCAGAGAGCGGGATATTCTCCGCCGTCAGCCCGGTCGGGTATCCTGTGCCGTCATAACGCTCATGGTGGTACATGGCAATATCCTCTACCATCCGCACATAGCGTTCATCCTCGATATCACTGATGATTGTCTTGATGATCTGACGGCTGTATGTGGTATGTAACTTCATAGTCTCAAATTCTTCCTGGGTCAGTCTGCCGGGTTTTTGCAGGATGGCATCCGAAATCTTAATCTTACCCACATCGTGGAGCGGCGCCGCTTTACTGAGATTTTGGATATAATCGGGAGTCAGTTCCTCAGGGAAGAGTCCTCTTGCATACAGTTCATCGGCGATCATCTTCACATAGGCCTGTGTATTTTTAACATGTTTACCGGTGCTGCCATCACGGCTCTCGATCAGATTGGCCATGCCGACAATGACGGAATCCTGAATTTTGCCAAGACGTCTGGCGTCTTCCGTGATCTTTTCGGCCTGCGCATTCACCATTTTTTCCAGATTGTGCCGGTACTGATCGAGCTCAATGGTCTTGCTGACACGGCTTAAAAGGATATCTGGCACAAAAGGTTTGGTCACAAAGTCAAGTGCACCCATCTCAAAACATTTGATTTCTGTCTCGGCAAGATTGTCTGCGGTCAGAAAAATAACGGGAATCGTTTCTGTAGTAATGTTTGCACGCAGTTTTTCCATTACTTCAAAACCATCCATACCGGGCATGTTGATATCCAGTAAGATCAGATCCGGGCGATGCTTTTCAAGATACTTTAATGCCAACTGGCCTGAAGTGGCGGCGGCTATACGGTACTGGGATCCGAGCAGTTTCTGGGCCAGTGTCAGATTGGTCTTATCATCGTCTACTACTAGAATAACGTTTTTCATATGAGCCTCCTGTCCTGTAAAAACTTATTTCTATTTTAAAACAATATCAGCACAAAATCAATTTTATTCCGTCCTCTTTTTTTTGTGCCGAATATATAGTATGCTTGGTAGGAAGGCTAAATATGGCAGAACAAAACGTGGTAACATAGTCAGCAAAAGAGCAGGAGCAGAAAAGAGATATATGGAACAGGACAAGATTCATAGGACAGAGACAGAAGATAAGAAAAAACAGGAGAACGATCAGCCGAAAGGAAAAGACGGCCGGGAACCAGCAGATGCGATATCCAGGCCGGTATGGGCGGTCTATGAAAAAGCTTTCTTACAGCCGGAACCGGAGCCGGACCGAAAGATGGTCAGAGGGACGAAAAAGCAGTTAGAACAGTTGGAACGCCGCATCGTGCGCAAGAAAAGGCAGGAAAACCATCAGGTGCTGGCGGATATGAAAGAACTTCATAAGAAAACCGAACAGGTCGGCTACACGGTGGTACATCGGGATGCGGTGTATCTGAAAAGATATAAACGGATTGTCAGGATGCTGGCCAGACTGGATATTTCTTTCTTAAAAAGAATGGCATCCGGTGCCGTGCCGGAAGATATTGCGGCCATGGAGAAGACGGCGTCGCTTCTTAAGAAGAAATCTCTTTATGAGATTTACAAAGAGGAGTATATGCAGTTTCTGGTGGGACAAAGGATTGAAGAACTGATGGAGGCGGAACCGGAGAGACAGTATCCGGAGGCAAGAGGCATGAAGCGTCATTTCATCCTGCATATCGGTCCCACCAACAGCGGTAAGACCTATCAGGCTCTGCAGAGACTCAGACAGGCATACCGTGGTATCTATCTGGGGCCGCTGCGTCTTCTGGCGCTGGAAGTCTATGATCGTATGATGGCGTCCGGTATCCCCTGCAACATGATTACCGGAGAGGAGACCATCCTGACGCCTGGCAGTTTCGTGCAGGCTTCCACGGTAGAGATTCTAAATATCCGGGAAGTGTATGACATTGCCGTAATTGATGAGGCGCAGATGATGGCGGATGAGAACCGGGGAAGCTACTGGACCAGAGCGATTCTTGGGATCCGGGCGGAGGAGATACATGTGTGCAGTTCCTTAACGGCACAGGATCTACTGGTGAAAATGATTGAAAGATGCGGGGATACTTACGAGATCGTGACCCACGAGCGGAACACCAGACTGGAGTTCATCCCCCAGCGATATGATATCCAAAAGGACGTGGAGCAGGGAGATGCTTTGATTGCCTTTTCCAAGAAAAACGTACTGGCCATTGCGGCACAACTGGAAGGCCGGGGGATCAGAGCAAGTGTTATCTATGGGAATCTGCCGCCCCAGACAAGACAGGAACAGGTAAGACTTTTTACGGAAGGGTATCATCAGGTGGTGGTGGCCACGGACGCCATCGGTATGGGGATCAATCTGCCCATCCGCAGAGTCATTTTCATGAGCACCACGAAATTTGACGGTGTGGGTATGCGCAGGTTACTGGCGGAGGAAATCAGACAGATCGCGGGCAGAGCCGGCAGATACGGCTATTATGATACCGGCTATGTACAGTCTGCCATGGATATGGAATATGTGGGGAAGAAACTGGCAGAGCCTTTCTATTCGCTAAAAAGAGCCAGGATCGGTTTCCCGGAAGTACTTCTAGACATAGACCTGGAACTGGATGAAGTGATAGCAGCCTGGGAAAAGACAAGAAATCTGCCTATGTATGATAAAATATCCATGGCAGAGAGTATCAATAAATATAAATATCTCAGGAATTATAAAAGAAAGATTTCCTGTCTGGATGACAGGAGACTGGTGCTGACATTGATCACATGTCCGTTCGATGTCAAAGACAGGGACGTGCTGCAACTGTGGCTGCGCTACTGTGAGAGACCGGAAAAGCAGCAGAACTGCCCGATGCTCCCCAAGGACTTTTCCCTGGAAGGACTGGAATCTTATTATAAGCAGCTTGATCTATATACGCAGTTTTCTGCCAGGATGTCCTGGGTCATTGACAAGGAGGAAGTGGCGGCCAACAGAGAGTGGGCCCAGCACGAGATCGGAGAGATGCTCAAGGAAGATAAGGGACAGTTTGAAAAGCGGTGCCGTATCTGCGGCAGACCCCTTGGGTGGGATTATGCGTATCCGGTCTGTGAGCGATGCTACGGCAGAATAGGAAGGAAATAAGTATGGTCTACACGTACTATATGGATGTGCGGTGTTTTGATAATGAGACACTGTTTCAGGAAAAACTCATGCTGCTGTCACCTTACAGACAGCAGAAGGTGGCGTTTTTAAAGCATGAGAAAGATAAGAACAGGAGCCTTGGCGCCGGCATTCTGTTAGACCATGCGCTGATGGTCTACGGACTGCGGGAGAGAAGCATTGAGTATGAGATCGGAAAATGGGGAAAGCCGGCCCTCAAGTACCATCCCCAAATTCATTTTTCACTGTCTCACTCCGGAGATTATGCGATCTGCAGCATAGGAGATAAACCGGTTGGAAATGATATTGAATATGTTAAAGAGGGACGTCTTAAAGTGGCAGACAGGTTTTTTGCCGGTGAAGAGCTGGACTGGCTGTATGCGGCGGGAGACGAAGAGGAGCGGACCAGGAGAATGTTTCGCATCTGGACCATGAAGGAGAGCTTTATGAAAGTCACCGGAAGGGGCATGTCACTGCCGTTATCAGATTTTGCGATTCACGTGGATGAGGAGAGTCAGAGGATCCGGGTGCGCCATAAGGTGGATGCCAGATATTATCATATGAAGGAATACGATGAGATGGCGCATTATTGTGTGGCTGTCTGCAGCCAGGAAGACAAGGATATCGCCTACGATATGATGCCCGTGGAGATTGTCTGAGAAGAAGATTTTTGCCTCGGATTGTGAGTATCTGCGGAGCAGATGAATGGAGGTTAGAATATTTTATAAAAAAACATGTATACTATCATTAGTATAAAGCACTGGAAACCCGTGCGACCGCGGTAAGGCGGACTGTAAAAGGCCGGTAAGGCAGATGTCAGTAAAGGAGATAGCGGCATGTTAGGAAAACAAAGTCTTCAGTTTACATGTAAACCCTATATCATCAGCAGTGCGTCCATTGTGGGAAGCAAAGAGGCGCAGGGGCCTATGGGTAAACTATTTGATAAAACAGGGTATGATGATATGTTTGGCGCACAAAACTGGGAGGATGCGGAGAGCAGTCTGCAGAAGGAAGCGCTTGAGATTGCTCTTAGTAAAGCAAAACTGGCCAAAGACGATCTGCAGATCATTTTTGCAGGGGATCTGTTAGGACAGTCTATTGCCAGCAGTTTTGGACTGGCAGGTTATCAACTGCCCCACGTTGGGCTGTATGGAGCCTGCTCTACTTGCGGCCTGTCCCTTACCATGGGCGGGATGGCAGTAGCAGGTGCTTTTGTGCAGAAAGCAGGGTGTATCACCTCCAGCCATTTTGCCAGCGCGGAGAAAGAGTTTCGTTTCCCCCTGGCTTATGGGAACCAAAGACCAAAATCCGCTACCTGGACAGTGACGGGAAGCGGCGCCTTTATCTTATCGGCACAGCCCGGTGAGCAGGTGTGTGCGGTCATGGAAGGCGCTACCATCGGTAAGATTGTGGACTATGGGATCAAAGATTCCATGAATATGGGAGCCTGCATGGCCCCAGCAGCAGCGGATACCATCAGACAGAGTCTGGAGGACTTTGGCAGGTCGCCCAAAGATTATGATAAGATTATCACCGGAGATCTGGGTACGGTGGGACAAAAACTTTTGTTTGACCTGCTTGGGGAAATGCAGATTGATATCACCAAACAGCACATGGACTGCGGGATAGAGATTTATGAAAGCGAGAAACAGCACACGGATGCAGGCGGCTCCGGCTGCGGGTGCAGTGCGGTCGTGCTGTCTGCGTATATCTTAAAGAAAATTCAGGAAGGCGTCTGGAAGAGAGTCTTGTTCGTGCCCACCGGAGCCCTTCTAAGTAAGACAAGTTTTAATGAAGGACAGACCATACCCGGCATTGCACATGGTGTGATTCTGGAGCATTACCAGGGGTAAAAGAAGACGGCCAAGGCATTCTCCCATCCCTTCCGCTGGCTTTTTCAGGCACAAGTTCAATTAGAAGCTGCTCTTGATAATCAGTATCATAAGTAGTACGTTCTAAATCGTTTAGACTTGATAAGAATCGCATGTAGAGGGTGATGTTTTTCGCATCATAATCCCACTGACAGAAGTTGCGACTGCGACTGATGTGATGTGTTGTGAACTGTAGATGTCAGATTCCTCTAAAGGCTTGTATTTTAGCAGAAATTTCCATCTGCTAAAATACAACATATGCGGCTGGCTCATTTGTGGTGAATGGAAAATTGCAGATGTTGTGGTAAAGAAAGTGGGTGTGACGGAGCAGTTAAGATCCGATGACTGGCTATGTTGGATTCAGAAGATGAACAGCATCAGGAGCAGGGCGGAGGAAGTAGTGCTGCACGATTTGATATATTCCCTTTTGTGTTGTATGGGTTTTAAGTTTTGTAGCAGGAGGCAGTCAAGGGGCTTTTTACAGCCCCCTTGTTTATAATTTCCCAATAACCTGTTTAATTAGTGCCGACACGCTTAATTAGTGTCTGCTGATTAAGCGAATATCTGCATACTCCAACATTTGTATCCATTCCCATATTGGAACAAATATAAAAGAGCGTAAAGTATCCGCTTGTGAATCTTAAACAGATTCGTCACGAATA
>CATOMC010000012.1 GCA_951801245.1 uncultured Lachnospiraceae bacterium
CTTACAATAACGAGTTCGCGAAGCGAATCTCGGGACGTTAATTCCGAAGGAACACCAAGAAGTACTTACAATAACGAGTTCGCGAAGCGAATCTCGGGACGTTAATTCCGAAGGAATTTACGTCCTTACATGATCAGCACCTCTATCGGCGATAAAACAAGCGCCAGAATCAATACAACCTGCAAAATCAAAATCGCCGGCATTCCATATAGAAAATACCAGTGCCGTGTCTTATGATGGAACAGATGCATGCCTGCAATGGAACCAATACTTCCACCAATGATAGCCAATACGAACAAAGTGGATTCGGGAATCCGCCAGGCACGTTTTCTGGCTTTGTATTTATCCACGCCCATGACCACAAAACTTATTAAATTAATAGTAGCAAGATATATTGTAATTAATGTGATTACGTCCATGTAGCTTCATAAATCCCTTTTATCGAATAACGTGTATGTCGTTAAATATGTATTTCTTAATATCATATCACATAAACTTATGAAAAAAAACCCCCAGACAATGGCATTGATATTATTTCAGAGCAGCAGGAAAGATTATTCGCCGGCGGTTGATTTAAGAGACTGTATTTCGGCAATAATCTTGTTATAGGTCCGGATATCCCGATAGTACTCTTCCAGGTCAAGGCAGCGTTTACGAATGTTTGCTTCGGCGCTTAACAGAAAGATGGTTTGTATGTGGCATAAAATCCCGGAGAATATGGAAAAAGGGTGTAATCCAGAAAACTGATGTTGTACTGCCTGATATTTCTGTCCGTGCACCAGTTGGTCAAAGGAGCGGCATAGGTAGACCCGGGAACGGTCGGGCCAGTCAGATTTGTAAAAAGCAATAAAAACAGAGTCAGATTGGTGGCAGAATCCGGTTCTTTAGCCTGGATGAACCCCCAAAATTTACTTTAGGATAAAAATCCCCATGTCAGCACAGCAGATCTGACATGGGGATGTCTTGAAACATTATTAAATCAACTTTACGCCGTTCTCCTGCATTTTCAGGGCACGAACCTTACTGGATAAGCCAAACAGATTGATGAAGCCTTCCGCATCGTGATGGTCGTACATATCTCCGGTCGTGAAAGAAGCAATACTTTCATTATAAAGTGAGTAAGGAGATGTGGTACCGGCTTTGATGATATTACCTTTATAAAGTTTGAATTTCACTTCACCTGTCACATATTCCTGTGTGGATTCGATGAATGCCTGCACAGCTTTACGAAGCGGGGTGAACCATTTGCCTTCATAGACGATCTGTGCAAATTTGCTGCCCATATCCTGCTTGAGGGCGTAGGTGTCGCGGTCAAGGATCAGTTCCTCAAGCTGTTGGTGCGCCTCATAGAGGATGGTACCGCCGGGGGTTTCGTAGACGCCGCGGGATTTCATGCCTACAACGCGGTTTTCCACGATATCTACAATACCGATTCCGTGCCTGCCGCCTAACTCGTTCAGGGTGGCGATGATATCAGCGACCTTCATTTTCTTACCATTGACGGAAGTAGGAATGCCCTTTTCAAAAGTCATGGTCACATATTCCCCTTCTTCAGGAGCCTTTTCGGGTGTGGTGCCAAGTACCAGCAGATGTTCATAGTTAGGCTCATTGGCGGGATCCTCCAGTTCTAAGCCCTCATGGCTGATGTGCCATAAGTTACGGTCACGGCTGTAGCTGGAATCTGCGGAAAAGGGAAGGTGGATGCCGTGCTGGCGGCAGTATTCAATCTCTTCTTCGCGGGAGTTTAAGGTCCATTTTTCATTACGCCATGCAGCGATGATCTTTAAATCAGGAGCCAGAGCCTTAATGCCCAGTTCAAAACGAATCTGGTCGTTACCCTTACCGGTAGCGCCGTGGCAGATAGCAGTAGCGCCTTCTTTGCGGGCAATCTCAACCAGTTTCTTGGCGATGACGGGTCTTGCCATGGAAGTGCCTAACAGATATTTGTTCTCATAAACGGCATGTGCCTGCACGCAGGGCATGATGAAATCGTTGCAGAACTCGTCTGTCAGATCTTCAATGTAAAGCTTGGAAGCGCCGCTTGAGAGTGCCCGTTCCTCAAGACCGTCAAGTTCCTCTGCCTGGCCGCAGTTGCCGCACACACAGATTACCTCATAATCAAAATTTTCTTTCAGCCAGGGAATGATAACGGTGGTATCAAGTCCGCCGGAATACGCCAGTACTACTTTTTCTTTCATGTCAGTTTCCTCCATTAAAATATGTAATGAAATAGTTATATTGGTTACGCTCTATATGCATACCGTCTGTCTGTAAGTCAACAGTCCGTATTTGCCCTTAAAACAATATACAACAACACAACTTAGATTGCAAGTGTGAATTTATGCATATTTTAATGAATATTAATGTTATTTATGTATAAAAACAAAAGTATATTGAATATTATGCATTTTTGGTGTATAGTTATACAATGCAATCCAGTAGGGGAGAGAAGAAGGCGTAACAGAGATGTGCGGTGCAACGGTGATTGTCAAGCGGTGTTGGGCATGGTATATTAAAATATGATTCTCTACCATGCAAGTAAGGAAACGGTCGAATTCCCGGAAGTACAAAAAACGAGATATACGAAAGATTTTTCCTGGGGATTTTATTGTACTAATAATTTTGAACAAGCAGTGCGGTGGGCAAACTGTGGAGATGGAGAACCCATCATTAATTATTATTCCTATGAACCGAATGATAAATTATCTGTTCGGAAGTTTGGGTATTGGCAGAATTCAGATATCCAACGCATCAGATTAGTTTTCATACATTATCAACCCTTGACTGTCTGACATTTGAAAGGAGTGACATCATTTATGACCTAAAAGGAGAAAACTGACTTCTTTTATGTGTGTTCCTTAATTGAATTTACTGCGCGGGAGACCAAGAACAGGCGTGGTGTCATTGTGAAGGCTCTGGGTAAAGCGGGGATTGAGAAACAATTGCATGATGCAGAGGTTAATCATTGCCTTTCTTTTGAGCAGGTATGCGATGAGATAGTAGAGCGTTACCAAATCCCCAAGGGGACTTTGATACGATTACGTGATGTAAATATACGGTTCCCAGCTATCTGGAATGTTCCTATAGAGCCGGATATTTGTTGGACTGAGAACAGTTTGTGAAGAACTGGGAGAAAGGATTTTGGCAGGATAGAAAGCTGTGCTGTACAGTGAGACAAATACTTATATACCATATTATGTGATGAGAGGAGTATGATGATATATGATAAAAGCAGGGATTATAGGTGCGACCGGCTATGCGGGCGGCGAATTGGTGAGGCTTCTTGTGGCTCACAGCAAAGTGGAGGTGGTCTGGTATGGATCGCGCAGTTATATCGATCAGAAATATGCACAGGTATACCGGAACATGTTTCAGATTGTGGATGCAAAGTGTATGGATGATAATATGGAAGAACTGGCCAGGCAGGTGGATGTAATCTTCACGGCTACACCTCAGGGCTTTTGTGCTTCCATGCTCAATGACGACATTCTCTCGAAGGTTAAAGTGGTAGATTTGAGTGCAGACTTTCGGATCAAGGATGTGGCGATCTATGAGAAGTGGTATGGTATCGAGCACAAATCGCCGCAATACATAGAAGAAGCGGTGTACGGACTGTGTGAGTTAAACAGAGAAGATGTACAAAATGCACGTCTGGTGGCCAATCCGGGCTGTTATACCACTTGTTCCATCCTGACGGTTTATCCTTTGGTCAAAGAAGGCCTGATCGATACGGATACGCTGATCATTGATGCCAAGAGCGGCACTTCCGGGGCCGGGCGGGGCGCGAAGGTACCGAATCTTTATTGTGAAGTGAATGAAAATATCAAGGCTTACGGGGTGGCAAGTCACAGGCATACACCGGAGATCGAGGAGCAGCTTGGCTATGCGGCAGGCAAGGAGGTTATTTTGAATTTTACACCTCATCTGGTGCCTATGAACAGAGGAATCCTGGTGACGGCGTATGCGACGCTTCTGCCGGTACAAAGGGCTGACGGACAGATGGGTCTTCCTTCTTATGAAGAAGTAAAAGCGGTGTATGATAAATATTATCAGGAAGAGAAGTTTGTCCGTGTTCTGGAACAGGGCGTGTGTCCGGAAACGAAGTGGGTGGAAGGCAGTAACTACGTGGATATCAACTTTGTGATTGATGAGCGAACCGGCAGGATCGTCATGATGGGAGCTTTGGACAATCTGGTCAAAGGCGCGGCCGGGCAGGCGGTGCAGAATATGAATCTGATGTTTGGCTTTGCGGAGAGCGAGGGGCTTGCACTGGTGCCCATGTTCCCGTAACGACGACATAAAGATATGTTAAAATGCAAAATGCACATCCTAAATGTATCTAAGTTATGTATTTTGTAATCATGGGATTTGTGTCTGTGTGCTGCCTGCCACAAATTCGGTTATGCACGGTTTTGAGTAAGTTGAGATTAGAAGCAGCGCAGAAATGAGGAAAACATGGAAAGAAGAGATAAAATAAATTACTACCTGGATCTGGCAAAGATGGTAGCACAGCGTTCCACTTGTCTGCGCAGGCATTATGGCGCGGTCATTGTGAAGAATGATGAGGTCATAGCGACCGGCTATGTGGGGGCACCCAGGGGCAGGAAGAACTGCACTGACGTGGGGGAGTGCATCCGTATGAAGCTGGCCATTCCCAGAGGAGAGCGCTATGAGCTGTGCCGCAGTGTACATGCGGAGACCAACGCGATCATCAGTGCTTCCAGGGATAAGATGATCGGAAGCGCCATGTATCTGACAGGGGTAGAAGCGGATACCGGGGAATATGTGAAGAACTCCTGCAGTTGTTCCATGTGCAAGCGGCAGATTATTAATGCGGGGATCGAGACGGTGTATGTCAGGGATACGGATACAGAGTACAGAGTGATTCCGGTACAGCAGTGGATTGACGAAGACGAGTCTCTGGAGGGGACGTTCGGCTATTGAGAATGGGACGGCTTTGCTTATGAGGGAATAAGGCGACAGCAGGAAAGGTGACAGCATTATGATACGAAGGATGACGATAGAAGATTATGACGGGGTGAAGGCATTGTGGATGTCGATCAAGGGCTTTGCCATCAGGAGCCTGGATGATTCCAGGGACGGGGTGGCACGCTTCCTTACAAGAAACCCCGATACCAGTGTGGTGGCAGTGGAGGATGACCGGATTGTGGGTGCGATCCTCTGCGGACACGATGGCAGGCGGGGGTGTCTGTACCATGTGTGTGTGGCAGAGGAGTACCGTATGCGGGGCATTGGCAAGGCGATGGTGGTCTATTGCATGGAGGCACTTAAGGCGGAACACATTAATAAAGTGTCGCTGATCGCCTTTACGAAGAACGATATCGGCAATGCCTTCTGGAAACAGATTGGCTGGACGAGGCGTGAAGACTTAAATTATTATGATTTCACACTGAACGAGGCCAATATTACGGCGTTTAACGGATAGCGGATGTTCTTTACAGCAAATAATGATTCTCCCGATTTGCAATCTGTAAAGTGATTAATTTATAGGTTGCGAATCCTCCCGTCACCAATGGCTCTGTCTTACATATTTCTTCGGCTTCTTCACGACTTGCGGTCTTTAGAATATACATGCCCGCCATGCCCGGATAGCCTTTAAAGACGGCGCAGATTTCCAGTTTTCCCTCATCGTCCAGCTTTCTTATGTTTTTTACATGGTCAATAACAACATTTTTGGTCATCTTATTATAGGTCTGGCTTTTTTCAATCATCATCATGTACATTAGTGTTTCCATCAAATACTCCTTTCAGGTTCTGATATTGGTGTTTAGCGGTTGTCAGGTTGCTTTTGGTACACAGATAGTATATCATGAAATGGTGACAGAGCATGTCACTATTGGGAAAGGAATTCTCTGTATCCAGGCGGACAATCCTGCGCAATCTGCAGGAATTGGAGCAAGCCGGATTCCCTCTTTATAAGCCAACGCCATATTCTTTGCCTGTCAGGCCCTGCAATACTACCGTGATCTGCCTTTTGAGCAGGAAACTATATCTGTTCTGAAAAAGTTTTTGAATTGTCTACCGTTAGACATACAAGGCAGTATTACGCAGATGCAGAATAAAGTGGTTTTCTGGATCCCGGACAGGCATTGTGATTCGCCGTTACTCAAATCAATGCTGCGGATTGCTGCAGGACGGAAATGATCATCCCGCCGCTTGGGAAAAACGCTACCGTGTTGGAACCGGCAGCGCTAAAGGAACTTATGAAACATAAAATAGAGGAATTATATCAGCATTATATAAAGAATAAATGATATCATTCCAGGCCGCTTAATAGGCCCGCCAAAGCCATTCAATATCGGGATACATCAGATGTATCACAAAGCTTATGGCCATCACGGCCAATAATATCCATGTCCCATAGTAAACAATTTTCCATATCTTTCTCAAGGTGTCTTTCAGGGTCTGTATATCAGAAAACATGGAAGCCACCTTTTGCTCTGTCAGATTTTTCTCTCTGACATCCTGGACGTCAATATCCTTCACCAATTCATCCAGTGACATGCCAAAATAATCGCTGAGCTGAACCAGCTTTTGAAAATCCGGATAGGACGTACCTGACTCCCATTTGGAAATAGTCTGTCTTGAAACTTGTAATTCCATACCCAGTTCTTCCTGGGACAAGCCCTGTTTCTTTCGGATGGCTAAAAGTTTTTCGTTAAATTTCATGTTGCAATCTCCCTCCTTTAGGTTTGATGGTATCAGTATATGGTTTTATGTTATTTATGGCAAGCAACAAAGGTTGGCAATTTGTCAACGTCACTTAACATACTCGTGGAGTACAAAGCAATTGGCTGGGAATGATATTGTACATACAGCCGGAAATAAGCCATACATCACAAAATTCAAGTGAATATACAATTGAATTCAAGTAAAATTCAAGATAATATAAAAAAGCAAACAGAAAGAAGTTGTAAACATTTATATTTTTCTTAAAAATAACAGGAGTAAGTATACACAATGAACAAAAATATTAAATCGTGCGCCCGATTGCTTGAGGAGTATAGGGAGAAAAAATCAAGTGTAAATTCAAGTGAAAAACTAGAATTCTTGTTGGGAGAAAATTTTCTTGCCAGGGATGGAAAGAAAAAAGATGTTTACAACATAACAGCGCCTTTTGTATGGGAAGGGAAAACACTTCTAGCCGGCAGAGTGGAGGAGCGGGACAGCGAACACTCGGAAGTCGTTTTTTTTGAACAGGATCAAAAGTGCTGGGTACCGGTTCCGGGGGCGCCGGTATTTCCTTTGCAGGATCCTTTTGTGACGAAAGTGGATGGTTGTCTGTTGGTGGGAGGTGTGGAAATATTTCCTGACAGACAGCATCCGGACAGATTGCATTGGAGAACGGTTTTTTATAAAGGCAGAACACTGAATGACCTTGAGAGATTTGCAACAGGCCCTGATGGTATGAAAGATATCAGGCTGCTGCAGCTTGGGGATGGACGGATCTTAACGGCGGTCAGACCCCAGGGTGTTATTGGCGGACGGGGCAAAATCGGTTTTACAGTGATCGACAGTCTGGAAGAACTGACGGAAGAAAGATTACAGAATGTTCCGGTGTTAGATGGACAATTTACAGACGAGGAATGGGGCGGATGCAATGAAATGCATCTTCTGCCGGACGGTAAAATCGGAGTGCTTTCTCACATTGCCTGCTTTGACCAGGCGGGAAACAGGCATTATTATTCGACCTGCTTTACGTATGATGTGGATACGGGAGCGTATACGGCGATGGAGATGATTTCCGAGAGAGCGGATTTTGCACCGGGAGAAAGTAAGCGGACGGATCTGGCAGATGTAATCTTTAGCGGCGGACTTGTCAGAAGAGATGACGGGAAAGCCAAGCTGTATTGCGGTGTAGGAGACGCAGAGGCTCACATGCGGATCATAGACGATCCGTTTGCAAAATAACAAAGAGAGATTATACAGCCGAA
The DNA here is from genome assembly GCA_951801245.1 of uncultured Lachnospiraceae bacterium. The sequence continues at coordinate 7,956 of CATOMC010000012.1, forward strand.
TAGGAGGAAAAAGGATATGAAAAAGAAAATCGTAGCAATGTTGTTGACACTGTGTGCTGCAGCAGGCGTTTTGGCAGGTTGTGGAGGCAAGCAGGGCGGCGGTGTTCAGGTAGTTGACTTTTGGTCGGCGCCCAACCAGGCACAGTATGATTACTGGCTTGCAAAAGCGACGGCATTTAATGAGACGAAGACGGAAGTGAATGGCAAAGTGATAGAAGTGCAGGTACAGCAGATGCCTGAGTCGCCTTCCTCAGAGGCGGGTATTCAGACAGCAATCTCTACCGGTACGGTTCCGGCTGTCTCCGAAAATATCAATACGGGTTTTGCGGCGACACTGGCTGAGTCCGGAGTTGTCTATGAACTTCAGGATGAAGACTGGTATCAGCAGATCGTAGCAAACAGGGCAATGGAGACTGCCGTGGAAGGATGGAAAATAGACGGGAAACAGTATGTGATTCCGCTTTATATTAATCCTATGGCATTTCAGTGGAACGTAAAGGCACTGAGCGCACTCGGATTTGATGCGCCGCCCACAACCCAGGCTGAGTTTGAAGCCGTGATTCAGGCTTTTGCGGATGAGAGAGACGGCAAGATGCAGGAACTGGGCGTGACACATACTTTCTACCGGCCGTCCCTACTCCGGGCAGACCAGTGGTGGGAGAGATGGTATGATTTTCAGATGGTTTACCAGTCCTACAACGGCGGCGGAAACTGGGTAGACGGCAATACACTGTCGTTAGATGCCGCAAATGTGAAGAAGGCATTTGAATTTATCGGTATTATGGGAAACAGTATTATGACAGGTGAGATCACACCCTTGTGGACATTGGATCAGGTGCCCATTTTGTTCAGCATCAACGCGCCATGGGAGATCAGCCAGTTGAAAGAGGCAGGCAAGGAATATGGCGTGGATTATATCTATGGGCCGACAATTGTGGAGAAAGAAGGAGATACTGCTTACTCTTATGCGGACTCTAAAGGAATTGTATTTTATAAGCACGATAGTATCTCCCAGGATGAGCATGACGGTGCGGCAGCATTTATTTCATGGGTATATAATGCCGAAAACTCTGCCGAAGCGGATCTGGAATGGTTAAATGCCACCAGCATGATGCCTGTCCGCGGTGATATTGCACAAAATGAAACATTCGCAGAAGTCATGAATGAACTGCCTGCATTAAAGGGACTTGCGGAGTATATTCCCAATGCGATTCCCAGCATGTCACACGCAAAAATGACAGAGATTCAGACGGCTCTGACGGAAGCGGGACTTGCGCCTTATATGGAAGAGGTATTAGCGGCAGAACCGATGAATACGCCGGACGCTTCCAGCTATGTTGAAGCAGCGATGGCGGCAATGAAAACAGCAGGGGAACTAGAATAATCGTAGAAAGGCGGGTGCCCACATGAAAGGATTTCACCATAAACAAACAACCGGGAAACGGCAGGAGAGTATACTTGGGTGGATTTTCTGCTCCCCGTATCTGTCCTTTTCATTCATTTTCTTTTTGTTACCTCTTATGTGGGCATTCTGGCTTTCCACAATGGACTGGAACCTGATGTCGGACGATAAGAGATTTGTAGGGATCGACAATTTTGTCGGGTTGTTTCAGGACAATAAGGTGCAGGCGGCATTCATAAATTCGTATCGTTATCTGCTGCCCATCGTTATTCTCTGCTTTGTATTCGGACTGATCATCGCGCTGCTGGTCTCGCAGCTTCCGGAGAAAATCAAAGGCTTCACGGCGGTACTGTTTTTTATCCCGTACCTGACATCCGGTGTGGCGACTTCGGTGGTGGTAAAATATCTGTTTGCCTACAACTCGATTCTCAGTACCTTCCTGCGGGAAAAACACGGGATTGATGTGAACTGGCTTCAGGATAAAAAAGCGGCTTTTGTGATCATGGTCATTTTGGTGGTGTGGAAAATGTCAGGGTATTATGCCTTATTTATCCTGTCTGCCATCGAGGGAATTGCCGAGGATGTGAACGAAGCCTGTGCACTGGACGGGTCAAACGGCCTGCACAAGCTGTTTCATGTGACGCTGCCGATGATCACGCCGACGCTTACGACGGTGATCGTGCTGGCTACCGGACTGGCTTTCGGGATCTATACGGAGCCATACCTTTTGACCGGAGGAGGTCCCAATCTGGCCACCACCACATGGCAGCTTGAGATTTATAATGCTTCGTTTACCAGGTACCAGTCAGGTTATGCGGCGGCGATGGCGATTCTGAATGCCATACAGATTTTTGTTACCTTAAGGATTATCAATGTTGTGATGGACCGCTTCAACAAAAGATTCGGTTGGTAAGGAGGCCAGTATGAAGAAAAAGAAGACTGTCAGGACAGCGGCGGCAACTGTGTGTACGATGATACTGCTGATGATTTCGCTGTTTCCATTTTATTATATGGTCGTCCAGTCGATCCTTCCCTGGGACAGGATCGACAAGGAAGTGCTGCCTGTGGGATTTACGTTAAGAAGTTATGAATACCTGATGGGAACAGGCGGGGCAGGGAAAACCTATATCTGGATACGGGCATTATTTAATTCCCTGATCGTGTCGCTGCCAACGGCGGTGATCTCCGTGGTGTGCGGTCTTTTGATCGGTTACGCGGTGACCAAACTGTCGCGGTTTAACGGGAAAAAACTGATCATGGATTCCCTTTTGTTCCAGATGTTTTTCCCGGCCATCATACTGCTCGTGCCGAAATTCATGATTTCCAAGAGTATGTCCAACAGCTATTTAGGCATGATTCTCCCGTTGTCGGTGTCCACCTGGGCGATCTTTATGTATATCAATTATTTCAGGACACTGCCGGATGCCGTGTTTGAAGCGGCGAAGATTGACGGCGCAGGGCCGCTTGTGATCATTAGTAAAATTGCATTTCCTACGACAAAGTCCATTACGACTATCGTCTTTTTGTCCATTTTTATGGGAAGATGGTCGGAACTGATGTGGGATATGCTGATATCGCCAAAGATCGAAATGCAGACGCTGAATGTGCTGATCTCTACGCAGTTTAAGCCTATGGGCAACTATCCCGGGCCGATGTACGCTGCCTCTGTCATTTTGACTGTGCCGATCATCGTATTGTTCCTGTGCTTCTCCAAGTATTTTAAGGAAGGAATCAGTTTTATGCTGAAATAGGTACTTTTATGGTTAAAAGATGTGAATATAATCCTCTGCTGACACCGGCGGATGTACGTCCCAGCGACCCCCGTTTTCAGGTAGACGGCATTTTCAACTGCGGGGTCGCGCAGTATCAGGGGGAAATTATCCTTCTGTGCCGGGTTGCGGAATCGGTCAAGCAGACGGATGCTAATAAGATTGAAATTCCCATTGTGGTAAATGAGGACGGAAAAGATGTGATAAAAACCGTCATCTATGATAAAATAAAACAGCCGGAATTTGATTATTCGGACAGCCGGTCTGTCTTTAAAGTGGGAGCAGGCGGAAGGAAGATGACCGCAAACCTCACCTCCCTGTCTCATCTGCGGGTAGCCAGATCTAAGGACGGCGTCCACTTTACAGTGGATGAAAAACCCAGTATTATGCCCGTTGCATCCGAGGAATCATGGGGGATGGAAGATCCCCGGATCACGCAGATAGGAGAGACTTACTATATCAACTATTCGGCCGTGACACAAAACGGTGTATGTGTGTCGCTGATGAGGACGCAGGACTTTCAGACGTATGAAAGAATGGGCATTATTTTCGGCCCCGAAAATAAGGACGTAGCCATATTCCCCGAAAAGATTGGCGGAGAGTATGTGGCCTTTAACCGTCCGGTGCCTTACGGGATCGGATGCCCGGCCATGTGGCTTGCCAAGTCTCCGGACCTGCTTCACTGGGGCGCACAGAAGCTGTTTATGGCAACCTCTGAGAAAGGAAGATGGGATGAAGGCCGGGTTGGAGGAGGAGCCGTGCCGTTAAAAACGGAAAAAGGCTGGCTTGTCATCTATCATGCGGCGGATGCAGCAGACAGATATTGCCTGGGTATCTATCTGCTTGATCTCGAACACCCGGAGCGGATCGTGGGAAGTATGCAGGTTCCCTTTATGGAACCCCAGGAGGATTATGAGAAAGAGGGGTTCTTCGGCAATGTAGTATTTACCTGCGGCGCCTTATTACAAGAGGATACGGTGGTTATCTATTACGGGGCGGCTGACGATAAAATATGTAGAGCCGATATAAAATTAGATGACGTATATAGAATGCTGAATGTGTGACGGACAATTTACACAGGACATAGGGGGACATGCATTTGGAAAAGAAAGTGACGATGAAACAATTGGCGGATACGCTTGGCATTTCGATCAATGCGGTCTCCCTTGCGCTGAATAACCGGGAAGGGGTGAGCGAGAAGACAAGGAGACAGATCTTGCAGCTTGCCAATGAGACGGGTTATCTGGAACAGACGAACCGGTATAACAAAGCTTTTTCCAGCAAAAATATATGCGTGCTGATGCGCAAGATTTATTTTCAGGATATGCACTTTTATTCCAGAGTGGTCTATGGTATTGAGAGCCAGGCAGACCGGATGGGATATGATATCATCATCCAGTTTACGGATGATGAAGTGACGGTCCCTTCCTGTGTGGAAAATCAGAAAGTGGCAGGGATCATTATTGTCGGATTTGTTGAAAAGGACAGAATAGAGGCTCTTAACGCATATGGCATTCCCATAGTGGTGGTGGATAGTACTACTTACGGTTATCGGGTGGACAGTGTCCAGTCCGATAACCGCAGCGGTGCTTTTTTTGCCGTACATCAATTGATCAGGAATGGATATCGTAAGATCGGATTTTTTGGCGATCTGGATTATTCTCTTAGTATCAAAGAGCGTTTTTTCGGCTATGTGGAAGCGATGGCGGGGATTATGTCGGACGGGGCCATGCAGACGGCTTTGCTGGAATGCATGAAATACTCGCTGTTAAAAAATATTGAACAGTATGTACTTGACAAAAATGTGGAGGCGATCACGGAACTTCTGCAGACGGTGGAAGAGATGCCGGAAGTTTTTATGTGTTCGAATGACAGGGCGGCCATACTGCTCATGAATGCACTCAGGGTGCGTGGATACCGGATTCCGGAAGACATCGGGATCATAGGATTTGACGATATGGAAGTCAGTACCATGGTGGTGCCGAGACTGACGACGGTGCATATTGCGAAGAAAAATATGGGAATGAAAGCCGTGCAGACACTGCAATGGAGACTTCAGAACCGGAAAGCGAAGCAGGAGAAGATCATCCTGCCGGTGGAGATGGTGATCAGGGAGTCTGTTTTGCTGTCTGACGAGGCGCCTTTCTATGAAAAGAAAAGAGGATGACAATGTACAGAATATTCGTGGTAGAGGATGATGCGGTCATTGCGGGGCAGATTGTGAAATATCTGGGGAAATGGGGCTATGAAGTGGAGGCTGTCCAAGACTTTGCGGATGTGATGGGACAGTTTGCGGCTTTCGAGCCACAGCTTGTGCTTATGGACATCGGCCTGCCCTTTTATAATGGTTATTACTGGTGTAGTGAGATCCGTAAGGTCTCCCAGGTGCCGATCATCTTTATCTCCTCTGCGTCAGACAATATGAATGTGGTGATGGCGGTCAATATGGGCGGCGATGATTTTGTGGTGAAGCCTTTTGATCTGGAGATTTTACAGGCCAAGATACAAGCGCTTCTTCGAAGAACCTATGCCTTCACCTCGCCGGGCACAGTGATCGAATATCGGGGTGTTCTGTTGAATATGACAGATATGTCACTTTCCTGTAACGGCTCCCGGATAGAACTGACGAAGAATGAGTTTCGCATTTTACAGACTCTTTTCGAGGCGGCAGGCGGTGTGGTCAGCCGGGATATGCTGATGAAACGGCTGTGGGATGACGAATGCTTTGTGGATGACAATACCCTTACGGTCAATATGAACCGGCTGCGTAAGCGGCTTGCGGAGATTGGGCTTTCTGACTTTGTCAGGACGAAGAAGGGTGTGGGGTATTTGCTGCAGGAGTGATGTTTTTAGAAACTGCGGTTTGTGACGGACAGTAAATTTCCGGCAACAAAAAAGTCTATTGACAGGTTCTTCCTTGAACTTCCTTTTGAGTTGGTTTATACATCGAAAGCACTGGATGTGAATGAGTTTCCCCAAATGCGTGATATAAAAGACTCGCCGATATTAGCAACAATGATTATGGAGGGGATTGACGTATTTGTGACTGGGGATAAAGATTTTCCGGTTTTGGATGTGGAAATGCCGGATATTGTTACGATGACAGAATTTTTAGAACAATATTTAAGAAGATGAGAACAGGTATCATGAATAAAACAATCTATATGCCGGCGGCATATCTGCGGGAGCGGATTGTTCCGGTTTGTTTCTATGTTGTGGAAGCCTTTGTCTTTATGATGATAGCCGCGCTGTATGGCTATGAGGGCGTGTTTGCAAATATGACTTATGCGTTGGGGCTTGCGGCTTTTTTGGGGAGCTGTTATCTGGTATGGGATTATGTAAAGTACCGGGAAAAGTACAGGACATTGTCCAAACTTCTTGTGGCAGAGGAAAGAAGCGGCGGCCTGCCCCAGACCTTATCTTCTATGGAGCGGGCTTATCAGCAGATCATCGAGGCGCAGGAGAAAGAAAAGAAGGCGCTGATCACGAAGCTGGATGAGAAGCAGCAGAATATGGCGGATTACTATACGATGTGGACGCACCAGATCAAGGTACCGCTTGCGGCCATGGATCTTCTTTTGCAGGATGAATACGAAGATGTGGATGCTGATGTGGGCTGTCTGGCGCGCAGGCAGCTTCGGGAAGAGGTTTTTAAGACGGGACAGTATGTGGATATGGCCCTTCATTATGCCAGAATGGAAAGTATTTCTGCGGACCTTTCGTTTGCCAGAATGGATGTGGATGAACTGGTAAAGGGAGCGCTGAAAAAGTATTGGATTCTCTTTAGCGGGGCAGGGCTTCAACTACACCTGGAAGAGTGCCATGCCCGGGTGGTCACGGACGGCAAGTGGTTTTCTTTTGTCATAGAGCAGGTTTTGTCCAATGCGGTCAAATATACAAAAACAGGTGTTATTTCTATTTATGGGGCAGATGAGAAGGGGAATCATAGGACAGAGGACTGCAGTTGTCTGGTGATCGAAGATACGGGGATTGGCATTGACAAGAGCGACCTGCCAAGAATCTTTGAGCGGGGCTTTACCGGCTATAACGGCCGTATGGAGCATAAATCGACGGGAATCGGGCTGTATCTGTGCAGACAGATCATGGACAGGCTTGGACTGTCTATCCACGTAGAGTCGAAACGCAATGAGGGCACGAAGGTATATCTTGGCATTGAACAGAAGCAAATCCTTACATAAATGTAAGTTACGGGAAGGAAATGTAAGTCAAATACATGGCAGAGCATTTCCTTTTTGTTTATGATATAGGCAGTTCAATTTGATAAGGAGGGCAGCCATGTCACTGTTAACAGTCAAAAACGTAAAGAAAATATATACCACCCGCTTTGGCTCCGTCAAGGTGCAGGCTTTAAATGACGTGAATTTCTCTGTGGAAGAGGGAGAGTATGTGGCCATCATGGGAGAGTCCGGCTCCGGCAAGACCACGCTCTTAAATATATTGGCATCCCTGGACACGGCCACCAGCGGACAGGTGCTATTAAACGGACAGGAACTGTCCGGGGTCAGCCAAAAGGATTTATGCGCGTTCCGGCGAGATCATCTGGGGTTTGTTTTTCAGGACTTTAATCTGCTTGACACCATGTCCTTGCGGGACAATATTTTCCTGCCGCTGGTGCTGGCAGGGGTGCCTTATGGGGAGATGGAGGAGCGTCTTATACCGCTTTCTCATAAGCTTTCGATTGAAAGTCTTCTGGATAAGTATCCCTACGAAGTGTCAGGCGGGCAGAAACAGCGGGCGGCGGTGTGCCGGGCGCTGATCACGAAACCGGATATGGTGCTGGCAGACGAACCGACCGGGGCACTGGATTCTAAGGCTTCCGCAAAACTTTTGCATCTGTTTGGGGAAATCAATCAGGAGGGACAGACGATCCTCATGGTGACACACAGCATTCAGGCGGCAGCGCATGCGGGGCGGGTGCTTTTTATCAAGGATGGCTGTGTGTTCCATCAGATTTATAAGGGAGGCCGTAGTCGGGACGAGATGTATCGTATGATATCGGATGCCCTGACGGTACTGCAGGCACAACAGTCCGGAATGGAGGAAAAGGCATGAACAAAATGAAACTGCTGCCTGTTATGGCTTATCGAGGGGTGAGACAGAACAGGTTGATCTACAATCCCTATCTGATGGCATGCTTTTTCTCGGTATTCAGTTATTACCTGTTTTCGTCTCTCTTGCATAATGACCTGATGGAGAGACTGCCCAAGGCAGCGTACGCATGGCTGATGCTGAGTCTGGGAAAAGGACTTTTGTCCATTATTTTACTGCTGTTTCTGCTCTATGCAGGCAGTTTCTTACAGAAAAGACGCAAACGGGAACTGGGGCTTTACAGTCTTCTGGGACTGGAGCGCAGGCATATCGGCATCATGCTCTTTTGGGAAAATGCAGGGCTGTATCTGGTCAGCGTAACGGCAGGGATCGTGTTGGGGTTTGTGCTGAATAAGCTGATGTTTCTGCTGCTGCTTCGTATGTCGCGGCTTGACGTGGAGGCGGATTTTTACTTTTCCATGGAGGCGGTTATAGAGACGCTTCGGTATTTTGCGGTTGTCTTTCTCTGTGTTTACGTAAGGAGTCTGTGGGGATTCTACCGGCTGAAACCTACGGAACTCATGTCCGAAAGCAGAAAGGGGGAAAAGGAAGTTGGACGGATCTGGTTATGGTCTGTGACGGGGATCATTGTGCTGGCGTGCGGTTATTATATTTCGGTTACAAGTAAACTGGACAGTATGATCTTCACGGATTTTTTCCTGGCGGTCTTTCTGGTGGTGATCGGCACGTATCTGCTGTTTACTTCGGGGAGCGTGGCTTTTCTTCGATTTCTCAGGAAAAGAAAGAATATTTACTATAAACCGGCCAATCAGGTGACGATCTCCGGGATGCTGTACCGTATGAAAAAGAATGCGGCAGGACTTTCCAATATCTGTATCTTTTCCACCATGCTGCTGATTACATTGACTTGTACAGTCACTTTGTGGACGGGGATGGATCAGATCGCCTATTATGATTACCCCTATGACCTGGTAGCGGCTTATTCGGAGAACAGCGATGTCATTGAGAAAGCCGGAGAAAAGGCAGAAGAGCTTTCGGCAAAATACGGGCAGGGCATCGGGCGGCTGGATCATTATAATGCCATGGAGCTTTCCTGCGGCAGGCAGGAGGGAAGCCATGTGTTTACATCCGCTGCAGGAGTTACGTTTGCAGATTGCTACAACGTCACGCTGCTTACGCTTGCAGATTATAACCGTCTGGAAGGAGTGGAAGAAGACCTGAAAGAGGATGAGGTGCTTTTGTATTCAACGGGGACGGCATTCGGATCTGACCGTGTGGACTTTATGGGTGTGGAAGCATCTGTGAAGAAAGAGCCGGAGCGGATTTATCCTTTTCCACAGTCGAAAAACAGAATGTTCAATTTCACTTCACAGTATGTGATCGTGGTAAAAGATGAGGCTGTTCTGGAGAGGTTTGCCACGGCCTGGGCCAATGTGAACGGTGTGACGGACCTGGATGACTTCCTGCACAGGGGAGAGAGGCGTCTGTGCCTGCTGCTTGACGCAAAGGAGACGGAAAAAGATGCACTGATAGAAGAGTGGTCAGCGTGGTGCCAGGGACAGCAGGATTTCCTGCGGGTAGAAAACGGCCTGGAGGGAAGAGACGAGGACCGTGCCATGAACGGCGGCCTGCTCTTTATCGGTATGGTATTCGGCATCCTGTTTTTTACATGCCTTTTGCTTATCATGTATTTTAAGCAGGTATCGGAAGGGTACGAGGATCAGAACAGCTTTGAGATCATGCAGAAGGTGGGCATGAGTGACGCAGAAGTCAAAGGAACCATACGCAGACAGATCCTGTTGGTGTTCTTCCTGCCGCTTGTGGGAGCACTTCTGCACACGGCGGCAGGCTTGGTGATGGTCAACGGCCTGTTGGCGGCCTTACGGTTCTTTGATACCGGCCTGTTGATCCGCAGCTGTGTGGGTGTGGCGGCAGCCGTTACCCTTCTGTATGTGGGCAGCTATCTGATGACTGCCCGGACATATTACCGGATTGTGAAGAACTAAATGTGGGAAAGTCTGTGAGGATTCAGGCTCTTCGTAAAGGATCCTATGACGAGAAGCGGAGTTGCAAAGCGCCGAACATGCCGCCTACATGCTGACTCCTTTGCTGTGTGCTGTGATTATAGTATAGACCAAATAGGGGCGGTTGTGATGGGGATTGACATTTCTGATATAAATATAATAGAGTTTTTTCTGCTTGTAACCGGATTGTAACATCTTTTGTCTATGATGAATACAACAGTTGATTTAAACAGCGTTTCGGACGGGGCTGTGCATCAACGTATCAATGAGGGAAAAGAGGAGAAAGCATGGAAATCTTGAAAGCAGTACATCTTAAGAAATATTACGGGAGCGGGGAGAATCTGGTAAAGGCAGTGGATGATGTCAGTTTCGGTATTGAGAAGGGCAGCTTTACGGCTATTGTGGGGACGTCGGGCAGCGGCAAGACAACGCTGCTTAATCTGATCGGAGGGCTGGATTTCGCGGATGTGGGTGAGGTCATCATAGACGGGCATTCGATCATGGAGATGTCGAAAGAGGAACTGACTGTGTTCCGGCGCAGGAATATAGGGTTCGTCTTTCAGAATTACAATCTGATTTCGGTGCAGAATGTGTATAAGAATATTGTACTTCCTATCAGACTGGACGGCAGGAAACCGGATCGAAACTATATTGCAAGGATTTGCGGGCAGTTAGGAATCGAAGGGAAAATGGACCGCTATCCCAACCAACTTTCCGGTGGACAGCAGCAGAGGGTATCTATCGCCAGAGCCATTGCGGCCAAACCGGCGGTGCTTCTGGCGGATGAACCGACCGGCAATTTGGATTCCAGGACAAGTGTGGAGGTTATGGGACTATTGAAGATGACGTCCAGGGAGTTTAACCAGACGATCATTATGATCACCCACAATGATGCCATCGCGCAGCTTGCTGACCGTGTGATTCATATCGAGGACGGTAAGCTGGTGAGAGAGTGCAGGGAATCAGCAGAAGTGGGTGTTAACAGAGCCAGCATAGATGGAAAGCGGGCAGACGCGTGCGGCAGACTCGGATGGGAGGTGCAGGCATGAATGTGATGTTCAGGAATTCTGACCAGAAGCTGGAAAAGGAATTGGCTGCGGATGATTACAAGGCACATCCGGTGCGCAGCAGGCTTGCGATACTGGCCGTGGCGCTGACGGCGGTGCTGATTGTTGTTATTTTTACGGTGGGAATCGGTTTTATGACGGCGCAGACGCGTGCTATGGGGGCCTCGCCGGGACCGGGTGCGGACAGTGCCATGATCTTGGGAGATGAGGAGACTCTTGAGCGGGCAAGAACCCTGCCTCAGGTGGATTGGGCAGCTTATGCCAAAAGGTGCAGCACCAGTTACCTGCATAATCAGGAATTTTCCGGTCTGGATGTGCGGCTGTTCGCGGCGGACGAAGTGCATTATGAGAAAAATATGGTAGATCTGATCAAAGGAAAGTATCCGGAAAGTGCCGATGAGATTCTGCTTTCCGATACTATGTCGGAACGGTTGGGACTGGGGGAAGAACTGAACAAATCCTATGATCTGGTGGTACTGGTAGAGGGAGAAGCCGCGGGAGAGCAGGCAGAGCGGGTCATTCCCATGACGGTGTGCGGTTACTACAGAAATCCCCTGCGCAGTGTTGCGGATATCTATGAGGAGATTTATACGGGTAAAGCTTTTATCAAAAAGTATAATCCGGGGCTTACTGAGGGATACGACCATATCTATGTGAAGCTGAACAATTTAAATCCCTTGCGGATGGGGATGGATAAGCGTGAAAAGCTGACGGAGGTGAATGAGCGGGCGGCTGGCAACGGCATTCAGTATAAGGCCAGTGATATGTCTTATGCGGTTTTGATTCCGGTTGCATTCCTTCTCTTGTGTGTGATGCTCTGCGGATATTTTTTTATCTATAATATATTTGATATCTCTATAGAAAATGACATCCGTTTCTATGGGGAATTAAAGACGATCGGTATGACAAAACGACAGCTTAACAGGATGCTGTTGTGGCAGATGAACCGGGTCGCTCTGTTTGGTATTGCTCTGGGCGGCAGTGCCGGTTACGTTGTCGGGCGGATGGCGGCAGGTGCGGTTCTGGAAGCCTTTGCGGACGGAATCGCCGCCTATTATAAGCCGGCTGGGTTTGGGCAGGTGTTTGCGTTAGGAGCGGTCTTTTCCTGGATTACTGTGTTGGTCAGTACGAGAAAGCCTTTTCGGATTGCAAGTATGATTTCTCCTGTGGAAGCAGCCAGATACCGCAGAAGGAAGAAAAAAGGTATTTTTTCGGTGGTATCTTTTGCCTTGAGCGGTGTCTTGTTTCTGGTGGTATATACCATTTCCATGGGGTATTCGGTGGAGGTGCATACGGCGGAGCATAACGGTACGGATTTTCGAGTACAACAGAAACTGGCCTACTTCGGCGCAGAGGAGCCCTATCAGCCCATCAGCGCAGAACTGGTGCAGAAGCTTCAGGAGCAGGAGTTTGTGGAGGATTTCCGGGTCTTCTATATAGCTAGGACGCAGCCGGACTGGATTATCTATAACGGAGGTTATTTTTACGGCGCATCTCATGGAGAGATTGCAGCGCAGGGGGAACTGGCACGGGACAGGCAGGCATATGTGGAAAGCCTGGAGCGACGGATGGGCGGTGATCCATGGCATAGTCTTCCCGGCAAAAATGCGCGGGGAAATTATGTTGTCAGTGTGTCGGGAGTTGATGCAGATTATCTTGACCATGAGAGTCAATATTTTACCGTACTGGAAGGGGAACTGGATGCCAGGGAGTTTGCGCAGGGAAACTATATGATCTACAACCGTTCCACCTATGTAAATGATCTGACGCAGAGTGAGGACATGGAGTATCAGGTGCATGCGGGCGACCGGGTGGCAGTTACGTTTTATGACAGTGCGGCGGACCACTATGTGGAACGGGAATTTACAGTGATGGCACTGGTGGCCTGCCATAATATCTATTCAACGGATAATTTGGGTGAGGCGAATATCTGGCTGACGGACGAAACATTTCGGGAGATTTATTCGAATTATGAGGACCTGGTGGGACGGATTTGTTTTAATGCTTCCGGGAAAAAGCAGGACGGGACGATGTTTTCCGATCGGGAGCAGTATGAGACAGTTGCTAGGATTCTGCAGGAAAACGGGAATTTGCAGCTTGAGCTTGATTCTGCTTATGTGAGCCGGATGCAGAATGCGGAGACGAAACGAGCGATGACAGCTTTCGGGATTCTGTTGGCGTTGATCGTAGGCATGATCGGTGTGGCGAACATGGTGAATACGGTTACTGCGGACGTGATGGCCAGAAAGGTGGAGTATGCGGCGATGCAGTCAATCGGCATGACCGGGCGGCAGATGAAAAGGGATATTATTGGTAAGTATGCCAGACTTGTGACGGTGTCGATTGGAATCGCGACTGTGGCAGGAGCAGCGATTGCATATAGGGTTGCGATGCATCCACTGTTTAATTTCTCGACAGGAGCGTTTTTACAGGCGTTTGTAGTCTTTCTGGGAATTTCGGCCGGGCTATGCGTGGTGATGGCGCAGGTGCTGACCTGGGGAATGAATCAGAAGTCTATCGTGGAGAGGCTGCGGGAAGTAGTTTGAGAAGGCAGGGGAGTGGATATGGAGAAGCGCATTTTAATAGTGGAGGATGACCGGGCGTTAAATGAGGGAATCGCGTTTGCCCTACGGCGGGAGGGATATCTGACGCAAAGTGCTTATAGCCTGCGGGAGGCGCGGGGAAAGCTGGGGGAGCAGATGAGCCTGATTTTGTTGGATATCAATCTGCCGGATGGGGACGGCCGGGATTTCCTGAGAAATATATTGGCGGGGCAGCCGTCGCCGGTGCTGCTACTGACGGCAAGGGATTCGGAGGAGGATATGCTGCGGGGGTTTCGGGCGGGGTGTGATGATTATATTACGAAGCCTTTTTCCATGCCGGTGCTGTTGATGAAGATTGCAGCGGTCTTAAAGCGCAGTGAAGGTGTGTCCCGGCAGATTTATACGAATGGCAGTCTGGTGTATGATTTTGAGTGCAGGACGTTGACCAGATGGGGAGAAGCGGTGGAACTGACGGCGTTGGAGTGCAAATTAATGGAACTTTTTCTTCGGAATCGGGGGATTGTGCTGACCAGGGAGCGGATACTGGAACGAATCTGGGATGAGGACGAGCGGTTTGTGGAGAACGGGACGCTGAATGTGACAATCCGGCGGCTGCGCATCAAGGTGGAGGAGAACCCGAAGGAGCCGGTTTATATCAGGACTGTGTTTGGGCTAGGATATAAATGGGAGGATGGGGAAAGCTGATCAGGAATTTGTGATGCTTCGGAATGGAGGAAAAGATGAACAGGAAAAGAGTGGTGCAGACGAAGAAGGGCACAGATGGAATCTGGATTAGCGGTATGGGCGTGATGCTCATACTGCTTTTCCTGTTCAGCGAACTTTCCTGCAGGAGACCGGCATATGGAACGTGGCTGATTATCTTGTATGGGGTAATGAATCTGACGATATTTGCAGGGGTGTATCTGGTAATTGAGAAGCAGGTGGACAGGAAACTTTATGCGTTCAGCGATATGTTGGAAGAACTGATTGACGGCAGAGTGGCGATTGTTTTTCCGGTAAACGAGGATACAATCCTCTCAAGAATGCAGGGACAGCTATTGCGCCTCTATGATATTTTGTGTTCTTATGAGGAGCGGGAGCGGCAGTTTCGCAGACAGCTTGATGAGAATATCGGGGATTTGGTGCATCAGCTCAACACGCCGATCACGAATATTGGGATGTATGCGGGATTTCTGGGACGGAATGATTTGACTGCGGAGGAGCGGAGGCGGTTTTTGGACTGCCTGGAGGAGCAGACGGGAAAGCTTTCCTGGTTGGGAGAGAGTTTTTCAAAGGTGTCAAGACTGGAGACAGGAATCATCCGCCTGAAATTGAAATGGCAGAGTCTGGAGACAATTCTTTTGCAGGCTGTGGGACAGGTGATGGAGAAGGCGAAATGCCGGGGGATGGAGATTGATCTGACCGGTCAGGTTAAGTGTCTGGTGATGGTGGATGCAAAGTGGACGGCGGAGGCGGTTTATAATGTGTTGGATAATGCGGTGAAATACGGAGATGAGGGCAGCAGGATTGAGATGGAAGTGTTGCGGATGACGAACTATGTGGGTGTCGCGGTGCGAAACAGTGGAGTACGGATCGAGCAAGAAGAATATCATAAGTTATTTAAACGTTTTTACAGAGGAAGAGGGGCTGTGGAGAAGGAAGGTGTGGGTCTGGGTCTTTCTATTACGAGAAAAATTCTGGAGGAAGAAGGAGGGTATATTAAGGCGGGGATGACAGTGGACGGCCGGACGGAGTTTGTTCTACTGCTTCGGACACAGGAATAGGAAGTCAGTTCGCATTCCTGCGCCGATAATGCAGAAACGCATCTCTCTTAGAATTCTTTTTATAGTCTGTAGAAATCCGGCCAATATGCCGATATCTTATAATAAACATAATCAGGAAGCAACTGGATACTGGGACGAAGAAACACGACAGACTTATGAGTCTTTGAGTGTTGGATTCCGCCAAGCTGTGACATGGAGGGATAACATGAAAATTGGGGAAGCGCAGAAAGCCTATAGGCAGCAGCTTAGTCTCTTAAGAGGCCAGCGCAGCGACTATATTAAGAAACGGGAAGAGAACCGTAAGAAGATGGAGAAGGCCCAGGAGCAGAGTGAACTGTTGGGCGTGACCTTTGAACTTTCGGAGGAATATCTGGCAAGAGAGAAAGAACTGCAGGGGCAGATCGACAGTCTTTCCGGCCAGATTAAGAAGAATGAAAAGGTACTCGAGGATCTGGTGGAGCAGGAGATCGGCATCGCTAACAGTGTGGTAGCCAAGCAGCAGGGAGAAGCTATGGAAGAATATGGCGAGGAGATGGCCAAGTGTCTGGAGATTGCCAGAAGACTCAGCCGGGGCGACAGAGTGCCGGCGCAGGATGAGAAGAAGCTGATGGATTTTAATATGGACATCTATAAGATGGCCAAGAATATGGCAGCGATCAATATGAATAAGAAGCACAAGGACTGGGATTCTCTTTGGGGAGAAGAGGAAGAGAAGAAAGAATATGACGATCCCAGGGAGATTGCTGAGAATACAGAGACCAATGTGGAAATGCCAGAGACAAGCGTAGAGAATGCAGAGGAATAGGGTATTTTCTGCATGGAGGTAAGGGGTAATTATTATGAAGGGTGTTAAGGATATGACCCGGGGCAATCCCTTTGCCCTGTTGTTTGGATTTGCCGTTTCTCTGATGATCGGCAATGTGTTCCAACAGCTTTATACATTTGTAGATACCATGATCGTAGGCAAATATCTGGGTGTGACGGCACTGGCGGCTCTGGGGGCAACAGAGTGGCTGGTGTTTGTTATGTTGGGGTGTGTGCAGGGGATGACACAGGGATTTTCCATCAGCATGGCACAACGCTTTGGCAGTCATGACAGGGAGGGACTTGCGCAGGATATGGGATCCAGTCTGGTCTTGTGTCTTTTATTTGGATGTATCCTTACTGTGAGTGGACAGATTTTATGTAAACCAATATTGCGGTTGCTCAATACGCCGCAGGACATGATGGAAATGGCGCAGATATATTTGCGGACAATTTACGGCGGGGCGTGTATTTCCTTTTGCTATAATATTCTGGCGGCCTTTTTGCGGGCGGCGGGTGACAGCAGGACGCCGCTTCTTGCGGTTTCTTTGTCGGCGGTCTGTAATATCATACTTGATCTGGTATTTGTGGTGGTGCTGCACCTGGGCGTGTTTGGCGCGGCATTTGCCACGGTGCTGTCGCAGTTATTGTCTGCGGGATATTGTTTGTGGGCAATCCGGGCAGGCGGGCTTTTACGGCTGAGCAGGGCGGATTTGAAAATACAGCCGGGACGGATGAGAAGGCTTTTAGAGCTTGGCCTGCCCATGGGACTGCAGAATGTGATCACAGGGCTTGGCGGCGTGGTGGTGCAGTCGGTCATCAACGGGTTCGGGACGCTGTTTGTGGCAGGGTTTACGGCGGCAAACAAGCTGTATGGGCTTCTGGAGACGGCGGCTGTTTCTTATAGTTACGCAGTGGTATCCTACACGGGACAGAATGTGGGCGCCGGGGAGTATGGAAGAGTGAAAAGGGGATTTGGCGCAGCCTGTGTCATGGGACTTGTGACTTCTGCTCTTATGTCTATTGTTATGTTAACCTTTGGGAAGCCGATCCTCCGGTGCTTTCTCTCAGGCGAAGAACAGGTGATTGTACAGACATTGGAAATCGGATGCACGTTTCTTAAGATCCTTGCCGCCTTTTTCTGGCTTCTGTATCTGCTTTATATCATCCGGGCCTGTGTGCAGGGGATGGGCAATACGCTGCTGCCCATGTGCTCCAGCTTCCTGCAGTTGGCCATGCGGGTGGGCTGTGCCCTGTTCCTGACCAGGATCATCGGTCAAAACGGTGTCTTCTGGGGAGAAATCTGTGCCTGGCTTCTGGCGGATGTATTTTTGGGCATATGCCTTGTGCAGGTGTATAGGGCTGTGAAACAGAGAGATTGAGACTGCAATTAATCTCCCCGGAATTGTCAAAGAACCTTGAAAGGGAACTCCAAACCGAGAGCCGACAGCATAACAAACAACAAAGTAAGACGAAGTTACTTTTCACACCCACGCCAGATTCCAGTCTGACATGAAATAAGCCGGTGCTATCGCATCAAACTTATAATGATCTCATTCCACTGGAAGTGCTGTTATACTGACGTAAGTGTGAAAAGTTACCAAAATAAGTTACACAGGTTGCAAAAAAGCCGGAAATACTGATAAAATGGTGTAAAAGAAAACACAGGACCGCTGTCAGGAGCGGATAACAATAGAAAGGGAAATGGAGGACACACAAATGAAACCTACGATCATATATTATGCCAGATGTTCTACCTGTCAGAAAGCGTTAAAGTGGCTGGAGCAAAAGGGGATTGCTTATGAAGGGCGGCCGATCAGGGAAGAGAACCCTTCCGCAGATGAATTGAGAGTCTGGCAGGAAAGAAGCGGCCTTCCGCTCAAGCGGTTTTTTAATACCAGCGGACAGCTCTATAAGGAGATGGGGCTGAAAGATAAGCTTCCGGGGATGAGTAAGGAGGAGCAGTTAGCCTTGCTTGCCACGGACGGGATGCTTGTGAAGCGGCCGATTCTGGTAAGCGAACAGGGCGTTTTCCCGGGCTTTCAGGAGAGCGAGTGGGAGAAAATCCTTTTATAACAGGGCAGTTATTTTGGAATAACGCAACGGGCACGGGCCAGGGGGCAGAAGATGATGGTGCAGAACATTTTCAATGAATATGCGAGATTTTCCCAGATAGAGGCGATGGCGATCGGTGGTTCCCGCGCCCTTAAGAAAAACGACGAATATTCTGACTATGACGTTTATGTCTACTGGAAGGAGCCGATACTGCCGGCTTTGCGAAAGGCTGTGCTTCAAAAACACTGCAGCCATATGGAACTGGGCAATTGTCACAGGGGATACGAAGATAACTGTATCATGGAAGACGGGGTGCAGTTAAATATCATTTATCGTAATACGGATGAGTTTATCCGGTGCGTTGCACAGGTCGTGGAGGAGCATGAGGCGAAGAGCGGCTGGACGACCTGTGTATGGCACAGTCTGCTGACAGGCCGCATCGCATATGACAAAGGCGGAAGGCTTGCGGATGCCAAACAGAAGTATACGGTCCGATATCCTCAGCCCTTGAAGCACAATATCATCAGCTACAATATGCAGTTGATCAAGTACGGCATCGGTACCTGTCAGGAGCGGATTCAAAAGGCGGCGAAACGGGGGGATCTGGTCAGTGTCAATCAGGAGGTGAGCAGATTTCTTGCGTCTTATTTTGATGTGATCTTTGCCATGAATGAGAAACTGCATCCGGGAGAGAGGCGACTTCTTGATATCTGTATGAAGGAGTGCCAGGTGCTGCCGGCCAATTTTGAATACAATGTCCGGGCGCTTTTGTTGAATCTGTGTAAAGGTTCTCTTGCTCTTTCTTTGGTCAATGTGATGGTATCGGAACTGGAGAAGGTGTTGGGGGAGGCATTGTAGGAGCGGGTGAGAAAAGTAAAAACGTGGGCTGATATGATAAACGCGCGAGTTGCATTCTGCGTATTTTTATTGTATATTGGTTGATGGCATATAATTAAGTAGCTACGACAGATTAGCAGTGCATGAAAACATGGAGGATTCACATGAGAGTAATAGACGGCGGCGTGACGGCGGCGCAGGGGTTTGAGGCAGCCGGGGTGGAAGCAGCGATCAAATATCAGAACAGGAAGGATATGGCTATGATCTATAGCAGGGTACCCTGCCGGGCGGCGGGTGTTTTTACCAGTAATGTGGTGAAGGCGGCCCCGGTATTGTGGGATAAGGAAGTGGTAGAGCATTCTCCTTACGCGCAGGCGGTCATTGTCAATGCGGGGATTGCCAATGCCTGTACAGGGAAGCAGGGATATGAATGCTGCAGGCAGACGGCGGCCAAAGCAGCGCAGGTACTTAGGATTCCGGAGGATGCGGTGCTTGTGGCATCCACAGGTGTGATCGGCTGGCAGCTTCCGGTAGATAAGATTATGGCCGGAGTGGAGAAACTGGCGGCGGTCAGGACAGATACCCTGGAGGCCGGGCAGGCTGCCGTGGAGGCCATTATGACCACCGATACGGTGCCCAAGCAGGCTGCCGTGGAGATTGAGATCGGCGGCAAGAAGGTCACTGTGGGCGGTATGTGCAAAGGTTCCGGTATGATCCACCCAAATATGTGCACCATGCTGGCCTTTGTGACCACGGATCTGGCCATCTCCAAAGATCTGCTGCAGGAGGCGCTGCGGGAGGATGTGGCAGATACCTTTAATATGATTTCGGTGGACGGCGATACTTCCACCAATGATACCCTTGTGGTATTGGCCAACGGTCTTGCGGGGAACCCGGAAATCACTACGAAGAATGATGATTATGATAAATTCAAAGAGGCGCTTCGCTTTATCAACACCACGTTAGCAAAGAAGATGGCCGGTGACGGGGAAGGCGCTACGGCGCTTTTTGAGACAAAGGTCATCCATGCAGCTACGAAAAAGGAGGCGCGGATATTAAGCAAGTCCGTGGTCTGTTCCAGTCTCACCAAGGCCATGATTTATGGCCATGACGCCAATGTGGGACGGATCATGTGTGCGCTGGGCTATTCGGGTGTGGATTTTGACCCGGAACAGGTGGATATTTACTGTGAGAGTGACGAGGAACGTATGCAGATTTGCGCAAACGGTATGCTAACGGACTATAATGAGGAAGCGGCAACGAAGATTCTCTCGGCGCCGGAGGTGCGTGTGATCGTGGATATGAAGCAGGGAGAGGAAAGTGCGGCTGCCTGGGGATGCGATCTGACTTATGATTATGTGAAGATCAATGCGGATTACCGGAGTTAGAAAGGGATTCGCTTTCTAACACGGATATGGACGATAGTGAACGAAGACAGAAAAGAGGACGCGCAATGGAACAGCAGGAAATGAACAAGATTCTGGAGAAAGCGGAGGTCTTGATTGAGGCACTTCCCTATATTCAGAAATTTAACCGGAAGATTATCGTGGTCAAGTACGGCGGAAGCGCCATGAGCAACGAGGAATTACAGCGTAATGTCATCAAGGATGTGACGCTGCTTAAGCTGGTCGGCTTTAAGCCCATCATCGTGCATGGCGGCGGCAAAGAGATCAGCCGCTGGGTCGGTAAGGTCGGCAAAGAAGCCAGATTCGTGAACGGTCTGCGGGTAACCGACGACGAGACCATGGAGATTGCGGAGATGGTCTTAAATAAAGTGAATAAGAACCTGGTGCGCATGGTCAGTGAACTGGGAGTCAGGGCTGTGGGAGTCAGCGGCAAGGACGGCGGCCTGCTGCAGTGTGAGAAGAAGTATGCCGATGGCGAGGATATCGGTTATGTGGGAGAAGTAAAGCATGTGGACCCGAAGGTGCTCTATGATCTTCTGGAAAAAGATTTTTTGCCGATCGTAGCCCCCATCGGTCTGGATGATGCGTTTCAGACGTATAATATCAACGCGGACGATGCGGCCTGCGCTATCGCCAAGGCGGTGGGAGCGGACAAGCTGGTATTTCTGACGGATATCGAGGGCTTATATAAAGATATCAACGATAAGGCAAGCTTTATTTCAAGGCTCACAGCGTCTCAGGCAGACGAACTGATAGAGGGCGGATTTATCGGTGGCGGCATGCTGCCCAAACTGCACAACTGCACGGATGCCATCAAAGAAGGCGTGGGAAGAGTCCATATTCTGGACGGGCGTATCGCTCACTGTCTGCTGTTGGAGATCTTTACCAACCAGGGTATCGGAACGGCGATCATCGCAGACGATGACAGTATTGACAATCCCGCATAGATGTAAACGTTCTTGCATGGAATATAAAGGGAGATAATTATGGGTACGACAATGCAGCAATATATAGATGAGGCCGAAAAGGCTCTTTTACATACGTATAACCGTTATCAGGTGGTTTTTGATAAAGGGGAGGGTGTGTACCTTTATGATATAGAAGGTAAGAAATATCTGGACTTTGTGTCTGGTATTGCGGTCTTTGCACTGGGATACCAGAACAAAGAGTACAATGATGCCCTGAAAGCACAGATTGATAAGATCATCCATACCTCTAATTATTACTATAATCTGCCGGCCATCGAAGCGGCTAAGAAGATGAAAGAGATTTCCGGTATGGACAGGGTCTTTTTTACCAACAGCGGGGCGGAAGCCATCGAGGGTGCGATTAAGACGGCCAGAAAGTATGCGTATCTGAAAGACGGTTCCACGGATCATGAGATCATCGCCATGAACCATTCTTTCCACGGACGTACCATGGGAGCGCTTTCCGTTACGGGCAACCCTCATTACAGAGAGGCTTTTGAGCCGATGATCGGAAATATCCGGTTTGCGGATTTGAATGATTGGGACAGTGTGGTATCCCGGGTGACGGATAAGACCTGCGCGATTCTTTTTGAGACAGTGCAGGGGGAAGGCGGTATCTATCCGGCAACGGAGGAATTTATGCGAAACGTCAGGGCGCTTTGTGATGAGCGGGATATTCTGATGATCCTGGATGAAATTCAGTGCGGCATGGGACGGACCGGTACCATGTATGCCTGGCAGCGCTATGGCATTAAGCCGGATGTGATGACCACGGCCAAGGCGTTAGGCTGCGGCGTGCCGGTGGGCGCTTTTCTGATGACAGAAAAGGTGGGGGCGAACTCTCTTGCGGCCGGTGACCACGGCACCACTTACGGAGGCAACCCGTTAGCCTGTGCGGCTGTCTGTAAAGTGATAGAATTGTTCGAAAAGGAAGAGGTCCTTTCCAATGTGGAGAAAGTGGGCGCATATCTTGGCAAATGCCTGGATGAGTTCGTATCAGAATTTGACTGTATCAGTCAAAGACGCGGCATAGGGCTGCTACAGGGACTTGTCTTTGACAGGCCGGTGGGCGATATCATTAAACGGGCGATGGACAGGGGTCTGGTTTTGATTAATGCAGGGACGAATATCATCCGTTTTGTGCCGCCGCTGATCATTGGGGAGCAGCATGTGGATGAAATGACGGCAATCTTACGGGAATGCTTAAAAGAAGCAGAAGGAGAGCAGAAGTGACTCTGAAAAAAAGACTGGCGATGATCCTGGCAATCGCACTTTTGGCCGGCGGCCTTTATGGAGTAGGCAGACTTGGCATGACGGTGGAGCGGGACGAGACAATGGAGGCGGAGGAAGATATCCTCTTTGGACATCGGGATACGTTATACTTATGGTACACGGATGAGGCGCTGACAGATTATCTCAACAGCGTGGTGGTTTCTTACAGCGAATATCAGGATGAGGTGCGTGTGGTACCGGTGTATACGCCGGGGCTTGAATATCTGGAGACCATCAATCAGGCATCTTTGCAGACCGAAGAAGTGCCGGATTTATATATTGTCAGCAATGATTCTCTGGAAAAAGCCTATCTGGCGGGACTCGCATCGCAGGTCAGGACACCGGAAGGCGTACTTCCCATGGAAGAGATTCTGCCGGAGACGGCAGTGCGGGCAGTGACTTATCACGATAAGCAGATCGGGTATCCGTTTTATTTTGAGACAAGCTGCTTTCTGTACAACAAGACCTATCTGGAGGACTGGGCCAGGGCTCAGCTCGAGGCGCAGACGGATCTGGAGGCGGCCGAAGAGTCTCAGGAGCAGGCAGATAACGGTGAGGTAGAGGAAGAAGTTTCCGGGGAAGCGGCGGCGGTCAGTCTTTCCGATGAGGCTGTTGAGGCGAAGCTGGAGGAAGCGCTTCCGCATACGATAGATGATATTCTTGCCTTTGCGGATGTGTATGATGCGCCGGAACAGGTGGAGGCCGTTTTCAAGTGGGATGTATCGGATATTTTTTATAATTATTTCTTTGTGGGAGACTATATTGATGTGGGCGGTGTAAGCGGCGACCGTTCAGATTCCATCCATATTTACAATGAAGAGGCAATCCGCTGCCTGCGGGTATATCAGGCGCTGAACCAGTTCTTTTCGATTGATACCAAGGAAATCAGCTATGACGGCGTCTTGCAGGATTTTATGGATGGAAAGATTGTATATACGGTGGTTACATCGGATGCGCTTTCCAAGATAGAAAAGGCAAAGGAAGAGGGGACATTTGCCTATGAATACGGCATGTCCAGGCTGCCTGATGTGAGTGAAGAGCTGCGCTCATCCTCCCTTTCGGTGACACAGTGCGTGGCAGTCAACGGTTATAGTGTGAAAAAGGACATGGCCAATGATTTTGCAGTCTATCTGACAGAGTATGCGACGGACGATCTCTATGCAAGGACAGGCAAACTTCCTGTGTATATGGGCAGCGCAGTCTATGACAATCCCAACGCGGCGGCTTTTTTGGAAGAATATGAAAATTCCGTACCCATGCCGAAGATGATTGAGACCAGTAACTTCTGGGTGGAACTGGAGATCGCCTTTGCCAAGATCTGGACGGGAGACGACGCCAATGAATCTTTGCGGGCGCTTTCAGAGAAGATTATGGCGCAGGTCCTTGGAGAAGAATACACGGAGGAGTATATCGATGTGCCGGAACCGGTGCAGGATTCTTAAGACACAAGAATAATTATGAGCAGGATGGATATGATAAGACAAGACGGTGATTGCTGTCTTGTCTTTTTATATCAGGAAATTGCGGCAGTGCAAATCTGAGCCTGACAAGAAAGGATGGAGCTTTAGAGAATAAGCGGGACGGACGGCAGAGAGGAGATGGACAGAGATTATGTTTGGATTATTGATCGCATTATTATCAGGTGCATTGATGAGCGTACAGGGTGTTTTTAATACACAGGTGACGAAGACATCCGGCATCTGGGTGGCCAATGCTTTTGTGCAGTTTACGGCTCTTTTGGTCTGTCTGGCGGTGTGGCTTGTGACGGATCGGTCATCTTTTGCCGCAATCATGAAGGTGGAGCCGAAATACATGCTACTGGGCGGTGCCATCGGTGCGTTCATTACGTATACGGTTATTAAAGGAATGGATCTGTTAGGGCCTGCGCGGGCCGTGATGCTCATTGTAATCGCACAGCTTGCGGTCGCTTATCTGATCGAACTTCTCGGCCTCTTTGGTGTGGAGAAACAGCCACTGGAGGTGCGTAAGATGGTGGGCATGGGAGTGGCAATTGCAGGAATCGTGATTTTTAAGTGGACATAGGCCGCAATTTATTTTACAATGGAAATACGATGCGTCAGGCGGGAACTTCCTGAAGGGTATCAAAGCCCGGAAAGGAAAGTATGCAGAGTAGTAAGAAGCGGTTTATGATAAGGAAGAAACTGATTGCGGCGGTGCTGATATGCCTTTGCAGTCAGTGGGTTTTGTATGGCTGCACGAAAAAGGAAGAGCTTATCCTGTTAAACGAGGGGCAGCAGGTACAGGCGGATGCGCAGGATATTTTTGCAGATACGGAGGCATCCGGGTCAGACGGCCAAAGCACTTTAGGGGAAACAGTAGAAGCGGAACAAAATGCCGGGAATGATATTGCTGCGGCGGACAGCCAGAATGTGCAAAAGAACGGGCAGGCTGCGGCAGATGCAGACAGGACAGCATTCATAGAGAAGGAGACAGGGCGCATTTATATACATATCTGCGGCGCGGTGATGTCCCCGGGTGTTTATGAACTGGAAGCAGGAAGCAGAGTCTATGAGGCCGTACAGGCGGCAGGCGGATTTGCGGAATATGCGGATGATAGTTATGTAAACCAGGCACAGGAACTGCCGGACGGGGTGAAACTGGTGATTCCCACGAAAGAGGAGGTGGAATCTGTCAGGCAGGCGGCCAAAGAGGGGAAATCTGAGGGGCAGGTTTCTCCGGCAGGAGAGGGGCAGGCAGCGACAGACAGCGGCATACAGATTGGCATTACAGCACAGGGGAGTGCGGGTACCATAGAAGGGGCAGCAGGCACAGAGACGGAATCGGCTTTGGCAGATGACGGTAAGGTGAATATCAATACGGCGTCTGCGGAAGAATTGTGTAAGATTCCGGGTATCGGTGCCACCAGAGCGGCGGCGGTCATATCCTATAGGGAGAAACACGGCAGCTTTGAAAGTCCCGAAGATATCATGAAAGTGAGCGGTATTAAGGAAGGTACATACGAGAAGATAAAAGACAGCATCAGTGTAAAGTAAGGGCAGGGAGTTGTAATGGCACAGAGAGTTTTAGTGGTGGATGATGAGAAATTGATCGTGAAGGGGATTCGTTTCAGTTTAGAGCAGGACGGGATGGAAGTGGACTGCGCGTATGACGGGGAGGAGGCTCTGGAACTTGCCAGACAGAATCAGTATGATATGGTTCTTCTGGATGTCATGTTACCTAAGATGACCGGATTCGAGGTGTGTCAGCAGATTCGGGAATTTTCCAATGTACCGATCGTCATGCTGACGGCCAAGGGAGAAGATATGGACAAGATCCTGGGGCTTGAGTATGGCGCAGACGATTATATTACCAAGCCTTTTAATATTCTGGAAGTAAAGGCAAGGATTAAGGCGATCATGCGCAGAACGAACAGAAAGAGTGCGAAGAAAGAAGAGTCGAAAACGGTCGAGCGCGGTGATATGCGCCTTGAATGTGAGGGCAGGCGGGTTTATATTAAGGATAAGGAAATCAACCTGACAGCCAAGGAATTCGAACTTCTGGAACTTCTGATCAAGAATCCGGGCAAGGTATACGGCAGGGAAAATCTGTTGAAATTGGTCTGGGGTAGTGATTATCCGGGCGATGTGAGAACGGTGGATGTACATATCAGAAGACTGCGGGAAAAGATAGAAGAAGTGCCGGGAGAACCCGCATATGTGCGGACTAAGTGGGGTGTGGGATATTACTTTGCTTAAAACGAAATTGCGAAAAGTGAAATTCTTTAGAAGTCTGAAAATACGAATCTTTTTGATCATGCTTATCGTGGGGCTTATCCCGTGCTTTGTCATGCGGTATGCAATCTTGCAAAACTATGAGCAGCGTGCGGTCAATGTCAGAACCTCTGACATTACTACGCAGCTTAGGATTTTGGCCAATCACCTGATTACTTATACGTATCTGCAGGATACCTCTTCGGAGGTCATCAATGCGGAACTGGATCAGCTTTCCAATCTGTATGACGGGCGGGTCCTTATTATCAACAGCGACCTGAAAATCGTCAAGGATACCTATGCGATCAGTGAAGGAAGGACCATTATTTCCGAGGAGGTCATCCGCTGCCTGAAAGGAGAAAGCACCAGTAAATATGACCGGGAGAACGGTTATATCGAAATGACGATTCCCATTACGGAGACTTTACAGATGCCGGTTGACAAGGCGATGGGGGAGAAGGTTGACGTGGTACGTGGCGTCATGCTGGTGAGCGCTTCTAATGACAGCATCATAGCTACCATGGACAGCTTAAACCGTCAGGCGCTGGTGGTGGAGGTCCTTGTGAGTCTTGCGATCATTGTGAGCGTAGCCCTGATATCGAAGCTGCTTTTCAAGCCTTTTAAGAAGATTATCGTGGCGCTGGATCAGGTGCAGGCGGGATATACGAACGATCCTATCTCGGTGCATGACTGTAGAGAGACGGAGCTGATCGGGGATGCTTTTAACCGGGTGCTGGGGCGGATGAAAATGCTGGATGATTCCAGGCAGGAGTTCGTGTCAAACGTCTCCCATGAGTTGAAGACCCCGATCACTTCCATGAAAGTCCTGGCGGATTCACTGATTACGCAGAAGGATGTGCCGCTTGAGGTATATCAGGAGTTTATGACAGATATTGCGGAGGAGATCGAGCGGGAAGATAAGATCATAAACGATCTGCTGACGTTAGTCAAGATGGACAGGACGGCAACGAATCTGAACATATCCCAGGTAGACATCAATGCGTTGGTGGAACTGATCATGAGAAGACTAAGGCCCATTGCCATGAAACGGGATGTGCAGCTAGTCTATGAGAGCATCCGCCCCGTGACGGCGACGGTGGATGAAGTCAAGATTACACAGGCAATCTCCAATCTGGTGGAGAATGCTATCAAATATAATAAAGAGCATGGCTTTGTGAAGGTGACATTGGATGCGGATCACCAGTTCTTTACTCTGAAGGTGGCAGATTCCGGAATTGGGATACCGCAGGACGCGCTGGAGAATATTTATGAACGGTTCTACCGCGTGGACAAATCCCGTTCCAGAGAAATTGGAGGCACGGGACTGGGGCTTGCCATCACCAAGAGCGCGATTCTCAAGCACAGAGGGACGATTAAGGTGGAAAGTACCGAGGGAGAGGGCACAGATTTTACGGTGAGGATTCCGTTGACGTATATTGCAGTTTAGAGAGGAAAGGTTGAATAAATTCTCTGATGAGCATAGAGGAAAGAATGAGAAAAATAAGAAGCGTGTTTTCCTGCCTTTTGATTTTGGGTCTGATGCTATTGCTGGCGGCCTGCGGGAGAAGGGAAGGAGAACAGTCGGGAACGGCTTATGAGATATATTATGTAAACAATGATGAGACAAAGATCATCAACAGACAATATTGGACGCAGTCCACGGATGCGGAGGTTCTGTTTGAGGAATTGACAGAGCAATTGCAGACCAGATCGGAGAAAATGGAATATCAGGCTCCGCTGGCCGGGGAGATTTCCATAACCGGACATGTACTTGACAGCGGCCTTCTGACAGTGGACTTTGACGAAGGGTATAAGAAACTGTGGGGTACCAGAGAGATTCTCATCCGTGCGGCAATGGTGAGGACGCTGGTACAAATTCCCGGCGTGGAACGTATTACCTTTATGGTGGCGGGCGAGCCGCTTGCGGACAGCAACGGTGTGACGGTGGGTATCATGACTGCGGACACCTTTATCGAGAATGCGGGCAATGAGATCAACGCCTATGAGAAAGTGAATCTGCGTCTGTATTTTGCCAGCGAGGATGGAACGCTTCTGGTGGAAGAGAACCAGAGAAATGTAGTGTATAACAGTAATATTGCCCTGGAGAAGCTGGTAGTCGAGAAGCTGATAGAAGGGCCCAAAGCAGCAGGCTCTTATCCGACCATTAATCCGGCCACAAAGATTGTGAGTGTAACGGTGAAGGATGGTATATGTTATGTAAATCTGGATGAGACTTTCCAGAGTCAACCCTACAATGTGTCCTCCGAGGTGACGGTTTATTCTATCACCAATTCTCTGGTGGAGTTATCTAACGTAAATAAGGTACAGATATCCATCAATGGAGAGACGAACATTTCATACCGTGAGAATTTGAGCCTGAATAACGTGTTTGAGAGAAATCTGGATCTGCTCACCATACAGCAGGGCGGTTAGTATGATGTAAACGGCAACACAGCATAGAACAAGATAAGGAGATGATATAACATGCGCAGACCCTTATGCCTGATCGGACTGGCATTTGTGGCGGCAATGGTGATAGCCATTCCATGGATTTCCCGCGGCGCACCGGTTTTGGAGCAGTTAGACAAAGAGAGGGTGGCCGCCGCAGGGCGGGTGGAATGGAAAGAGCACAGGATCATCGGAGGAGAGGAAGTCCTCGTGGTATCTTTGGAACAGGTCATTGTTCTGAAACCAGATCAAATATCAAGTCTGACACAGATCATAACAGATTCTGCTATAATCCGGCCAAACCATATCAACAGAGAAACATTACGGCTTGCGGGCACAGAGCAGGTCAATGGGCTTTTGTGCTATTTTGAGGACAATGAGGAACCCGAGATGGGAAGCTTCCTTGTGGCAGATGGGAAATTTTATGCCTTTTCCCATGCTTCAAATCCGGGAGAATTCGACAGTGCCGATTACTACCATATCATGGGGCAGCAGGGCAGGCTGATGGGGAGTGAATGTCTGGCAAAGAGTGAAGACTATGCCCATTTCAGGGAGAAGCTGTATCGGTTGAGGGAATATCTTTCGCTTCTTCTGCGCGCAAGTTATCCGGAGAAAGAAGCGGATATCATGCGCGCCATGCTTCTGGGGGAGAAGGGGATTTTAAACCCGGAGGTCAAAAGTCTTTATCAGCAAAACGGTATTATACATATCCTGGCTATCAGCGGACTTCATCTTTCGATTCTGGGTATGGGATTTTACAAGCTGCTGCGGAAACTGCATGTCCCTAATGTGATTAACATAATATTGTCAATAGGGCTGATGTACTGCTATGGAACCATGACGGGAATGGGGATATCCATTGTCAGAGCGCTTGTCATGTTCGGCTTTCATCTGGGAGCAGGGCTTTTTGGCCGTACTTATGATATGCTGACGGCTATGATGGCGGCGGCCCTGTCGATCCTGATTCAGCAGCCGCTTTATCTGACCCACAGCGGCTTTCTGTTTTCGTTTGGAGCGATATGCGGGATTGGGGTGTTGTTGCCTGCCGTGGAGGCACACCAGTTTATGAAGAATCGTTTCGGAAAGGCGCTTTTTGCGGGCGTAGGCGTGTCCCTTTCGACATTGCCTGTGTATCTTGTGTTTTACAGTGAGTTTCCGCCGTATTCGGTGCTGCTGAACCTTCTCGTGATTCCGGGGATGGGCCTGATACTTTTAGACGGGCTTGTGGTCATGGCAGCGTCGGCTGTCATAGTGCCCCTTGGAAGCTGCCTGTCCTGGCCGGGGATTATTTTGCTACGGCTGTATGAGAAGTGCTGCCATCTATGCCTGTCTCTGCCCGGGCATCAGTGGATTACGGGATGTCCCGGCGCTTTGCAGGTGGCATTGTTTCTGCTTCTCCTGACAGGGGCAGCGCTGTTTCAGGAAAGACTTCGAAAACAGCAGTTCTGGGCGGCAGTTGCGGCGGCTGTGCTTGTATTGACGGTGCGGCTGCCCCAGGGATTTGAAATTACCATGCTGGATGTGGGACAGGGGGACTGTATCTATCTGGCGGACGGGCAGGATCATCATTATCTGATTGACGGCGGCAGTGCGGATAAGAAAGATGTGGATACCTATCAGATCGTCCCCTTTCTGAAATACAGGGGCGTGCGGTATCTGGATGCCATTTTTGTCACGCATCCGGACAGCGACCATATAAGCGGTATTCAGGGGATGGTTGAGGCTTATGAGGAGAACGGGATAGGGATCGGCAGTCTGGTTCTGCCCGATGTGGCACAGGAGAGCAGAAATGATGCATATCATGCATTGGAGATGCTTGCCAAAGAAGCGGGGATTCCTGTTCAGTATATACACGCAGGCCAGAGAATAGAAAACGGTAATATGATGTTAACTTGTATGCACCCGAAGAAAGATTTTGTCAGTGAGGATGCCAATGCATATTCTACGGTACTATATCTGCGTTACGGAGACTTTACGGCGCTTTTTACAGGAGATCTGGAAGGGGAAGGTGAAAGAATAGTGATACGAAGACTGCGGGAGAGCGGCATACGAGATGTCACAATGCTCAAGGCTGCCCATCATGGATCGAAAAACTCTACCCCGCAGGAATTTGTGGAACTCATCAGACCCCACATGACGCTGCTATCGGCCGGCAGGGATAATGCGTACGGACATCCTCATGCGCAAACTTTGAATCGGCTTGAAAAAGTCGGATGCCGTATTTACCAGACGCCTGTGAGCGGAGCTTTGACGGTCAGGGTTAAGAGAGCGGGAGCCTGGGTGGAAGAATATCTGGGAAAGTACTGACTGCCGCTCTTGTTTTTTTGAGGCGTACCCATTATACTGAAAAGAGATTATGAAAAAGCTGAATGAAGAGATAAAAACAGGACAACTAAAACAA
The DNA here is from genome assembly GCA_951801245.1 of uncultured Lachnospiraceae bacterium. The sequence continues at coordinate 39,537 of CATOMC010000012.1, forward strand.
GTCTATCTGCTTTGCGGCGAGGAGGCTTATCTGCGTACCCAGTACAGAGACCGGTTAAAGACGGCTCTTTTAGACGGCGGTGACCCTATGAATCTGCATTATTTTGAGGGCAAAGGCATCCAACAGGGAGAGGTCATCGATCTTGCGGAAACGATGCCCTTTCTGGCCAACCGGCGTGTGCTTGTACTGGAAAACAGCGAATTTTTCAAGCATGGCGGAGAAACGTTGGCAGAGTATCTGGCGGCTCCGGCACAGACTGCCTTTTTTGTGTTTGTGGAACCTGCGGTGGATAAGCGTAGCAAACTTTACAAAGCAGTCCAGGCGCGCGGCCGCGTGGTCGAGTGCAATATGCCGGATGAGGCCGTCTTAAAGCGGTGGATTCTGGAATTCCTTAAGCGGGAGCAGAAGAATATCACACAGCGGGATCTGGATTTTTTCCTGGATAAGACAGGGACGAACATGGAGAACATCCGTGCAGAACTGGAAAAACTCATGTGCTACTGTCTGGGAAGGGATGTGGTCACGGCGCAGGATATCGAGGAGATTTGCACAAGACAGGTGAGCAGTCAGATTTTTGACATGGTGAGTGCAGTGGCAGAGAAACGTCAGAAGCAGGCCATGGAATTATATTATGATCTGCTCACGCTTAAAGAACCGCCCATGCGGATTCTGTATTTGATCACCAGGCAGTTCAATATGCTGCTGCAGGTGAAGGAATTAAAGAACAAAGGGTGTGACGTAAACACCATCGGCACCAAAGTGGGGCTTGCAGGTTTTATTGCCAGAAAGTACGTGGCGCAGTCGGCCAAATTTAAGGAGGCCGATTTGAAGAAGGCACTGACGGACTGCGTGGAGGCGGAGGAGGCTGTCAAGACCGGCAGGATGAACGATGTCATGAGCGTGGAGCTTTTGATCGTAAAGTACAGTATGTAGATTGGGGGAGGGCAGAAAAATGGCGGTCACGGAAAAGAGAAATCCTGATATGATTGAGTTCCGGTTTCCGGAAGGCAAAGATAAGGCATTGACATTTAGTTATGACGATGCGCAGATTTATGACAGAAGACTGGTGAGCATTTTTGACCAGCATGGAATGAAAGCGACTTTTCATCTGAACAGCGGAACGCTTGGCGAGGAAGGCTATATCACAAAAGAGGAAGTGAGAGGACTTTATGTAAACCATGAAGTGGCTTGTCATGCTGTGACCCATCCTTTCTTTCATGAATTGTCCACGGCACAGACGGTGCAGGAGATTCTGGAGGACAGACGGTCACTGGAGGCTTGTACGAACCGGATTGTACGGGGTTTTTCTTATCCGTTCGGGGAATATGATGAGCGTCTGATTGAGACGGCGCGCCATCTGGGGATCGTGTATGCGAGAACGGTGGAGGACCGGATGAATTTCAATCTGCCGGGGGAGTTTATGCTGTGGCATCCGACCTGCCATCACAATAAGGTTACGGATGTGATGATAGAGGATTTCCTGAATCCTCCCATATACCGGAATCTGGCACTTTTCTATATCTGGGGACACAGCTTTGAGTTTGAACGGGAGAATAACTGGGAGCATATCAAAGGAATCTGTGAGATCCTGCAGGGAAGAAAAGATGTGTGGTATGCCACCAACCTGGAGATTTATGAGTATGTGACGGCCATGCGGTCGCTGGTGATGTCGGCAGACGGAAAGATTGTGTATAATCCTTCCGCCATACCGGTATATTTTATGACAGGAGACGTATTGGCATGTCTTCCGGCGGGAATGAGCCTTACGCTTCGTGCCAGGAAGGAAAGGGACGCCTAATCCTCGTAGAGGTTCCGGAATTCGGTGGGAGTACAGTCCTTGATTAGTTTAAACATTCTGATAAACGCGGAGAGACTTGAAAACCCTGACTGCAGGGCTACTTCGGTGATGGAGAGTTCCGGATCCACTAAGAGTTTTTCCGCGTATTCTATTCTCTTCTTGTTCAGATATTTATAGAAGGAAGTTCCCGTAAAATTTTTGAACAGTCTTGTAAAATGATATTTACTAAACCCGGCAACCGCGGCGATGTCGTCAAGGCACAGATTTTCCGTACAGTGATCCTGAATATAGTTGCAGACAGTCATGAATTTTTCCGTGTGTTCTTTCTGCTTATTGGATGCTGCATCGAAGGCGTTTCTCTTGCCGGTATGTTCGCGGCCTATCAGGACCAGCATTTCGAGCAGTCTGGAGTAGATGGAGGCGCTGATCAGGATGGAGCCGCTGTAATATTCTCTGTAGATTTCAAGCATCAATTCTTTGAGCCGTTCATGGATGGCGGGAGATGTGGCCGGTGTAAGCAAAAGTGCCTGCGGGATGTTGGATAACATGGATGCAATATCTGCCACGCTGTATAGCAGGCTGAAATCTGCCTGCAGGATAAGCCGTTCCCCGTGAATGGTGGAAGGCATGCCGTGAATGACGCCGGAGTTGATAAGCAGAATATCACCCTCTTGTAAAGTGAAGCTTTCTTTTTTGGTGGAGACGTCAAAATAGTTTTCGATGGGCATAATGATCTCGATCGGCGTATGCCAGTGATACGGATAGGCCTCATAATCTGTATTATCATGGAACTTAAACCCCTCAATATCCTTGTAAAGAACAGTTTCTTTGATACCGTTTAGTACTTCGATCATATGTAATGTGCTCCTTTCTATGATGCGTATAGGACTTTGTGTACAGCAAAGTTAGGACAAAAAGGCTACTGTAATTGTCAAAAATTGCTATCAGTGTTTAAAAAAAATTGCTATTTAGATTCTAAAAATTGCTTTCTTCATATATTCATATTATCACAAAAATACTAAAATAAAACTAAAAAATATACAAAATATCTTATGAAGTTTGTGCTAAAATAAACAACTATAGCAAAATGTCTATAAAATAAAGATAAAAGATGTGAAAATAGTACAAAGTGATTATGGCAAGAAATGAAATAAGAGCAATTATCAGAATATATATAGCAATTATTTAAAAGATTCACGTAAAATGCTCTGCTATACTGTACTTGTATCAAATAATAACAAGGGAGGTTTGTATATGAAGAAAAAAGTGTTATCGGTTTTACTTAGCACAGCTATGGCAGCATCCATGTTAGTTGGCTGCGGCGGCAGCGGAAGTGATGCGCCTGCACCGGCTGCGGATAATGGGGAAAGTAAGGATTCGGCTTCGGCAGAAGCGCCTGCACCGGCTGCGGACAGCGAGGGCGTTGAGGAGATTACCTGGATGTTCTGGGATGACTTAAACGCTACGGAGGATCTGATTTCCATAGGCTACAAAGATACTGTGGAAAGATTCAACAAGGATTATGAGGGCAAGTATCATGTCAACGTAGTGACGACCAATCTGGAAGAATATTATGCGAAACTGAATGCACTGGTGGCAGCAGGAGAGACACCCGACTGCTTTATCGTAAGTCCCGGCCCGAATCTGGATGTCTATGTGGATCCCGGTGTGGCGGCAGATCTGACAGATTATCTGAAGGCTGACGGCTGGATAGATTCGTTCAACGGCGGCGAGGGTGCTTTCTCACAGCAGACTTATGACGGTAAGATTTATGCGGTACCGTTAAATATTGCGGCAGCGTGCGTATTCTATAACACGGAAATGTTTGAGGCGGCAGGGATTACCACAATGCCTGCGGACTGGCAGGGTATGCTGGATGCCTGTGAAAAATTACAGAGCGCCGGTTACACACCGCTCACCATCTCGGCGGGTACTGCATGGTGTCTGTCCATGCTGGCAGGTTACCTTTGTGATTCCGAAGGGGTAGATCTTGCAGCGATTGACAGCGGCAATGCTTCCTGGCTTGATACCAATGTAGTGAACGCTGCGAACAAACTGATTGAGATTTCCAAGTACTTCCAGCCTACGGCTGCCGGTGACACCAACGATGTTGCTACGGCTAACTTCTATAATGAAGAGGCAGCAATGCTGATCCAGGGGTCCTGGGCAATTGCGCAGATCAACGGTTCTAACCCTGATTTTGAGAGCAAGTGCGGCGTATTCGCTTTCCCTGGTACAGACGGACGAGTGATTGCGAAGTCCGACAGCCTTGCCATGAGTGCAACCACCGCGCATCCTGACGCAGTCATTGCCTTCATGAAGTACTTTACAGACGACACAGCACAGAAATATACGGCTGAAGTCGGCGGTAAGATTCCTGTAACAACAGTGGAGTATGATGCTTCTAAGGCTCCTGCACAACTTGCCTATGTAATGGATGTATTTGGCAGTGCAAAATCTACTTTTGGGTTCTACAACGAGTCCATGGCGACCACAGAAGCCGGTGCGTTCTTCGATGATACGATGGTTTCCATCTATCTTGGTACACCTATAGAGGATGGTCTTGCATCACTGGAAGATTTCTATAAGAATAATGTCTGGAATAAATAAGAAATAAAAGCACTATGACACTTTACACGCAGGATTGGAGAAATCCAATCCTGCATTTTTCTAAGATTTCGGAGGTGTGTATGGACAAATTATTACGAGATAAAAAAGCGATTGTTGTATTTGTTGCACCGGCGTTTCTGTTATTTACATTCGTTTTGTTTATTCCGATTTGTCAATCCGTTTACTATTCTTTTTGTGACTACAATGCGTTGACAAAACCGGAATTTATTGGGTTTGAAAATTACAGACAGTTGTTTACCGTAGACAGGACCATGAAAATCGCACTGAAAAACTCTCTGTTTTTCCTTGTCTTTTCAGTCGTGACACAGTTGATTGCAGGGCTGATCCTGGCAGCGCTTCTGACGAATATCAAAAAAGGCCGGGATTTTTATAAAAACGTATATTATCTGCCCTGCGTATTATCTTCGGCAGCGTTAGGACTTTTGTGGATGTTTGTCTTTACGCCGAAGCTGGGTATCAATCAGATTCTGGCGCAGTTTGGCATAGAGGGTCCTCTTTGGCTGATGGATACCAAAGGTTTTATCATCCTTCCAATGTGGGTCATCGCTTCGGTTTCCCTGTGGCAGTATGTGGGGCAGTCCATGATGCTTTATATGGCGCAGATTTCAGGAATCAGTACTTCTTTGTATGAGGCATCTTACATCGATGGCTGTACCAAAGCACAGTCATTCCGCTATATTACCCTGCCATTGATCCGCCCTATGGTGGCAACGGCAATGTCCCTAAATGCGATTGGTTCCTTGAAGTTCTTTGATCTGATTTTTAATATGACGGAGGGCGGGCCGAACCATATGACAGATGTGCTGGCAACGCATCTCTACCAACAGGGCTTTAAGTATTTTAAGTATGGTTATGCCAGTGCAATCGGTACGGTGCTTCTGGTAATGTGTCTGATTGTGACGTTTATCATAAACAAATTTGTTAAAGTTGAAAACTATGAAATGTAAGGAGGCGGCGGAAGATGAATAAAACAGGAAAAAAGAAATCGAAAATCTCAACCAGGATCATATACATATTTTTATCACTTCTGGCTGTTGTTTATTTACTGCCTCTTTTATGGGTTGTCTATGTTTCCCTGAAAGATGATAAGACTCTGTTTGTTTCGCCATGGGCATTGCCTGAACGGCTGATGTTTGAAAACTATTCCGTTGCCTGGACGGCAGGGAAACTGGGTATGGCGACATTAAATTCTGCCCTGGTCTGCGGGATTACGCTGATTTTGTGTCTGCTGGTGGGATCTATGGCGGCTTTTGCTATCGGCAGAATGAGATGGAAGCTGTCGGGCGTTGTGATGACCTATTTCCTGACAGGGATGATGATTCCGGTACACTGTATCCTGATTCCGGTATTTACCAGATTTTCCAAGATGCATCTGACAAACAGCCAGACGGGGCTGATCTTGCCGTATCTGACGTTGTCGCTGCCGATTACGATCTTTATCATGACAGGATTTTTCCAGAGTCTGCCCAATGAATTGTTTGAGTCGGCCTGCATCGATGGGTGTTCTATTTACAGATCCTTTACGCATATTGCGCTGCCGCTTTCCAGAACGGGGCTTTTTGTGACAGGATTAATGACCTTTGTGGCAAACTGGAATGAACTGCTTCTGGCAATGGTATTTATCTCTGACGATGCCAAGAAGACGCTGCCGGTGTCATTGTCGAAGTTCGTAGGCCCGTATAATACAAACTATTCGCAGATGTTTGCGGCGATTGTGATTGCAATTATACCAACAATTGTAGTATATTGTATGTTCAGTAATCAGATTGTAGATGGTCTGACTGCTGGAGCAGTGAAAGGTTAGACAGCGATTGGTTTATCGTAATAGGCAGTTAATGATGGCAGAGATGGGAAGGGAACGAAGGTATGGTGAATCGTGATAGAGCCAGGGCGCGGGCGAGAGAGCGTGCAGAAGAGTTAGTAAGTCAGATGACAGTGGAGGAGAGGGCTTCCCAGTTACGCTATGATGCGCCCGCAATCGAGAGACTGGGTGTTCCGGCGTATAACTGGTGGGGAGAGGCGCTTCATGGCGTGGCAAGGGCAGGGGTAGCGACCAGTTTCCCGCAGGCGATCGGTATGGCGGCCACCTTTGATACGGAACTGTTGCATAGAGCCGGCGATGTATCGGCGACAGAGGGCAGGGCGAAATATAATGCCTTTGCCGCACAAAACGACAGGGATATTTACAAGGGGCTGACCTTCTGGTCCCCCAATGTGAATATCTTCAGAGACCCCAGATGGGGCAGGGGCCAGGAGACTTTTGGGGAAGATCCTTATCTGACTTCCCGGATGGGCGTGGCATATGTGGAGGGACTGCAGGGAGATGACGAAGAGATATTGAAATCGGCTGCCTGTGCGAAACATTTCGCAGTCCACTCCGGCCCTGAGGCCGTGCGGCATGAATTCAATGCGGTGGCCTCGAAAAAGGATATGGAAGAGACGTACCTGCCGGCCTTTAAAGCCTGTGTGCAGGAGGCCGGCGTAGAAGCGGTGATGGGAGCTTACAACAGGACCAATGGGGAACCATGCTGTGGAAGCCCCACACTGATGAAAGATATTCTGAGAGACGGCTGGGGATTTAGGGGACATTACGTGTCAGACTGCTGGGCCATCAAAGATTTCCATGAGAATCATATGGTGACTCACAGCATGGAAGAATCGGCAGCGCTGGCCCTAAAGTCCGGCTGTGATATCAACTGCGGTGTGACATACCAGCATCTGCTGAAAGCACTGCAGGACGGACTTGTGACCCAGGAAGAGATCACGGAAGCGGCGGTGAGGGCATTTACCACAAGATATCTGCTGGGGCTTTTTGATGAGAGTGCATATGACCGGATCCCATACGATAAGGTAGAGTGTGAAGAGCACCTGGCGATAGCGGAGCAGATGACCAAAGAGTCAGTCGTTCTCCTTAAGAACGACGGCGTCCTGCCATTACGCCTGCAGGATGGTATGACCATTGGCGTGATCGGGCCGAATGCCAACAGCAGAGAGGCATTGGTCGGAAATTACCATGGAACTTCTTCCAGATATATCACAGTATTGGAAGGGATACAGGATAAAGTCGGACATAACGGGAGAGTTCTATACGCAGAGGGATCGCATCTGTTCAAAGATCATATGGAACATCTTTCTTCGAAGAACGACCGGATAACAGAGGCAGTGGTGGTGGCGGAAAACAGTGATGTGGTGATCCTCTGTGTGGGTCTGGATGAGACTTTGGAAGGCGAGGAAGGCGATACCGGCAACAGTTATGCTTCGGGCGACAAGCGGGATCTTCATCTGCCCCAGTGCCAGAGGGATCTGATGGATGCAGTACTCGGGACCGGCAAGCCGGTGATCGTATGTCTGATGGCGGGCAGCGCCATAGATCTGTCGGTGGCAGATGAGAAAGCAGCGGCCGTACTGCAGTTGTGGTATCCGGGAGCCAGGGGCGGCAGGGCAGTGGCGGACATCCTGTTCGGGGACTGCTCCCCTTCCGGGAAGCTGCCGGTGACATTCTACCGGGATCTTGCGGGGATGCCTGCTTTTGAGGACTACCGGATGGAGGGACGGACCTATCGCTATATGACGGGGGAGGCCCTTTATCCCTTTGGATATGGGCTGACTTACGGAGATGTGTCGGTGAAAGGAGCCAGGATCACCGGCAGGGATGCGGCGACCCGGGAGGTAACGCTGCAGGCGGATGTGATCAACCGGGGCAGCGTGGAGACGAAGGATGTGGTGCAGGTCTATGTGAAGGATACGAGATCGGGATACGCAGTGCCCAACCACAGTCTCTGTGCCTTTACGAGAGTATCTCTGAAGCCGGGAGAGAGGAAGTGCATCGATCTTAAAGTGTTCGGTGATGCGTTCAGTGCAGTCAATGAAGCCGGCGAACGTGTCAGAGATGGCAGCAGATATATCCTTTATGTGGGATGCGGGCAGCCGGATAAGAGGACCGAGGCACTGACGGGAAATCAATGTGTGAGAGTGGATGTGGAATTTTAAGAAAATAAGAGCGTGACAAGGGACGCAGGCCGGATGGCCTGCGTTTTTTGGTATGACAGGAAATGACAGGGGCGAAGCTGGTATCAGGAGACTGCTCTGAAAATTTTCCAAATTGTATAAAAAGACAGAAAATGGGCATAAATAGGATGCAATATGTAAAAGTTGCACAATAATTGATGTGAAAATTATAAATGCGAACTAATATTTATATACTATTTTCTAAAGAAATGTGGATATTAGCAACAAATTGATTTCTATATAATATTTGTATAAACAAATTATAAATCGCGGGGATCATATACGGTGCCTGAGTAAAAGAAAGGGAAGGAGAAGGTATGGTCAAAGAGAAAAAAAGCGTTACCTCCAAAAAGAGACGTTGGAACAAGGACGATACAGAACTGACTCTGTTGGCACTGCCAACTACAATCTGGTATTTTCTGTTTAGTTTCATGCCGATGTTCGGTATTGTGATTGCCTTTAAAAAATTCAAGATTAACGGCGGATTTCTAAAGAGTTTTTGGACAAGTGAATGGGTCGGGTTCGACAACTTTAAGTTTCTGTTTTCCACAAAAGATATCTGGATGATTATCAAAAATACATTAGCATATAATATCGTCTTTATTATTTTGGGTATTGTGGTACCGGTGGCAGCCGCGATTGCGATTGGGCAGCTCCATTCCAAAAGGCTGACGAAGGTGTACCAGACGGCGATGTTCATGCCGTATTTTCTGTCATGGGTAGTTGTGACGGCACTGGTATGGGCGTTTTTGAGTTATGATAAAGGACTTGTAAACAACATGCTGGAATCTTTCGGTATGGACAGGCAACAGTGGTATATGAAGCCGGAGATGTGGCCGCCGTTTCTGGTATTCATGAATCTGTGGAAGGGTGTCGGCTACGGGATGGTAGTATATCTGGCAACCATCACGGGTATTGATAAGAGTTATTATGAGGCGGCCGGGATTGACGGCGCGACCGTGTGGCAGCAGATCAAGTATATAACACTGCCTTTGATGAAGACAGTCATTATATTGATGTTCATTATGAATGTAGGGCGTATTTTCTATTCTGATTTTGGTCTGTTCTATCAGGTGCCCAGAGATTCTAACTCCTTATATGATGTAGTGTACACGCTGGATGTCTATGTGTATAAACAATTAAAGACATCGACTACGGGTATGTCGGCAGCGGCGGCATTTATCCAGTCTGTTGCAGGATGCATCACTATCCTGACGGCGAACGCGGTTGTCAGAAAGTTTGACAAAGACAGTGCGATGATTTAGCAATACGTTGGTTTGTATAGATTGGCATACTGTGAAAGGAGTAAGGTTATCGATATGAGTAAAGAAAAACAGATGCGGAAAGCAAAATATGAAGAGCCGACCGGGTTTGAACGTTTTAACAGAGTCTCAAAACCGGCAAATATAGTTTTAAATATCATATTTATATTGATGGCATTAGCATGTGTGATACCGGTTGTCCTGGTGGTGGCAATTTCCTTCTCGGCGGAGGAGTCCATTACGGAATATGGTTATCGTTTTATACCGAAGATTTTTTCCTTGGAAGGTTATACGTTCCTGATTTCCCAGAGCAAAATGATCGTCCGGGCACTTGGCGTATCGATCTTTGTGACAGTGGCGGGGACGGCGTTAGGTGTTTTGCTGACGACACTGATGGGTTATGTGCTTTCCCGTCCGGGATATAAGCTGAATGGATTTCTGACGATGGTGGTCTTTATCCCGATGGTATTTAACGGTGGTCTGGTTTCCACATACTATGTGGTCAGCCAGCTGCTGCAATTGAAGAACACTGTGTGGGCGCTTATTCTGCCGCTTTGTGTTTCTTCCTTTAATGTGGTAGTATGCCGGACGTTCTTTAAGACCACGGTGCCGGAGTCTTTGATAGAGTCGGCCAAAATGGATGGTGCAAGTCAGCTTACGATTTTTGCAAGAATCGTACTGCCCATTTCCAAACCGGTGCTGGCAACCATCGGATTGTTCCTTTGTTTCTCATATTGGAATGACTGGTATCAGTCCATGCTTTATATTGAGGATGCCGGACTTTATTCGCTGCAGGCTCTGTTGAACGCGATCCTGACCAATATCCAGATGTTGGCGAAGAATGCTGCAACCATGGGACTGGGAGCGGCGGAGATGCTGGCACAGATGCCTCAGGAGGCGGCACGTATGGCGATCGTGGTGATTATTGTAGCACCCATTGCCTGTGCATATCCCTTTTTCCAGAAATATTTCATATCCGGGCTTACGCTGGGAGCAGTGAAGGGATGATGAAAAGCGGTATCAAGCCGTTTCATATCATGCGGCTAAGATCATAATAAATCAAAATTAATAGGAGGGCTTTTATGAAAAGGAAAAGTTTAAACAAACTACTCGCACTTAGCATGACGGCTGCTATGACGGCCGGAGTACTGGCAGGCTGCGGCGGTGCATCATCTACCGATACACCAAAGCAGGATGCCGGAAGTGAAAGCACGGATACAAATGCGGCTGATTCGGGAACGGAAAATTCCGATCAGGCATCGGGAGAGGTTCCGACTCTGATCTGGTGGACGGTAGGCGGAACACCTGCGGATGATTTCGACGAGGCAATCGCGAAGATCAGCGATTACAGTGAAGAGAAGATTGGTGTCAGGCTGGACGTGAAGATTGCCGGATGGGGTGATTATGACACGAAGATGAATACGATCGTCAATGCTGGAGAGTATTTTGACATCATGTTCACCAACAACACAAACTACAGCAAGTTTGTTAACTTGGGGGCATTTGAGAACATCAGTGATTTGGTACAGAATGTTACGCCGGAGTTGTACAGTTTTGTGCCGGAAAAACTCTGGAGCGGTGTTCAGATTCATGGCAATGTATATGCAGTGCCGACCTATAAGGATTCTTCTCTGACACAGTTCTACTATCTGGATGACCAGTATGTACAGAAATACAATATTGATATGGGGACGTTAAAAGATCTGCAGACACTTGACCCGATCGTACGTACCATCAAGGAAGGGGAAGGAAAATCCTTCTATCCGCTTATGCTGAATCAGGGTTCTCTTTGGAGCGGTTTCTTTAACGAGTTTGACGGACTGGCAGGTGGTATGCAGGCACTTGGTGTCAGAATTGACGATCCGGACCGTAAAGTAGTGTGTACCCTGGAGCAGGAAGATGTCGTAAAGAATCTGGAACTGTTACATTCTTGGTATATGGACGGCATTATCAATCCGGATGCCAACGTTTTGACCGAGGGCCCGAAAGGGAATGCGTTCGGTAATGCACAGGGATGGCCCAGCGCAGTAGTACAGTGGCAGACACTGGAAGGTGTAGAGAAGTATGATGCCGTGAAGGTATTTGGGCCTTTGTACACAACAGAGACGATTCAAGGTTCCATGAATGCGATTTCTGTGAATTCCAATTACAAAGAAGAGGCACTTAAGGTATTAGAGCTGATCAATACCGACCAGAAATTCCGTGACTTATGTGCATTCGGTGTGGAAGGAGATCATTTTGAGTATCTGGAAGACGGCACCGTTAAGCGTCTGAGAGACGACTGGTCATGGCCGGCATACACACAGGGTACTTTCTTTGTTATGAGCAATCAGGAAGGCTCCGATCCGAATCAGTGGGAGGAAGTTAAGAAGCAGAATGAAGAGGCAGATGCATCTACTTGTCTCGGATTCGCGTTAGATGTTACAAACATTCAGAATGAAGTGTCAAATGTCAATACCGTATGGGATAAATACAAATACGATATGCTGACAGGAGCTTCCGATCCGGCGACAGCAGTGCCGAAATGTATCGAAGAGCTTAAGGCGGCAGGACTTGACACGATCATAACAGAAGCACAGAAACAGATTGATGAGTTCTTTCAATAAGGAGGACATTGCAGCATAGTCCAACGGAAAGCTACGGAGGGTATGCGGTAAGAACACAAAGACCCCGGGCAGGAAGGCTGCCAGGGGTCTTTTGGAGCGTTAAGAGAGTGGATTTGTTGAAAGCCCACACGAAAATCGATATAATATATCTGTTGAGAACGGAAGGCTTGTTACAGCGGCAGGGGATGATAAGATGAATCAATATCGGTCCGGTTTGTGGGGATATAGGATCTACAGAGTAAAGTTTATCAAGATAGTCTGTTTTGTCTTTCTCATAAGTGCCATTGTCTTTTCCGGGGTGTTGGTCTTTTTGATGAACACCTGGATGAATGATCTGCGCCAGCAGGTGCAGGATGTCTTCATGGAAAGAGAGGCAAGATTGGATACCATCCGTCTGCGGGCGCTGGATTATGCGAACGGAATGTATGAAGACGCGAAACTGATTGAAGATACAAAGGCCCTGTTTGCTTCCTGCAGTGAGGAGGAATATATTGAACGCCGTAAGATAAACAGTCTTAACAGCAGCACACAGATCGGTTATCTTCCGGCGGATATGAAGAAGAAGCTGCTGCACCATCAGCGGCAGATCACAAGTGTGACAATGGATTCGGACAGCGGCGGCAAAGCACTCTGGTGGGAACATGGCAATATCAGGATTCAGTATGGCTTGGAAGAACCCGAAGCGTTTGTGGCCAAATACTGCAGTGCAGATATCATGGTGGTATCCTGTCCCGTCCGTAATCCGGAACATATGGAACAGACACTTGGCAGACTGGATTTCTGGGTGAACAGTCAGGATATTTATGGTGATAAAGCTGTTCTGGCAGACTGGGCAGTCGTAGACGAATCAGGAAGGGTCTTGCTGCACAATGGACTGACTGATCAGCGTATCAGCCGGTTGTTGGAATTACACAAACAGGATCGTCAGGCCGGATGGGTCATGGAAGGAAATAGGGAGACTGTCTTTTTTGTCAGACAGGTTTCCGGGGAAAACGGATATTCCTTTCTGGTGATGAAAGATATTGGTTCGATATTAGGTGACAATTGCCGCACGGTAGTGGTCATGATAGCGGCCTTTGTGCTTGTGGCGCTTGGTGTACTGGCATGTTATTATGCCGGGCTGCAGTCTGATGCGGCCTTTATGACAATGATCATGGAGATGCTTTCTTCCATGGAACATGGTGATTTTGACCGGACACAGGAGATCACTCTGCCGGACAGGCACAGGCAGAATGAATATAATATGATCGCAGAAGCACTCAAAGATGTAGGGAGGAAGCTGAAAGGATTTATCGAGACAGAGTATATTCTGAAATTGAAAGAGCAGGAGAGCCAGATGCGTGCCCTGCAGCATCAGATCAATCCACACTTTTTGTATAATTCTTTGGAAATGCTGCAGTCAAAGGCGCTGATCAATGGTGACAGGGATATGGCGGAAGCCATCATGATGCTTGGTTCCCTGTACCGGGTACGGGTTCGCAAAACCGGTGCCATCACCTTAAAGGAAGAGTTTGCTTCTCTTGAGATGTATCTTAAGATTATGTCGCTGCGCTTTGGGGACAGCTTTGTCTATCAAGTGGAAATGGAAGAGGAAATGGCGGATATTCCCACGGTTAACTTCTGGATGCAGCCTTTGGCAGAGAACTTTTTTACGCATGGATTCCGTCAGGAAAACGATTACAATCTGTTGATCGTGAGCGGATGTATAAAGGACGACTATGCGGAGATATTGTTTATTGATAACGGAAACGGCGTAGAATCTTTGAGACTTAAGGATATTCGGTATAACATGAAGGAAGGTAACGATGAGACGGGAGTGGATATCGGACTTCGCAATGTCTATATGCGGCTGAAATATTTTTATGGAAGCGGATTTACAATGGATGTGGACAATAATTCGGAAGGCGGTTTTCGTGTTTCTGTTTTGATTCCAAAAGGAGAACAAGATGTACACATTGATGATTGTGGATGATGAATCGGCTATTTTGGAAGGAATCAGCAGATTATTAGACTGGAAAGCACTGGGGTTTAGCCAGATCAGGACGGCAAGGAGCGGTTTTGAGGTGATTTCTCATGTGGTAGACTGGAAACCGGATATTTGCCTGATGGATGTGCGTATCGGCAATGAGTATGGGTATGAACTGATCAACCGCTTAAGTGAGATGGGCGTGCGGTCCAATTATATTATGATGAGCGGTTACGATGACTTTACTTATGCCTGTGAGGCGCTGCGCTGCGGGGCGCTTGATTATTTATTAAAACCCGTTGACGGGGGCAAACTATTGCAGAGAGTCAGGCAGATTATTGTGGAAAAGCTGCATGGAACGATCCCGGAGGAAAACGAAGCAGAGACAGATCCGATCCTGAAACGTCCGTATCCGGAGTTGTCTCCGCTGATCCGTAAGATCGTGATGATCGTTGCCATGGAATATGGACAGCATGTATCTCTCAAAAGCATTGCCGATCGTTTCCGGATGAATCCAACTTATCTCGGGCAGATATTTATCAAGGAGACCGGGATGAAGTTTACAGAGTATCTGATGTCGTATCGTATGCATGTGGGGCGATGCCGGATTATGGATACGGATAGTAAGATATCGGAAGTGGCGAGTGAGATCGGATATACCAATATGAATTATTTTTATCAGCATTTCCATAACTATTATGGGATTTCACCGCTTAAGATGCGTATGGGCGAACGGGGAGAGAGTACGGAACCGGGGGAAAATATGGAACAGGAAGAAGAGCAGGAATAGAAATATCTTATGAGGAGGTAGTGATATGGCGAAGATAATAGGAAAGAATTTACCGGACATGCCGTGGCAGGAGCCGGCCGGTGATGAGAAGATGCCGGTATGGCGTTATGATGAGAACCCGATCATAGAGCGGTTTGCAACGAAGAACTCCAACAGTATTTTTAACAGTGCGGTAGTTCCCTTTGAGGACGGTTATGCAGGGGTGTTCCGGTGCGACAGTAAATCGGTCAGCATGGATATCTTTACGGGATTCAGCAAGGACGGTATCCATTGGGACATCGCAGATGAGCCAATCGTGTTTCAGGGAGCACACCCGGAGATTGCGAAGCGGGATTTTCGCTATGATCCGAGAGTCTGTTTTCTGGAGGATCGGTATTATGTGACATGGTGTAACGGATATCATGAGTATCCCACAATAGGCATCGGCTATACGTTTGATTTTAAGACCTTTTATCAGTTAGAAAATGCCTTTTTGCCGTTCAATAGAAACGGTGTTTTGTTCCCGCGTAAGATTGGCGGCAATTATTATATGCTCAGCAGACCGAGTGACAACGGGCATACCCCTTTTGGAGATATTTTCTTAAGCGAAAGTCCCGATATGAAATACTGGGGCTGCCACCGTCATGTGATGGGCACGATCAAAGGCGATTACTCGGCCTGGCAGTGTACCAAAATCGGTGCCGGATGCGTGCCGATAGAGACAGATGAAGGGTGGCTTCTAATTTATCATGGTGTCATCAATACGTGTAACGGATTTGTCTATCGGGCGGGATGTGCGCTGCTTGATTTGGAGGAGCCATGGAAGGTGCTTAAGAGAACCAGAAACTATATTTTGGCGCCTCATACGTTATATGAGTGTGTGGGAGACGTGCCCAATGTGATATTCCCCTGCGCGGCCTTGACAGATGCGGCCACAGGCAGGATCGCCATCTATTATGGATGTGCGGATACCGTGACCGGGCTGGCATTTACGACAGTGGACCGTTTGATGGATGCGATGGAATCAAATACCCCGCAGCAAGCTTGATGCGCAGCCGGGATGCGGGCAGAAAGGAGACCTGTATGATAGCATTGCCAAAACCCAAGAAAGTGGAAGAAGGACAGGGGTTCTATGAGGTTAGTTTTAAGAGCCGGATTGTCATAGACGAGACGCTTTGCGATAACGCCATGACGTATGCGGGTTTGTTGCAGGCATGTTTGAAGAAAAGCAGCGGCATTACGTGTGCGGTGGCCAGAGGGCAGGGCAGGACAGGGGATATACTGCTTTCGCTTAGTCCTGCGCTTAAAGAGCAGGAGTATCATCTGACGGTGGACAAAGACGGGATCCGGATTGCAGGCGGTGACGGTGCGGCGGTGCTGTACGGCGTACAGACACTTCACCAGATTCTGGAACAGTACGGCTGTATGGTACCCTGTGTCAGGATTGAGGATGCACCGGACATGCCGAATCGTGGATACTTTTTTGACCAGACGAGGGGGCGTGTGCTGACGCTGGAGGCATTGAAAAGGCTTGTTGACCAAATTAGTCGATATAAGATCAACCAGTTACAGCTTTATGTGGAGCACACTTATCTGTTTCGTGATCTGACCGAGATGTGGCGGGACGAGACGCCGTTGACGGCACAGGATATTCTGGAACTGGATGCGTACTGCCGCAAACTGCATGTGGAACTGGTTCCTTCGATGGCAAGTTTCGGGCATTTGTATATGCTTCTTTCTACAAGGAGTTATGGTGATCTGTGTGAGCGCAGCCATCCATGGACAGACCCCTTTTCTTTCAAAGGCCGGATGGACCATCACACATTGAACCCGACAGATGAGAGGGCACTTGCACTGATCAAGGAGATGATAGCTGAGTACGGAGCTCTGTTTACCTCTGATAAGTTTAATATCTGCGCGGATGAGACATTTGATCTGGGAAGTGAGAAATCCAGAGAGACGGCGCAGCGTGAAGGCGTCTCTAAGATGTATATCGGTTTTGTTCAGGAACTGTGCCGTTTCCTGACAGAACAGGGCAAGCAGCCTATGTTTTTCGGAGACATTATCTGCGGCAATCCGGAGTTCATACATCTGCTTCCACAGGATACCCTGTGTCTTACATGGGGATATGCGCCGCAACAGAGAGAGGATGAATGCCGGGCCATGGCACAGGCAGGAGCGAACCAGTATCTGTGTCCGGGGGTATGCGGCTGGAATCAATGGATCAATCTGATAGAAAACTCTTATCAGAATATCAGGCGAATGTGTGAATATGGGATGAAATATCAGGTACAGGGCATCCTGAATACAGACTGGGGAGATTTCGGCCATATCAACGATCCGGCCTTCTCAGTGCCGGGAATGATATATGGAGCCTCTTTCTCATGGAATCATGAAGCGGCAGAGTTTGAAGAAATGAACCGGCAGATATCGCTGCTGGAATACGGGGATGATTCACAGGTTCTGGTGGGACTGATGGATCAGTTGGCAAAGCAGTCTTTGTTTGACTGGCACGCAGCCGTAACTTATTATGAAAAACAAGTGCTGCATTACGAATTCAAAGTCGATACGCCCATCTTTGAATCGGTAGAGCAGGAAGAAAATGTGGACAGGGCCGAAGAGAAGATTTCTCTTCTGATGCAGCAGATCAAAGAAACGGCAGTGCATCTGCGGGAAGATTCCAGACCGGTCATAGAGGTCCTTGAACTGGCCGGAGAAGCGATCGGTACCTGGAACAGGGCAGGAGCCTTTCTGTATGCAAAAGAGTGCGGCCGCTCCTGGAACGAAGAGGAGGCATTTCGTCTGGCAGGCAGACTGGAGAATTGGTTCATGGCCTACAAGAAGCAATGGAGAAAATCCAGCAGGGAAGGAGATCTGCATCGAATCGCCAGGATCGTGTTCTGGTATGCAGACTGCCTGCGGGGAAACAGTATCATATGACATCAAAACAGCAGGGAGAAAAGGAAGATGCATTTTTTAGACAAGAGAGTCAATGTGATTTGTGAGGAATTGAAAAAGATTAAGATTAAGCAGAGATTTCTTGTGGAGGACTGGGAATATAGAGAGGGAAACTTTATACATCCGGCGGATGCCCAGGCCGATGGGGAAAGCTTTCAGAAGTTTGACTGCAGGAATATGCACTGGTATGGCAAAGATCGTCATTACTGGTTTAAGACCTTATGGAAGGTGCCAAAGGAACTGGACGGAAAGCCCATGTGGCTTCATGTGACCACCCAGATTGACGAGTGGGATGACGCGAAGAATCCGCAGTTTCTACTGTTTATAAATGGTGAGGCGGTGCAGGGCATTGACATGAATCACAGAGAAGTGTTTCTGCGCACAGAAGCGTCTGCCGGGGAGGAATTGCTCATCGAACTGCAGGCCTATACGGGAACGCTGCATACGGAATTCAATCTGATCGTGGAAATGCAGGAGATCGATGCGGCGATTGAGAAGCTTTATTATGATCTCTGGGTGCCTCTGGCAGCTTTTCCAAGAATGGACAAAGAGGACAGAAACCGCAAGGAGATTGAGGAAATCTTAAATACTGCCGTGAATTTCCTGGATCTTAGGACACCCTATTCGGCAGAATTTTACGATACCTTACAACAGGCTTCGGATTATCTTGACAAGGCGCTGTATTCGGATATGGCAGGATACCGGGATGTCATAGCTACATGTATCGGACATACTCATATCGATGTGGCATGGTGGTGGACGGTGGAACAGACTAGAGAGAAAGTCGGCCGCAGCTTTGCCACGGTACTAAAGCTGATGGAGGAATATCCGGGATACAAGTTTATGTCCAGCCAGCCGCAGCTTTATGCTTTCCTGAAAGAGCGCTATCCTGAATTGTATGCAAAAGTGAAGGAGCGCGTCATGGAAAAGCGCTGGGAGCCGGAAGGCGGCATGTGGGTGGAAGCAGACTGCAATCTGACATCCGGAGAGTCGCTGGTCCGTCAGTTTATGTATGGCAAGCGCTTTTTTAAGGAAGAGTTCGGCGTGGATAACCGGATCTTGTGGCTGCCGGATGTGTTCGGGTATTCGGGGGCACTTCCGCAGATCATGCGCAAGTGCGGCATTGATTATTTCATGACTACTAAGCTTGCATGGAACCAGTTTAATAAAGTTCCCTATGATACGATGCTCTGGCGCGGCATAGACGGATCGGAAGTGCTGACACACCTGATCACAACGCTGGGGGTTGGACAGCCTGCTTCTGATTTCTTTACAACGTATAATGGATTACTTCATCCGGACGCTATCATGGGTGGCTGGCAGCGATATCAGAACAAGGACATCAACAACGATATTTTGATTTCCTATGGTTATGGTGACGGCGGCGGCGGGCCGACCCGGGAAATGCTGGAAACTTCTATTCGTATGGAGAAGGGGATCAAAGGAATCCCGGCGGTGCGCCAGGCGTTTTCACGCACATTCTTTGAGGAACTGCAGGAGAGGGTCGGGAATCATAAGAGACTTCCGGTATGGGAAGGGGAGTTTTACTTTGAATACCACAGAGGGACACTGACCTCTATGGCACGTAATAAACGAAGCAACCGCAAAGCGGAATTCGGACTCATGGATCTGGAATTTCTGTCTGTGCTGACCATGCAGAGTCTGTCTTATCCGCAGGACGAACTGGATACCATGTGGAAGACGGTGCTGCTAAACCAGTTCCATGATATTCTGCCTGGCTCGGCGATTCATGAAGTCTATGAAGTGACGAAAAAGGAATATGAGCAGTTAACATCACAGATGGGGCAGATGGCGCAGGAACGTCGTAAGGCGGCGGCCGGTGAGGGAGATGCCGTGACTGTCTTTAATATGGTGGGCAAAGTTAGGGATGATGTGGTATGTCTTGGTGACTTTGAGGCAGAGGCGGTTATAGACAGCGAGGGCATATGCTGTCCGGTGCAAAAGACCAAAGACGGAAGCATTGCGTATGTAAGGAATCTGCCCTCGAAAGGGTATAAGTCATATACGGCGGCTAAGATATCCGCAGCACCGGAACCGTTTATCCTGTCAGGAAAATATGAACTGGAAACGCCGTTTTACCGGGTGAGACTGGATGAACAGGGTATGTTTACCAGTATTTACGACAAGGAAAATGACAGGGAAGTGATACAGCCCGGCAAACGCGCAAATCTTATGCGTATGTATGAGGATAAGCCCATCTATTATGATAACTGGGATATCGATATTTACTATACGGAAAAATACTGGGACGTAGATGATCTGACGCAGTTGGAGTGGACGGAAATGGGTCCTGTCCGTGCGGTGCTGGAACTGACAAGGAAGGAGTCCAATTCTACCATCAGACAGAAGATCATGTTCTATGCGGACAGCCGCAGAATAGAGTTTGAAACCCATATTGACTGGAAAGAACATCAGACCTTGCTGAAAGTACATTTTCCGGTGGCGGTGCATACAGATGAAGCGGCGTTTGATGTGCAGTTCGGCAATCTGACAAGAAAGACACACCGCAATACCAGTTGGGATGTGGCGCGGTTTGAAAGCTGTGGTCAGAAATGGATCGACCTTTCGGAAGGACATTATGGAGTATCCCTGCTCAACGACTGCAAGTATGGACATTCCGTACAGGATGCCGATATGGCGCTGACTTTGATCAAATCGGGTATTGAACCTAACCCGGTGGCTGACCAGGAAGAACATGTATTTACCTATGCGCTGTATCCGCATGCTCAGGGATGGCGTGCGGCCGGTACGATAGATGAGGCTTATAAGCTGAATCAGCCGCTTGTGGCGCAGGCGCGTACTGCGGCAGGACTGGAATATTCTTTTGCATCTGTAGATCATGACAATGTGATCCTGGAGACGATTAAGAGAGCGGAAGACGGCGAAGGGACGATTCTTAGAATGTATGAATCCGACAATGCCTATACAAAGGCGAAGCTGACGGTTCATGCGGACTTTACGAAAGCATATATTTGTAATCTGCTCGAAGAAAGGGAATATGAGACTGCTGTTGAAGGGAATGTGATCGATGTTGTGTTAAAGCCTTATGAAGTCGTAACGGTCAGAATTCAATAGCAAAGTGCCAGAAAGGATACGATAAGATGGTAAATCGTGACAAAGCCAGAGTACTGGCGAGAGAACGGGCGGAAAAACTGGTGAGCCAGATGACAGTGGAGGAGAGGGCTTCCCAACTGCGCTATGATGCGCCCGCAATCGAGAGACTGGGTGTTCCGGCGTATAACTGGTGGGGAGAGGCGCTTCATGGCGTGGCAAGGGCAGGGGTAGCCACCAGCTTCCCACAGGCGATCGGTATGGCGGCTTCTTTTAACACAGAACTGGTGCGCAGAGCCGGTGATGTGACATCTACGGAAGGGAGAGCGAAATATAATGCTTTTGCCGCACGAAACGACAGGGATATCTATAAGGGGCTGACATTCTGGTCCCCCAATGTGAATATCTTCAGAGACCCCAGATGGGGCAGGGGCCAGGAGACTTTTGGGGAAGATCCTTATCTGACTTCCCGGATGGGCGTGGCATATGTGGAGGGACTGCAGGGAGATGACGAAGAGATATTGAAATCGGCTGCCTGTGCGAAACATTTCGCAGTCCACTCCGGCCCTGAGGCCGTGCGGCATGAATTCAATGCGGTGGCCTCGAAAAAGGATATGGAAGAGACGTACCTGCCGGCCTTTAAAGCCTGTGTGCAGGAGGCCGGCGTAGAAGCGGTGATGGGAGCTTACAACAGGACCAATGGGGAACCATGCTGTGGAAGCCCCACACTGATGAAAGATATTCTGAGAGACGGCTGGGGATTTAGGGGACATTACGTGTCAGACTGCTGGGCCATCAAAGATTTCCATGAGAATCATATGGTGACTCACAGCATGGAAGAATCGGCAGCGCTGGCCCTAAAGTCCGGCTGTGATATCAACTGCGGTGTGACATACCAGCATCTGCTGAAAGCACTGCAGGACGGACTTGTGACCCAGGAAGAGATCACGGAAGCGGCGGTGAGGGCATTTACCACAAGATATCTGCTGGGGCTTTTTGATGAGAGTGCATATGACCGGATCCCATACGATAAGGTAGAGTGTGAAGAGCACCTGGCGATAGCGGAGCAGATGACCAAAGAGTCAGTCGTTCTCCTTAAGAACGACGGCGTCCTGCCATTACGCCTGCAGGATGGTATGACCATTGGCGTGATCGGGCCGAATGCCAACAGCAGAGAGGCATTGGTCGGAAATTACCATGGAACTTCTTCCAGATATATCACAGTATTGGAAGGGATACAGGATAAAGTCGGACATAACGGGAGAGTTCTATACGCAGAGGGATCGCATCTGTTCAAAGATCATATGGAACATCTTTCTTCGAAGAACGACCGGATAACAGAGGCAGTGGTGGTGGCGGAAAACAGTGATGTGGTGATCCTCTGTGTGGGTCTGGATGAGACTTTGGAAGGCGAGGAAGGCGATACCGGCAACAGTTATGCTTCGGGCGACAAGCGGGATCTTCATCTGCCCCAGTGCCAGAGGGATCTGATGGATGCAGTACTCGGGACCGGCAAGCCGGTGATCGTATGTCTGATGGCGGGCAGCGCCATAGATCTGTCGGTGGCAGATGAGAAAGCAGCGGCCGTACTGCAGTTGTGGTATCCGGGAGCCAGGGGCGGCAGGGCAGTGGCGGACATCCTGTTCGGGGACTGCTCCCCTTCCGGGAAGCTGCCGGTGACATTCTACCGGGATCTTGCGGGGATGCCTGCTTTTGAGGACTACCGGATGGAGGGACGGACCTACCGCTATATGACGGGAGAGGCCCTTTATCCCTTTGGATATGGGCTGACTTACGGAAATGTGTCGGTGAAAGGAGCCAGGATCACCGGCAGGGATGCGGCGACCCGGGAGGTAACGCTGCAGGCGGATGTGATCAACCGGGGCAGCGTGGAGACGAAGGATGTGGTGCAGGTCTATGTGAAAGATCCGGGATCGGGATATGCAGTGCCCAACCACAACCTCTGTGCCTTTTTGAAAGTGTCCCTGCAGCCCGCAGAGGAAAAGTGCATCGGGTTTACAATATCCGGTGATGCGTTTGGCACAGTAAATGAAAACGGGGAGCGAGTCAGGGACGGCAGCAGATATATCCTTTATGTGGGATGCGGGCAGCCGGATAAGAGGACCGAGGCGCTGACGGGCAATCCTTGTGTGAGAGTGGATGTGGAGTTTTAAGAATATGAAGGAATGACAAGGGACACGGGCCGGGTGGGTCTGTGTCCCTAGTGAGTAGGGGTTTGTGTGTGATGACGCCTTTGCGGATATAGAATTCTCTGTCGGCGGGCATTTGCTCTTTTCAAGGCATGGCCACAAATTATGGTTGCGGCAGGCAGGCGGGTGGGGTATACTGTAGTGCAGGAAGATGTAGCGTAAAACACTTCGGAATGGAGGTAAAGTATGAATATTGTTTGTCTGGATTTGGAAGGGGTACTGGTGCCGGAGATCTGGATTGCGTTTGCAAAAGAAAGCGGAATTCCAGAACTGACAAGAACCACCAGGGACGAACCTGATTATGATAAACTCATGAACTGGAGACTCGGCATTTTACAAGAACACGGGCTTGGACTCAGAGAGATTCAGGAAACGATCGCCAAAATAGATCCGATTCCCGGTGCGAAAGAGTTCCTGGACGAACTCAGGAGCATAACCCAGGTCATCATTATCAGCGATACCTTTACGCAGTTTGCAGGGCCGTTAATGGAGAAACTAGGGTGGCCGACTATCTTTTGTAATTCCTTGGAAGTAGCGGCGGATGGTAAGATTATAGGTTTTAAGATGCGGATTGAGAATTCGAAGTTCACCACGGTCAGGGCACTGCAGTCCATCGGTTATGATACGATTGCATGTGGTGACAGCCACAATGATCTGGCAATGATCATGGCCGGTAAGGCAGGGTTTTTATTCAAGAGTACGGAGCAGATTAAGAAAGATCATCCCAAAATCCCGGCTTATGAGACCTATGAAGAATTAATGACAGCCATTAAAAAGGCATTGGAAATTTCGTAAAGTGAATTTATGGAAGGTAAAGTACGGATATCGTACAGAAGGAGGCAGAATATGAAATGTGTGCGTAAGTCATTTGATGTGGATGTGGAGAAGTATGAAGTGGGCAAAGGCATGGAGGATGGATTTGAACTCTGGACGGATGTGGTGACAAGAGGATGGTTTGTCACAGATTCCCTGATTCAGGTCAAAAAGGAAAACGGGGCGATTGTCTGCCCATACATTATACACAGAAGAGGAAAAACTTTTATCGGGGCAGGGGATTACATCATCACAGAACCTGACGGCTCCAGACATGTATGCTGCGGGGAGAAAGTTTTTGAACGGTTTATTCCTGTGGAAGGGCAGTGATTCCATTATAGGGATGTGGATATCTCACACAGCCTGAATTTTATGATTTTTTCCAGATCTGTTAATTTCATTTTAATCTGAAAACCTATTTTGCCGGCGCTGAAGATGATTTCATCAAATTTATCGGCGCTGGCATCTATGATAGTGGTGTAGTATTTCTTCATGCCAATAGGAGAGCATCCCCCGTGAATATAGCCGGTCAGTGGCAACAGTTCTTTGGATTTGATCATACTGATATTTTTCTCGCCGACAGCCTGTGCGGCTTTCTTTAAGTCCAGTTCCCTGTTTACAGGTACAAGAAAAACATAATGATTATCGGATTTTCCGACGGTGACCAACGTCTTAAAAACCCTGTCGGGGTTTTCCTTTAAATACCTGGCTACATCCGAACCGCTGATGATATCTGACTGTGAATAATCATATACCTTAAAAGCCAGTTTCTTTTGTTCTAAGAGTCTGATCGCATTGGTTTTTTCTTCTTTGTTTTTCATCATGATTTCTCCGGTTTTCTTTCGGTTTCATTTAGTAGGAATAACAGGTCAAAAGTATTACATATGATTGTATCAGAAATGTTAGATAAAATCAAAGAATCTGAGGTTTATATCCTCTGTCTTTTTAATGTCCGGTTTATAGGACTGATAAAGTGGTATGGTAGACACATCAAGGGGTTCAGGGACAGCAGGGTGTTGTCGGACGATGAAGCGTGATGGGCAGCCGGCGGCAGCGGACAGCAAATGTAAGGGCAAACGCAGGAAAGGCAGGGAGATATTTATGAGGAATCCATTTGTAATGGCAACAGCGTTTTTCATTCTGGTGATTGCTTTTTGCGTGAGGGGAACAGTGATGAGCAAGGAAAATACGAATCAGACCATGGAAAATGCGTATTATGCAGATTGGGAACATGCCTTTGTTGAAAGCACCAGGAACACGCTTGCCGGACAGGGGTATCCGGACAGCGGTGTTACCATGACCTGGGTTAAGAAAGACGGCAGAAGAACTTATACGGTGGCCGTCCATCACAAACGGATAGGCAGGCTTGCAAAAGAGGAGCAGGAACAGTTGGTGCAGATACTTTTGCGGGAGAGATTGGGAAACAGCGATTGCAGCATAAATATTAATGTTAATTGACATGAAAGAACATTTGTTCTATAATAAATGCAGAACAAATGTTCTGAAAAGAGAATAATTTGGTTAAATTTTGCGAGGGGAAAGGAATGACATTTCTACTGTTTGGGATTATACTATTAGATAGCATGTTAACGACAGGTACATGCTGTCTAGAATGAATCAGATAGGAGCAGCATATGAGACATAATCCCAAACCACAGGAAATGTACAGACATTTTAAAGGTAATTTATATCAGATCCGATGCCTTGCCAGAGACAGCGAGACGCGGGAAATGATGGTAGTTTATCAGGCAATGTATGACACTTTTGAGATTTATGTGAGGCCGCTTTCCATGTTTATGGAAGAAGTAGACCATGACAAATATCCCGAGGTAAAACAGAAGTACCGCTTTGAACTGATGCAGGATATTGATAAGCCGGTCGATGCTTATGAGGTGCCGTCCAAAGAGCAGACGGTTAATCTGTATGAAGCAAAAGCCCAGGAGAGGGAGGCAGAGCCTGAAGAACAAATAAATATTGATCCTCTGGTATTGGAATTTCTTGACGCGAATTCTTATGAGCAGAGACTGAATATCCTCACTTCACTACGTAATCGAATTACGGATGAGATGATCAACACCATGGCTGTGGCTGTAGATCTGGAGATTAAGGAAGGTGACGTGGAGGACAGATATGAAGAACTCAGAAACTGTCTGCTCACCTTTGAGAAATACGAGGGTAACAGATTGAGGTAGATCTTTGTAAGAAGGGTACTTTGTGTCAAAGAAGCCGTCTGCCAATCCCAGAAGGATTTTGAGATGTTACGGGAACTAAGAGCAGGACTTTAGACAGGAGGTATTCCTATGGCTTATGATCTGGAAAACAAACTCGTAGTGGGCGTTTCGTCCAGGGCATTGTTTGACCTGACTTATGAGAACAAAATATTTGAGGAGGACGGTGTGGAAGCATACTGCCGGTATCAGATAGAACACGAGGATGACGTGCTTCGTCCGGGACCGGGATTTCCTCTGGTGAAGGCGCTTCTTAACCTGAATGAACTGCCGGGCAGAGAAGGGCGTGTGGAAGTTATTATTATGTCCAGAAACAGTCCGGATACTTCTCTGCGGGTCTTTAAGGCAATCGAAAATTACGGGCTTAATATCACCAGAGCCGTCCTGGCGAGCGGTGCATCGCTGGCACCGTATCTGACAGCTTTTAAGACCGATCTGTTTCTGTCGGCTTACGAGGATGATGTTCAGCGCGCTATTGATTCTAATATTGCGGCAGGCATTATCTGTACGGACGGAATTCAGACGTATGACTGTGAACACCAGATCAGGCAGATCAGAATTGCGTTTGACGGTGATGCGGTGTTGTTTTCCGACGAATCGGAGTGCATTTTTCAGGAACAAGGTCTGGAAGCTTTTGAGGAGAATGAGAGGCGTAATGCCAACAATCCCTTGCAGGCGGGACCTTTTGCCAAATTTTTAAAGACTCTTTCAGAATTGCAGAAGGATTTCCCAGGAGAGGAAACACCTATCAGGACAGCGCTTGTTACCACAAGATGTGCGCCCGCGCATGAAAGGGTTATTCGTACACTGCGCGCCTGGAATGTGCGTATTGATGAAGTATTTTTTCTGGGAGGAATCCGTAAGAAGGATGTATTGCAGGCCTTTGGGGCACATATCTTTTTTGATGACCAGTCTGTACATACCGGACCGGCTTCCGAGGTTGTTCCCTCGGCGAGAGTTCCTTATAAGAACAGAGATTATACTGAGGAGATAGAGAAGAAGGATAGCAGTTAATATGAAATACAATCAAATTGTACCGGCCAGATTTATAGAACGTCCCAATCGTTTTATCGCCTATGTGGAACTCATGGGAGAACGAATGAAAGTCCATGTCAGAAATACAGGCAGATGCAGGGAACTTCTTAAGGATAATGCGCAGGTATATCTGGAGAAGAGTGATAATATACAGAGGTCTACCGCCTATGATCTGGTAGTGGTAGAGAAAGACGGACGTCTGGTCAATATGGATTCCGGTGCACCGAATAAAGTGGTGGGGGAATGGCTTACGGAAGGCGGATTGTATGAGGATGTCAGTCTTGTCAGGCCGGAGACGTTTTTTGGGCATTCCAGGTTTGATTTCTATACAGAGAGTGCTTCCGGAAGAAAAGCCTTTATAGAAGTTAAAGGGGTAACACTTGAGAATAATGACGTGGCGGTTTTCCCGGATGCGCCTTCGGAGCGTGCCGTCAAGCATGTGGAAGAGTTGATTGAGGCGAAAAGGCAGGGATATGAAGCATATCTGGTGTTTGTGATTCAGATGAAGGGGATCAGGCATGTGGAACCCAACTGGGATACACAGCCTGCTTTTGGAGAAGCATTACAGCGCGCCAGGAGTGCGGGTGTAAAACTTCTGGCGTATGACTGCATTGTGGAGACGGACAGTCTTTCGATAGATGAACCGGTGCCTGTTGTTGTGGACAGTCTGGATCGGATTGCAAAGCCCCTGTTTGCCTGGTATGACGCGGGCAGACGGATCCTGCCCTGGCGGGAGGAACCGACACCCTATCATGTATGGCTGTCGGAGATTATGCTGCAGCAGACCAGAGTGGAGGCAGTCAAACCCTACTATGACAGATTCCTGCAGGCACTTCCGGATGTAAAGAGCCTGGCAGAGGTGGATGAGGAGAAGCTTCTGAAACTGTGGGAGGGACTTGGATACTACAACCGGGCCAGAAATTTAAAAAAGGCCGCCATGAAAGTGGTCTCGGAATATGAAGGAGAAATCCCCGGTAAGTATGAAGAACTCTTGCAGCTTCCGGGGATAGGAAGTTATACGGCAGGAGCAATTGCTTCCATTGCTTTTGGGCAGGTACGGCCTGCGGTAGACGGCAATGTGCTTCGTATTTTGTCCAGGCTCAGGGCAGATGACAGAGATATTCTGGATGCAAAGGTAAAAAAGTCAGTAGAAGAAGATTTGGCAGGGGTTATGCCGACAGATCGTCCCGGTGATTTCAATCAGGCTTTGATGGAACTGGGGGCGATGGTATGTATTCCTAACGGCGCAGCAAAGTGTGAAGAATGTCCGTGGGGACAGCTTTGCCTGGCAAGAGCGCACAAAAGTGTGGAGTCATTTCCCAGGAAGGCGCCAAAGAAGCCAAGGAGTGTTGAGAAGAAGACGATACTGGTCATACAGGACGCGAATCTGGTGGCGCTGCGCAAGCGGCCGGACAAGGGACTTCTTGCCGGCATGTATGAGTTTCCGTCTATGGAAGGGAACCGGAATGAGAAGCAGGTGATTGCATACTTGAAAGAACTTGGATTGTCGCCTATCAGAATTCAGAAGCTTATGCCTGCCAAACATGTTTTTACGCATAAAGAATGGCATATGACAGGATATGTGGTGCGGGTGGACGAACTTTCACAAATGGAAGATAAGAGGGAGGAGCATGGGCTTATCTTTATCGATCCTGAGGAAACGAAGACAAATTATCCGATTCCTTCGGCTTTCGCTGTCTATGCAGAACATGTGGAAATGAAACGGAATGGGGTAAAAATAAGAAATTCCTAAGAAACAGATAAACAATTTCGGATAATTATGTGTTAAAATGACGAAGTAATAAAAGACGGTCCATGGAACAGAAGGTATGACATTTGGAACAGGACTGATTCAGGAAAGGTACGGTTATGCAAACATGAAATTATTATCTGTGGCAATTCCCTGTTATAATTCGGAAGGATATATGAGAAAGTGCATCGAATCACTGCTGACGGGCGGAGAGGATGTGGAAATCTTGATTGTGGACGACGGATCCACTGACGGGACAGCCGAGATAGCGGACAGCTATGGAGCCCTCTATCCGTCAATCGTGAAAGTGATACACAAGGAAAACGGCGGTCATGGTTCTGCCGTCAACGAAGGACTGGCACATGCTTCCGGTCTGTACTTTAAAGTGGTGGACAGTGACGACTGGGTGAAGGACAGTGCTTATGGCAAGATACTGGACACACTGCGGGAGATCATAGCGGGAGATTCCACCATCGACATGCTCATCAGCAATTTTGTATATGAGAAAGAGGGAGAGAAGAAACACAAAGTCATGAAATACCGTCATGCACTTCCGCAGGACAGGATTTTTGGATGGAACGAGGTGAAACATTTCCGTAAAGGCCAGTATATTCTGATGCATTCTGTCATCTTCCGCACAAAGCTTTTAAGAGAATGTGAACTGAAACTTCCGGAGCATACATTCTATGTTGACAATATCTTTGTGTTTGAGCCGCTTCCTTTTGTAAAGAACATGTATTATCTGGATGTAAATTTCTACCGCTATTATATAGGAAGAGAAGACCAGTCTGTCAATGAGAACGTTATGATAGGCAGGATAGACCAGCAGATCAAGGTCAACAAGATCATGGTAGATTATTTCGTGGAGAAGAAGGCAAAAATCTGCAGTAAACGCAAGCTGAAAAACTATATGCTTAACTATTTGGAAATTATCACAGTCATCTCATCCATTATGCTGATACGTTCCGGCACGGATGTAAATCTGGAGAAGAAGGTAGAACTTTGGAAATATATCAAACAGAAAGATATGGGACTGTATATGAGACTGCGATATGGGGTGCTTGGCAATTCCATGAATCTGCCGGGCAAGGGCGGCAGAAAAATATCGGTAGAAGGATATAAGATTTGTAAGAGATTTTTTAAATTTAACTAATTATGCAAACGATAAAACCGGATAACCTATCATGCATTCCAGAGGAATTTGATATAGGCTATCCGGTTTAATTGTTTTTAATCAGAGTACTTTAGGCTTTCTCTTATGACGGGCCTGCAATCCGTGATAAAAGTTAATCAACATATCGGAACTATATACGACTCCATACATGACGGCGGCCAGGATAAAGGCGGTAAGCACGTCGAAGACGGAATGCTGCTTGATCAAAGTAGTTGACATAATAATGGAGACGCATAGGATGAGAGATCCGATGCGGACTCCTTTTATTTCGGACAGATGGCGGCTCTTTATGACTGCTAGATGACAGCCGATCGAGTTATACACATGGATGCTGGGCCAGAGGTTTGTCGGTGTGTCGGCCTGATACAGCATGGCAACTAACCGGGTAAACACATTGTCCCTTGGCATGGTATAGGGCCTCAGGTGATGACCATTGGGCCAGAGGGTGGACACAATCAGGAAGATTGTCATGCCGGTAAATAGAAAGGCACAAGTTCTGAAGTAATCGTCATTATCTTTAAAGAAGCAGTACAAAATCACAAAAGCTACATAGGCGAACCATAACATATATGGTACAACGAATACTTCACAAAAGGGAATATGATCATCAAGCGCTACATGGATAACTTTGTAATGGCTTGTGACTGTCTTTTCCAGATGCCCGAACCACAGAAGATATATGATACTGTAAATAATCAGGGGAAGGGCATGTCTGTATGTTTGCCAGAATTTGATAAGGCCGGCTTTTACTGAGGTTCTTTTTTTCATAATTTCCATATAATATTCATCCTTGTCTGAATCCCGGGTTGTCAGTTGTCGTGCAAGTGCCGCAGATAATCTATAATCTATGGAGCACTTGTCTTAGTCATGTCTTCGGCGTTACATATTATATGTATAACGGCAGAATATTATTCTAGTACCGAGAATCGACGCTGCCGTGCCATACGGAGCATTCTCTGAATCGACGCTGCCGTGCGACAATCACTCATGTCAGTAAGAAAGAAGCAACAACGTAAAACATTAAGGGAGAATGCGGAGCATTCTCTGAATCG
>CATOMC010000013.1 GCA_951801245.1 uncultured Lachnospiraceae bacterium
ATGTCACTAAAAAGGAAGCGTTTTAATATAAGCTTTGCACCGGGACAGTTTATTGAAGAACTAATGAAAATTTAAAAATCCGTAATTGGGCGTTTGGGTTGGGGTAGACATTCATGCGTTTGTCGTGATCACCCGCTTCTATTTCTTGACTACGCTTCGGGATTACACTATAATAAACAATGTACACGTGGGTCTATTTATGCGTGAACCTACAACAGAAAAAGGAAGAAGACGATGATGATCAAAAGCATGACCGGTTTTGGGCGGTGTGAAGTGGCGGAAGGTGAGCGGAAGATCACAGTAGAGATGAAATCTGTGAATCACAGATATCTGGATGTCAATATCAAGATGCCCAAGAAACTCAACTTTTTTGAGGCGGCAATCCGCAGTGAGCTAAAGAATTATATTCAGAGGGGCAAGGTAGATATCTTTATCAGCTATGAAGATCTTTCGGAGTCCAATGTGTGCGTGAAATACAATCAGAAGCTGGCGAAAGAGTATGTCAGGTATCTTTCACAGATGGCGGAGGATTTTTCCCTAGATAATGATATCCGTGTGTCCACGCTGTCCAGATACCCGGAGGTGCTGACCATGGAGGAACAGACAGTCGATGAGGAAGAACTGTGGCAGTTTTTGGACCGGGCGGTCAAAGGGGCTGCAGAGACCTTCGTGGAGACCAGAATCAAAGAGGGAGAGAACATCAAAGATGATCTGGTGGCAAAGCTGGACGGCATGATGACGCATGTGGATTATATCGAGTCCCGTTCCCCGCAGATCATCGCAGAGTATAAACAAAAGCTTCGAGACAAGGTGCGGGAACTTCTGGAGGATACGCAGATTGATGAAAACAGGCTTCTGACGGAGGTGACTCTCTTTGCGGATAAAGTGTGTGTGGACGAGGAACTGGTGCGCCTGCGCAGTCATATAGCCACGACCAGGGAGAATCTTGTACAGGGTGGCAGCGTGGGGCGCAAACTGGATTTTCTGGCGCAGGAGATGAACCGCGAGGCCAATACGATTCTCTCCAAAGCCAATGATCTGCAAATATCGAACCGCGCAATCGAGTTAAAGACAGAGATTGAGAAGGTCAGGGAGCAGATTCAGAATATTGAGTAGAGGTTACAGATGGGCAGACTGATTCATATAGGATTCGGCAATGTAGTCAATACGGGCAAGATCATCGCCATCGTAAGTCCGGATTCCGCACCGGTCAAGCGCATGGTGCAGAAGGCAAAGGAAACAGGCATGGCGATCGATGCGACGCAGGGGCGTAAGACGAAGGCAGTGCTGGTGATGGAAAACAGCCAGATTGTCTTGTCGGCGCTTCTCCCGGAGACCATATCAGGAAGAGCACAGACAGAGGGCGGGCAGACAGATGAAGCGTAAGGGCATTTTGGTGGTTGTTTCCGGATTTTCCGGAGCCGGTAAGGGAACTTTGATGAAAAAACTTGTGCAGGAGTATGATAACTACGCGTTGTCTGTTTCTGCAACGACCAGGAAGCCGAGACCTGGCGAGGAGGACGGCAGAGAGTATTTCTTTGTATCGGAAGAAGAGTTTACGAAACGGATCGCTGACGATGAACTGATCGAGTATGCCTGTTACTGCGGCAATTATTATGGGACACCGAGAGAGTATGCACAAAAGCATCTTAAGGAAGGCCGGGATGTGATTCTGGAGATTGAGATCCAGGGAGCCATTAAGATTAAGGAGAAGTACCCAGATGCACTGCTTTTGTTTGTGATGCCGCCAAGTGCAGAGGAACTTCGGCGCAGACTGTCGGGCAGGGGTACGGAGACAAAGGAAGTGATCGATCAGAGGCTTCGCCGGGCGGCGGAGGAGGCAGAGGGGATCGAGGTATATGATTATATTGTGATCAATGACGACCTGGATACCTGTGTCAGGGAACTTCATGCGATCATTACAGCGGCGCATCATACGCCGGTGAGGAATGAGGAGTTTATAGAAAAAATGAGACTGGAACTTGAAGGAGGAGAATAATGTTACATCCATCTTATGCAGATTTGATCAATGTAGTAAACAGTGAAGTGGAGGAAGGGGAGGATCCCGTAGTAAGCAGCAGATATTCCATCGTGATGGCCACATCCAAACGGGCGAGACAGATTATTGCCGGCGACGATGAACTGGTGGACGGCAGGGGGAAGAAGCCCCTTTCCGTGGCGGTAGAAGAATTAAATCAGGGTAAGATTAAGATATTGAGTGAAGACAGCGTGCCGGAGGAAGAAGAAACGGCCAGGGAAGAGACAGCCGGCACAGAGGATGCCGGACAGGCAGAAGAAGCGGCTTCTACAGAAGAGCCGGCTGCAGAGACAAAAGCAATAGGGTCATGAACTTATGAATAAAAAGGTTATGTTTATATCCCTGGGATGCGATAAGAATCTGGTGGATTCCGAACAGATGCTGGGCATGCTTTCCGGGGGCGGTTATACGTTCACCGATGATGAGAAAGAGGCAGACGCGGTAGTGATCAATAGCTGCTGTTTTATCAATGATGCCAAAGAGGAGAGTATTCGTACGATCCTGGAAATGGCGGAACTTCGAAAGAGCGGTTCTGTGGAAGCCCTGATTGTGACGGGATGCCTGGCGGAGCGCTACCGGGAAGAAATCCAGAAAGAAATCGGTGAAGTGGATGCCGTCATCGGTACGGCGGCGATTGACGAGGTGGTAAAGACACTGGATGATGTGTTTCAGGGAACGAAGGAGAACCATTACCAGAGCCTTGACCGGAAACCCCTGACAGGCGTGCATCGTGTGATGACCACGGGGGGACATTATGCCTATCTGAAAATAGCGGAGGGCTGTGACAAGCACTGCACGTATTGTATCATACCCAGGGTGCGCGGCCCTTACCGGAGCGTACCGATGGAAAGCCTTCTGGAAGAGGCCAAAGAGCTGGCGGCAGGAGGTGTGAAAGAGCTGATACTGGTAGCACAGGAGACGACCCTTTACGGCGTGGATCTCTATGGCCGCAAGGCACTGCCCGAACTGCTCCGCAAACTATGTGAGATAGATGGTCTGTACTGGATCAGGCTCTTATATTGTTATCCGGAAGAAATCGATGAAGAACTGATACGGACAATAAAAGAAGAAAAGAAAATCTGCCACTATCTGGATCTGCCGGTTCAGCATGCCAGTGACAGTGTTTTGAAGCGGATGGGCCGCAGGACAGACCGGAACGATTTGACCAGGATAGTCAAACATTTGCGGGAGGAAATCCCAGATATCTGTCTGCGCACGACGCTGATCACAGGGTTTCCCGGAGAGACCGAAGAAGACCATGAAATCATGATGGATTTCGTGGAGGAAATGGCTTTTGACAGGCTGGGTGTTTTCCTTTATTCTCAGGAGGAAGATACGCCTGCGGCGGTCATGGAGCACCAGATCTCGGAGCCGGTGAAAGAAAGAAGATATGGGGAACTCATGGAACTGCAGCAGGAAATCGCGTTTGACGCGGCTATGGACATGAAAGGGCGTGTGGTCACCGCCATGGTCGAGGGCAGAGTTGCCGATGAGAATGCCTGCGTGGCCAGGACCTACAAGGATGCGCCCAATGTGGACGGTTTTCTGTTTATCAATACGGACAGGGACCTGATGACCGGCGATTTCGTGCAGGTGAGGATTATGGGTTCCTATGAGTATGATCTGATTGGAGAATTGGAAGATGAATTTACCGAATAAATTAACGACATTCCGCGTGATATTGATCCCCTTCTTTGTGGTATTTATGCTGATGGATATTACCGCTTATGATAAATGGATCGCACTGGGCGTCTTTATCGTGGCCAGCCTGACAGATCTTCTGGATGGCCACATCGCCAGAAAATATAACATGGTGACGAACTTCGGCAAGTTTATGGATCCCCTGGCGGATAAGCTCCTTGTCTGTTCGGCGCTGATCTGTCTGGTGGCGCTTGCGAGGATTCCGGCCTGGATTGTGATCGTCATCATTGCCAGGGAGTTTATCATCAGTGGATTCAGACTGGTGGCTTCGGACAACGGTGTGGTCATTGCGGCCAGCTACTGGGGCAAGTTTAAGACGACTTTTCAGATGGTCATGATCTGTCTGATGATTGCCGATCTGGCGGCGCTCTTTCTTATCACACAGATCGTGATGTGGGCGGCACTGGCTTTGACGGTGATTTCTCTGGTGGATTATCTGGTTAAAAACAAAGATGTTATGAAAGAAAGTGGCAAATAAAACATATCAATGTAAAGAAATGGAGCGCTATGACAGTAGAGATTATTTCGATTGGAACAGAGATTTTGTTGGGTAATATCGTAAATACCAATGCGGCGTATCTGTCTGAGAAATGTGCAGGGCTCGGCCTTTCCTGCTATTATCAGGATGTGGTCGGGGACAATGAGGAGCGGCTTTTTGAGACGATGAAGCTGGCTTTGTCCAGAGCGGACATTTTGCTCTTGTCAGGAGGCCTTGGGCCTACCCAGGACGATCTGACCAAAGAGGTGGCGGCGAAGGTTCTTGGCAGAAAATTGTATCTGCATGAAGAATCGAGAGATGCGATCCGGCAGTTCTTTGAGGAAAGAGGACTGGAAATTACGGATAATAACTGGAAACAGGCGATGGTTCCGGAAGGGTGTATCGTGATGGACAATCCCAACGGTACGGCGCCGGGCATCATCATGACGCAGGATGATAAGCATATTGTGCTGATGCCAGGTCCGCCCAATGAGATGATACCGATGTTTGAGACTTCTGTCATGCCGTATCTGTCCGGCCTGCAGTCTTGTGTGATCTATTCGCAGACAGTGAAGATCTGCGGCGTTGGAGAGAGTAAGGCGGAGAGTATGGTTGCCGATCTGATCGAGACACAGACCAACCCTACGATCGCAACGTATGCCAAAACAGGGGAAGTGCATCTGCGTGTGACGGCCAGGGCTGAGGACGAGAAGGAAGCCAGGAAACTGGTCAAACCCATGATCAAGGACTTAAAGGGACGTTTCGGCAGTCATGTTTATACGACAGACGATGAGGTGACTTTGGAGAAGGCAGTCGTGGATCTTCTGACAGCCAATAAATTGACAGCCTGCACGGTGGAATCCTGCACAGGAGGAATGCTGTCAGCAAGACTGATTAATGTGCCGGGCGTATCGGAGGTATTTAAGTCCGGTTATGTTACCTATTCTAATAAATCAAAACGCAGACTGTTGGGCATCAAGAAAAATTTGCTGGTCAAATACGGTGCG
This sequence comes from uncultured Lachnospiraceae bacterium, assembly GCA_951801245.1. The sequence goes on from CATOMC010000013.1 coordinate 5,225, forward strand.
GTCAGTGAGCAGATCGCAAGAGAGATGGCCAAGACTGCGGCGATGCTTGCCAAGACAGACGTGAGTGTCTCTACCACCGGCATTGCCGGACCGGACGGCGGCACACCGGAAAAGCCGGTAGGACTCGTCTATATTGCATGTAACGTGCGGGGGAAGATCACGGTGAAGGAGTGCCATTTCAGCGGCAGTCGTTTCAAAATCAGAGAGAGCACTGTCTCGGCGGCACTGTCGCTGATGCGTAAGTGCATCCTGGAATACTACAGCGAAGTGACGTTTGGTGGGAAGAATAAGTAGCAGAAGAGGGTCTGCATGATGGATGGAGGAAAAAAGATGAGTGAACCGGATAATTTTGATGATATAAAAGAAGACGGGAAGGTGGAGACATCAATAGATCCTTATACTTCTGAGAGCAGGGCTGATATTTATAACACCCCGGAGGTCGTCACGGATACGCACGGACTCTTTTCCGGAAACGGTCAGCGGACAGATTCTTATGGCGGTCAGCCGGGCGGCCTGCCATATGAGGGACAGATATATCACAATACATATCAGGATGCCCCGGACAATCCGTATTATACCAACGATTATCAGAGCAGCGCTTCCTACGGAGCCGGCCGGCAGGGAACGGCACCTTATCAAAATGACCCCTATGGGACAGGTAATGGTTATGGAACAGGCAATGTATATGGGGCAGGAAATGCCTATGGAACAGAAAGTGCTTACGGGACAGGTAATGGTTATGGAACAGGCAATGCTTACGGAACAGGCAATGCCTGCGGGGCAGATAGTGCTTATGGAGCAGGAAACGCTTACGGGGCCGGGAATACGTATCAGGCCGGCAACGCGTATGGAAACGGCAGCGTTTATGGCGGTTCCTATCAGGGGGCGGATCCGGGCGGCCAGCAGGCAGGCGGCGGATATGGCGGTCAACCGCCCTACGGCGGCCAGTCTTTTTATGACAACAATCCGTACAGTCCTTATGCGGCACCCCAGAAAAAGCAGCGCACAGGACTGATCATAACCATTGTGGTTCTCGTGATTGTTCTGTTTATCATAGCCGTCTGCGCACTGGCTTACCGGGCGGTGCAGTTGATCAATGAGAGCGGCATCGATGTGGAAGAGTACACGTATGATGATAAATATGACTTTGACGATTATTATGAGTACCATCCTGACGATTACGATGATGATTTTTATGGTTATGGCGATGATGACTTCTTTTATGGAGACGACTACAATTATGGATACGATGATGACAAATACTACTCCCTGGAAGATGATCTGAAATATGATTTGTCGTATGAAGTGAATTTTGATTATTTTGAATATGAGACGGATGTTGAAAATGTCGATATTCTGGTGACCTATCCGGTGATAGAGGGCGAGGATGTACAGAACCTGGATACCATAAATGCGGACATCTATTCAGAAGTGGAACTGATAACAGAGCATTTTGAGGAAGATTATGCGCCCTATATGAAGCAAAATGAGGGCAGTTATTTCTCTGCCACGGTAATCGCCTACGTGACTTATATGGATGAAGACAAACTCAGTATCGTATATCAGGAAAGAGTTTATGCGGATGCCTATGATCTGGCGTATTTGGAATGCTTCAACATAGATATGGCAAACGGCGTGATTCTGGACAATGAGGAGATGCTGTCCATTGACGATGATTTTTCCGTGGAATTCAGGACCAGAAGCGATGAGCAAAATGGTGAGATTTATGCCCTGACCAATATGACGGATCAGGAGATCACCAGTTACTTTCATTCTTCCGATGTGATTGTATTCTACACGCCTATGGGCATGGAAATAGGCTTTAATTATGAAGACGGCTGGGTGACAGTCACCTATGAAGAGTATGAGCAGTATCTGAATGTATTCTGATATCATGAGAAGATTTGAGACTTATAATAAGGGCGGCAGACCGGTGAGGTTTACCGTCCTTGTTACTTTTTTAGAGAAAATCTTGCGCACCGGCGGATTCTTTGCTACACTGATAATATCTAAGGCAATGGAATCTGTTGTGCATATCCGGCATTTCGCCACGATTTCCATTATCTCAAATTGCAGGAAAGGAGGGTAGAGTGTCGTTTATTGGACATGAAAAGTGATATGATGATTTTAAAGTAAGTGCTGTTCGTTTGTATCTGAAGGATTTAAACAGGTATTGGGCGTTGCAGTGAAGCCGCAGGCTGAACGGTAACGATAAGCGAAGGTGTTTATCAAATTAAGGTTGACAAAATCGAACATTTGTTTTAATCTATTGTAAGAACAAATGTTCTAAAAGAAAAGGAGAACATGACATGGAAAGAGATGATAAGTTAAAAGCGTTGGATGCGGCTTTAAGCCAGATAGAGAGACAGTTTGGCAAGGGTGCTGTCATGAAACTGGGAGACCCTTCCGTACAGATGAACGTGGAGACAATCCCCACAGGATCGTTGAGTCTGGACATTGCACTGGGGCTTGGCGGGATTCCCAAGGGCAGAATTGTTGAGATATATGGTCCGGAGTCCAGTGGTAAAACGACCGTTACCTTACATATGATAGCGGAAGTACAAAAGCGCGGCGGCATCGCAGGGTTTATCGATGCAGAACATGCGCTGGATCCTGTTTATGCCAAGAATATCGGTGTAGATATCGATAATCTTTATATCTCACAGCCCGACTGTGGTGAACAGGCGCTGGAAATTACGGAGACAATGGTACGTTCCGGAGCCGTGGATATTATTGTAGTAGACTCTGTTGCAGCGCTGGTGCCCAAAGCGGAGATTGACGGTGACATGGGAGACAGCCATGTGGGTCTGCAGGCTAGGCTGATGTCTCAGGCGCTTCGTAAACTTACGGCAGTGATCAGCAAGTCCAACTGTACGGTCATTTTTATCAACCAGCTTCGTGAGAAGGTAGGCGTCATGTTCGGCAATCCGGAGACGACCACGGGCGGCCGTGCGTTGAAATTCTATTCTTCCGTGCGCCTTGATGTCAGGAGAATTGAGGCATTGAAGCAGGGCGGAGAAGTGATCGGTAACAGAACCAGGGTAAAAGTGGTCAAGAATAAGATAGCGCCTCCTTTTAAAGAGGCAGAGTTTGATATCATGTTTGGAGAAGGAATATCAACGGTGGGAGATATTCTGGATCTGGCGGCGGAAAACAATATTATCAATAAGAGCGGTGCATGGTATGCCTATGAGGGTAACAAGATCGGGCAGGGCAGAGAAAATGCGAAGCAATATCTGAGAGATAATCCGGAAATGTGTACCGAAGTGGAACAGAAAGTGCGAGAACTGTTTAACATGGAGACAGATACGGTGGGGACACCGGCACCGGGAAAGGCATCGAAGGAAGATGCAAAGGCCGCCAAGGAAAATGCGAAGGCGGCAAAAGAGACTGCAGGGAAATAGTCTCTGAACCTGACAGAGGGGGCAACGGAGCAGCAAGACTCCGGCATGAGGACGATTATGATTGTGACGCAGATGACAGGTATATCCAGATCGCGCTATAGAGTCTATGTGGACGGGCAGTTCGCCTTTGTGCTTTACAGAGGGGAACTGCGGGAATTGGGAATTGAAGAACAGAAGGAGATTTCCGATGCCTGTTACAGAAAGATTATGACACAGGTGCTTCCGCAGAGAGCGAAAAAGCGGGCAATGAACCTTCTGGAGACCAGGGATTATACCAGTGGACAACTTCGCGAGAAATTACGCCAGGGAGAGTATCCTCCTGCATGCATTGATGAGGCAGTTGCTTATGTAGAGTCTTATGGATATGTAGATGATCTGAGTTATGCGAAAGACTTTATTACATATCATCTGTATCATAAGAGCAGAACGCGGATAGAGCAGGACCTGATGCGCAAGGGGATTGGCAGGGATATTATCGCCGCCGCCTTTGAGCAGCTAGAGCAGGACGGGGAGAGACAGGATGAAGCCGCAATGATCTTACAGCTTTTAGAAAAGAAAAAATATGATGCCCGGACAGCGTCAAAGCAGGATAAACAGAGAATGTACGGATTTCTCTATCGAAAAGGGTTTCCGTCTGATGCAATCAGCAGAGCACTTTTGCTTGACATAACTTCAAATTCATTATAGAATTAATATGTTGTAATTTTGCTAACTATCGGGATGTTGTCATTTGGAGAATGGAAATGTCCGACAATAGATTAGATGATGTACAATGAAAATTTAATAAGGAGGTGCTCCTGTAATGTGGCAAGTTGTGATAGCAGTAGTCATCACACTGGTAGTCGCTATACCTGCATCTGCTTTGACAGCCGTCAACTATCGCAAGAAGGTTGTGGAAGCAAAGTTGGGTAATGCGGACGAAAAGGCCAGGGAAATCATTGACGAAGCTCTCAAAACTGCTGAGACGAAGAAGCGGGAGTCGTTGCTTGAAGTCAAGGAAGAGTCCATTCGCACCAAGAATGAATTGGACAAAGAAATCAAGGAACGTCGTGCCGAAGCGCAGCGCTATGAACGCCGTATTCAGCAGAAGGAAGAGAACATCGACAAGAAAGCAGATGCTATTGAGAAAAAGGAAGCAAGTCTGGCACAGAGGGAAGATGCTCTTGCCAAGCAGCGTGAAGAAATTTCCAAGCTAAACGAGCAAAGATTACAGGAACTAGAACGAATCTCAGGTTTAACCTCCGAACAGGCAAAAGATTATTTGTTGAAAATTGTTGAAGATGAAGTGAAGCATGAAACTGCTGTCATGATCAAAGAGATGGAGAGCAGGGCAAAGGAAGAGGCGGACAAGAAGGCAAAGGAGTATGTGGTCACAGCAATCCAGAAATGTGCTGCGGATCATGTATCCGAGACGACCATATCCGTGGTGCAGCTTCCTAACGATGAAATGAAAGGCAGGATTATCGGTCGAGAGGGTCGTAATATCAGGACTCTTGAGACCATGACAGGCGTTGATCTGATTATCGATGATACGCCGGAAGCAGTCATCTTATCCGGATTTGATCCAATCCGTAGAGAAGTGGCAAGAATTGCACTCGAGAAACTGATCGTGGACGGACGGATTCATCCGGCAAGAATCGAGGAGATGGTCGAGAAAGCGCAGAAAGAAGTGGAAGTCATGATCAAAGAGGAAGGCGAAGCAGCTACCCTCGAAGTCGGTGTACATGGCATCCATCCTGAACTTGTCAGACTGCTTGGTAAGATGAAGTTCAGGACTAGTTATGGTCAGAACGCATTAAAACATTCTATTGAAGTTGCGCAGTTATCCGGTCTTCTCGCGGCAGAGATGGGGCTGGATGTCAGAATGGCGAAGCGTGCAGGGTTACTGCATGATATTGGTAAGGCTGTGGATCATGAAATGGAAGGATCACATATCCAGTTGGGTGTTGAACTCTGCCGGAAATATAAGGAAGGTCCGATTGTTATCAATGCGGTAGAATCACATCATGGTGATGTGGAAGCGCAGACATTGATCGCGTGTATCGTACAAGCGGCAGATACGATTTCTGCGGCGAGGCCGGGTGCGAGAAGAGAGACATTAGAAACATATACAACAAGACTAAAACAATTAGAAGACATTACAAACAATTTCAAAGGTGTTGACAAATCTTTTGCTATTCAGGCGGGTAGAGAGATTCGTGTTATGGTAGTTCCAGAACAGATCAGTGATTCTGACATGGTATTACTTGCAAGAGATATTTCCAAACAGATTGAAGCTGAGTTGGAATATCCTGGCCAGATCAAAGTGAATGTGATCCGAGAGAGCCGTGTCGTTGATTACGCCAAATAGGGATAGTGTAGAAAATAAAGTAAGGAAAGTATTGAGAATGCAGCATTTTCAACACTTTCCTTATTTTATAGGATATAGGAAAATGCTGTAACGTAAAATAGTTAATGACAATGGGATGTATTTTCTCAATCGTCGCTGTTGGGCGGCGATTTCCTGTTTACTGTATTGTTCCGAATAAGTATATCAATATGATGCAGAGCCGGCTTATAAAGCTGGCTTTGTTTGATAAAATGGGAAATCAGCATTTATGTAATAAAATAAAACAAAATAGACAAAAAATCAAAACTAAAACAAGAAACTGTTTATAAACAATGTTTTTAAATTATAATATAAGTGAATAAGCAAATGTTGAGGTGTTGTATGCTGATTTATTATTGTTTTAATAATTTTTCTTCATTTAATTGCGAAAGTGAATTTTCTATGAGTGCACCGACTGGAAAGGTAAAAAAACGTTTCCCGGACAATTATGTTGAAACTGCACAAGGATTTGATCTGCTGAAATCTGCGGTAATTGTAGGCGAGAATGCCGGTGGTAAATCCAATTTCATCAATAGCTTAAAATATTTAAAATCTTTGTTTGTAACCAATAGCCAGGTGAAGTCTGCATTTTTCGTGTGATTTATGAAATAAAGTAATGTTTGCAGATGAAATGGATCGCGTATTAATGCTATTTTGTCTGATAGAGTGATTTCTTTAGTAAACGGAGCAGAGAACAGCGGGCAGTTTATTTTCTCTACGCATAATGTGTTGTATTTGGATTTGAAGACCTACATGAAAGAGCAGATTTATTTTGTTACCAAGAACAGAGAGAGGCTTACTTCGGAAATGTATTCATTGGCCGATTTTCAGGAAGTTCGTTATGAAACTACTAAGATTTACGAGTTTTATCGGAAAGGCATTCTGGGAGGGACAGCATTTGAGTAGACCGGAATGTAAATTACAAAAGCGATTTGTTGTTTTCTGCGAGGGTGATACAGAATACAACTACATTAATAAAATGCGCGGCGCTAAACGGCAGGATGTGCAGATTGCATTGAAACCAATAAATATGCATGGCGGCGGTTACGGCAACTTCTTAAAGAAAATAAAGACGGAACAACAGACCAACTGGTTGGCCAAATTCATCATTGTTGACGCGGACCGGCTGACGAAACATTGCGAAGAAAAAGATAATTTTATACGGCTGACGGAGTACTGCAGAATAAGAAAGGAGTCATTTCTTATTTTCTGATTGTAAATAATTCGGATTTTGAGTATGTTGCCTGTTTGCATGTGCCTGCGTATAAAGGGCAGGAAGTAATAAGGTTTCTGCAGACGGTTCTTGGATTCCGGTCTTTGGAACAGTTTAAGAAGAACACAGAGGTGTATGAGTGCCTGAATCATGGTGAACGATCAAAGAATCTTGGATATATAAAATACGTCCCAATACCTCTTTCTGTACAGTTTGCCCATAAACAGCGGTACTTTCCTAAGAAAATTATCTTTTCTGTATACTTGTGGAATTGGAGAATCTGTAGTAGAATGATTATCGGTGTATGATTGTATACAATAATTCAATTATTATGGAGGACAACATGAAACCGTACAGAGAAATGAGTAAGGATGAACTCGCGAAACAGAAAGCGGAACTGACCAAACAGTTTGAGGATGCCAAGAAAATGGGTTTAAAACTTGATATGTCCAGGGGTAAGCCAACCTCGGCTCAGTTGGATATGACAATGGGACTGATGGATGTGCTGAATTCAGATTCGGATATGACGACCATGGATGGTGTGGATGCCAGAAACTATGGTTTGATGGACGGCATTATTGAGGCGAAGCATTTATTGGCAGACGTGATGAGTGTTCCGGCGGAAAATGTGATTGTGTACGGTAATTCCAGTCTGGCCATTATGTATGATACGATATCCCGTTCTGTTACGCACGGAGTGATGGGATCAACACCCTGGTGTAAACTTGATCAGGTAAAGTTCTTATGTCCGGTGCCCGGCTATGACAGACATTTTGCGATTACGGAGCATTTTGGGATTGAGATGATTCTGATTCCCATTACACCGCAGGGACCTGATATGGATCTGGTGGAGAAATACGTGAATGAGGATCCGGCAGTAAAGGGAATCTGGTGTGTGCCGAAATATTCCAATCCACAGGGCATATCTTACTCCGATGAGACGGTGAGAAGATTTGCGGCATTAAAACCAGCAGCGAAAGATTTTAGAATTTACTGGGATAATGCCTATGCGATTCATCATTTGTATGAAGATAAGCAGGATCAGATTCTGGAGATCTTGAGTGAGTGTGAGAAGGCCGGTAATCCTGATATGGTATATGAGTTCTGCTCTACATCGAAGATTACCTTTTCTGGAAGCGGTATCGCAGCCATGGCATCTTCTCCTGCTAACCTGGCAGATATCAAAAAGACGCTTACACTGCAGACCATCGGGCATGATAAAGTCAATCAGCTTCGCCATGCCAGATATTTCAAGAATGTGGAAGGCATGTTAGTTCATATGAAGAGACATGCGGACATCCTGCGGCCCAAGTTTGAGGCAGTACTGTCTGTGCTGGACAAAGAATTGGGCGGTCTTGAGATTGGAGAGTGGACCAGGCCTCTTGGCGGTTATTTCATCTCTTTTGATGCGATGGAAGGGTGTGCGAAAGCTATTGTGGAGAAGTGTAAGGAAGCCGGCGTGGTTCTTACCGGTGCAGGCGCTACTTTCCCTTACGGCAAAGATCCCAAAGACAGCAACATCCGTATTGCGCCTACCTACCCTACATCGGAAGATATGGCCAAAGCCACGGACGTGTTTGTGCTCTGTGTGAAGCTGGTCAGCGTAGAGAAATTGCTGGAGGCATAATAAACCTGGCATTATTTTAAAATGAGTAGAATGATTTCAGAATCAGAAAGTGAATAAAAGTATTGTGACAGATATGGTTTCCGTTGTAGAATATAGTACGGAAGCCATATTTTAGATTTGCAGGCGGCAGAAAGGAAGGAGCATAGTTATGGAACATTATGAAAGACTGGGGAGAGAACTGGTACACAAGGGTGCTATCATAGATTATTATCAGGACACGATCAAAGTACCCAACGGCAATATTGTGAAGTGGGATTTGATCACACACAAAGGAGCGGCCGCTGTGGTAGCCGTGCAGAATGACGGAAGACTTCTGATGGTGAGGCAGTATCGGAATGCGCTTGATCGTGAGACTCTGGAGATTCCGGCCGGGGCGCTTGATACGGCAGAGGAGCCTACGCAGGTGGCGGCGGCCAGGGAACTGGAGGAGGAGACGGGTTATAAAGCGGGAAAACTGGAACTTCTAATCTCGCTTAGGACAACGGTCGCTTTTTGTAACGAGAGAATAGATGTCTATGTGGCCACGGATTTAACCCCCAGCAGGCAGCATCTGGATGAAGACGAATTCTTAAATGTGGAAAGTTATGATTTGGAGGAACTGGTACAAATGATTTATGACTGTAAGATTCAGGACGCAAAGACAGTTTCTTCTATTTTGGCGTATCAGCATAAGTACCGATAACTTTTACGCATGTACAGTCCCTTCAAAGCATATAGATAGATAGGAAACGTCATGTATTCTTGTATGGCGTTTCCGATAGATGTGCGTATCAGACGATACGCTCAAAGAGGGGATAAATGTGCGTAAGCAGTCATGGTCAAAGAACAGCTATTATATGATGTATCTGTTTATGATTGGTCTTTTTATCGGTATTCTGGTGGTCAATGCAGGACATGATTCCTGGATCGCAGACAGCGATCTGCTGGGGATGGAGATGATCACGCGGCTCAAGAACAGTATTCCGGCCGGAGAGGGACTGTTTGGCTATGTATTGAAACACAGATTGTTTACACTCTGTATGCTGGCACTTTTATCTACCACAATGGTGGGTCTGCCTGTGGTCTGTGTATACATCTGCTACATAGGGCTTTCTGCGGGATGTCTTCTATCGGTGGCGGTCATCCGCTATGGGATCCGGGGACTTTTATTTGTGGCGGCGGGATTGCTGCCCCAGGCGTTCTGTCTGGTGCCGGCTTATATCGGTCTTTTTATCTGGGCAGTCAGCCTCAACAGGACACTGTATGCACCGAAGTCATATTTGGATGGATATGAGCGTTACAGCAAACAGTTTTATTTGAAAAAGGGTTCGCAGATTATCATCGTGACAGCAGTTGTCATAATAGGTTGTCTTTTAGAGAGTTATGTCAATCCTAAAGTCCTGCATTTTATCCTGAAAATATTCTGAGAAAATTTTTTTGATTTGTTTTTCCAAGATATAGTAGACATAAATTCTTCGGTTGCCGATATCTTGTATCTTATTGAGAAAACCGCGCAAATGCCCGTAAATTCAGGGAAAAATCCATTTGCTTTTCTCCAAAAATCTGATTATAATGAAATGCAGACGGTGATTTGATTTACATAAAAGAATCACGAGGGGGAAGGATTTCCGAACACATGGAGAAAGAAATCAGTGCATTTATCGCCTATTTACATAATGTGAAGAATACCTCCAACAACACGGAGCTATCTTATAAAAGAGATCTGGAGAAAGTGCAGCACTTTATGGCTTCGCGCGGCATCGAGGAAGCGGGGGTAGTGTCTGCAAGGGATCTGAGCGATTATGTGAAATATCTCGAAGATAATAAGTTTGCGGCGGCCACTGTGTCCAGAAATATTGCCTCCTTGAAGGCTTTTTATCATTTTATGGTGCAAGAAGGAATGGTGCCGGCGGATATCTCCGATAAGCTTAAGGCGCCTAAGATCGAGAAAAAGGCACCGGAGATCATGTCTCCTGACGAAGTGGTACGTCTCTTAGAACAACCTTCCGGGGATACGCCCAAGGAAATTCGTGATAAGGCCATGTTGGAACTTCTCTATGCGACAGGAATCCGGGTGACGGAACTGATCACCTTAAAGGTATCTGACGTGAATATGCAGATGAGTTTTATATTGTGTCGTGACCGCAACAAAGAGAGGATCATTCCCTTTGGAGCGGCAGCCAAAAGTGCCATGGCACGGTATCTGAACGGAACAAGGGAAGAAATGCTGGAGAATAAAGCTTCGGATGTTCTCTTTGCGAACTGTTCCGGTCAGCCCATGAGTAGGCAGGGCTTCTGGAAACTGATCAAGCATTATGCAAAAAAGGCGGATATCCAGGCAGATATCACACCTCATACATTAAGACATTCTTTTGCAGCGCATCTGGTTGAGAATGGCGCTGATTTAAGGAGCGTCCAGGAAATGTTAGGACACTCCGATATTTCCACAACGCAGATCTATGCAAATCTGAATCACAACCATATCCGGGAAGTATATGCGAAAGCACATCCCCGCGGATAGAAGGTCAATATGGGAGAATGCCAGGCATTCTCCTTAATCATATTCTGCAATGTCATAAATCAATCTTTCGGATGCCTCCCATCCAAGGCACGGATCGGTGATGGATTTGCCGTAGACGCCCTCGCCGATTTTCTGACAGCCTTCTTCAATGTAGCTTTCGATCATGACACCCTTGACCATACTGTGGATATCACGGTTTAACTTACGACTGTGCATGACTTCTTTTACAATCCGGATCTGCTGTGCAAACTGCTTGTCGGAGTTGTTATGGTTCGCATCGATCACACAGGCGGGATTTACCAGATCGTAATCCTGATACAGGGTGTAGAGGGTGTTTAAGTCCTCATAGTGGTAGTTGGGCAGACTCCGGCCATGTTTGTTGACGGAACCGCGAAGTACCGCGTGGGACAGGGGATTACCGTCCGTGCACACTTCCATGCCCCGGTAGATAAAGGAGTGGGGGTGCTGGGCTGCATAGATGGAATTGAGCATGACGGAGAGTGTGCCGCTGGTGGGATTCTTCATACCGGCGGGAACATCGAAACCGCTGACTGTCATACGATGCTGCTGATCCTCTACGGAGCGGGCGCCGATGGCCACATAGGAGAGGATATCTTCCACATAGCCCCAGTTCTCGGGATAGAGCATTTCATCGGCGGCGGTCAGGCCTGATTCTTCAATGGCTCTGATGTGCATTTTGCGCATGGCGATCAGTCCGGCCATAAAATCGGGTTTCTTCTCCGGATCAGGCTGGCTGACGATGCCTTTGTAGCCCTCCCCGGTAGTACGGGGTTTGTTGGTGTAGATCCTGGGAATCAGGACCAGCTTGTCCTGCACTTTTTCATTGACTCTGGAGAGCCTGTTCACATAATCACAGACAGCCTCCTCATTATCCGCGGAACAGGGGCCGATGATGACCAGGAATTTATTACTTTTCCCTGTGAGCACATCTTTGATCTGTGCATCACGTTTTTCCTTGATTTCAACTGCCTGTCTGGGTACTGGGAATTGTTTCCGGATTTCTTCCGGGGTTGGGAGTTTGGTTACGTATCGAAAAGACATTGTTTTCCTCGTTTCTGCGTGAACGGCGCCCGGATACAAGGCATTCCCGCCGCCGGCACGCGTTTATTGTTTATCATATTTTAGCGCATGAAAGTAATCTGGTAACGGTTCGGTTTTCTGCCATTGCGCGAAGCAAATTACTTTCGTTGTGGAAAAAACATCTACATTATAGTATATTGTTGTAAGAATCGCAACCCTTGCGGGAAATATGCAAGGCGGATATGGTGCACAGCGTGGTCTGCAGGATCTGGCTTGCCAGCATGCCCCACAGATACCCCTTAATGCCATAGTGCGGGATGGCAAGGAAGACGAAGGCAAGGCGCAGCAACAGGCTTGCCACGCTAAAGCAGAAGGTCTGTGCGGTCTTACCCAGCCCGTTCAGGATACTGCCCAGTGTACTGGCAATGTACATGAACGGGCAGATAAAGCTGAGGGTCAGAATAAAGCTGCCGGCAAGCTGTGAGTGAAAGAGGATGCGGCCGGCGAAACGCCCGCATAGCAGAAAGAGAGCCGTGCATAAAAAGCCAAGGAGAAGGCAGTAACGGATGGACGTCATGATGGCACGTCTGACGGCGGTCTGGTTACCGTTCGCATCTGCTTCGGCTACGATGGGCAAAAGCAGCACGGAGATGGAGTTGGTGATGGCGGAGGGAAAGAGGATGAGCGGCAGGCTCATGCCGGTCAGCACGCCGTATACGCCAAGAGCATCCGTGTTATTCAGTCCATAGGCCATCAGCCGGTTGGGAATATAGATGGCTTCGATACTCTGCAGCAGGTTGATCACCAGCCGGTTGGCAGATAACGGTACTGCCAGAGTCAGAAGCTGTCCCATGATGTGTGTGTAGATGGCGATGCAGTGCGTTTTCAGTCTTTGCGTCCTGACAGGAAGACAGGGACGGTAGGGAAAGACTTTGTGAGCGCGGGACAAGATGGCAAGGACAGAGACGATCATGGAGGCACTTTCCCCGATCACAAGGCCCACCACGGCAAAGCTGATGGTCGGTTCCATCTGATGCTTTCTGCAGACGTAGTATATTAGATAGACACTCCCTACACGACAGATCTGTTCTGCAAGCTGGGAGACGGCGGGTATCGCGGTTTTGCGGATACCATAAAAATAGCCGTTGATGCAGGAATGGACACAGGCCATGGGGATGGACAGGGCTATGATGCGAAGAAGCGGTGCCGTGCGCGCCTCCATCAGGCAGGAGACGGCGATCTGATCTGACCATCGATAGATCAAAACGGCGCACAGAAAGGACAGGGTGGATGACATAAGAAATCCTGCCCACAGGGTGCGGAAGGAACTCTGATAGTCATGTGTACTGGTTTCGCTTGCCACATATTTGGAAATGGCGGTCTGTATGCCGGAGACTGTGAGGGCAAAGGAGAGGGCTAGCACAGGGGAAATCAACTGATAAATTCCCATGCCCTCCGCACCGAATACATTGGACAGAAAGATTCGGTAGAAGAAGCCGATCAGCCGGCTTATCAGTCCGGTCAGTGTAAGAATGGCTGTTCCGGTGATTAAAGGGTTTTTCCATTTGGTCGTCATAGGCACCACATCATCGTTCGATATGATTACAGTCTATGCGGCAAAAGTCTTATATAGTATAGGAGAAAGGGTTATATAGATGGCAAAGAAAGTTGTGGTAGGCATGTCCGGCGGTGTGGATTCATCGGTGGCGGCGCTTCTTTTGAAAGAACAGGGATACGATGTGATCGGCGTAACCATGCAGATCTGGCAGGATGAATCGCCGAAAAACATAGAAGAAAACGGGGGGTGCTGCGGATTCAGCGCAGTGGAGGATGCCAGACGGGTGGCGGACAAACTGGGGATTCCTCATTATGTGATGAATTTTAAGGAAGAGTTTCGGGAAAATGTAATCCAATATTTCATGGAAGAATATTTGGCCGGACGTACACCAAACCCTTGTATTGCCTGCAATCGGTATGTGAAATGGGAGGCAATGCTCCATCGAAGTCTGGAGATCGGAGCGGATTATATTGCCACCGGACATTATGCCAGGATTATCAGACTGCCAAACGGCAGATACGCGGTACGTGGTTCCGTGACGGCCAGGAAGGACCAGACTTATGCACTGTATGATCTGACGCAGGAACAACTCGCCCGAACCCTGATGCCGGCGGGCGACTATACGAAGGACCAGATTCGGCAGATGGCAGATGAGGCAGGGCTTGCTGTGGCGCATAAGCCGGACAGCCAGGAAATCTGCTTTATTCCGGATCATGACTATGCTTCCTTTATAGAAAGGCAGGCAGGCGGACGGGTGCCGGGCCGGGGGAATTTTGTGACGAAAGAGGGACAGGTTCTGGGAGAACATCTGGGCATCACACACTATACGGTGGGACAGCGAAAGGGCCTGAACCTGGCTCTGGGCCGTCCGGTATTTGTGACAAAGATCAGACCGGAAACCAATGAAGTGGTGATTGGAGAGGCCGAAGATGTCTTTGGAGATACACTCTACTGCCATAAGATCAATTATATGGGGATGGCGGATCTTGCCCATCCCAAGCAGGTGACGGCCAAGATCCGTTATGCCCATGCCGGAGAGCAGTGCCGGATTGAGACGGCCGGGGAGGACAGGATCAAATGTACTTTCACAAAGCCGGTGCGTGCCATTACACCCGGGCAGGCAGTGGTGTTTTATGAGGATGAAGTGGTCCTTGGCGGCGGCATTATTTTGTAGCTAAGAAAATCTTAAGAAATTTTACCGTTTTTGTTCACGACATTTTCACAGACCCTGTGGTAGTATGAGTACTGATAAACGGGGGACTTTGGAAAATAAGGGAAAAGCCCGTTACGGACAATAGGCCGGGGTAGTCGTTGTCTGTGGTGCGTGGTTTTGGAATGGTGGTAAAATTATGGTAGAATCTAAGCTGACAAAAGTAAAAGTGAATAATGAGATAGAGTTATGCGAAGTATATGATAACGCAACCAAAGAACGGATCAAGAAAGTATTTTTCAGGGAAGGGATATCCTTCTTTATCAAATTCCGCAAGAAGTTTCAGGTAGCCGGGTTTGCTTCGGTCAATCTGGCGGGAGAAGAGGCTTCCGGGGAACGCACCATGTTTTCGGAGACGAAAGAGGGCAGATATATCATCTGCGTGAACAAAAGCCAGGAAGAACTGGCCCGCAGATCCATCATGCGGGTAGTGCCCAACCATGGGGACAGAGTCCGCTTCTTAGGAGAAGACCAGGAAGGCAAAGGTATCAAGAGTCCTTTCTGGGAGATGCTTTATTATAGTTTGTGAAAAGAGGGGCTTCGTTTCTCGAAAGTGGTATAATACCGGAAACCGCAGGCCTTTAATAGATCAGCGGCCTGGTCGAAGGCATAGGCAATCTGTTCCGGTGTGTGGGCATCGGAACCGGTGGTAATGATTTCGCCGCCCAGTTGGCGGTAGCGCTTTAAGACACCGCAGCAGGGATTGGGGTCATGCAGCCCTTTGGCCAGTCCGGCGGTGTTTATCTCAATACCCTTTTCCATGGAAACGAGGCGTTCCAGAATCTGATCAAAAATCTCCCGATAAGCCTCATAAGAGTAGCCTTCGTCTTTGTTCGGGCCATAGCGTACCACATAATCCAGATGGCCGTATACGTCAAAGTTACTGTAACTTTTCAGATTATCAAGTATGGATACAAAATATTCTAAATAGGCGTCCTGCTGCGTCCTGTTGTCATAAAAGGCAGGATAGTAGGGGTCCTTTCCATTGCAGATATGGGAAGAGGCGATGATGAAATCGTATGGATGCTCTTTTGCGAAGGCGGCATTGCGTTTTGCAAGGTGGGGCTGCAGACCGATTTCCACACCAAACAAAATCTTGATCCGATCGGCGTATTTTTCTTTAAGTTTCAGTAAATCATAGAGATAGGAATCCGCGTTGAGAAGAAACGTATCTTCTGTGTCTTTTTCATTTGCGGGATAATCGAAATCATTATGTTCTGTAAAGCACATGGCAGTAAGTCCCTGTCGGATGCCCTGACGTATCATTTCTTCCATGGGGGTGTCGGAATCTCCTGAATGGGAAGAATGTAAGTGGTAATCTGCTGTGATCGGCATAGTATGTCTCCTTTTGTCTGAATTTTTGCCACAAATAGGGTAATTCCCGGCATTAATCGGTCTTTAGTGTAACCGATTCTCATAGAAAATACAAGATTTGTTGACATAAAATGAGGAAGAGAAAAATTTGTGATATTTTCATCGCAAATCTTAATTATTTTTGATTTACGTCTTGAATTTTTTGGACAAATTAGGTAAAATAATTTCGTTGACAAAATTTTGTCAATCTTATCCAGATAGGTTGGCAAAATTATATAAAAAACATTATTTAGGAGGGACTAAAAAATGGCAGTAAGAGTAGCAATCAATGGTTTTGGCCGTATCGGTCGTCTTGCATTCAGACAGATGTTCGGGGCAGAAGGATATGAAGTAGTAGCTATCAACGATTTGACAAGCCCCAAGATGCTGGCACACTTGTTAAAGTATGATTCTTCTCAGGGTAAGTATGCTTTGGCAGACACTGTATCCGCTGGTGAAGACACAATCACAGTTGATGGTCAGACATTAAAGATCTACAAAGAGCCCGATGCAAACAACTGTCCTTGGGGCGAACTTAAGGTTGACGTTGTTTTAGAGTGCTCCGGTTTCTATACCAGCAAAGAGAAGGCTCAGGCACATATCAACGCTGGCGCTAGAAAAGTAGTTATTTCTGCTCCTGCAGGTAATGATCTTCCGACTATCGTATACAATGTAAACCATGAGACACTGAAAGCTTCTGATACCATTATTTCCGC
Organism: uncultured Lachnospiraceae bacterium; assembly: GCA_951801245.1. The sequence continues at coordinate 22,215 of CATOMC010000013.1, forward strand.
AGCTTCCTGCACAACAAACTGCCTTGCTCCTATGGCAAAGGCTCTGAATGATCTTGCTGGCATCAAGTCCGGTATCATGAGCACAATCCATGCATACACAGGTGACCAGATGATCCTTGACGGTCCTCAGAGAAAGGGTGACTTAAGAAGATCCCGCGCAGGCGCAGTGAACATCGTTCCTAACAGCACAGGCGCAGCCAAGGCTATCGGCCTTGTTATCCCTGAGTTAAATGGTAAGCTGATTGGTTCTGCACAGCGTGTTCCTACTCCTACGGGTTCTACCACAATCCTGGTTGCAACTGTAGAGAAATCCGTTACCAAGGATGAGATCAACGCAGCAATGAAGGCAGCAGCTACCGAGTCCTTCGGTTATAACGAGGATGAGATCGTTTCTTCCGATATCGTAGGTAGCACCTATGGTTCTATCTTCGATGCTACCCAGACAATGGTAGGCGAAGACAACCTGGTACAGGTAGTTTCCTGGTACGACAATGAGAACAGCTACACATCTCAGATGGTTCGTACAATTAAGTATTTCTCTGAATTAGCATAGACGTAAATTCCTTGCGGAATTAACGTCACGAGGTTGCGAAGCAACCTCGGCATGAAAGATGAAAATCAAGTTTTTTTAGAGGCTCGGCCATTGGGCCGGGTCTCTTGTTTTAATAAAATAATAGGAGGACTAGGACATGTCATTAAACAAAAAAACTGTAGATGACCTTAACGTTAAGGGAAAACGTGTGCTCGTAAGATGTGACTTTAATGTACCTTTGAAGGAGGGCAAGATCACAGATGAGACTCGTATTGTGGCAGCACTTCCCACGATCAATAAGTTGCTTGCTGACGGAGGTAAGGTAATTCTCTGTTCCCATCTTGGCAAAGTAAAGAACGGCCCCAACGAGGGAGAATCCCTGGCACCTGTGGCTGAGAGACTTTCCGAGAAGCTGGGCAAGCCTGTCAATTTCGTATCTGATTATAATGTTACTGGTGAAGCAGCGACCAAAGCGGTTGCTGATATGAAAGAGGGCGATGTAGTACTTTTACAGAACACCCGTTTCCGCGGTAAAGAAGAGACCAAGAACGGTGAGGAGTTCAGCAAAGAACTGGCTGATCTGTGTGATGTTTATGTATGTGACGCATTTGGTTCTTCTCACAGAGCACATGCTTCAGTTGCCGGTGTGACAGATGTTGTTCGTGCAAAGGGCGGCGAATGTGCAGTTGGTTATCTGATGCAGAAGGAAATCGACTTCCTTGGCAATGCAGTAGAGAATCCGGTAAGACCTTTCGTGGCAATCTTAGGCGGCGCGAAAGTAGCGGATAAACTCAATGTTATCAACAACCTGCTTGAGAAGTGCGATACGCTTATCATCGGTGGCGGTATGGCTTTCACCTTCTTAAAGGCACAGGGTCTGGAGATCGGTAAGTCTCTGGTGGACGAAGAGAAGCTTGATTACTGTAAAGAAATGATGGAGAAGGCTGAGAAACTTGGCAAGAAATTGTTGCTCCCGGTAGATACCACCGTTGCGGCTGATTTCCCGAATCCGATCGATGCTCCGATCGATGTGCAGGTAGTGGATGCCGACAAGATTCCGGCTGATATGGAAGGTCTTGATATCGGAACCAAGACAGCAGAACTGTATGCAGAAGCTGTGAAAACGGCTAAGACAGTTGTATGGAACGGACCTATGGGCGTATTCGAGAATCCAATCCTGGCAAAAGGTACCATTGCAGTTGCCAAATCCCTGGCTGAGACTTCCGCAACCACGATCATCGGCGGCGGCGACAGTGCGGCAGCAGTCAACCAGCTTGGTTTTGCAGATAAGATGTCCCACATCTCCACAGGCGGCGGTGCTTCCCTTGAGTTCTTAGAGGGCAAGGAACTTCCCGGTGTAGTGGCGGCAGACGACAAATAGGGGACGTAAATCTCTTCGAGATTAACGTGCAGAGGTTCGCATTGAGCGAACCTCTGCATGCGGAATGACGAAAGTTTGCAAACCTAAATAATATATTAGCGCAGTGTTGCGCGGAAATGAGGATGACATGGCGAGAAAGAAAATTGTGGCTGGTAACTGGAAGATGAATATGACGCCCAGTGAAGCAGTTAAATTATGCGCAGAGTTAAAAGATCTGGTAAAGTCTGATGATGTTGATGTGGTATACTGTGTACCTGCAGTGGACATCGTACCTGTTGTGGAAGCTGTCAAAGGCACCAACGTGGAAGTGGGTGCAGAGAACATGTACTTTGAGGAAAAGGGCGCTTACACAGGCGAAATCTCCGCAGCTATGTTAGTAGATGCAGGCGTGAAGTATGTGATCATCGGACATTCAGAGAGACGTGATTACTTCAAGGAGGACGATGCTCTTCTGAATAAGAAAGTGAAGAAGGCTCTGGAGGCAGGTCTTATTCCAATTCTGTGCTGCGGTGAGACTTTGGAGCAGAGAGAACTGGGTGTTACCATGGACTGGATCAGACTGCAGATCAAATCCGACCTTGCAGACATCACGGCAGATCAGGTAAAGGGCATGGTAATCGCATACGAGCCTATTTGGGCGATCGGCACCGGTAAGACGGCTACTACCGAGCAGGCGGAAGAAGTATGTAAGGGCATTCGCGACTGCATCGCAGAAATGTACGATGATGCCACCGCAGAAGCAGTACGGATTCAGTACGGTGGGTCTGTGAATGCAGGCAACGCGGCAGAACTCTTTGCACAGCCTGATATCGACGGCGGTCTCGTAGGAGGCGCTTCCTTAAAGGCTGACTTTGGCAAGATTGTCAATTACAAATAAGATACATGTAAAATCAGATATGTTATTCATGCGGTAAAAAGGGGTATCAAGGGGAATGAATTCCTTTGGCCCCTTTTTATTATCCATATGGTCAAAATCCAAAGACAAACAAGTTTTTATTAATATAACAGGCAGGGGGAAATGAAATGAAAAGTATTCGGACGAAAATAACCTTATGTCTCATCTTGACTGTTCTGGTAGGACTGGTTGCATCTGGGGTTTCCAGTATTATACCCAATTATAACAGTACCATGTCTACTGTGGAACAGATGATGAGAGAAACAGCGGTTTTGGCAGCAGGACGTGTGGAACAGGAGTTAATGGCATATAAGAATGTGGTTATGGATGTAGGTCATATTCAACAGTTATCCGATCCGGATGTGCCTCTTGAGGAAAAGCAGGCCATTATTGACGAGCGTGCGACCATGCACAATTTCCAGAGAGGGAATGTGATCGGCATGGATGGTATCAGTATTTTTGACGGCAAAGACTATTCGGACCGGGAATATGTGAAACAGGCTATGCAGGGCAACATTTATGTATCAGAACCGTTGATCAGCAAGATTACCGGGCAGTTGTCCATTATGGTTGCGGCACCCCTTTATTCGGAGGAAGCTTCGGGTTCCAGTATTGTAGGGGTGGTTTATTTTGTTCCCAAGGAAACTTTCCTGAATGATATCGTATCTGCGATACAGATCGGTGAGAACAGCAGGGCTTATATGATCAATAAATCCGGGGATACCATTGCAGATATCACGCTTGAGACGATCACGGTACAGAATATAGAAGCTGAGGCGCAAAGTGACGCATCACTTGCCGAACTTGCAGCGATTCATGCGAATATGCGTCAGGGGCAGATTGGGTTTGGAGAGTATACGAGCGGAGAGGATAAAATGTTCGCAGCCTATGCGCCCGTGAATGATACGGACGGCTGGAGCATAGCCGTTACCGCACCGCAGTTAAATTATCTGGCATCAACGAGGGACGCGATGGTGATCAACGTAGCGGTGATTGTCATTTCCATCATTGTTTCCGTGATCGTTGCACTGGTATTGGCCACCAATATCAGCGGTCCTATGAAGGCTTGTGTAGAGCGGATGAAACTGCTTGTGGAAGGCGATCTGGATACGCCGATGCCGCAGATTCGAAGTAAAGATGAGTCAGGCGTGCTTGCAAGATCTACGGCTGCTTTGGTAGAGGGGCTGAATACGGTCATCGGTGATATTGATTATCTGCTCAACGAACTGGCCAATCAGAACCTGAATGTACATACGGAGCATGAGGATATCTACGTGGGCAGCTTCCAGAATATTCTGCTTTCCATGCGCCATATGAAAGAGGAATTAAGCGGTGCCATGACACAGGTGAACCATTCGGCACAGGAAGTGGCCATGGCAAGTGATCATCTGTCCGCAAGTGCCCAGTCTCTCAGTCAGGGTACCACACAGCAGGCAAGTTCCGTGGAAGAACTTGCGGCAAGAGTCAGTGAAATATCGCAGCAGGCCAAGACCACTGCAACCGGTGCACTGGAAGCCCGCGGCAAGACGCATGAGACCGGCAGAGAAGTTTCTTTGTGTAATCAGAAGATGCAGAATCTGGTAGAAGCTATGAACCGGATTCAGACCAGTTCTGAGGAGATTGAGAAGATATTAAAGACGATAGATGACATTGCGTTCCAGACGAATATACTGGCTCTAAATGCGGCCGTCGAAGCGGCCAGGGCAGGCACAGCAGGTAAAGGGTTTGCAGTCGTTGCGGAAGAGGTCCGTAATCTGGCAGGAAAATCGGCGCAGGCCGCACAAAATACCTCGGTTCTGATCGGAAATTCCACAGAGGCAGTAAATATGGGTACAGAGATTGCACAAAACACGGCGGATATTCTGATGGGTGTTGTAAAGAGCATTCAGTCCGTGGTGGATGCCATAGACAATATTGCGGCAGTATCGAATGAACAGTCTGATGCGGTGAGCCAGGTTTCTGAGGGAATCAACCAGATATCGGTGGTGGTACAAAGCAACAGTGCCAATGCACAGCAAAGCGCCGCAGCCAGTGAAGAACTTTCCGCAGAAGCAGCCTGCTTAAAAGAGTTGGTAGATCAGTTTACGCTTGCAGAACAGTAAACGGGCAAAACACATATTTTTTGGGCGTAGCAAGATGCTAGGGAAATATAGGGTTTGATTGGTAAATATGCATAATAATTTTTGGCTTATATTTGACAGAGGATGACAAAATTTTTAAATTGAAAAAGATATTGACTTATATTATGTATATTTGTTATAATAATGGAAACATTAATAAACGTTTGGGTTGTTACTGCATAAAGGCAGGCAAAACCAAGTTTTATAATTCGACTGGTATAGTTGTTTTATAAAATTTGGTTTTTTTTTGCCCAAGTGAGTGCAACAGCAAGAGGGTTTAAAAATGCGCATTGACAAAATTATCAACAATAATATCGTTTCCGGCAGGGATCATCAGGGGATAGAGATGGTTGCCATGGGCAGAGGAATCGGTTTTGCAAAAAGACCGGGGGATGAGATTGATGATAAGGTAGTTGAGAAAATTTTTAAGCTGAATAACATGGACAACAAGGAACACTTTGAAGAACTACTTGCATCACTCCCGTTAGAACATATCAGACTGTCGGCAGATATTATTACTTATGCCAGGGAGAGTCTGGGACTGGTATTAAACCAGAATGTTTATCTGACATTGACGGATCATATCAGTTTTATTTTAAATAAGTTTAATGAGGGTCTGATTTTCAACAATGCTTTGTATGATGAGGTTAAGCTTTTTTATCCGTTGGAGTATTCGGTTGGCAGATATGCTCTTGAGTTGATCGAGGAGAGAACGGAATGCCGTCTGGATGAGGACGAGGCGGCAAGTATTGCACTGCATCTGGTCAACGGAGAAGTCGGTTCCGCCATGAGAACGACTTACACGATGGTCAAGATGATGCGTGAAGTGATGGAATGGATTGAGAAGCAGATACATATTCCCAGTGAAAGGACTTATCCGAAAGAACGTCTGATAGCAGATTTGAAGCAGCTTTGCAACAGGCTTGTCACAGAGGTGCCGATGCACGGACGTAAGGATGAGGCACTTTATGAGTTTGTGAGAGAGCACTACAAGCAGGAGTATCAGATGATCCATGATATAGATGAGTACATAGACAAAGAATACCACTGCAAAATGACAGAAGAGGAGAAGATTCATCTGGTACTCAATGTCAAAAGAATGAGAGATTTATACACATGTTAATATAAAATTATTTTATGAGGGAAAGGAGGACGGAAGATGAAAATACTTCAGAACTTATTTGCAAAGGGCGGCACTGTGGTCGGAGCACCGGTGGCAGGCAGCCTGGTCAGCATTAAGGAAGTCAGTGACCCTACTTTTGGAGAAGAGATTTTAGGAAAAGGGGTTGCGATTATTCCGTCAGCAAATCAGATTTGTGCACCCATAGACGGTAAAGTTGCAACGGTGTTCCCTACCGGGCATGCTGTGGCGGTTACCGGCCATGATGGGACGGAAGTCCTGATTCATGTAGGACTTGACACTGTGAACCTGAATGGAGAGCACTTTACGATCCATGTAGAGGCAGATCAGAAAGTGAAGAAGGGAGATCTTCTTCTGGAGGCGGATTTAGAACAGATTAAAGCGGCAGGATATGATGTCATTACACCGGTTGTTATCTGTAATTCGGATGAATTTACAGAGATTGTGCCAGAGGCGCCTAAAACGGTGGTAGCGGGAGATGATATCTTAAAACTGCGTAAATAAAGGGGGCTGTGTGTGATGAATCGATATATCGGCAAAAGCGTTCTAAAAGGCGTTGCCGTGGGCAGGATTTTCTGTTATCAGAAGCAGGATTATCACATCGAGAAGACGGAAGTCGCGGATATTGATGGGGAGTTGGCCCGTGTCAAGGAGGCTATAGAGACTGCGAAAGGACAGTTAACGGCACTTTATGATCAAGCCCTTGCCAATGTGGGTGAAGATCATGCCATGATCTTTGATATTCACCGGATGATGCTGGAGGACGATGATTATCTGGAAGCCATAGAGCAGACGATCAAAGAGGGCACCAATGCCGAGTACGCTGTAGAGATGGCTCAGAATCAGTTTTCGGAACTGTTTGCTTCCATGGATGATGATTACATGAAGGCGAGAGCGGTAGATATCAAGGATATCTCACAGAGGGTCATCAGAATCCTGATGGGGATACCGGAAGACGGAGTACCGGCAGGAGAGCCTGTCATCCTGGTAGCAGACGATCTGACACCGAGCGAAACTGTTAAGATGGATAAGAATAAGATTCTTGCTTTTGTGACGGTGCGCGGCTCTTCCAATTCCCATACGGCAATCCTGGCCAGAAGTATGAATCTGCCGGCGTTAGTCAATACCAAAATGAAACCGTCGGATGACTGGAACGGCAAGATCGGTGTGGTAGACGGATTTAACAATGAGTTTATACTGGAACCGGAGCAGGACATTCTCGATGAGATGATCCGCCGCAAGAACCAGTGGGTAGCGGATTTGGCAGCTCTGGAAGAATTAAAGGGTAAGGATAATGTAACAGGCGATGGCAGACGGATCGACATATTTGCCAATATTGGCAAGGTAAACGATGCGGCTGCTGTTCTGGAGGCAGATGCCGGCGGAATCGGATTATTCCGAAGTGAATTCCTCTATCTGGGAAGAGACAGTTTCCCCACGGAGGAGGAGCAGTTTACAAGTTATAAAACCGTACTGGAGAAGTTGGGCGGCAAGAAGGTAGTGATCCGTACACTGGATATCGGAGCAGATAAGAAAGTAGATTATTTCCATTTGGATCCGGAAGAGAATCCGGCGCTGGGTTACCGGGCCATCAGAATCTGTCTCGATCGTCCGGAGATATTTATAACACAGTTGCGGGCTATATATCGCGCTTCTGCATATGGCAGGGCTTCCATCATGTTCCCGATGATCGTGTCGGTGGAGGAAGTAAGGCGAATCAAAGAGATTGTTGAGCAGGTCAAAGGAGAACTGAAGGTAGAAGGCTATCCTATGGGAGAAGTCGAGTTGGGTATTATGGTGGAGACACCGGCGGCGGCGCTGCTTTCGGAACAACTTGCGAAAGAAGTAGACTTTTTCAGCATTGGAACCAATGACCTGACGCAATATACGCTGGCAGTGGACCGCCAGAATCAAAAACTGGAAAGCACATGTAACACCCATCATCTTGCGGTGCTCAAGCTGATCGAGATGACAGTAAAGAACGGGCATAAGGCAGGTATCTGGGTAGGCATTTGCGGGGAACTGGCAGCAGATACGGATCTGACGAAAGCATTTCTCGATATGGGAGTAGACGAATTAAGTGTATCTCCCTCATCCGTATTAAAAGTGCGTAAGGCAGTAAGAGATATTACATGAAACTGACAAGGAGGTGAAATCATGAAGGAGTTTCGATATGTCATTAAAGATCCGGTAGGGCTTCATGCAAGACCGGCAGGACTTCTGGTAAAACATGTGGCAGGTTATAAGTGTAAGGTCACAATAGAATGCGGCGGTAAAAGCGCAGACGCCAAGAAGCTGATTATGCTCATGAGTCTTGGGGTGAAACAGGGAATGGAAGTTACCTGCAAGCTTGAGGGAGAGGACGAAGCAACAGCAGTAAAAACGCTGGAGAAGTTCTTCCAGGATAATCTGTAAAACTACATAAGGAACAGCAGAGTAATACAGTTACAAAGTGTTATACAGTAAATCATTAGTTCTGTGCTGGGGCGGAACTATAAAATTATAAGGGGGTAATGTTTTATGATGAAATATTTACAAAAACTGGGTAAGTCATTGATGCTTCCCGTTGCATGTCTGCCGATATGCGGTATCCTGATGGGTATCGGATATGCATTATGTCCGGCAACCATGCAGGGCGGTGATATGAATGGTTTCCTGAATATGCTGGGATTCTTCCTGGTGAAGGCAGGCGGCGCGCTGATCGATAACATGGCACTTCTGTTTGTTATCGGTGTAGGTGTTGGTATGTCTGATGATCATGATGGTACAGCAGGTCTTGCAGCATTCGCATCCTGGCTGATGATGACAAACCTGCTTGCTACAGGTACTGTGACAGCATTGATGCCTTCTGTTGCTGATAATGTTAATAAGACATTGGCATTTAATAAGATTGCCAATCCGTTTATCGGTATTCTTGCAGGTATTATCGGTGCAACATGCTATAACAAATTTAAAGCAACAAAATTACCGGATTGGCTGTCATTCTTCAGCGGCAAGCGTTGTGTAACAATCATTTCCGGCGTGGTTTCCATCGTTGCTGCAGCAATTCTGCTGGTTGTATGGCCGATAATCTTCGGCGCACTGATAGCAGTAGGTCAGGGTATCGTTGGTATGGGCGCAGTTGGTGCAGGTATCTATGCTTTCCTGAACAGACTGTTGATTCCGACAGGTCTGCACCATGCATTGAACAACGTATTCTGGTTTGACACCATTGGTCTTGGTGACCTCAGTCACTTCTGGGCAGGCGAGACCAGCGCAGACGTAACATGGAGCCTTGGTATGTATATGTCAGGATTCTTCCCTTGTATGATGTTTGGTATCCCTGGCGCAGCACTGGCAATGGTTCATACAGCAAAAGATAACAAGAAGAAAGTTGCAATCGGTCTGGTAGCTTCTGCAGCAATTTGTTCCTTTGTCTGCGGTGTTACAGAGCCTTTCGAATTCGGTTTCATGTTCCTGGCACCCGCATTATATCTGATTTATGCATTGTTATACGGTATCTTTACTGTAATCGTAACATTGATTGGATTCCGTGCAGGTTTCAGCTTCTCAGCAGGTGCAACAGACCTTGTGTTCTCAGCATCACTGCCTGCAGCACAGAATACATGGATGATCCTTCCTCTGGGTCTTGCAGCATTTGTCGTATTCTACTTCGTGTTCCGCTTCGCAATTGTGAAGTTTGACTTAAAGACACCTGGTAGAGAAGATGACGATCTGGAAGCAGAGAAGAAGGCAGTACTTTCCAACAGTGACTTTACAGAAGTTGCATCCATCATTCTGGAAGGTCTTGGCGGTAAAGGAAATGTAACATCTCTTGACAACTGTATCACAAGACTTCGTCTGGAGATTAAGGATTACACATTGGTTGATGAGAAGAAGATTAAGTCAGCAGGCGTAGCTGGTGTTATGAGACCTAGTAAGACAGCCGTTCAGGTTATCGTAGGTACTAAGGTACAGTTTGTGGCTGACGAGATGAAGAAAATGTTATAGGTATTATTATCGTTTCGTAATACCGAAATCCCTGGCATAGCGGAGGCCTTCGGGCCTTCGCTATTATTTCAATATTTGTAAATTACGAGTAGATAATAGTGAAATGTGTTAAAATATTATGAAAAGCGCCTGAAAAAGGCAGGAGGTATATCATGAAAATAATTAAGGCCAAAGATTACAACGACATGAGCAGGAAAGCAGCCAATATCATATCCGCACAGGTGATCATGAAACCGGACTGTGTGCTGGGACTCGCGACCGGATCTACACCAATCGGCACATACGCGCAGTTGGTGGATTGGTATCAGAAGGGAGACCTTGATTTCTCCAACGTGACGACAGTTAACCTGGATGAATATAAGGGTCTGACCAGAGACAACGACCAGAGTTATTATTACTTTATGAATGACAATTTATTCAGCAAAGTGAATATTGATCTGAACCGCACATTCCTGCCGGATGGCACGGAACCCGACAGTGAGAAGGCATGCCAGGATTATAACCGTATTATCGCACAGGTAGGCGGTGTGGATCTGCAGCTTCTGGGATTAGGCCATAACGGGCACATTGGATTTAATGAGCCGGGAACAGCTTTTGAAGCAGAGACACATTGTGTGAATTTGACAGAATCCACGGTGAAGGCGAACCAAAGATTCTTTGCATCGATGGATGATGTACCGCGTCAGGCGTACACAATGGGAATCAAGACGATCATGCAGGCCAAGAAGATATTGGTGGTAGTCAGCGGTGAAGACAAGGCCGATATTGTGAAAAAAGCCTTTTTCGGAGAGATTACACCACAGGTGCAGGCTTCCGTTCTGCAGCTTCACAATGATGTGACCATCGTAGCAGATGAGGCGGCTTTGTCCAAGTTAGAGATATAGTTAACGCAGGAAAGGAGAAGAAGTGCCATGATTATTCGTAATGCCAGTGTATATACGGAAGAGGGACAATTTGTACAGAAGGATATCTATATCAAGGATATGCTTTTTACCGATGTTGCGGCAGAGGCGGAAGATGGAAAGGAGATTGATGCTTCCGGCTGTGTGGCGATTCCCGGACTTACGGATATACATTTTCATGGCTGTATGGGACATGATTTTTGTGACGGTACAAGAGAGGCGATTGATGCCATGGCAGCGTATGAGGTATCCATCGGCGTTACCAATATTGTACCGGCTTCCATGACGCTTTCAGAGGACATGCTGCTTGAGATCTGCCGTACGGCAAAGGCATACAAGGAAGAGGGTGTGCAGGAGAAACGTGCACAGTTCTGGGGAATCAATATGGAAGGACCCTTTGTGTCTACCGCCAAAAAGGGAGCACAGAATGGAGAGTATATTCATAAACCGGATCTGGAGATGTTCGACAAGTTGAATGAGGCATCCGGGAACTGTGTTAAGTTATTGGATCTTGCGCCGGAAGAAGAAGGTGCTATGGAGTTGATTGACAAGCGTCATGACCAGGTCGTGATCTCTCTTGCACATACCTGTGCCGATTACGATACTGCCCTCGCGGCATTTCAGAAAGGTGCCAGTCATGTGACACATCTGTATAATGCCATGAATCCTTATACGCACAGGGCACCGGGGCTGATCGGTGCGGCGGCAGATGAAAAGAAGGTTGAGGTGGAGTTGATCTGTGATGGCGTGCATATTCATCCGGCGGCTGTCAGAACGACCTTCAAGATGTTTGGAGATGACCGTATCATATTGATCAGTGACAGTATGCGTGCAACGGGCTTAGAGGACGGAGATTACACACTTGGCGGTCAGTACGTGAAAGTGACAGGGAATCTGGCTACGTTAAAAGACGGGACGATCGCGGGATCTGTTACGAATCTGATGGATTGTATGCGGACGGCCGTATTGAAGATGGGAATTCCGTTGGAATCAGCGGTTCGCTGTGCGGCAGTCAATCCGGCGAAATCGGTAGGGATTTACGATACCTGCGGCAGCATTACGGCCGGAAAGTACGCAGATGTGGTACTGCTTGACAAGGAAGATTTATCCCTTAAGCAGGTGGTATTCAGAGGAAAGGTTCAGTAAGCTTACAGGTTACGTTTGCGATAAGCGATCGGTGAGCATCCCACTCTTTTGATAAATTGTCTGTTAAAGTTGGAGAGGTTGTTGTAGCCGCATTGATAAGAGATATCTGAAATTTTATAGTGGGTGGTGGAGAGTGCTTCACAGGCGGCATTGATACGAAGCTGTGTCAGATGTTCAATGGCGCCGACACCCACAGTTTCCTTGAAACATCGCATAAAATAACTTTTGCTTAAATGAACCAGATTGCAGAGTTGTTCTACCGTGATGTTTTCCTGAAAATTTTCGGCCATATATTCAAGAGCGGGGCGGATCAGTTCTTCATATCCGGCTCCGCTGTCTTTTTGCAGAGAGATATATCCACTCTTTTCCAAAAGCCAGAACAGTCTGAGCAGTTCGCTTTTTAACAGCAGATCCATATGGGCCGTGTTTGCGTGTATGCAGGCAAATATCTGGTCGGTCAGAGCCTTCATGGAAACATAGTCTCTGTCGGCAGGCCGGATATGGACAGTGATCTGCGCGTTACCGTTAACAATAGGGCGTATACATTCCACAGCGCTGCGGTCGCCGCTCGTTGCGCCAAGCAGGGCAGGGCTGAAAACAAGGGCATAATAAACAAGATTGCTGTCCTTGCAGGGATAGGCGGAGTGAAGCATATTGGGCGGCATGATCAGGATATCCCCCTCGTGCGCTTCAAACTTCTGGTTGCCGCAGATAAACTCTCCATTTCCGGAGTAAATATAATTGAGTTCAAACTCACTGTGCCAGTGCATGGGAACATTCATGAACGCTTCTGGAATCCAGCATTCATAGTGGCTGTAAGGAATCAGGGTAGTGCTGTGTTTCCTCTTTTCTTCGGTGGCTTTATTTGGTATCATGGCAGGTCTCCTGTCTGTCTTATAATAGGTTACTATTCAGGCGTCGCTTAAGCAAATGTGTGAAAAACAACTATAATAGTATAGTATCATAATGTAATAGTATTTCAATAGAAAAAAGGCGTTGATGATAGTATCATATCATCATAACAACTGTTTTCCATAAGAACCGGAGAGCGGTAAGACGTTTCGTATAGAAGGCAGAGGGAGACAACTCTATGTACAGACAATTCAGAATGGAGGGTTCGTATGAGATTTGAGAATGATAATGGTGCCCTGGTATGTTATCACCAGGGCGAGATGTTAAGGATCGAGGCATGGGGAGAGGATTCTTTCAGGGTGCGCGCGGTCCTGGGTGCTTCTTATACGGGGAAAGAGTGGGCATTGACTGAAAAGGTCAACAAGCGTGAAACACAGATCACGGTGGAAGAAGTAGACCATTGGACGGGCGATGGAACGATTGACAAACGGAAGAAAGCTACGATAGTAAACGGCCGGATCAAGGCGGTTGTTAATTTTGTCGGGATCATCACGTTCTATAAGGATGATCAGGTGATTCTGCAGGAGTATTTCAGGAATTATGACGGCACATTATCGAAAGAGAGCAGGTGTCTGAAACTGGTGAATCGGGAATGGAAAGGGATCATTGGAGGAAGCGAGTTTGCGCTGAACCTGAAATTCGAGAGCAATCGGGATGAGAAAATCTTCGGCATGGGACAGTACCAGCAGGATTGTATGGATCTAAAGGGCTGCGTACTGGAACTGGCACAGCGTAATTCCCAGATTTCGGTGCCCTTCGCAGTCTCTTCCAAGGGATATGGCTTTTTGTGGAATAATCCGGCTGTCGGGCGGGTGACTTTTGGAAAGAATTATTATGAGTGGGTGGCAAGAGCTACCAGGGAAATGGACTATTGGATCACGGCTGCGGATACGCCGAAGCAGATTCTTAATAACTATACGGCAGTGACTGGCCGTGCGGAGATGTTCCCGGAGGATCTGATGGGCTTATGGCAGTGTAAACTGCGCTACAGAACCCAGGACGAAGTGCTGAATGTGGCAAGGCAATATCAGAAAGAAGGCATTCAAATCGACCAGATTGTGATCGACTTTTTCCATTGGACACTGCAAGGAGACTGGAAATTCGATGAAAAGTACTGGCCGGATCCCAAGGCTATGGTGGAGGAACTGCACCAGATGGGGATTAAAGTGATCGTATCGGTGTGGCCGTCCGTGGACCGTAAGAGCGAGAACTTCGGACCGATGATGGAAAAGGGGCTGTTGATCCGGACAGAGCGCGGGGCGGCCCAGACCTATGATTATCAGGGTGACTGCGTGGAAATCGATCCCTTTAATCCGGAAACAAGAAAATACGTGTGGGAAGTCTGTAAGAAGAATTATTACGATTATGGGATCGATGCTTTCTGGCTGGACAATTCAGAGCCGGATTACGGAGTCTATGACTTTGAAAACTATCGCTACAGTGAAGGCCCTGCTCTTGCAGTCAGCAACATATATCCGCAGATGTACAGCCGCGTCTTCTATGATGAGATGAGTAAGGAAGACAGAGGAACAGTGGTCAATCTGCTTCGCTGTGCATGGGCCGGATCCCAGAAATACGGCAATGTAGTCTGGTCAGGCGATGTGCCAAGTACCTTTGAGGCTTTTGCAGATCAACTGCAGTGCGGCCTGAATATGGGACTTGCGGGCATTCCATGGTGGACCACAGACATCGGCGGATTTATGACAGACGATGTGAATGACGAGGATTTCAGACAACTGCTGATCCGTTGGTATCAGTTTGCGGTTTATTCTCCTGTGCTGCGGATGCATGGCGACAGAGGGCCTTATAATATTGCACCGTTAGACGACAGGGACTGGGGCGGCGGCTACCTGCATACCGGACAGCCCAATGAACTGTGGAGTTATGGCGAGGACAATTACGCCATTATGAAAAAATACTATGATATCCGGATACAGATGCATGACTATATCCGCGGGTTATATGAGGAGGCACATGTAAACGGTTCGCCCCTGCTTCGCACGATGTTCTATGAATTCCCGGAGGATAGGAAATGCTGGGAACTGACGGACCAGTATATGTTTGGCGATAAGTATCTGGTGGCGCCGATTTTCCATCTGCATGAGTTTGCAAGAGATGTGTATCTGCCGGCAGGCAGTTGGAAGCTGACCTCTAACGGATTATGTTATGAAGGGAACTGTGTCGTCCATGTGGATGCGCCGATTACGTATATGCCGGTGTTTGAGAAAGTATGATGTGACACGGCCAAATCCTGTCCCCGTTGCAAAAAGTATAGCTGATTGGCAAATGGTACACTAGACAAACCTTGCAAAAAAAGGTATACTGAACATGGATTTTGTTCTTGAAAAATGGGGATAGGAGTGGTTGCATAATATGAATTATAAGTCGGTTCCTTTTGATCAGAGAATTAAGGACAATGTAAAGAATTATGCATTGGATAATTTGTACCAAATCGATACATTGACAGATTACTGTAAGGCATTGTGCGCATCGGTGGATGTGGAGATCCTGTTGACAGAACGGCATGGAGAGAAGGTAGTCTCTGTTGGAAATTTCGCGGGATTCACACCGGATGTGGTAGGGAATCCGGGGCGGAAAATCAGGGTTTATGGCAGGACGATCGCTCATCTGTACGCGAAGACAGAGAAAGTCCCGCCGCAGAAGCTGGATGCCGTGGATCAGATGCTTGACGGGCTGACACAAATGCTTTCCCACTGGGGAGAGGAAGCCTATTTACATACGGAGGCTTCTATTTATATGGATGAACTGGAGGACAAAGTAGGCGTACAGCATGTACAGACAGCCAGAGGAGAGAACGAGGACGCATTGACAGGCGTGTACCACAAGCATTATTTTGAGGAGCGCATGAGAGCCATGGACCGGTCGGAAGTAGTTCCCGTGGCGGTCATCAATGTGAATATCAATGACTGGAAGTTTGTGAACGATAACTTTGGCGATGAGGAGAGTGACAGACTGATCAAGACCATTGCCGATATTTTGAAGCAGGAGAAGAAACCGGATTATGAGATAGGACGTGTGGACGGGGACGTCTTCATTGTTCTCATACCCATGGCAGAAGACGGTGAAGCGGAGGAATATTGCAGAAGAGTGCAGGAGGCATGTCTGCATTATGAGGATCGGATCCTGGCTCCTTCCGCGGCATGCGGCCTGGTATATAAGACCAATGTGGAAGAACTCTTACAGGATAAGCTGCCCGATGCAGAATATGAGATGTTCAACAATAAGTTCGAGATTAAGAATGCGCCGGGATATAGAGAGCGTCTGGAGCATGGACTGCAGTCCTGATTTGGTGCTGCGGCTTGAAGACAGTAACCTGCGGACGGAGAAACGCAAATCTTCAAATAGAGAAGATGCATTCAGCGGCAGGAGGAAAAAACGCAGGGCAAAGCGTATAAGGATGGAATAAAAAGGAATGATAAGGGAAAACAGTACGGGTTGGTATTGTTTTCCCTTATTTAATAAAGGAATTATAAAATAAATATAAAATCCCTTTTTCTGGTTAAAAACGAGATAACAAGAGTAAACTAAAGAATAATTGAGAAAACAAGAGAAAAATTGATATATATATTAGTAAATCAATTTGCAAACACCTGCATATATAGCTAATATAGGTTCTAGTGATTAGCACTCGATAAGATAGAGTGCTAACAAGATGATCAGGCAAAATATTGTTGATAATAAGGAGGCAATCATCATGAAGTTAACACCACTTGGCGACAGAGTTGTATTGAAACAGTTAGTAGCAGAAGAGACGACCAAATCCGGTATCGTTCTGCCGGGGCAGGGTAAAGAGAAACCGCAGCAGGCAGAGGTCATTGCAGTAGGACCGGGCGGCGTTGTGGATGGTAAGGAAGTGAAGATGGAAGTAAAGGTCGGCGATCAGGTTATCTTCTCCAAATATTCGGGAACAGAAGTAAAACTCGATGAGGAAGAGTATATCATCGTAAGACAAAATGATATTCTGGCAGTAGTAACGGATTAAACGGTACCGCATTTGACCACGGGTGCTACGCACTCGGTTCTGCAGGCAGGAACAAATAGAAACAAACAAAAATGAATAGAAACAGAATGAATAGAAGAGTAGTATGACAAAACAGGAGGACATGAATCATGGCAAAGGAAATCAAATATGGCGCAGAAGCCAGAGCGGCTTTGGAGTCAGGTGTAAATCAGTTGACAGATACAGTCAGAGTAACCCTTGGACCGAAAGGAAGAAATGTGGTCCTTGACAAATCTTATGGCGCACCGCTGATCACCAATGACGGTGTTACCATTGCAAAAGAGATCGAACTTGCAGATCCTTTCGAGAATATGGGTGCACAGCTTGTCAAAGAAGTAGCAACAAAGACCAACGATGTGGCAGGTGACGGTACCACAACAGCTACCGTACTGGCACAGGCTATGGTCAATGCAGGCATGAAGAACCTGGCGGCAGGCGCTAACCCGATCATTTTGAGAAAGGGTATGAGAAAAGCTACGGACGTTGCTGTAGAGGCAATCGCTAAAATGAGTTCTAAAGTAAACGGCAAAGAGCATATTGCAAGAGTAGCGGCAATCTCCGCAGGAGACGACGAGGTTGGCCAGTTGGTGGCAGATGCGATGGAGAAAGTTTCCGGCGACGGCGTTATCACCATTGAAGAGAGCAAGACCATGCTCACGGAACTTGACCTGGTAGAAGGTATGCAGTTTGACAGAGGATATATCTCTGCTTACATGGCAACAGATATGGATAAGATGGAGGCGATTCTTGACAATCCCTACATCCTGATTACAGATAAGAAGATTAGTAACATTCAGGAGATTCTGCCGCTTCTTGAGCAGATTGTACAGACCGGCGCGAAATTGCTTATCATCGCGGAGGATGTGGAAGGTGAGGCACTTACCACTTTGATCGTGAACAAACTGCGCGGCACCTTCAACGTAGTGGCAGTGAAGGCACCCGGCTATGGCGACAGAAGAAAGGCAATGCTTGAGGATATCGCTATCCTGACAGGCGGTGAAGTGATCAGTTCCGAACTCGGCCTTGAGTTGAAGGATGCAACGTTAGAGCAGCTTGGACGTGCGAAATCCGTTAAAGTACAGAAAGAGAATACCGTCATCGTGGACGGCGAAGGCAACAAAGATGCTATTCAGGCAAGAATCGGCCAGATCAAGAAGCAGATCGAAGAGACAACTTCTGATTTTGATAAAGAGAAACTGCAGGAGCGTCTTGCAAAACTGGCAGGCGGCGTAGCAGTGATCCGTGTAGGTGCCGCTACAGAGACAGAGATGAAAGAGGCAAAGCTTCGTCTGGAAGATGCGCTGGCAGCGACAAGAGCAGCGGTAGAGGAAGGCATTATCTCCGGCGGCGGTTCCGCATATGTGCATGCTTCTAAGGATGTGGCGAAACTGGCAGATACTCTGGAAGGTGATGAGAAGACCGGTGCACAGATCGTTCTGAAAGCGCTAGAGGCACCTTTGTACCACATTGTAGCCAATGCAGGTCTGGAAGGTTCCGTTATCATCAATAAGGTGAAAGAGTCTGAGGTTGGCGTAGGCTTCGATGCTTTGAAGGAAGAGTATGTGAACATGGTAGAGGCTGGTATTCTGGATCCTGCCAAGGTGACAAGAAGCGCTCTGCAGAATGCAAACAGCGTGGCATCCACCCTGCTTACCACAGAGTCCGTTGTGGCCAACATCAAAGAGCCCGAACCGCCGATGCCCGCAGGCGGCCCTGGAATGGGAATGATGTAATCGACGTTGGATCGTTAAATTCTAAAATACAAAAACGGTTAAATACAACAGGTGTTTAACCGTTTTTTGTACTGTGTCTGCGGTGTATCATCCGAAATATTTTGACTTGTCATGTAAATAATATTATAATGTCTTAAAACGGCTTATAAGGTGACAGAATAAGGTACTGGTGAGTGTATGACGACAGAAGAAAAGAAAGATATCATTTTTGATGATGGCAGAATAGAATCGATTGAAGAATTTCAGACTCCCGGAGCGCTTTACGAGGAGCTTATTATTCGTGTGCGCAAATATCACCCCTCAACAGATATCAGTCTGATCAGCAAAGCATACCAAATTGCATCTGATGCACATAAAGGCCAGGCGCGTAAGTCGGGAGAGCCTTATATTATTCATCCGCTGTATGTGGCGATTATCCTCGCTGATCTGGAACTCGATAAAGAGACGATCGTGGCAGGGCTTCTGCATGATGTGGTGGAAGACACGATCATGACGGATGAGGAGATCAAAGAAGAGTTCGGGCAGGACGTTGCCCTGTTGGTAGACGGCGTTACCAAACTGGAAAAGCTGAATTTCCATGGAGAACATGGGAATCAGGACAGGGATGCGGAGAAGCTGGAGCGGCAGGCGGAGAATCTGCGTAAGATGTTTCTTGCCATGGCGAAGGATATCCGGGTGATTTTGATCAAACTGGCGGACAGACTTCATAATATGCGGACGCTGCAGCACATGCGCCCGGAGAAACAGCAGGAGATTGCCAGAGAAACGCTGGATATCTATTCCCCCATTGCACAGCGCCTTGGTATTTCCAAAATCAAAGTAGAGTTAGACGATTTGTCTTTAAAATATCTGGAACCCGAGGCATATTATGATCTGGTAGATAAGATCGCGGTGAGAAAGAGTGTGCGGGAACGCTACATTCAGACCATCGTGGATGAGGTCAGTGTGCACATTAAAAACGCGGGTATCAAAGCACAAATCGATGGCCGGATCAAGCATTTTTTCAGTATTTATAAGAAAATGAAGAATCAGAACAAGTCCATCGACCAGATTTACGATCTGTTTGCCGTGCGGATTATCGTGGATACGGTGAAAGACTGTTATGCTGCGCTTGGCGTGATTCACGAGATGTATAAGCCGATTCCCGGCCGTTTTAAGGATTATATCGCCATGCCCAAATCCAATATGTACCAGTCTTTACACACCACACTGATCGGTACCAGCGGCCAGCCGTTCGAGATTCAGATCCGTACTTATGAAATGCACAAGGCGGCGGAGTATGGGATAGCCGCCCACTGGAAATATAAAGAAGCGTCCGACGGTAAGAAGGTGGAGTCGCAGGAGGAAGAGAAACTGGTATGGCTGCGGCAGATTCTGGAATGGCAGCAGGATATGTCGGATAACAAAGAATTCATGAATCTGTTGAAGGACGACCTGAATCTCTTTGCGGATAATGTATACTGCTTTACGCCCACAGGAGATGTCAAGAGCCTTCCGGCAGGTTCCACGCCCATAGATTTTGCCTACAGCATCCACAGTGCGGTCGGCAATAAGATGATTGGCGCCAGAGTTAACGGTAAACTGGTGACCATAGATTATGAGATCAAAAACGGTGACCGGGTGGAGATTATGACGTCCCAGAACTCCAAGGGGCCAAGCCGTGACTGGCTGAACGTGGTCAAGAGCACCCAGGCCAAGAATAAGATCAATCAATGGTTTAAGAATGAACTGAAAGAAGATAATATTGTCAAGGGACGCGAACTGATCAACGCATATTGTAAGGCCAAGTCCATCAATACGGCAGATGTCCTGACACAGAAATATGAAGAAGCCATTATGAAGAAATATGGTTTCCAGAACTGGGATTCTGTGCTTGCGGCGGTGGGACACGGCGGATTGAAAGAAGGACAGATTGTCAACCGTATGCGGGAGTTGTATGACAACGACCATAAGCGAGAGATGACCGATGCCGAGGTGATGGCGGAGATCGAAGGCAATGTGCAGAGCAACAGGAACCGCCCGGGCAAGAACAGCAGCGCGATCGTGGTCAAAGGAGTCCATGATGTGGCGGTGCGCTTTTCCAAGTGCTGCAGTCCGGTGCCTGGGGATGAGATCGTAGGATTTGTCACCAGGGGAAGAGGCATCTCCATTCACCGGACGGACTGTGTCAATCTGATGAACCTGCCGGAGCTAGACAGACATCGGCTGATCGATGCGGAGTGGCAGCAGACAGACGATCAGCAGAGCAATGAAAAGTATTTTGCTGAGATTAATATTTATGCCAATAACAGAAACGGACTTCTGGCGGATGTGTCCAGGGCGTTGACGGAGAAGAATATTGACATTCTGGCTTTGAACACCCGGGCCAACAAGCAGGGGACCGCGACCATGTCTGTCAGTTTCGAGATCAGCAGCAGGGAGGAACTGCAGCGTGTGATTGAGAAAATAAGAACGATTGACAGTGTGATCGATATTGAGAGGACAACAGGTTGACATAATATGTGGCCGTGAAAATCGTGTACCAGAGAAAGATGCGATGAGAGGGCAAAGAAGGAGAGACAATGTCAGATTTGAAAATCGGCAGACTCATGTTGGGCATCTGCCAGACCAACTGTTATTTTGTGTACCGGGAGGGGAGTCATGATGTGATTTTCTTTGACCCGGCGGATAAGGGCGACTATATTTATGAATCCTTAAAAGAAAAGGGCTTTTCGGTCAAGGGGATTCTTCTTACACACGGGCATTTCGACCATATCTGGGGGACCAATAAGCTGCGGGAGTTATCCGGCGCGCCCATTTATGCGTACGAGGAAGAGAAAGTATTGTGTGAAGATGCAGTGACGAATGTATCCGATCAGGTGGGCCGGCCTTATACGGTGATACCGGACAGGTATCTGAAAGATAAGGAAGAGATCACCATTGCGGGCATGACCTGCAAGCTGATCGCTACCCCGGGCCATACGGTGGGAAGCTGCTGTTATTACTTTGAGGAGGCAGGCATTCTGGTGGCGGGGGATACGCTGTTCCAGGATTCTGTGGGCAGGACGGATCTGGCCACAGGCAGCATGAGTGCGCTGGTACGTTCCATCAAAGAGAGGCTGTTTGTACTGCCGGATGAGACAAAGGTCTATCCGGGCCATGGGGAAGTGACATCGATCGGAGAAGAGAAGAAGTACAATCCTTTTGTACAATAGGAGATTTAGAGGAAAAGACCGGCAGCAGGGTTAAGGCCGGACAGATTCGTTTCTGTACAAAATACAGAGCGGAAACGGGGATAAAGATGGCGGTTGAGTCGGGTTCAATCGCCTGTTTTGTGTAAGAAATGTAAAAAGCAGCAGGAAGATTATCCGGATATAGGTAAGAATATAAATATTGTCAGGCTATGGAAAGGCGGGAGGCGTCATGGATGGGACAGTTGCGCAGACGAAGACACAGGGATTAAACCGCGATCTGATCAAATATATTGCCATGGTGACCATGTTGCTCAATCATATTGCGCATGTGTTTCTGATACCGGGCACTGTGATACACGAGATCTTTGAGGATGCGGGATATTTTACGGCGCCGGTCATGTGCTACTTTCTGGTGGAAGGGTATGCATACACCAGATCCAAAGTCAGATATGGTTTGCGGCTTCTTTTGTTTACCGCGATATCTCAGATTCCTTTTTATCTGGCCCTTCGAATGGCGGTGCCGGGTCTGGCCTTTACGTTTAATATGTTCTATACGCTGTTTTGTTCTTTCTTACTTCTGGTGGCACGGGAGCGTATACACAATCCCAGATGGCGCGGAGTGGTCTGCGGGATGCTCATATTTGTCACAATCATCGGAGACTGGCAGATTTTTGCGGCTTTGTTGGTGTATCTGTTAGCGGAGAACTGGGGTGATCGGAAGAAGATGATGATGAACTACGGGATGATCGCGTTGATCTACTGTCTGTTCATTACCAGAAATTATATGTGGGACGGTTACGGTTTGCCGGTTTCGCTGATCCACGGTATTCTGGGGTGTCTTGGGATCGTGGCGGCAGGCATTACGGTATTGTTTGGTTATAACGGCAGGCGGGCGGAACATGGAAAGAACTTTTCCAAGTGGTTCTTTTACCTGTTTTATCCGGTGCATTTACTGGTATTGTATTGGGTGTCTGTCTGCATCACGGGGTGACAGATCCTGCGGTGTGTCCGGGTACAAAGAGACGAAGGGCGTAACGGTTACATAGTCCGGGCCAGACGCAGCAGTATCAGGCTTGAAAACACTTCGCCAAGTACTGGTAGTATTACAGCATTGAGACAAGTTTCGCAATTACCTGGAGTATGAAGTAAAGAAAGGAAAGGCAGAACATGGCACAGGAAGCAGCAGACAGACAACAGAAGATACGTTCCCTTGCGGCACAGATCCTTAAGCTTTCCCATGACGGGCTTTTGATCAATCTGCGCTTTCTGGATACAGCGCTTGCCAGACTTGAGGTGGAGTGCCGGGAAAACACAGGCGCGCATCTCTATGACGGACAAAAGCTGTATTACGATCCGGCGCTTCTGCTTAAGCAGTACGAGGCGGAACCCGGGTATGCGGCCAGGCTTTATCTTCATACGCTGTTACACTGTATCTTTTACCATGGTTTTCAGACGGATAAGCTGGGGCCGGCATACTGGGATCTGGCCACGGATATTGCAGTGGAGAACACCATTTTGGAGATTGATATCCACCCGGCCAGAGTATCTTCTGACGAAACCCTGCGGGGTAGGCTGGAACTGTTACGAAAGCAGGCCGGCGGCCTGACGGCGGAGAAGATATACCGGCACTTCCGCATAGAGGAGCCGTCCTTGAAGGCAGTAAGCGAGTGGCGAAGACTCTGTCATTATGATGAACACATTTACTGGGACAGGAAAGAAGAACTGGAATTGTCCCAGACTGAGTGGCGCAAGATCAGCGAGCGCATTAAGACGGATCTTAAGAGTTTTAGCAAGGATAAGAATCATGCCGAGAGTATGTCGGAAAATCTGGGGGAGGCCACCAGGGAACGCTATGATTACAGCGATTTCTTGAGACGGTTTATGGTACTTGGCGAGTCCATCCAGGTCAACGACGAGGAATTTGACTATATTTATTATACCTATGGACTGCAGACGTACGGCAATATGCCGTTGGTGGAGCCGCTTGAATACTGCGACACCAATAGGATCAAGGATTTTGTGATCGCCATCGACACCTCCGCATCCTGCCGGGGCAGGATTGTGCAGTCGTTCTTACAAAAGACTTATAACATTATGCAGGAGCGGGAGAACTTCTTTGCCAAGATCAATGTCCATATCATCCAGTGTGACAGTGAGATACAGCAGGATATCAAAATCACACAGAAAGAAGACTTTGACAGGTTTATCAGACAGGGGAAACTGACCGGTTTCGGTTCCACGGATTTCAGGCCCGTCTTCCAGTATGTGGAGGAACTGCAAAAGGCAGGGGAATTTGAGGACTTAAAGGGGCTGATCTATTTCACGGACGGGTATGGGATCTATCCGGAGCGGATGCCGGACTATGAGGTGGCCTTTGTATTCTTGAACGAAGATGAGAACCGGCCGAAGGTACCGCCGTGGGCGATCCGCCTGGTGTTAGGGGAAGAGGAGATCGAAGCTTTCGAGGAAGAAAGAAGCAAAGAGGAAAAAGGTGAGGAGTGTGCGGCCATATGAATATCAAAGAAGCCAAGAATTATATCAAGGATACGGTTACCTTATATCTGAAAAAGGATGAAGAGGGGGAATATAGGATTCCGGTGGTCAGACAGCGTCCGGTGTTCCTGCTGGGGGCGCCCGGGATCGGCAAGACGGCCATTATGGAACAGATTGCTCAGGAACTTGGCATCGCGCTGGTATCCTATTCCATGACCCATCATACCAGGCAGTCGGCGCTGGGGCTTCCTTTTATCACGCACAAGGAGTATGGGGGTGTCTCCTATGATGTGTCGGAGTATACCATGAGCGAGATCATCGCTTCCATTTATGATGTGATGGCGGCAAGCGGCATCAAAGAGGGCATCTTATTCTTAGACGAGATCAACTGCGTCTCGGAAACGCTTGCACCCTCTATGCTGCAATTTCTGCAGTATAAAGTGTTTGGCAGGCACAGTGTACCGGAGGGCTGGGTCATAGTGACGGCCGGCAATCCACCGGAGTATAATAAGTCCGTGCGGGAGTTTGATGTGGTGACCTTAGACAGGATGAAGATTCTGGAAGTGGAGGCCGAGTATGAGATTTGGCGGGAGTATGCCAAAGAAAGGGGCATCCACACGGCAATCCTAAACTATCTGGATATGAAGAAGGAAGACTTCTATCAGGTGGAGACAACGGTGCGGGGCAGAGATTACGTTACGGCCAGAGGCTGGGAGGATTTGTCGCAGATACTCCTTCTGTATGAAGAGGAGGGACTTGCCGTGGAGGAGACCCTGGTGGGACAGTATCTTCGCAGTGCCCGCGTGGCCAGGGAATTTACGGCTTATTATGATCTGTATCAAAAATATCAGAACGATTACCGGGTGGAAGACATACTAACTGGAAGAGTCAACGAGCAGGTAAAAGATAAGGCAAGGAAAGCGGGATTCGATGAGCGCCTGTCCCTGATGGGGATGCTGATCGACCAGATACAGCAGGAAATCCGGGAAAACATGCAGACGTCAGCGATGCTGCAGGAATTGATGAATCCTTTAAAGGCACTCAAGACTAAGGCGCAGGAAGGCAGCGCTTTGGAGTTGGGAAATATGCTCAGGCAGCAGGTGCAGGCCAGACAGCAGACCTATGAGTCCCTGCTTGCGGCAGGGGCCCTGTCTTTGAAGGAAAAGAAGAAGAGTCGCGCTATCATCGGCTTTTTGCAGGAATGTGAGAAAATGCTCCTGATGGTGGATGCAGAAAGCGGTCAGGATGCCTTTGGGCGGATCCGGGAAAAATTTGACGCACGGGTAGAACGGTACAAGCGGGAGACTGGGCAGGTACAAGAGAGGCTTCATTTTCTGTTTGCTTTTGTGGAAGATACGTTTGGCAGCGGGAATGAAATGCTGGTGCTTTTGACAGAATGCACCGTGCAGGCTGACTGTGCGGCGTTTATCAGTGCCTATGGCTGTGAAGAGTATACCAGGCATAACGAAGAGCTGATGCTGACGGAGAGAGGGGATGCGCTTCTTGGGCAGATACGGGAACTTGCGCTGTAGGAGACATGCGAAGAGCTGTTTGGCAGGACAGATGCTTCGGTTATCATTTGGCTTTCGGGAAGGTGATAGTATCATATGATCAGGAATCTGGAGACGCAGCAGGGAAGCCTGCAATATGAGATTGTTGAAAAGGCAGCAGTGATCACCGCTTACAGCGGCCGGGATGTGGAACTTGAGATGCCGGAAACGATAGAGGGCTTACCGGTGGTATGGATTGGCAAGAAAGCCTTTCTGAGTAATAAAGTACTTCGTAAAATAACACTGCCACAGCACCTTGCGGGTATCGGTGACTGGGCTTTTGCTTATTGTGCGCGGCTTGAGCAGGTAACGCTTTCTTATCACCGGATCGAGATGGGGCAGGGGGTCTTTAAAGAATGCGGGCAGCTTATGCAGATAGAGAGCAGAAGGGATACCTTGCAAAAGACTGCAAAGGATACAGAAAATGGCACCTTTGACGAGGGCCGGGACAAAGATCTGGCCTGTTTGCTTGCGGCGGCGGTAAATCATCTGGATGCTTTTTATCTCTTTGATCTGGAAAACGTGGGGACCAAAGGCTGGCTTGCCGGGTGGGATGCGAGAGCCAGAACCCTGATGGACAAGCAGGACAGTGACGGATTCTCCAAAATGCTTCTGTGCGGCGAGGAAGACTATGGCAGCAGGGAGAATGATCTGGGATATTATATGGAACAGAAGCGGCGCAGTAAAGTGCGGCTTGCCATGCTAAGGCTCATGCATGATTATGGGCTGGAAGAGAACATGCGAAAGAGCCTTAAAGAGTATCTACTTTCTCATATCAAAGGATGTGAAACGGAAGAGACCTGGCAGGTGGTGCTTGAAGAACATGGGGACGACAAGGCTTACTATGAGTTTCTGACGGATCTTGGCGGCGTGACGGAAAATAACTTCGCGGATATGATGCAGGATATGGGACAGCAGCACACGGAGATGAAGGCGTATCTGATGCGGTATCATGAGAGGATTCGTGACAAAAAGGATGCTTTTTCTCAATTTTGTCTGTAAATGCCGGTGAGATTATAAATCTGGGACTTGCATATGGAAGCATTCTATGGTATGATAGCGACTGTATGATATTAGGAGGTGTAGAGATGGGAGCACTTAGAATCGTATTGACGATCGTATATATTCTTATATGTGTGGCGCTTGTTGTCCTGGTACTGATGCAGGAAGGCAAGACAGCCGGCCTTGGCGCGGTGAGCGGTGCAGCCGAAACCTATTGGGGTAAGAACAAAGGACGTTCCATGGAGGGCAAACTGGTCAAAATCACGACGGGTCTTGCAGTTGGTTTCATGGTATTGGCAGTTGTCCTGAACCTGACCTTGTTTTAGACGGACGAAAGCACTCTTGCAGAAGGGTGCTTTTTTGATGAAAAAAGTTTGAATGGGAGAGAAAATGTTTAAGTTTGATGAAAAGACCGAGAATCGCAAAAAGCTGATATGCGAACTGGTGGCAGAGGATGCGTATGTGCCCATGAAGGAGAAAGAACTGGCGGCCTTTTTGCAGGTACAAAAGGAAGACAGGCAGGCTTTGCGGGAAGTTTTACAAGAGCTCCTGGGGGAGGGCAGACTGCAGGTAAACAGGCAGGGCAGATACAGTAAACCCGACGAAGAGAAACCGGTAGGCACTTTTATTGCCAATGCCAGAGGGTTTGGATTCGTGGAGGTTGAGGGGAGAGAGGATGACCTCTTCGTGCCGGAAGATCAGACAAACGGCGCTTTTCATCTGGACAAAGTGCAGGTGGTGCTGCTGCAGGGATCCCATGGGAAAAGGCAGGAAGCGGCGGTGTTTCGGATACTGGAGAGAGGTACGAAGCAGGTGGTGGGCACCTATGAGCAGTCAGAGCATTTCGGCTTTGTGATTCCGGACAATACCAGGATTGGCCGGGACATCTTTGTGCCTATGGAGCGTTCCAAAGGGGCAGTCAACGGCCATAAAGTGGTGGTGGAACTCACTTCTTACGGGGACGGGACCCATAAACCGGAGGGCCGGGTGGTAGAGATCCTGGGGCATGTGAATGATCCCGGCGTGGATATTATGTCCATCGTGCGGGGCTATGAACTGCCGGTGGAGTTTGGCGAGAAGGTCTTAAACCAGGCGGCCAGGGTGCCGGATACGGTGCAGGAAGCCGACAAGAAGGGCAGGCTGGACCTAAGAGACTTACAGATGGTGACCATAGATGGGGAAGACGCCAAGGATCTGGATGATGCTGTGAGCCTTCATGTGGATGAAAAGGGGCTTTATCATCTGGGCGTCCATATCGCGGACGTGACCAATTATGTGCAGGAAAACTCAGCTCTGGACTGGGAAGCCCTGACAAGAGGCACCAGTGTATATCTGGTAGACCGTGTGATCCCCATGCTGCCCCATAAGCTCTCCAACGGAATCTGTTCTCTGAATGAGGGCGTGGAGCGGCTGGCCTTAAGCTGTCTGATGACTATAGATGAGAAAGGCGATGTGCGGGATTATCAGATCGCAGAAAGTGTTATCTGTGTAGACCGCAGGATGACATACACCAGTGTGAAGAAGATACTGGAAGACAAAGACGAGGACGAAATCGCAGTATACAAAGAACTGGTACCCATGTTTGAGCAGATGGCACAGTTGGCATCTGTTTTAAGAAAAAGGAGGCATCAGAGAGGATCCATCGACTTTGATTTTGCGGAGAGCAAGATTTTGTTAGACGAAAACGGGCACCCGACAGAAATTAAACCTTATGAGAGGAATACAGCCACCAAACTGATCGAAGACTTTATGCTGGCTGCTAATGAGACAGTGGCCCAGCACTTTTTCTGGCTGGATATCCCCTTTGTGTACCGGACCCATGAGAAGCCGGATCCGGAGAAAATCATGAAGCTTTCGACTTTCATCAGGAATTTCGGGTATCATATCAAGCTTTCCGGGGAGGAGATATACCCCAAAGAACTGCAGAAGCTGCTTGGCAGGATAGAGGATACGGATGAGGAGACTTTGATCAGCCGGTTGACGCTCAGAAGCATGAAACGGGCCAAATATACGGTAGAGTGTTCGGGACATTTTGGCCTGGCGTGCCAGTATTACTGCCATTTTACCTCTCCCATCAGGCGTTATCCGGATCTGCAGATTCACCGGATCATCAAGGAGCAGTTGAGGGGACGCTTGCAGGAAGACCGCTTAAAGCATTACGAAGAGAAACTGCCGGAAGTGGCAAAACATTCTTCCAAAATGGAGCGGCGTGCGGAAGAGGCAGAGCGGGAGACCGATAAACTCAAGAAAGCAGAGTATATGGAAAAGCGGATTGGAGAGACCTACGAGGGAGTCATATCCGGCATAACCCAGTGGGGGATTTACGTGGAACTTCCCAATACCATAGAAGGGCTGCTCCATGTGGCCGCATTGCCGGGAGACTTCTATGTCTATGATGAAAACACGTATGAGATGATCGGCCGGGAGACAGGCACAGTATATAAACTGGGACAGAAGCTTACCGTCCGGGTCCGGGGCGTGGACAGCGTGTTAAAGACCATAGAGTTTGAGATTCCCTGGGAAGAATAGAAAGGCAGGTGTCAGTATGGCGAAAGAAGCGATGAAACTGGTTGCCAATAACAAGAAGGCATATCATGACTTTTTTATCGAGGAGAAGTACGAGGCGGGGATCGCCCTGCACGGCACAGAAGTCAAGTCTCTGCGCCTTGGCAAGTGCAGTATCAAGGAGGCTTTCGTGCGGATTGAGAACGGAGAGGCCTTTGTTTACGGCATGAACGTGAGTCCCTATGAAAAGGGCAATATTTTCAACAAGGATCCTCTGCGGGTTCGAAAACTCCTTCTGCATAAGGGGGAGATCTATAAACTGGACAGTAAGATGGCGCAGCAGGGGTATACGATCGTGCCTTTGCAGGTATACTTTAAAGAAGGCAGGGCCAAAGTGGAGATCGGTCTGGCCAAGGGTAAGAAACTGTACGACAAGCGGCAGGATATCGCGAAGAAAGATATGCGCAGAGAGCATGAGAGGGAGTTTAAGATTAAGAATCTTTAGACTTGAAGATGGAAGAGAGGATGTGGTATACTTTTCGTAAGGAAAAACAGGGTGCTGTTTTGATCTAAGTTATCATTTATAAGGGCCAGTCAAGGTTTCGACAGGGGTCTTGCAGCTGGAGAAGCTATCCGCAGGCTGATGCGTTAAATCGCGAATCTAAATATAAACGCTGAAGATAATTTAGCATACGCTGCCTAATGGCAGCTGTCCGCCTTAGTGCACCTACACATTAAGAACCGGGCATCGACTATGTAGGAAACGACGCAGGGGACGCCACTATCCTGCGGGCGTATCAGGGGCTACTAAACCCGCCGGGGTGTCTGTTTCCTGACGGGGGAGGGAATGAGGAGTCATCCGCAATGACAGACTATGATAGTAGAAGGACAGGGAATGGGCTTTTGGACACGGGTTCGACTCCCGTCTGGTCCATCAGGATAAGTTCTTAAAAAGTCAGGCATTGGCTTTTAAGAACTTTTCTTTTGGCTGGAAAAGCGGTGCTACAATTTTCTGGACACATCTTCTGTTTTGCTGTAAAATATATAAATATATATCATAATACATAGAGGGGGAAGCGTATGGCACAGCAAGCAAGTAAAACGAACATAAATGGCGATAAGGCAGGTTTCCTGCATTCTGTCAGGACAAAGATTGTGGGTGCCATGGTACTGGCTATGGTGATCTTGTCGATCTGTCTTTCGGTAGTTCTGATCAGGAATCTGAGAATCCCTCTGATGGAATTAAATCAATGCTACCTGTATGATCTGGCAGTTGCTTATGGCAGCAATGTGGAAACGGCGATAGAGGTACAAGGATATGATACGGCCACGACCTATGCGAATCTGACAGATTTGCTTGGTGAAGTGGGATTAAGAGGCGTGGAGTCCAGTTATGGATATCTGGTTTCAGAAGATGGTACGATGCTTTATCATCCAACGAAGGACAAAATTGGGAAGCCTGTGGAAAATGAAGTCGTAAAAGGACTGATAGGACAGTTGAAGACGGGTGCCGTGCCAAAGCCCAATGTGGTAGAGTATGAGTTTAATGGTGCCATGAAATATGCGTCTTATTATATTACGGGGCAGGGACACTGCATCCTGGTGGTGTCTGCGGATAAAGATGAACTGATGGAGACCGTAAACAGGGCAACTTTGATCGGTGTGTGCTGTACGACGATTACGGTGATTCTTGCCAGCATCATAGCATTTTTGTTTATCAGTAAGATTGTGAATCCGATCATCAAAGTGACGAAGATTATCGGCCGTCTGGCGCATATGGACTTCACGGAAATCGAGGGGCAGGAGAAACTGACGGCCAGGAAGGATGAAACCGGACAGATGAGCCGGGCAGTGGCAGAACTGCGAAGCCAGCTTGTCAATGTGGTGTCCGATCTGCAGGAGCAGAGCGAACAGCTTTTTGCGGCATCGGATTCCCTGAATACCAATGCATCGGAGACCGCGACAACGGTAGAACAGGTGGAGAAAGCAGTATCGGAAATTGCTGACGGGGCATCTTCCCAGGCAGGCGAGACGCAGAAGGCTACGGAGAACGTTATTCTGATGGGTAACATGGTGGAAGAGACCACGCAGGAAGTAGATGAGTTGATCGACAATGCCAATGAGATGAGAAAGTCCGGCGAGGAGGCATTTGCCACACTGACAGCGCTTGAGAAGATCAATGACCAGGCAAAAGCAGCCATTGACGTTATTTATGAACAGACCAATACGACCAATGAATCGGCCATGAAGATCAGGGAGGCAACGACGCTGATCACTTCGATCGCCGAGGAGACGAACCTTCTGTCTCTCAATGCAAGTATCGAGGCGGCCAGAGCAGGAGATCAGGGCAGAGGGTTCGCGGTGGTGGCAAGCCAGATTCAGAAGCTTGCAGAGCAGTCCAATGATTCGGCAAGACAGATCGAGAATATCATAGATTCCCTGATCAATGATTCCCAGAAGTCCGTAGCTACCATGGAAGATGTGAAGAAGATCATGAACAGCCAGAATGAAAGTGTAGGACGTACCAATGAGATCTTTGTTCAGGTGCAGGATGGTATCACAGGTTCCATGGATGGGATCACCCGGATTGCGGATAAGACAAAGAAGCTTGATGATGCCAGAGTGAATGTGGTGGATGTGGTGCAGAATCTGACAGCGATTGCGCAGGAGAATGCGGCGAGTGCACAGGAGACGTCTGCATCTGTCACGCAAGTAAGCAGTATTGTGTATAATATTTCTGAAAATGCAACGCAGCTTAAAAATATTGCAAACCGCTTAGAGCAGAATATGAATATCTTTAAAATCTGACGAAACGGGAGAATAGGATGGACAAGAACGAAGACGAATTGATCGTGGGCGGGTATCGGTTTGCGACGATAGCGGATGCGGAGACTGCCAGAATGGAAGAAAAGAAGGTGGATAATCTGGAGCGTAACCTGGATTACCGCCAGCCGCAGAATGTGCTGCTTGTCTATAACAGAGCGCTTGATAATAAAGTGTTTCTGACACCGATTGGGTTTGCCTACCTGCAGAGGATGCAGAGGGAGATGATAAAATGGGGGGTTCCGGCGGATAAGATCCGTCCGGTCCCTCTTTATGGTACATTCAGCAATAAGACAGAGAAGAACAGTTCTATCAGAAAGAGTATCGCAGCCAGACACCCGAAAATAGAGTATCGGGGCAGGTTTATCACGTCGGTTCTGATCAATGTTATTCTGGTACTTTTGATTGCCGCGATGGTGGCAATTTCCTGGCGCAGTGATATGCCCAATATGATTAATTACCGCAGAGCCGTGGTAGATGAGTATTCCCAGTGGGAACAGGAACTTACGGAACGTGAGAACGCCTTGCGGGAGGCGGAAAGAGCGCTTGACAATAGTACGCGGTAAACAGCGGGGAAAGGCAGAAAGTGTATGGATAGATTGAAAATCCTGGTGGTGGATGATGAGAGCCGTATGCGAAAGCTGGTCAGGGATTTCCTGGTAAAGAGTAATTATGAAGTGGTTGAGGCGGAGGATGGAGAAGCGGCTCTTGACATCTTCTTTGAATCGAATGATATCGCTTTGGTGATTCTTGACGTGATGATGCCTAAGATGGATGGCTGGCAGGTCTGTAAGGAAATCCGGGAATATTCCAAAGTTCCCATCATTATGCTGACAGCCAAGTCGGATGAGAGGGATGAATTGCTGGGATTTGAGATGGGGGTTGATGAGTATATTTCCAAGCCTTTCAGCCCGAAGATATTGGTAGCCCGGGTGGAAGCGATTTTAAGACGGGTTAATCAGATCAGTGCCGATAAGCTTTTGGAAGCAGGTGGTATCCGGGTTGACAAAGCGGCACACAGTGTGACGGTAGACGGTCAGGCGGTAGAATTAAGCTATAAGGAATTTGAATTACTGTCCTACTTTATGGAAAATGAAGGGATAGCGTTATCCAGAGAAAAAATATTGAACAGCGTTTGGAATTATGATTACTTTGGAGATGCCAGGACAATTGACACTCATGTGAAGAAACTTCGCAGTAAAATGGGTACCAAAGGGGATTTGATCAAGACGATCTGGGGAATGGGCTACAAATTTGAAGTAGAATAAGATAAGTTGTCTCAGAAAGACGTGCAGGTGGGAGGTATATAAAATGTCCAAACGCTGGTTTTATCAGGAAGAATTGTTTTTTGCCAAAGAGGATGAGAACTTTAGGGAAATCAATCAGGATAAGATTATAGACATGCTCAACAAGAATGGGGCAGTCGGTGTGGTTGGCGGTTTTTTTGAGGAAGGTTTTCCTGTTTATTTTATCAGTGCTTTTGCACTGAACAATATCGGGATGGCCTTTGAGCAGTTCATGCAGGTCACCGGAGGAAGTTATCTGGAGGCCGTATGTGCCGAAGACAGGGATATTTTTATCAGATCCTTCAGGATGAATGGGGAGAGCAGCATTGAGTACCGTCTGTTAAACGGTGACGGTGAGAAGGTCTGGGTGCAGGAGGAGAGGACACAGTTTGTGTCAGGTGACGGCAGAAGACTATGGATCGGCGCCGTGCGCCTGACGGACGAGGCCCGTCGTAGCAGCCAGCTCAACCGCGAGGCATTCCAGATGCTTCAGGATACATATTTCAGGATCAGTGCCATCGATCTGGACAAAAATACGATTACGGATATGAAAATCGTTGAAAGTGAGATGGCGGAGGTAGAAGAACTGGGCGGTGATTACAGTAAAACGATAGAAACCTGTGCCAGTCATTATGTGGAGGAGAAGGACAGGGAGAGTTTCGCCAATATCATGGCAGCAGAAAATCTAAAGAATGTCTTTCTGGGCGGCGGTGCACCGATCCATTTCAGTTACCACAGGCTGGTGGACGGGGAATGGAAATGGGTGAGTTCCATGATCGTACCCATAGATAATTTCTGCGAGACGAACGCCCGTGTGATGTGGTATGTGCGAAACATATCGGAAGAAAAGGCCAAAGAGACAGAGATGACGGATAAGCTGCTTAAGTCCAATGCGGAACTGGTTTTGGCCAAACAGGAACTTGAGAAAGCTAATCAGAGAATCAATGAGTCCAATATTGTGCTTCGCAAAACGTTGAGCGCCGAGGAACAGTACAGACATGCGATTACTTCTGAGGCTGTATTTGTGTATAATGTAAATGTTTCTAGGAATCTGATCGAGGATGATTTCTATGAAGACAGAAATGGGGAGAAGGTTGCGGTACTGCCCCTGGTGGGAATGAAGGCGCCGTGTGAAGCGGATGAATTCTTCTTTCGATGGAGTAAGGAGATGATCTTTCCCGAGGACAGAGAACTCTTTATCCAGACGATCAACACCAAACATTTACTGGAAGCATATGAGCGCGGAGAGAATGAACTGATCATAGAAGTTGAGACGGCCGGAACCGGTGATATGCCGCAGATTCTGCGGTATACGATCCTGCTCACGAAGGATGCGGAGAGCGGCGATATTCTGGCGCTCAACAACGCGAAGGATATCACGGAATCGAAAAGAAAGGAACGGGATGCCAAAAGGGCGCTGTTAGATGCCTATGAGGCGGCCGACAGAGCCAGTTCCGCCAAGACGGATTTCCTTTCCAAGATGTCTCATGATATCAGGACACCTTTAAATGCAATCATAGGCATGACAGCCATTGCCGGTACCAAACTGGAAGATCCGGAAGGACTGGCAGAGTGTCTTGGCAAGATTTCTTCGGCCAGCAGACACTTGCTTTCGTTAGTCAATGAAGTACTTGACATGAGCCGGATTGAAGCGGGAACCATGTCCTTTAATGACGAGGAGTTTAATCTCTTTGACATGGTTGATAATCTGGTCAGAAAGACGGCGTCTGAGGTGGAAAATAAGGAGCAGAATATTGAGATAAATACGCATAATCTGGAGCATGAAAATGTGACCGGGGATGTTATGAGAATACACCAGGCGCTTGTGAATATTCTGACGAACTCCATCCGCTATACACCCACCAAAGGCGATATCAGCATTACCATTACGGAGAGGCCTTCCACGCAGAGTTATACGGGCCGTTATGAGTTTGTTATCCGTGATAACGGAATCGGTATGTCAGAGGAATTTCTGGCCAGGATATTTGAACCCTTTGAGAGAGCGGAAGATGTGCGCATCAACAAGATTCACGGAACGGGACTGGGACTTACCATCTCGCGCAATATCATTCAGATGATGGGCGGGGATATCGAAATCGAGAGTGAGTCGGGAATCGGTACGATCGTCACGGTAATATTGCCGCTTAAGTATCGGGAGAAAGAACAGACAGATGAACTTAATCTGGAAGGCAGAACGGTGCTTGTAGTAGATGACAGCCGGTTCATCTGTGAGAGTTCCTGTGTCCTTTTACAGAAGCTTGGCATGAAGGGTGAGTGGGTATTGTCAGGAGAAGAGGCGGTTGCGCGTGTGATCGAGAAGCAGCAAAAGGGCGAAGAACTTTTTGCCATACTCTTAGACTGGAGTATGCCTGGTATGAGCGGGCTTGATACGGCTAAGGCGATCCGGCGGCAGGCGCGGTCGGAGGTACCCATTGCAGTGGTGTCATCCTATGACTGGGTTGACATCGAGATGGAGGCAAGGGTAGCGGGAATAGATGGTTATATTATGAAACCGCTTTATAAAAACCGGCTGATTAATACATTCAAGGGATTTTTGCCAAAAGAAAATGACAAAGAGCACAATAATTCCCTGGAGGAGATAGGTAAAAAGGATTATTCTGCCAAGAGGATTCTGGTAGTGGAGGATAATGATCTAAACAGAGAGATCGCCACGGAGATTCTTTCCATGACGGGTGTCAAGATCGAGACGGCAGAAAATGGCAAAGAAGCAGTGGATATGGTGACAGTATCCGAACCGGGATATTATGACCTGATCCTGATGGACATCCAGATGCCTGTCATGAACGGCTATGATGCGACTTGTGCGATACGGGCCATGGAGCGGGAGGATGCCAGGAGAGTGCCGATTGTTGCGATGACCGCGAATGCCTTTTTGGAAGATGTACAGAAAGCCAAGTCTTCCGGTATGAACGAACATATGATGAAACCACTGGATATCGATCAGTTGCAGCAAATGCTGGCCAGATGGCTTAGTTAAAATAAGATACCGATTTTCGTCTGCGGATGGAATCGGTATTTTTTTGCCAAAAATCTGACGCAGAAAAACAATTAACTTTTCTAAAAAAAGTCTTAAATATAAAAACAGCCACTTGATTTTTGGTGAAAAGAATGTATTCTAAAGAATGAATGTGTAATGATGGCAGTTTACGGAAAGGACATGGTTGATACGATGAAGAAGCAGTACATAAAATCTCTTCGCAAAGCGTCATCCATTCTGCTCGCAGTAGCATGTGCAGGTATGATGATTACGGGGTGCGGCGAAGAGGCAGTAGTGGAAGAGACGATCAGTGAGGCGATTCCGGTCGAGGTGCTAAACCCAGAGGCAGGAACACTCACCCTAAAGAATGAATTTGTGGGTACAGTAAGCCCGGAGGAATTTGTGTACGTGATTCCCATGGTTTCGGCGGAGGTCCTGAGTGCTGATGTGGCAGTGGGAGATACGGTCGTTGCGGGACAGGAGTTATGTAAACTAGATTCCGAGGCGGCACAGTTACAGCTTGCCAGTGCCCAGGCGCAGTATGACAGTGTGGAAGCCAATGTGGATGCGGCCCAGGTGGGGTATGAGATTGCCCAGGCACAGTATGAGAGCGCAGTTGCGCAGATAGATCTACAGAATGAGCAGACCCAGAGACAGAAGGACCTGCAATTGTATCAGATGCAGATTCAGATTGACAGTATCAACAATGGGATAGATGATATCAATGAGCAGATGTCGGATCTGGATGAGGATAAGAAAGATGCGGAAGAAAAGAAAGACGACTTAAAGAAAGCGCGGAATAAAGCAAACGCTTATGCAGAGCAGGCGGAAGAAGCTTATGGGCAAGCGCAGGCGGCATATAGTGCGAAGATGAATTCTTCCGGATATAATGAAAAGCGGGCGGCTTACCAGAGAGCAATTGCTGAAGTTACGGCATTGGAGACTGGGGATGATGCCGCCAAAAAAGAGATTATAGACAATCAGTTTTACGGAAATGAAAGTGAATACGAGGAAGCATTGCAGAATGCAAAAGATGATCTGGATGAGGCTGATGAAGCGTTAAAAACTGCAGAAGAAGAAATGAAATATTATGAGGAATCCCTCGACAGTGCCAGAGCGGCCATGTCATCGGCCCAGTCCGCAGTATCCCAGACAGAGTCAGCCTACGAACAGGTCAAGTCCGGGATAGAATCCATTGAGGATGGTCAGGAACAATTGTCCAGCACGTTGTCCGATACTTATAGGAATCTGGAACAGACAGAGGCTGTCAGGAATATGACGGAAGCAAGCCTCAATATAGACAGCACGCCGGTGCAGAATGCCAGCAAGAAGACGGCGGCTCTTGGTGTTGACTCTGCGGCGGCCACAGTCAATTCAGCCAAAGTAGGAGCAGAAGGGGCGAAGGTTGCCATAGACAGTGCGGAGTATCAACTGGATATGTATACGCTGAAGGCACCCATTGATGGCGTGATCGAGGCAGTCAATATTAAGGAGCATGATTTTGCGTCTCCCAACGGACCGGCGTTTGTGATTTCCAATAAGAATACAATGACAGTCACTTTTCATGTGAGTGAGGGAATCCGCAACACACTGCATGTGGGACAGAAGATTCAGGTAGACAGAAATGGTAAGCTCTACGATGCAGCCATTACGGAGATCGGGACAATGATCGATCAGAACACAGGACTGTTTGCGGTTAAATCCTGTGTGAGTACGCCGGATGCCAGTCTGCTTACCGGCAGCAGTGTAAAAGTCATTGCAGATACATACAGTCAGGGAAATGCGATCCTGATCCCTTATGATGCGGTATATTATGATGACAGCCAGCCCTACGTGTACGTAGCGGTGGATGGAACGGCCAGACGTCAGGATGTGGAGACAGGCATTTTTGATGCAGATACCATTACCGTCTTATCAGGACTGACAGTGGATGAGGTATTGATTACAAGCTGGTCAGCGAACTTAAGGGATGGAGCGGAGATATCAGCGCAGGATGGTGGAAGCCAGGAGACCGCGGCGGAATAATGGAGGATTAGCATGAGTTTGACGAAATTAGCTCTAAAAAGACCGGTATCCATCGCAATGATCATTCTGGCTCTGGTTGTTTTCGGATTGTCTTCGGTAGTGAGTTTCCGGCTGGAACTGACCCCGGATATGGAACTTCCCATGCTCTTAGTCTACACGATCTATCCGGGCGCGGATCCGGAGAGTGTGGAGGAACTGGTGACCAAGGAAGTGGAGGCGGCCGGTTCCGAACAGAGCGGTGTTACCACTTATACCTCGCAGTCTGCAGAGAATATGTCCATGGTCATGTTCCAGTATGAATACGGAACGGATTTGAAAGATGCCTATATGGATTTGAAGACGGCCCTGGATACGGCCAAGGCTTCGATGCCGGAGGATGTGAATGAGCCGACGGTTATTGAGATGGCCATGGATCAGATGGAGACGATGGACATCTCAGTCACGGCAGTTGGCGACAGTGATGTATTAAGTTATGTAAATGATACACTGGTCACGGAATTAGAGACTATTTCCGGTGTGGCGGATGTTTCGGTGTACGGAGGCCATGAGAACTATATCAGAGTACAGCTCAATTCCCAGGCAATGAAGCAGTATGGGTTATCTATGAGCACGATCGCACAGACCATCGGCTCCATGGATTTTACGGTTCCGGCCGGCAATGTGAGCCAGGGATCACAGGATATTGCTGTATCCAGCAGTGCGGATATTTCCGGGGTGGTACAGATTCAGAATATCCCCATTACCACGGCCAAAGGGCAGATTATTCCACTTTCTGAGGTCGCAAATGTGAGCGAGAGCCAGCAGGATGCTTCCAGTATCAGCCGATATAACAGCCAGGAAAATGTGACGATTGCGATCACGAAGAAGAAAAGTTATGGCACGGTGGATGTCACCAGAGATGTGAAAAAGGTGCTGGACAGGCTGCAGGCGGATAATGATACCGTGGAGATCAGCGTTATATATAATGCCAGCGATATGATCCAGTCGTCCCTGACATCAGTGGGCAGTACGCTGCTTTTGGGCGTTTTGTTTTCCATGTTGGTCTTGTTTATCTTCTTTGGGGACCTTCGGGCAAGCCTAATCGTGGGCAGTTCCATGCCGATTTCCCTGTTTGCAACGATGATTGGTATGAATATGCTTGGGTTTACTTTCAATGTGGTGACCATGGGCGCGCTTGTTATCGCGATCGGTATGATGGTAGACAGTTCCATCGTGGTTCTGGAGAGCTGTTTTAGACTGAAAGATGAGACTGGAGAGTACAGAGAGTCGGCGCTTAAGGGAACCGGTATTGTGACGGCTTCTA
Organism: uncultured Lachnospiraceae bacterium; assembly: GCA_951801245.1. Next base: position 62,146 of record CATOMC010000013.1, read on the forward strand.
TCGTTGCCTCTACGATAACCACGGTTGTGGTATATCTCCCGTTAAGTACCATGAAAGGATTGTCCGGACAGTTGTTTACGGAACTTGGCATGACGATCATCATGGCTATGCTGGCTTCTTTGGTCATGGCGATGACGATCATCCCGCTTCTTTTCTCGAAGTTCAAGCCCAAGGAGAAGAAAGAGCTGCCTGTGAATAAACTGCTTCGCAAAATTAACAGCGGTTATGACAGACTGCTTCGCAGATTATTGCCCAGAAAGGGATTGGTCGTTTGCGTCTCAGTGGTTCTTCTGGTGGCGGCTTTCATGCTGGTCAGCCATATACATACGGAATTGATGCCCAGCATGGACGAAGGTGCATTTTCTATCACGGCAAGTTTCCGGTCGGGAACAAAGATGGATGTCATTGAAGAACAGACAAAGTTTCTGGAAGAAATGGCGGAAGCTGATGAGAATGTGGGACGTTATTCCTACAGCATTTCGGGATCTACGGCAACTTTGACAGCATATCTTACGGATGAGTGTGAACTTTCCACCGGCGAAGCGATAGAAAGCTATACCAGGGCGCTTGCCGATATGACCAATATGGATATCAGTATTCAGGCCAGCGGAGCCAGCATGACGAGTATGATGGGCAGCGGTATTGAGATCGATCTGGAAGGACGAGATCTGAATGACCTGAAAGCGGCATCCAAGCAGGTACAGCAGATGCTGCAGCAGATTCCGGGTGTTTTGCAGACATCTTCCAATATGTCTGACGCATCCACGCAGGCCAAGGTCATTATCGATCCGTTAAAGAGTATGGCAGTGGGACTTCCGCCCATGCAGGTGGCGGGAGAAATGTACAGTACTTTAAGTGGTACGGAAGCGGCGAAGCTGACCAGAAGCGGTGAAGAGTTTTCTGTGCGCGTGGAATATCCGGAGGGCGAATATGACAATATGAATGACCTGCTCAATATCACATTGTCCACGCCTTATGGGACGCAGGTTCCACTGTCAGAAATCGCATCCGTGGAATATGTGGATTCACCGGTAACGCTGACTCGTGTGGATGGTATTTATCAGGTAGCCGTGACGGCCAATACCACGGATGATGCCAGATTCACGGCACAAGAAGCGGCGGATGAGGCAATGGAGCAAATGGTTCTGCCAAGAGGCGTCTCACGTGCGACCACAATGATGGACGATATGATGATCGATGAATTCACGGCGATCATCACAGCGATTTTCGTTGCTGTATTCCTGATTTTCCTTGTCATGGCGATGCAGTTTGAGTCACCCCGGTTTTCCATGATGGTCATGATAAGTATTCCGTTTGCACTGATCGGATCCTTTGGACTGCTGTATCTGATCAGATCCACCCTCAGCATGGTATCGCTGATGGGTGTGCTGATGTTGGTCGGTATCGTGGTGAATAACGGTATTCTGTATGTGGATACGGCCAACAGGCTGCGGGAAGAGATGCCGCTTGAGGAGGCATTGATTCAGAGCGGACAGCTTAGATTACGGCCTATTTTGATGACCACATTGACAACAATTCTGTCCATGATTCCTATGTCTTTGGGAATCGGAGAGGGATCTGTCATGATGGAAGGTATGGCACTTGTCATTATCGGTGGATTGATCGCATCTACGGTGTTGATTCTGCTGTTGATGCCCACATTCTATCTGATCATTGATAAGAGGAGCCGTAAGGAAAAGAGACTGCTCAGGAAAGAAGCGAAACTGGCGGCCAGGGAAGAGAAGAATCAGGACCAGGAGTAACCAGAGACTTGTTACTAGTTTACATAATAGAAGCCAGGAGTGATGCATGTCACTTCCTGGCTTTTTATGATTGTTCAACGTATCTGGAAACGATTCTTTCCATTCCTCTTTGCTTCGTACAGTGCCTTGTCGGCATTCTGATATAAGAAGTTGTAGGAGGTGCTGTGTGATACGAAGGCGGCACCTATACTGGCGGAAAGGTTTTGCGCCGGATATTTTTCTTCCAGGTTCTGGCGGACAAGACCGATGAATTTTGTCAGCATTGCCTTTGCCTCATCGGCGGTAATATTACGTCCCACAAAAACTGCAAATTCATCACCGCCCAGACGGCTGACAACATCTTTGTTCCGGTTAAAATACGATTCCAACAGCCGGCTGAAATCCTGCAGTACCTTATCGCCGACAGGATGTCCAAGCTGGTCGTTGACCAGTTTAAAATTATCCATATCTATGATAAGAAGAAGCCCTTCACCCGGGTGTTCTTCTAAGGCAAGACGGATATATTCTTCAAACCCGTTCCGGTTCCAGAGATTGGTCAGAGGATCACGTTTGGCTTTCTTACGGATGGTACTCATTTCCTTGGAAAATCTCGATGTTACGATAAACAGCAGCAATGAGGCAGCAATAGCCACGATCAGCATGGGAAATTCGATTCTCCACAGGTTATTCAGGACAACATCCTGACTCAGGCAGGTCACAAAATACCAGTCGGTATCGGGGATGAAGGTGATATTGACAAAATATTTATTGTGGTTATCGCCGGAAATTTCATGCAGGCCGGCTTGACCGGTATCTAACAGGCGGCTGATATTTCGGTACAGCAGGGGTCCATCTTTGGCGGACAAAATATTTCCTGTCATGGATGTATCGGAGTCTGCCACGATCAGCCGGCTGTTTCTGGTTACAAAAAAGGCACTCTCGATTTCATTGACAGTAATGTCTTTGGTGAGCCTGGCGGCATAATCCAGATAGACGTCTGCAGCCAGTACACTGACGGCGGGACCGGTGTTAAGTCTGGCGGAAACGCTTACGCAGGTACTGCCGGTCATTGCATCCACGTATGGCTCACCGAAAGCAAATTCGTCATGCTTAAGACCTTCCTTATACCAGTCGCGCTCTGTCACAGCAAAATCATCACCGGGAACCCAGCCTGAGGAATCAAAGTAGTTCCCTTGATCGTCTCCCAGATAAAGGCCGTAGGGATAGGCACTGTGTGTACCGGCGCTGGTACGCATCATTTTGTAGGATGCTTCGTTCTCCAGGCCAGAGGCTTCCAACATGGCTTTATAGATCGTCATTTCTTTTAAGACAGAATCTGCCCAGGTATCGATGTCTTCGGCATAATTATGGGATTCCAGGGCAAGTTTATCTTTAGACAGTGTTGTTATTTCATTTCTGACCAGAATAAAGTAGATGACAATGATCAACAAAACAATAGGAACAATCGTACCAACCAATTTAATGTTGGTCCAGATGTATCTTGATCTTTGTTTCAATTGAAATACCCCCTGTAAATAATCAACGTTGTTTTGATTATTCAATATTTCGTAATTATTATAGCAAGGGTAATTCCGGAAGTCAATTCGTTACAAAGAAGCCGAAGACTGAACTGTTATGCCCATTCTGACTCTCAAAACAGGAGCATATTGACAAATGAAAGGTGAGATGCTAACGTTACAAAAAAGGTGGTATCGTATGATGAAATATTCCATGAAAAGGCAGTTTGCGGTTGTTCTTCTGGCGCTTGTCACAGGTACGATCCTGCTGTGTCTTATTTTAAACACTACTCTGCTTGAAAGATATTATATCAATAAAAAACAGAATGCACTGGTACGGGCCTATTTCAGCATCAATGAGGCTACAAGCGAAGGTGACATCACGACTGAGACGTACGATATTGAACTGCAGAAGATCCGTGAGAAATATAATATTCATGTGCTTGTGGTGGACAGCGAATCACAAGCGGTCAAGTTTTCTATGAATGATCCAGAAACCGTGCTAAAACAATTGCTTGACCATATATTTCTTGGCGTAAATGAAGACAATCTTCTGATCAATACAGATGATTATAAAATGCAGGTTGTCAAAGACTATAGGACACAGACAGAATATATTGAAATGTGGGGGATGCTTGACAACGGGTATCTTTTCATGCTGCGCAGCGCCTTAGAAAGTATTCAGGAGAGCGTGTCGATCTCCAACCGGTTTCTTGCTTATGTGGGCATGGTAGCCATTTTTATCAGTGCCTTATTGGTGTTGTGGCTGTCCAACAGATTTACCAAACCGATTTTGGAACTGGCGAAAATCTCCGAGCGGATGAAGCATTTGGACTTTGAGGCAAAATATACGGGGGATGATAAGACGGAGATAGCGGTTCTGGGAAACAATATCAATGAAATGTCGGAAGCACTGGAAAAGACAATTTCTGAATTAAACACGGCGAACAATGAACTGTTAAAAGATATCGAGCAAAAAGATAAGATCGATGAGATGAGAAGAGAGTTTCTATCTAATGTATCCCATGAGTTAAAGACGCCGATCGCGCTGATACAAGGATATGCCGAAGGGTTAAAAGAGGGGATTAACGACGACGCCGAGAGCAGGGAATTTTATTGTGATGTTATTATGGACGAGGCGGTCCGGATGAATACCATGGTCAAAAAGCTTCTCACCCTGAACCAGTTGGAATCCGGAAATGAGATTATCAGTATGGAGCGCTTTGATGTGGCGGCACTTATCAGGAATTATATTGTTACCTGTGATATTTTGGTAAAACAGAATGGGGTTTCTGTCCGTATGGAGGATTATGGTTCTATCTATGTGTGGGGAGATGAATTTAAGGTGGAGGAAGTGTTTGCCAATTATTTTACCAATGCGATCCACCATGCGGCAGGAGATAAGATCATAGATATCAAGATACAGAAGATGGAACAATGTGTGAAGATTTCTGTATTTAATACGGGAGAGCCGATTCCCCAGGAGAGCGTGGCACATTTGTGGGAAAAATTCTATAAAGTGGATAAGGCGCGTACAAGAGAGTACGGCGGAAGCGGCATAGGGCTTTCTATTGTCAAGGCGATCATGGAATCCATGAACCAGGAATATGGCGTGGTCAATTATGATAACGGTGTGGAATTCTGGTTTGCTCTGGATGCTTCGTAAAGATACTTGTAAGAACAGAAATATTAAGTTATAATAAACGCAGGTTCAGTAGCCTGCATATCGGGAATTACGATATAATTCCTGTCGGGGCAGGATGCCGTTCTTTGCACTTAAGGCGAATGGTGTGTTATGTATATATAAAATAGATAGGAGACAGGAACGTGAAAAAGACAGCTATATTTCTGTGTGGAATCACTGCATCACTTTTGATGACAGGATGTGGCGCTATGCCTGATCTGACGCAGGAAGAGACGGAATTGATATCGGAATACGCGGTGGGAGTACTGCTTAAATATGATAAGAACCACGGAAGTCGTTTAGTAGAGACGACAGCGGTTGATACTACTGAGGAAATACAAGAAGAACTTCCGGAGGAAGTGATACCGGAAGAAGAACCGGAAGAACTGCCAGAGACAACAGAGGTTGTAGATGTGAGCCAGGATGAAGAGGAGCAGGTACCCACTGCTTCATCGGTAGAGGAATACTATGGAATCCCTAATGTGACAATTCAGTATACGGGGTATGAGATGGCAGATTCCTATCCGTCCATGGGAGAAGGTGAGAGTCTTTTCTTCTCGATGGACGCCACACCGGGGACACAGCTTCTGGTACTTAAGTTTCTTGCATCCAATACGGGAAATACAGATCAAATAATGAATATGCTGGACTATGGGGCAAGATTCAGAGTTTCCATAAATGGAGAAAGCAGCAAAGGTGCACTGGCTACTATGCTTCTAAATGATATGCAGACCTATGACGATATGATTCCGGCCGGCTCTTCGGTAGAACTTGTAAGCATCGTGGAAGTACCCCGGGATATCAGTATAAACACCATTGATTTTATTCTGCGAGGCAACGAGGAAAATGCAACTTTGAGGCTGCAATAGAAGAAAAAGATAAAAAATGGAAGAAAATTAAAATTTCCCGTTGACATATGATAAAGCATCTGCTATTATATGAAAGTCGCACGGCACTGAAACAGAAAACGGCGGCACAGAACCTTGACAAATAAACAGTAATGCAACCCTGAAAATTCAAGAGAAAAGGTCTCGGACACAAAAGGAAGAGACCGGACGCGAACGAGAGGCACTGCCTCGAGTGAGCGGTGAGAATTATTCAG
>CATOMC010000014.1 GCA_951801245.1 uncultured Lachnospiraceae bacterium
CTATTCTTGTAACTTTGATATGATAACACAAGAAGGTACTGGTTCAAACACTCTGCTGTAAAATACATCAGAATATATGAGCCAGTACCTTCATTTAATTTGACGAATATAAGAAAGACTTGGAGCACCTAGGGTGCTGGATAACAACACCTGCATATCGCCGCCGCGCTTTAATAGGTTTTTCATGGAAGTCTTCCCTTCCATCTTCTCCTTTGCCAAAACCGCCATAAGAAGCTTTGTAAGCTGCTTCAATGGTTTTATTCCCACACCGGCGACACGGAGGAATAGTTCCGTACCCTCAAAAAGAATATGGATGACCTGAACCGCATCCGTGATCTCGCTGCTCATCTGTCCTCCCCTTTCTCCTGCCCCTTCGCCTGCTGCATCTCTTTCTGATACTGGAACTGGCGCTCTTTATCTGCCGCAAGCTCCTTTTCAAGGCTCTGCATTGCCGCCTCCATGATTTTTCCTGCCGCTTTTGCCTCCGCCGCCTGCCTGCATAATTTACCAAGGGCGGTATTCCTCTGCCCTGCCTTTTCCGTGCTGTTATCCAAAAGGAGCACGCTGTTAATCTCTATGGACTGTGCCAGAGCGCCGCTCTTTTTCTTAAACTCCTCTGATGCAGATAAAAATTCCTGCAGCTTATGCGTCATACACTCTGCCCCCTTTCGTTTAATATCTTCATAGTCATGCGGAGTTCCCTAATCTTTTCCGCATCCATAGCCCTGTCTGCAAGGAGGATCAACTGCCCTTCGGTAAGACCGTCCTCAATGCCAAGGCGTATCTCCGCAATCTGCCCGGCATCCAGCTCCCCGGCTAACTTCGCCAGCAGGTCCGGCTTCTTACGGATAAAAGGGAAGTGGAATGAAGCGGAAAACCCTTTCTGTTTTCCGGTCTGTGTACCTTTTGCCCTGACTTCCTGCTTCCGGCTTCTCTTTACTGCCTGACAGTTTCCCATCTCCGGGCTGTTACTTATCCGCTGCCTCTCCTGTGCATCCCTGCCCTCCCATGCCGCCTGCTTCTCCTTAAGCCCTTCCGCATAGGAACGTTGCACCAGCAGCTCCTCATGGAGATTTTTATTTTCAGTTTCCAGCTCCCTTATCTTCCTTCCGGTTTCCTCCCGCTCTTCCAGAAGCCGCTCCGCATCCTGCCTTGCCTGCCGGAACTGCTCTTCCAGTTCCAGATAGCAGGGATCAGCATCTGCCTCCGTATCTACTTCCCCATTCTTTCCCTGTGCCGAAAAAAGATCCGGGTTTTCCTCCATGACCTTCCTTAAGTCCTCAAGGAAACTGTTCTGCCTTGAGAAATCTTCTTTCAATATTTTCTTTGGTATAATACGCCGAAATATCAGCAAGCCGGATAAACCGCTTCTCCCCCATTGGCTTTAGATAGGCTTCCCCATCCTTCTGCCTTACCCCATAGCCTTTCAGTTCCAGTAATTTCAGGAAATTTTCATAGCTTGTGGCAAAAGAAATGGAATCCTCCATATCCAACCTGATCTGGTGATTCCATTTGAAAATGCCCTGTTTTGTTTTATCCCACTTCTTCAGCATTTTTTGTTTTGTGCCGACTTCAATATCCTGTATGGAAAGACCGTACTCTCTGCACAGTTCATTGACAATGGGCTGGATCTCCCTTGCCCAATCCCCCTTTTCGTAACGGTATTTCTTCCCGGTGCGCCATGACACGCTGTTGAAAAGGATATGGGAGTGAACATGCTCTGTATTGTCATGGGTGGCATACAGGCACTGGAAATCATCCCCAAAATATCTCTCCACAAACTTCTGTGTGATCTCCATAGCGGTCTCTGGTCTTACTTCCAGCTTTTTAAAAGATATGATAAAGTGGTAGCCCTGCCGCTTGTCTGCTTTTCCATACTTCCGCTTTGTTGCAAGCATCTCCTGTAATGCGGTGTCTGCGTTGCAGTTATGGCTTCCCACCAGCAAGCCGCCCTGCGTCTTTTCTTCGTCTGTAATGTAGGAAATGGCGTTTGCAAGGTGCATAGCCATGTAGCGTTTTCCTGTCTGGTGGATGCAGGATAGTTTGGTGATTGCGATTGACTACCTCCATATATTCCTTATTTCATAATTGTCAACAACTTTTGCCTCTGCAACACAGTCTTTTAATTCTGATGATATTTCAAAATGAGAATCTGATATATAATCATAATAACTATATAGAACATTTACACAATTAAACAATCCATCCATGTAAAATCTCTGCCCTTTATCAGCCGGCTCCCTATAAAGCTCTATACATTTCCTGATTGCAGACGAAATATATTTTTGTGATCTTAAATCCGTAAAATAGCTCTGCGTCACTAAGGGCGCAAAATATATCCAGACTGCTCTTGAGTATTCAATATCCAGATACTTTATCGAATCCATAAATTTTTCAAATGAACTATCTATATCAGCATTTCTCACTCCCTTACTTTCAAAGTAGAAAATCAGGCATCTTATACCTGTAAATACACTTGAATAATTTTTCTTATTGCCAGATAAGACAATGTTCTCAAAAATCTCCATGCACAAATTATACTGGTCATTTTTGATTTCATTGACTATCCTAACGGCATCTGTCACAATCTGGTTTTCAACTAACAACTGCCAGATTTCATTAATTTTTTCATACACAGATTCTACAAATCCATTATTAATTGCCTGAATATAAATCAGGGCAGTTATTTCCCCTATGTATTCAAATTTCTTTTCTGCACTATATTTATCAAATTCATCTTTCAAAAGACTTTTTTCATGAAGGATATATTTATACGCTGTGTCCAGCATGAATATAGCCAATTTTTCATCTAAATCCACTTTTTCAATCTTTCGCTTTGACATTCTCGATGTTAAATAGAAAAAATTTAAATAATTACGCACACTATCTAAGGAATTAGTTCTAATCATGCCAAAACTGGTTACGGAAGTCAAATATCTGTCTTCCAAAAGATATTGGTAATACATTTCAGAAAAATTGACCGTATCGGGATGCGGCAACTCTTCCCATATAAATGGATAATATAGCTCCGAACGTGGCAATGTCCCACCTTCCCATAAGACATCTTCAACTCTTTTTCTCAAATCTTCCAGTCTATAGTTTTTCCACAATAATAAAAGCTGTGATATTCCACAATCTCTCTCTTTGATATCTTCTTTAGCAGCCAATTGAATTGCACCAAGGTAATAATCTCTTATATTTTCTTTATCAATATCAAACGAGAATTTACTAAAATAACTTGCCAGATGAAACTGCACTCCAAACTCCTTAAATATCATATTCTGGCATGAAGTCGCCACAGTGCCATTAAAGCGAGTAGCGATACGGTCTATAATATTATCTATATCCCTATCAATGCGGCTATCACCATTTCTGCTTACTCTTCCTAATATATCCAGATATTGTATGACACTTTCATCAGGCATAAAAATCACAAGCCTCGATAATATGTCTAAAATATTTTTCATAGATATAATATACTTTTTATGAAAATAGTCATCTTCCGTCTCATAGAGTTCTGCCAGCGATATTAATGACCGAAACAAGTTATCTATATCGTCTTTACACGTTACCCCTATCGTTTCTCTGGTGAATATCTGGCTTATAAGCTTATCATTATTACTACGAGCTATAAGTGAGAGTTTCCAGTATGTACAGTTGCTTGAAGCAATCACCTCATTAAATACTCTGGGCAGCAAGTCTGCTAAATCGTTGAATAGCGGCAAGCATAGTTTATCAAGAGTACTCAGATAACTGAAGCTCTTTGTGTAAGCATCCTTTATTCCTGTGTAATGTGTAAGGGTTATACTTTTCCCTGTGTTTAGATTAAATGGTAATATCCTTCTGCTTTCTTTGCAATCATCCTTGAAAAAAGTTCGACTCAAATCGTCTCTCCGCCTTATTACAATCTGGCGTGTATTATATAAATTCTCAAAATACTCCGCATCCGAATACTCTTCCGAAATATCCCAACGGCTTGCACGATGACATAAATTCAAATATCCCAAATAAGATGCATAAATATCTTTTGGTATTTTCATTTGCGCTAATTCCGATGAACATTCACTTAATATTTTATCCGCAACCCCATATTCTGATAGCTGTTTGTAAAAACCAGCTTTTTTTACCTTATATTCAAAACTGCTTTCTTCTATTTCCCCTGTTAATTTTATTGCCTCTTTGTATTCAAAATGCTCTATTCTATATTTAATTTTTTCTATAAGTAGTTCGTTTTTATACCACGATACCTTCCTTACAAGAGATTCGAGCAATAATATTTTTTTCTCATACGCTGGTTTCTTGCTATCAATCCGATACATCTCAGCAAGATATAAATTTATTTCGACTAAAGCTTCCAGCTTATCGCTTGCCATAGTAGAAAAATCATTATAGCTTCCACAAATCTCTTCTAACTCTTCTGCATTTTCATCTCCCAAAACCATAGAACACTTCCTTAAGACTTTAATCATATCTGCAATTTCTATTATGGGTAAATACTCTTTGCATTCATGTACTAACACCCTAAAATGTACTATAAAATATTCTTTTCGTCTCTCGCCTATTTCTCCATTATTACCTTTTTCTGTTATTTGATCAGGGAACAAAATATATGGCTGCATCTGCTTTGCTACTTGCCTTAAATATTTCCCTATGTCCTTAATATATTTTCCTTTGTCTTTCGGACTCCAAAATATATCTACTTTGGAATATGGTCTATCTTGAAAAATATCTTCTTCTCCCTGATTTTTCTCTAATAAATCTAAAAATCTGGAAATAGCCACCCCATGCCTGTCTGTCTCTCCTGCATCAATCAAACAGGATATGTCAACGATTATAATCTGCCTGCTCTCCAATAACTTTCTTTCAGGTTCACTTAATTTATCATATATTCCAATAAGATAAATAATAGGACAACATTCCCCCATATTATCCCTAATCCAGCCCATCCAATTCTGAAAATTAGGATCATCACCTGAAAATCCAATTAAGCATAACCTTGTTTCCAGCATTGCCTGACGCACAGTATTCACCATTGCTGCATGTTTGGCTGGGTAAGTCCTATAATCTTCATCACTTATTATATATGGCTTGACATGCGGAATACTGCCATGCAATTTTACTATTCTAGGACTAATGCTTCCTGCTATGTCACTGTCGGAACAAACTATCTGATAATTCTCTTTGCTGAAAACTATATCTGTTGCACGTTCCAGCAACGTATCATAATTTGTTGTAAATATGTCTGCCCAATTTAATTTTACTAATTTTTTATGCAAATCTCCCGGCATAAATAAATCATCTGCAATGGCATTTTCAATCAGATGATTCATTTTGTTCCTATCGAAGTTTACAACATATTCTTCCGCTAATTTAGTGACATTCTTTCCTGATGTCTTTATGATTCGTTGCTTTTCCCATTCCTCTTTCTGATCATCATTAAAAGCAGAAAGTTTTGGATATAATTCACAATACATCTTGTCTGCAAGCCCACTCCAATCAGGTGGCTGAATATCCTTCATTCCCTTGCTCTTTGCATTTTTAGAAAATCCGGCACCGATCATCAATGATGCCTTTCCATATTTTCTATGTTCTTTAAGCCGCATAGCAATGTCTTCTACACAAGAATAAACTCGTTCTATACCCATAATGTTTCCCTCCAACATCAAATCCTTTATCCCGTATAGCATAATCTTTACACCAAATGGAATAATTTGTCTAACTGGATATTCTAACTCATATTCATCTGTATTACCATAATTTTCATTAACAATAATATTTCATCCACTTCTGCTTCCAAACTTATTTTATCATCTACGCTGTATATATGGGAATTACTATTTTTCACGATCTGATTGACATTCACACCTATTTTGTTAATTTCATTCCGCAACCGCATCAGTTCCAGCTCTTTGCTCCTTGGATTCACCGTCAGCTTAAAGTGCTTCCGAAGCGTGCTTTCACCTTTTTGTCTTGCCATGTATCTGATATAAACAGCAATATGAAAAACTACTCCTTTATAAACGCTTTATCTGCTACGGGAATTCCGCCCTCATCAGATATATAACGCTCTACCTTCATATGCAGGTCATATTTCTCACGGAGTTCAGCAATTTTCCCCATCATGGGTGAAGCATGGTGAATATCTATCGAACGCTGGTCTTTCCAGCTATCGATCAAAAGAACTGTTTCTTCATCTGCCAACGGGAAGAAATACTCATACCTGATATTTCCCTCTTCTGCACGGATATCATCAACCACCCCGCTTGCAATCATTTTCTCTGCAAATTTTTTTGCATTTCCATTTACACCTTTATAGTAGATGTTTACTGTAATAGCCATTTGATTTCCCTCCAATCTATCTGCGTATATAAATTAAATCTGTTATCCCGTTATATGTCTGCGTTTTCAATAATTTCAATTTTATTTCTTTCTCCGTATTACCAAAAAGACGGATACCGGAACCTAAAATGATTGGAATGACGGAAATATAAAATTGGTCTATCAAATCATCTTTCATTAACTGCCGGACTATATTTGCCCCGCCGCATATCCAGATATTTTTTCCATCCTTTGATTTCAGCCTTTCCAACAGGGTGGCTGGATTTTCATTTACAAAATGAATCTGCTCCGTAGAATCCATCTCCCTGTGGGTAAATACATAAGTGGTAAAATCACTGTATATCCATTCTGTCGGCGAAAGTTCCGTTGTAACCTGATCATATGTATTCCACCCCATTAAAACTGTGTCAATTCCCTTCACAAATTCAGAATACACATCTACATTTTCACTGTCACTGCCCTGCCCATGCAGCCAGCCGACTCCTCCGTTACAATCCGCAATAAACCCGTCAAGGCTCATTGCAATAAATAAAACTGTTTCTCTCATACTTACTTCCCATCCTGATTAAACATAAAAATGTCCGGCAGATCCTGACATCCATTTAAAGTAACCTGTACAGCACCAACACCCCTGCAAATTAGAAACTATTACTTCTTCTTGATAAGTTTCAATTTTATATTTCTTCTGTCAGCAATCTTTTGAAATACCTCTGCCACATACAAGCATTGTGACTTAAATGGCAGTGAGGGCAGTTCGTCATTTGATTGTATTTGATTTATCGCTTCCCGTATCTCTGAAAATTCTAATAAATTGACTGCCACACAAAAGAAATTCTTCCTGCGCCCATCATTATAATTAGAAAGCAAGTAGGAAAGAATTTGTATTTTTTCCTGCTGTTCCAAATTATATTGCTCAATGCCTATCCTTTGCGCTTTTTCCAAATCTGCCCTTCGCCGCCTGTGCGTAATAAAAGAATCATATTCCTCAATATGTTGATATTTTTCACATGGATATTGTTTACACTCATAGCAATATTCAATCATTCCATGTTCAAGACTGCATTTCGCAATTTTACATGACTGATTACCATTACCGCAACCGCCACAGTAATTTCCCAAAAGCATAGGGCACAGCCCACAATTTAAGCCGCAAAGAGAAAATAATTGATTTTTCCGTTCAAACCCTTTCAAAAATACCACCCCAATTCCAAAAAGAAATAAATTTCCTAAAACTCACGCAATATCAGTTCTGTAATTCCCTGATTTTCTCCCATTGTAATCCTCTTTACTTTAGGCTCCCTCCCATAGCTGAATTCATCCCAGATACCATCCCGGATTCTTGTGCCGCCATGATAGCCATGTATGATGCGGATTCTGTACGTTCCTGTTCCTGAATTATTTAGATGTTTCTTTACCTCTCTGATTGCTGTTTCTACATCTTTCCCATGAACATCAATTTCGATAATGCCTGACACTGAATCTCCCCCGTTTCTTAAGACTGTGGAATTATATATGGTCATCCAATTTTTTTAACCATACATTCCATTAAGTCCGCTGCTTTATTTACCTGTGATTTTAATTCCATTTTATCATCTTCCCTATATATATGGGAATTACTATTTTTCACGATCTGATTGATATTCACGCCGATTTTATTTATCTCATTCCGCAGCCGCATCACTTCCAGTTCCAGCTCTTTGCTCCTTGGATGCTCCGACTGGTTTAAGAGCAGGTAACGGATATATTCTGATTCATTCATATTTTCCGCTTTGGAGCGTTCCGTCAGGATTCTTGCGGTCTCTTCGGTCAGTTTAAAGTGCTTCCGAAGCGTGTTTTCGCCTCTTGGTCTTGCCATGTGCCTCTCCTTTCTTTTTGGGAGAAGGCGTTCTATGGAACGCCGCAAGATACGCATTTCGTGGGCACGAAATGTTAAATCTTGTCGGGGAGTACCCCGAACCCCCTTAAATCCTCCATATTTCTTATTTTGATATCAATTCTTTTTTCGGGATTGTAAAAACATTATACTGGATATCAGATTTTGCCTGCCGATTGCATTTTCCTCTTTTTCAGATTTCAAATTCCTTTTCCAGATAGCAGCCTTTTTTTGCCCTTTTTCAGGGATATCAAAAATCCTTTCCAGATAGCATTTTTTCACCATTGGAAATCAAATTCCCTGCTGCGATAGCATTTCTCCATGCTTCCAGATACTTTTCGCCTCTTGGATTGTATTGGGGAGTGCGTGCGGCGTCAAGCATTTTAGTCCTAGCCGAAAATGCTTGACACCGCCCACCCTCCCCAATGGTTTACAGCCAAGCGGAAAGTATCTGGGGGAATCGGCAGCCGCCGCTCTTCCCACTTCTATCAGCGGGTTTTCCCATAGTATTCCATTGTCCTGTCTGCCACCATCGTAACCTTCTTTTCTTCTTTATTCAGAAGATAGCAGAACTTCTTCTTTTCCGGTACTGACAGGAAATCCGGCGCCTTTATATCCAAACGTTTTCCCCTTTCTCCCTGCAAAATATCTGAAAGGCAATACTTGTCTACCGCTTCAAGAAAATAAGATATTTTTATCGCCATTCCTGCCAGTTGGGGCTTGTCTGCTTCCGAGGCTTTCTCATAAGCATCCCGCGCCGCTTTTGCCATATTTTTTAAGATGCTCCGTGTGCAGGGAACCGGTTTACGGTTTACAAGGATATCCAGCATTTTATCCCATCCTGCCTTTATGTATATGGGAAGGTTCTTATCCAGTGAATTTATATCCCTCACAAAATCCATCTCCCCTCCTCCTGCCGGAACAAAGCAGGGGATGCTGAACGCCCCTGCTTTGTTTGCTGTCTCTGCCGATATCCTCCTGTAGCCCCCGTCATGGATCAGCCGGCGGATGGCTGCCAGTTTTTCCGCATCGGAAAGCTCCGGGCAGTAACCCTGTTTTGCCAGTGCCTGCAAAAGCTCCCTTTCTTCCCACTCCGTCTTAAACTGATCCAAGGTCTTTTCCTCCAGATTCCGTTCCCGCCCTGCTGCCGCTTCCCTTGCCACTGCTGACAGGGAGCGCTCATTTTCTGCTTCATAGGTAATGGCGCTTATCTCCCCGCTGCCGGAAAGCATGTCACGCCGCATCTGCATCAGCCCATCGGCAAGGTAGCCATAACTGATAAGGGCAACCTTCTCCCCGAAAGGTCCTCTGATATACTGGTCGGTGGAAAGGCGGCACTTTTTCATCCTGCCTCCCCGGTAGCAGATTGTAAGGGATTTCCCCCTGACCTGCCGCTTTGTAACCGCCTTGGAAAGCCTGCGGTTATCCAGTACGGAAATGTCGGCTTTCCCGTTTTTGTTTTTTATGTGTATGGCAAAGGTTGTTCCTGCCGGTGAGAAATAGCAGAAAGACTTTGCGATAAGGTTCTCCATACTCTCTTTCAGGTAAATCTCCCGTTCTTTCAGGCAGAAATTCCTGTCCTGTCCGGAATGGACTATGTAACGCCCTTCCTTTTGTAACAGTTCAAAATCTATGGGCGGCTTTCCGTCTGCCCCAATCACCAAATGCAGGAATTGTTTTATATCAACGTCCTTGATCTGGTATTCTTCCAATGCTGCCTCCTTGTATGATAATATTTTCTTCCCAAAAGAAAACAGGATGCGTAAAGCACCCTGTCAGATTCCCATGAGACCATCCATAAAGCTGAGGGCAGTCTCATTCAGTTCTTCGGTTTTTGGCTGTACCTCTCCCTGCTGTTGCTGCGCCGGTACCGATGGCTGTGCGTTCATCACTGCCGGATAGGAGTACAGATAGGGAAATGAATATGGCATCTGCAACGCTTCCTTTTGGAATTTATCCATCTTCCTGTCAATGATCTCTTCTATCCTTTCCAGCAGTTCCTCGTTCCGCATGGGCATCTGCCCCGCCCTGTCATAATATTCCACCACCGCCTTTGCAATGATGTCATTATATTTCTGCTTCTTCCCTTCCCCTTTGCTAAGTTTCTGGATAATCTGCCATGCCCGCCGCTCCTGTTCATTATCCATGTCAAAGCGGCAGAACACAGGCTTGATATTCTTGACAATTTCCCTTCCTGCCATATGCCCTGCGCCTCCTACCTCTGCCTGAGTTTCCTGATCCTGCGCTGGTTGGAAAGGTATTCATAGCCCTTTGCATTGGCATTGATATCCTCAATAAAATGCGCCCTGTCCTTATCCAGCTTTGCAAAGTGTTTCATCAGCATAGCGCCGCCGCCAAGGAAATGGAGCTTTGCCAGTTCTTCATTGTACCCATACTCCCTTATCTTCCGCATGATTTTTTCGGTATATTCCGTAGCGCACTCCCCGATTGCTTTCAGGTACTTTTCTCCAATATCTGCTGTTCCGTCCTTTAAGACTTTTTTCACAATAAGGTCATCCACTACGCTGTGTACTTTGTTTGTCAGCTCGCTCCGCATCTCTATCACACAGCATTCCACGCCGAAACGTTCTGTATAATAACGGGCAGAATCGGGAACGCCATCCACCACAAAGATAACGTTCATGGTTCCGTTTCCGATATCCACCACGATATTAAAACCCTGATAGTCTCTTAGGTTCTCTGCGATAGCGGCAAATCCCTGTGCATAGACTTCCACGTCCTCAATCTTCACATGGTATCGGGTATCATTGCACCGGAAGGTCACTTCCTTATTCCGCAATAAATATTTCCGGAAGCTTTCCCCCTGCTCCCCAAGCCACTTGATGGGAAGCCCTGCCGCAAGTATAACGGAAGCGTTGCATAAGCCCCTGCCCTTCAATTCCTTTGCAAGTGCCGCCAGCGTCAGGATGTAATAATCTTCATCCCATACCTTGTCCATCTGGTATTCTTTGTGGGTAGAGCCGATTTCATAAAATTTTCCATCAAACTCTATCGTCATTCCTGCCAGTTCTGATGCCCGTTCCCTTTCAATCACGCCGGATTCAAAAATGTGGTGGGCGGTCTTGATGTTCCCGTACCCGTGGTCAATGCCGATTCTGTAAATTTGTTCCATGCTTTTCTTCTCCTTTTCCCCAAATTTGTTGTAATAAAATAAGGACTACCCAAACACTCCTAAATAGTCCTTACCCCACAATCAACTGACTGCACATATTCTATTTTCTTTTACTCATACCATCAAATATATTAAAAAACATATTCATCCACACATTTCCAACATTCTGAAAGACTATAGGTCATAAAGACCTCCTTGTCTATTCTCTTATTCAATCCCAACTCCTTAAACAATTCCCAAATATATTTATTCCCATTAACTGTTGTATTTGTGCTCTTCTCCATTCCTTCCATAAGTTCATTTATATACATTTGGATAATTCTAATTTTTATTACTTCTTCTTCTATACTTTTAGTATTTTTACCATAACTTTTGATTATACTACCTTCCAAATCAAAACTGACCAAATACTCTTTCATTTCCTCTAAAAATTCAGCGTACTTACTTTCATCATTCACATTGAATATAATTGGATAATGACAGCGATATTTAAAAAGTACCATGAGTTCATTCTTAATTTCTTGCTCTATATTCATCTTCTCTAATTTCTTTTCAAAATCTGACTTAAACCATATATGACCTTCATTCTTAAAAAAAATCTCATCAAACTTATTTCCTAATAAATCTGTTAACTTCTTATTATTCTCAACATCATCATCCAAAGGATACCCTGTTGCTAATAATTTTCCATTAATAAGTTCCTGCATATTCAAATGAAGTTTTTCCTCTCCTTTATGTGGTAAATCAATTCTCAATAGATAAACATCATCATTACAAGCAGAAAATATAATGCTAAATCGTGTTGTTGCATCATCACTTCCTCTTTCATCTATAGGTATCTCAATATTATAATCTTTCATTTGTATATATATTTTATGGATTTCTCCACAAAACATTATTTCTTGAATTAAATCTATTAATTGCCTAGCATATTCATGCATGTATTCTTCATATTCATAAGATTTATATATACAAATTAAAGATATTACTAATTTCAAAACATCTGTTTTCCGTTTAATTATCAGTAATTCAAATCCCAAAACAATATCTGATAAAAAACAATTATTTTTCTCAATTATTTTATTAATATCCTTGGCGTTTTGTATATTTCGTTGATATATCAAATAATTATGCATATCCGGCATAATAGCATAATGTTTAGAAAAATTAAAATTTTTTCCTCTATATATATCCATAATATAATCTGAAACACCACTGCTAATTAAAATCAAGTCATCTATCTTACTATTTATTTTTTTGTAAACTTCCCCATACTCACCCATTTCTATATTCGTAAAAATAATCTCATCCTCTTTAAGTAAAATATCTATTGTAATTAATATTGTACAAATATTACTTGCTACACTATCAAAATCATATCTCTTATAAAAATCAGAAATAATTTCTTCTTGTTCTCTTACCTCCTTTATCATCTGTTCCCTTTTTGGCACTGATATCTTTTCGTTATTAATATATCTTGCAGTACTATCCTTAAAAACCTTTTTTCTTTTTTCTTCAAGTTCTTCTTTTATCTGTTTCTCATTATCAGAGACAAAGGAAATTTTATTTAAATTTTTTAAATTTCCCTCTGTACTTTCCCATATAAATTTTTTTGCTTCTGGAATGTACTTATCTACAAATTCTTCTGCAACATTAATATCTGGTTGAATTGAATTAATAAAAATGTAATTAAAGAAATGAATTAAAGTTCTTACTCTCTTATCTGAATAACATGAAATATCTATCTCTTTCATCTAAATCCTCATAATATTTTATTAATTACTTTCTTGATCAGCAATTAATTATTATCTAACATATATAGTTATAAAGCAATAATTTACTAATATATGTTTCCATAATTTCATCATCCCAATTTATTACCAATTCTTAGTTGGATCTTTATGAACAAACTCCAATTTTAAAGTCATTCCCATTCCATCAGCCAAGCACTTTATCAGCTTAAGAGAGGGATTCCTCATTCCGTTTTCTTACTTATATCTGCCTGATTGCTTCCTGTCCTATCTGCAAATTCTTTTTGAGTAGGATTTTATGAAATCCTTGCATCAGCTATTGCACGAATCACATCCATTTCCGGCTGAATATCTTCCCATTCTTTCCTGAATTCATCATCCTGCAATTGTTCACTTAAAAACTCCTGAAATTCACTCATTTTCCTTTACCTTTTCCTCCAACCTTATTCCACCTGCAAAAAATTGTTTTCAAGTGCTACAAACACTTTCATAAGGTTTACAAATTCCCTATTTATCAGGTTTCTTAAACTTCCTGTTCAGAATTCTTATCCTTAGTTTTTCCGTTTAAAAATTTTGAATTCGACTTCCACTAAGATTTACTTTCAATTTCTCTAATATTCTCTTCCATATTGGAATCTTTATTTTTTTCTGGTACAGCATAATAAAAAGGATTAAATCCACTTTTCACTTCACTAACTAAGTTTTCAAAATGTTCCGGTTGCAAATCCAATGCTGAATATTCTTCATCATCAAACATAAATATTTGCAAATTTTCTTTTCCTATGTATGTATATGCTTTTTCTATTACTTGACCAATGGCTTTTGCATTGCTTGCATCAAAGGGCTTAGAAATATGATCAATTACTAAAAATGGGATAATTGGATACTTTTTTTCTGTCAAAAGAATTTTCAAAAAACCAAAATATCCACATAATTGAATAAGAGTATGTCTTGCCATACTTCCAATATAATAGTTTACTTCTTTTTTTTGACCAAAACCATTTTCATCCATTTCTGTCACCTGAATCATAGGTTGAAGGATATTTCCTCTTTTAAGATACTGTATTTTAAATCCCTCTTGCAAAATATCATCATCTACAACAGACGAAATATCTTTTGCCGACTTATATAACTCAGTAATAAAGCTTGATAATTCTCTTATTTTAACTATATCGTCTGAAAGCTGAAGTATTCTCATTTCTTCTTTTATCTCGCGTATTTTCTTTTTAATTTCATTTAGTTCTTGACTGCAATCATGAACATCCGCTGACAGATATTCCTCAATCAAAGTAATGGCTTTAGCTTTCTCCTCTAAAGTATAGCATTGAAATCTTGAGTCATTTCTTTTTATTGCAGTTTTTAATGCAATCCTTTGTTTTTTCAATTCAGTAATTGTCTTATCACTTATTGTATATTGACTAAATGATATTGAATTATCAAGTTCACTCAACAAGATTTTCAAAGGTTCTACTAAATATGCAAACTCCTTATTTTCAGCTAATAATTCTTCCAAACTTCCTAATAGAATTTTTCTATTTGCATTATCATTCTCAAATTGTTTAGCATCTGATATTGCATTTTCATATGTCTTTATTTGTTCGGAAATATTATTATACATAACTTCTAAATCAGCAATATTTCTTTCATTTCCCTTTTTCTTAGGTTCTTCCATATTCTTTATTTCTTTTATATTCCTTCTAATATCATCTGCATTGCAACCAGTATACCAAATATTTGAACCTAATTTTTGTATATTTCTATTAACTTGCGTACAAATAAAATCGTATCTTGAAGATGTTACTTCCAAATTTTTTAATTCTTCTTGTAATTGTTCCAATTCTTTTTGAAGTGCATATATTTTTTCCAGATTATTATTAAAAATAAAGTTTAATATTGGCGCAAGTTTTACAGAATATCTAATTTCACTACATTTATCCAGAAAATCATGAATAGCTCCTTGACGCTTTTCACCCAAAAAATTAAACATTGTAAATGTTCTAAAAGTTAATTCTTCTTCTGTAAATTTTCGTATGTTTTTAAGTAATTCCATATTTTTTGCAAATATAGCATTTATTTTTTCTCTGTATTCTCTTCGATCAATAACCTCTCCTATCTCTTCATCTACATATGATAAGTAATTTTGCTCTGGATCATACGAGCGAATTAGTATATAAGTAATATTATCTACCTGCATTTCCATTGAAGCCATCTTCAAGGTGTTTTCATACCAAGGCTTCTTTCTTATATCCTCAGATGATCCAAACATAAAATCCATAAATTTATAAAATTCTGTTTTACCCGAGCTATTTTTACCCTTAAAATAATTAATTCCCATGCTAAACTCATATGTATATTCTTCATCATTGAAACTATATAACGTAAGTTTATTAATCCTAAACATTGGCAATTACCTCTTTCATAAACTGTCTATCTGACATTTTTTTACTAACTTCAATCGCATTTTCGATAAACGGCGATTCTTGATATAAACTTTTCTTTACATCGCTTTCATCAGATAAATATAGTAGGCTTCCTTCCATCTTGACTTTACTATTTATAAATAATAAATGTACCGCTTTTAGTATAAATTTAACATTCTCACAATACTCCATATATTCACCTGATATCAATGAAACCGCTTTACAAACAAGATCTTGTGTATTTTGGGCAGTATAAACCTTTCCAAGTCTAAACTTCTCCTTTTTTACGAGATAGGAAAAAAGCATAATCTTATTTAGCGATAAAACCGTATGCTTCTTTAACAAATTTAAAACAATATTTGAATAAATACTTATTTGAATTGTTTCTGCTTCTAATTCAAGGTTCTGCATTATCCTCATCCTCCCAAGATATTTGATGTTCTTTTTCATCTTCCCTTGTCAAATATATGCCTGATCCATATTTTATTTGATCACTATCCGCATAAGAATTCGGTTGCTTTTTAATTTCATCAAGGCGCTGCCAAGGTGAATCATTCCCTTTTTTCTGAAGAATAAACTTAACATATTCAAAATTTTCGAATGTTGTTGTTTCAATATCTCTAATCTTACCTGTTTTATTTAATTCCAAATACCCATAACAAATATTTTGATAATAACTGCCATACTGTAAGTGTGTCTCTATCATATTTTGGGGCATTTTACATGCTAATAATTGTTTATATTCCCTTGATTTAGCAATTTTCAAATCATTAAAATCAATTTTATTTAATTTTTTAAATTCCGAATATATAGGAAGCATATACTGGTCTGTAAATCTACTGCATATATCCTCAGCACAAATTATCATTTCTTCATAACTAATGCTATATGACTTTTTATCATTGATATGTTCCATAACCTCAAATGTAATATGTTTTAACAACTCTTCAATTCTTTTATAATATGTAACACCATTTACACCAGCCTTCTTAAATAGAATTTTGCATCTCTCATCAATTTCTTTATCAATTTTATCCGTACTCACAAAGGAATATTTTCCTTTTACTTCATTGTATATATCTAAAAATCCTTGTTTATCTTTTTTATACTTTTTCTTTACCTTAGCTATAGTTGCTCTCGAAGATTTTGTAGTATTCAATACTTCAGAATATAAGTTCTCCGCAGTAACATCAAAAATATTATCCTTATTTCCATAAAAATTATCTGTAAAAAGAATGTAATTCGTTACTATTGATTCTGATCCTTCTAACAAAATCCAATTTAATATAATTTGCTTCGCAGTATCAGCAGTAATCAGTGTTCTTTTTACTTGTATGGCTTTTATCCCGCTTGTAGAAATAACTAAATTTCTAAACTTGTCTTCATTATCATCAATTGTTTCAGGAATCAATTTCCTCACAGATACATCATCAACCGTTTCAAATTCAACCTGCATATTTTCACTCATTGATAGCATATAAAATACAAATACCTTTATTTGATAGGCAAAACCTCCCAAACTATTTATTCCGCTTTGATCTGGCACAAAAGTATCCATAAAATTCACCCTTCCTGATGCAACTATTAAGATAATTATAACATCAACCTTACCCACTTTCCACTAATAACCATTGCATATTATCAATATATTCTGCTGCACCCTTCTAATAATACAATTATGAGCCTTTACATCACCAGATATTAACTTTAGAATTTGTGAAATAATAAAGACATGGCTATCCGCCATGCCCTGAATCTATCTATCAAATTCTATCAATAAACGCCGCATCTTAATCTTGCATTCCAAATGTCCGATATAACCACGCTCTACTGTCCACCAGCATATGTAAGATCCTTGCAATTATTACCGAATTGTCCTCTACCACATAATAAATTTTATAATTCTTATAATAATCCATACGAACACCCAAATCCGCCAATACTGGATCATCATCTAACTCATTACGCTTTGGAAAATTCTGTAGTTTGTTTATCTGTTTACGGATACCTTGTATTGTGTTAACTGCCGCAGTAGGATTTTTTAAATCAAATGCAATATAGTCAGCAGCAAACTCCAAATCCTGCTCTGCCAAATCAGATATTTCAATTTTATACTTTTGCATTTATATACTTTTTCTCCAATCTGTCACAAACTGTGTTAAAATCCTTCGTCTTTCCTTCTCTTGCCTGCCTTAACCCATCTATCACACTCTGCCTTACTTCTATCTGCTGTTGTTCCAAGGTTTCCGCATAAATTTTCTTACCTGCAACTTCCATGCGATTTCCTCCTTCCAAATATAAAAAACTCTGAATCTGTTTCACTATTATTATATCCACTTTTTCATTTATTCACAACCTTCTTTTATCATTGGCATCCTAATTTATTAATATCTCATCTTTACACATACCATTTCTACTATTTTGATCGCTTTTATTTCTATTTAATATTTTCATATTTTTTTGCGAATACCCCATGCACCACTATCAGTACATGGGGTATTCCATCATATACCACCAGAGAATTGCTGTTCTTTCCTACTTTTTCCACTCCAGTATATTTGTCCCATATTCAGTTTTTTATCCTCAACAAATCAAAAATTCAACCTCTCCCACACCTGCAAAAAAACTGTTGCCAAATGTTGCCAACACCTTTAGAGGACGCGCAAATGCCCTGTTTATCGGGTTTCTAAGAATTCATTCCAGCATACTTATCCTCCCCTAAGGAAGCCCCTGGAAATGCGGAAACCGCATTTCCAGGGGCTTCCGCTTTTTCATAATCTTCAGAAGTTCCGCAGCCCCGGCCCTCGTACCTGCCACGATCTCCGGTTCCTTTATCATCACTGCCATAGTCCTCGTCCTCCTCTTCCAGTAATGCAGATATACCTGTTCCGCAATTTACCCTAAGAATAAGGCAGTATTTTTCTTCAACAATTTTCTATGTTTTAATATATTTTTGCGAAAGTCACTTCCCTCAAAGCATCTTTCAAGTCATGCTGCCGCCCTCTTCCATGCACAATGCGTTATCAGGTCTTCCATTGCCCGAAAGCCGTCTCAACCGCTTCATAGACTGCTTCCAGCCTGTATTTTCTTTCCCTCAGTATTTTTCATCATCCATACGTACTTCCATTTTTATCATGATATCAATCCCCTTCCTGTCAGTATCTACGGTATAGCACAGGCAATTCAAAGTAACTATAATCGTTTTTACTTTTTCCTCCGCTCCTCTTTCGCTTTCCTCGCTTCCGCTATCGCTACTACACTCCCTTACGCAATATCAAACACCGACAACACCCTGAATTCCTCTGCATCTCCTTCCAGGATCTCAACCCGCTTCTCTCCCGGATTCATGTCAAAGAAATTATCACTCAGTTTCACATCCCCATCCACTCCCTCAATGGAAACATTCTTGGCATAAGTCTGTGCAGTTATTGCCAAAGTATCCCCTTCCCTGCGCAGGGAAAGTTTCGGATCCTGGAACGGAAAATGCTTGGGCGCCGTAAACAGGCTGGTGTTTTCTGATATGATTTTCCCGTTTTGTTCAAATGAATAACTTATATAAACCTCCAATTCATGATAAGCAGAAAAGTCCTTTTTCTCAAGCCACAGACCGGACAGTGCCTCCACTTTCACTTCCTGTTTTCCCGTAAGTATCTCTTCTCCGGAAGCCTTGCGAAGTTCCCATCTCACGATACCCTCTACAGGTTCCATGGTCTCATTGGCCACATGAAGTCTGGCCGACACTTCGATTGGTTCCGGCTGTGCCACACAGAAAGGCCTCTCGCTGAGTTCTCCCACTTCCTCACAGGAGATCATCACCGGCGCAAAGGCTCTTCTCTCTGCATAATGCAGGGCTTTCCACCGGCCATAATAGTCGATGCTGGCCCAGGAAGCCACCGGCCAGATATCATTCAACTGCCATACCACCGTGCCCATGCATCTACCCCGGTGTCTTCTGAAATGCTCGATGCCATAACGGATGGCATCCGCCTGCAGAAGCTGAGACGCATACAAAAGCATCTCAAAATTCCTGGGGTAAAGATAGGTGGCCGACAGATAGGTCATGATCTTGCCATTCGCCGCTGTGTTCCTCTGGTGCATCTCCATCACCCGGGAGAAAATGTTGCGGTCTTCCGGTCTGGTAAAGGTCTCCACTGTTTTCAGACTTGGGAAGGACTGGAACCCAAACTCGGACATGTATCGGAAATAATATTTCCGATAATCGGTAAAAGGCTTATTGCCATGCCATACGTCCCAATAATGGGTATCTCCACGGTTCTCATCCCAAGGATCGTCATAGTTACCGCCCGAGGACGGAGACGAAGGCCAGTAGAATGTTGCCGGATCCTCCTGCGCCAAAATATTGGGAATGATATATTCAAAAAGCTTGATATAATCATATTTCTGTTTGACAGAAGGACTCCACGCCTTATCCAGTGTCTGGGTCTCCATCTCGTTATTGCCGCACCAGACCCCCAAGCAGGCATGATGTCTGATCCGCCGCACATTGTCCCGTATCTCTTCACTGACATTTCTGGCAAAGGCATCATCCAGTTCATAAGACGCACAGGCAAACATGAAATCCTGCCACACAATAAGCCCCAGTTCATCACAGATATCATAAAACCAGTCGTCCGGATAATAGCCGCCGCCCCAGACCCTTATACAGTTATGGTTTGCCGCCGCCGCATCTTCCAACAGTCTGCGGGTACGTTCCCTGGTCACTCTGGATAAAATATTATCCTCGGGAATATAATCGGCACCCATTGCAAAAATCTTCACGCCATTTACCTCATGGGCAAAACATTCCCCCCATTCGTCCTGATCCGTATTGACGGTTATGGTGCGCAGTCCGATCCTGCGGCTCCAACGATCCAAAAGATTGCCGCTTTCATCAAGCAGTGTGACCTCCACACAGTAGAGGGGCTGTTCCCCATATCCGTGCGGCCACCAGCGTTTCGGGTGTTCCACTATTATGGTATCCCAGTTGTTGCCGCCTGCCTGCACTACATCCTCTTCTAAACTACCCTGTCTATTTCCCGCTTCCCAGTCCTGTACAGAAGACTTCCTCTCCACCAGACATCCCTGTTCATCGTAAAGTGCAATCCTGATCTCATAATCCTCTCCGGCATATGTGTTCTTTCTGTTTTCTACCGAATCGCTTCTTTGCGCTGCCGGACACTTTTCATCTGTCACAAAATCTTCCACCGTCACGGCAAACTGCAGCGTCACACTGTCCTTTTCCTGCATTCCCCAGTTTTGTGTTATGTAAATCTGTTCGAATCTCGCCTTTTTCCCGTAAAGAACAGATACCTCCCGGAAAATCCCCGCATCGGGCAGTCTCGGCCCCCAATCCCAGCCGAACATGCAGTGAGCCTTACGAAGATGCGGAAATCCCCGCATGCAGTCTGCCGCACCGCCCGTATAGACTTTCTGATTCTCCGACTCGATAAACCGTGTAGGAGACGCGATCTCCACCCGCAGTTCGTTCTCTCCCTCTCTGGCGGCCTCTTCGATGGCAAACTCCCAGACACGATGCATATTATCCGCATGTCCGATCAGTATATCATTGAGATAAATTTCCGCCAGAGTATCAATCCCATCAAAACGAAGGAACAAAAAATCGCTTTCCAGTTGTTTCTTGGTTAACATAAAATTCGTCCCGAACCGAAAATCATTGTCCATCAGCTTAAGAGCCGTCAACTCATTCATTCCATCATAAGGATCCGGTATCAAACCCTGAGAAAGCAGCGTACCATAGACAGAACCGGGAATGACCGCCGGTATGTCTTCCTGCGCAATTCCGTATACATTTTCCCCCATGATCTGCATCTTCCAGTTGTCACCACTTAAAACCATTTTTTCCATATGTTTGTCTCCTGCAAATAAACTATACGATTATTTTCGCACCCACGAAAGCCCTGCTCGAGCAGACTCCGCCCGGAGAATGCCGTATTCCTGGCATTCTCCTATGCGAAACTTAGTACTTCTTGGCGTCTCGTCCTATGGCGAGACGTCTTTAGAAGTACTTTTCGCATTTCTCACACTATCATAACGGATATTTTTCCTTTTGTCACTTTCTTTTCCACAGGAAATATGGTATAGTGGACGCAGATTTGGCCGGTTGCTTTTGCATCCATGACAAACAGCCGTCCTGTAGCAAGGGGGTTTTTATGAAGAAAAGAACACCAAAACAAATAGCGGCGCTTATCTGTGTATTCCTGTTAATTGCCATGTATGTTGTAACGCTGATCGTGGCCTGTCTGGATCTGGGGGATGCGGGCCGCCTTTTTGCCGGTTGTCTTCTTGCCACCATCGCTCTGCCCATCCTGCTGTGGATCTATATCTGGCTCTACGGTATCTACCGTGACAGGCACAATATGGCCTCTCTGGATATGATGCACAGTGACGAATATACCGGCACCAACCTGAAACCGGACGAGGCATCTGATGACGACCCACACAACAATACACGGCATCCATAAGAGCAGATGGCCATTGCTTCTTTTATCCTTTTTCGCACATCCCAAGAAACAGTTCATGTATCCGATCATCTGTATCCAGTTCCGGATGAAACGCAATTCCCAGTTGATTCCATAACGCACAGCCACAATCCGGTTTTGTACCCTGGCGAGTATCTTAACATCCTCCCGTACAGATTCCACGTAGGGTGCACGGATAAAGGTCATGGGCACTGCCCCGGTGTCGTCACATCCATGATGACCCCGCCCTTTAGCATCTGCGCCAACTGTTTGTTTAATGTATATCTGTCCTCGCTCATAAATTCCTCCCTTTCAGGCATCCCTGTCCTGCCGCCTGCATTTGAATGCACAACGCTCTCTGCAGGGGAATCCTAATGCCAGACTGTTATTTTGACCTGGAATTATAAAGCAAATATGGGATTGTCAAATATCTGGTTTTGATATTTTTAACAATGCCAGTTTTATAAGCAAAAGACACCTTTTGACACCCTAATCCGACAGCATAATATATTCTGTTAAGAAAGAGATATTTATAAAGATATAAGATCCTTTACCACTTCCCCGGCGATCATCAACCCTGCCACGGAAGGCACAAAAGCCACACTCCCGGGAACCGGCCTGCCCTGTTCTCCCTGCTCCTGAAACATCCCCTCTGTGACAGGCTTTACCGGTTCCTCCTGCGAATACACCACCTTCAAATGCTTCACATTGCGCTTTTTCAGTTCCCGGCGCATGACCCTTGCCAGCGGACAGACTTTTGTTTCATAAAGATCTGCCACCTGAAACCGGCCCGCATCCAGCTTATTGCCTGCCCCCATACTGCTGATGATGGGGACCTCTTCCTCCTGTGCCTTTAGCACAAGCGCGATCTTGGCCGTCACGGTATCTACCGCATCCACCACATAATCATACTGGTCAAAAGGAAAATCCCCGGCATTTTCCGGCAAGAAGAAACACGGATGGATTCGCACATCAGCCTGCGGATGGATGGATAGAATCCTCTCCTTCATTACGTCCGTCTTATAGCGCCCCACGGTCTCATGGGTTGCGATGATCTGGCGATTTATATTGGTCAGGCTCACCTTGTCGGAATCAATCAGGTCAAAGGCACCCACGCCGCTCCTTGCCAGTGCTTCACAGACATAACCGCCCACGCCGCCAATGCCAAAAACCGCTACCCGTGCATGGTAAAGTCTCTCCATTGCCGCATCTCCTAACAAAACTCTTGTTCTGGCAAATTGTTCCACCATGCCTCTCCTCCTGCTCGCCCGTCAAACTCTCCTATTATGTTGCACTTTTCTACAAAATATTGCATTTACGCATCAACACCAAGCTTCCGCAGTTCCTCAATCGCCTGTTGCTGGTTTTGAAAATGAATCGTATGTATTCCAAATTGCTCCGCTGCTTCCAGATTCCGCACCGTATCATCCATAAAAACACACTCCTGCGGCACCAGATCATACCGGTCTATTAGAAGCTGATATATTTCAGGCATGGGTTTGATGACCTTGTCCTGATAAGATAAAATGCCGCCGTCCATATAAGGAATGAAATCCAGCGCATACGCACACTCCGTTTCCGCCTTTCTGGAAAAATTAGACAAATACAAGCAGCGATACCCTTTGCCCTGCAGTTCCTTGATCCAGGGAATCGCATAGTCATTGCGGCGTACCATAGTCTTTACATTCGCCAGGACTTTTCTTAGAATATCCTCGATTTCCGGATCATTGGCAATAAATCCCTCCAAAATCTCCTCATCACTCATGGCACCCCTGTCATACTCATTCCACATGGGGCTTTTCACCGTAGCCTTCGCGATCCTCACAAGCATTTCCCCATCATATCCAAAACTTCTGTAATGTTCCTCCCAAATAAAATCTGCCAGTACATTTCCGATATCAAATATAATCGTCGTAATCATCTTAATACCCTTGCCTTTCTTTTCATTTCTGTAAAGCGAATCATCGCTGAACTTACATCCAATCTTTCCTTTTCATACCTTGGAATCGTCCTCCAGCAATGCCAACAGATTCCGTGCCGCCGCAGTAAGCGGATTCTTCGGATTAGTCACCACGCAAAAATGCCGCTTAGGAATAATCCTGTTAAACCGCAGTTCAAACAGCCTGCCATCTTCCAGATACTCTATGGCAAAATCCCGCATCACACAGCCGACCCCCAGATTACGCAGGGCAAACTGTACGATCATATCACTGGTGGCCAGTTGAAATTCCGGCTGGATATGCACCCCATTTTGCAGCAAAAAGGAATCCATATATGTTCTGGTACTGGTGGCACCATCCAGGTAAATAATCGGCATATGTTCCAGTTCCTGCAGATCCAGCATATGATTTTTATACTGGATAAATTTCCGGCCCGCCACGAACACGTCCTCTATCTCCCGCACCTTATCGGCACACAGATACTCTTTCTTGTCAAAGGGTGTGCTGACCACGCCCAGATCAATCTTATTCTCTTTCAGATTGGCCAGTGTCTCCGGTGTAGGGGCATTGCTGACATTCACTTTGATGGCCGGATACCGCTCATGGAAGATTTCCAGATAAGGCAAAAGATAGAACTGCAATGTCATGTCACTGGCGCCGATATGAATCTCACCCAGTTCCAGATTCAGCATCTGTTTCAGGCGCTGTTCCCCCAGTTCGATCTGCTCACAGCCTTTGGCTACATAGCTGTAGAGAAGTTCTCCCTCTCCGGTCAGCCGGATTCCCCGTGAAGCCCGCACGAAAAGCTTCGTACCAAGCGCCGTCTCCAACTGCCTGACTGACTGGCTCACTGCCGGCTGAGACACCATAAGCTCTTCTGCCGCCAGCGTCAGGCTTCCGGTCTTCGCCACATAATAGAACACTTTATAGTATTCCAGATTGTTCATAGTTTACATAACTCCGCCGTCTTGTATATCGATTTCTTTACTACCATATCATATTCCATCTTATTTTTCCATAATAATAGTGCCCGCTCCCGGGGCACTATTCTATATATATTTATTTCTGTAAAGCACTTTTCCTGTAAATAATATCCTCCCTACCCGGACCATTGGAGACCATGGTGATCGGATATCCAATCTGCTCCTCAATAAATTCCACATACTTGCGGCAATTCTCCGGCAGTTCCTCGTACTGCTTGATTCCACGGATATCGCACTTCCACCCCGGCAGCTTCTTCAACACCGGTTTCGCCTTCTCCAGTTTACAAGTGACAGGGAAATCAGTTGTCACTTCGCCGTCCATCTCATAGCCTACGCAGACCGGAATCTCCTCCAGATACCCCAGCACATCAAGTACCGTAAACGCCACATCCGTAGTACCCTGCAGCCGGCAACCGTATTTAGAAGCCACACAATCAAACCATCCCATTCTGCGGGGACGCCCCGTAGTGGCTCCGAATTCGCCGCCGTCTCCGCCACGCCTGCGCAGTTCATCCGCTTCCTCCCCGAAAATTTCCGACACAAAGGCACCAGCTCCCACTGCAGAAGAATAGGCCTTACAGACTGTGACAATCTGCTTAATCTCATAAGGCGGCAGTCCTGCGCCGATGGCACCATAGGCTGCCAGTGTGGAGGAGGAGGTTACCATTGGATAGATGCCGTGATCCGGATCCTTTAACGTACCAAGCTGCCCCTCTAACAGTATCGTCTTCCCCTCTTTCAGCGCCCTGTCCAGATATGCGGATACATCACACACGTACGGTGCTATCATCTCCCGATACTCTCTCAGCGTAGTCATCAGTTCCTCCGGGCGGATAACCGGTTTATGATATAAATGCTCTAAAATGACATTCTTGGTCTCACAAATGCGCAAAACCTTCTCCTGCAGCAGCTCCTCGCCAAACAGTTCGCTGACCTGGAACCCAATCTTTGCAAATTTATCAGAATAAAAAGGCGCGATCCCCGATTTGGTGGAACCAAAAGATTTCCCGCCAAGCCTCTCCTCCTCGTACTGGTCAAACAAAATATGATACGGCATCACCATCTGGCACCTGTCAGATACCAGAATCTTCGGCATGGGAACATTTTGGTCCGTGATGGATTTGATCTCCTTCATCAGGATCGGGATGTTCAGCGCTACCCCATTGCCGATAATGCTCGTCGTGTGACCGTAGAATACGCCCGACGGCAGTGTATGCAGGGCGAACTTCCCATAATTATTCACAATCGTATGTCCTGCGTTAGCGCCGCCCTGAAAACGCACGATGATATCCGCTTTCTCTGCCAGCATATCCGTTATTTTTCCTTTGCCTTCATCGCCCCAGTTGGCGCCCACTACTGCTTTAACCATATGATGCTCCTCCCAGCTTCCAATAATAAAAGGCCGGTTGCAAAAAACCAGCCCCTGTTTTTTACTATATGATTATAGATCAATTTTAATCATAAGTAAAATCAATATTCTTTATATTTGATATAATCTATTCTTATAACACTGCTCAGGTCTTACCTTTCATGCTCCTTCTTCCACTGTTTAATCTCCCGAAGCCGCTCCTTTAGCTGCGCCTCCCTGCCCATACCGGCCGGCCGGTAGTATTCTCTGTCCAAAAGTGCATCCGGAAGACACTGCATATTGGTCAGTTTCTCCTCGGTATCATGGGCGTACTGGTATCCCTTTCCATAATCCAGATCCCTCATCAGACCGGTGACCCCATTGCGGATCACCAGCGGCACCGGTTCCGCCAGGTGCTCTATGGCATCGGCTTTGGCCTCATTATAAGCAACTTCCATGGCATTGGATTTGGGCGCAAGCGCCACATAAATCACGGCCTGGCTCAAGTGCACATTACACTCCGGCATCCCCAGAAAATGACATGCCTGATAGGCGGCTACCGCGATCTGCAGCGCCTGGGGATCGGCCAGTCCCACGTCCTCACTGGCAAAGCGCACCACGCGCCTGGCCACATACAATGGATCCTCTCCCGCTTCCAGCATCCGTGCCAGCCAGTATACTGCCGCATCCGGATCGGAGTTACGCATGGATTTATGCAGGGCAGAAATCAGATTGTAGTGTTCCTCCCCCTTTTTATCATACAGAAGCGATTTGCGGGAGGTACACTGCTCCAGGGTCTCCTGGGTAACCGTAATCACTCCTTCTTCATTCAGTTCACCGTTTAATACCACCATCTCCAGCGTGGAGAGTGCATTTCTGGCATCACCGTTTGCGAATTCCGCGATCATCTGAAGCATCTGATCCGGAATCACCACTTTCTGGCTGCCAAAACCACGGGGATCTTTCAGCGCCCTTGCGAGCAGCCCCTTTAAATCCTCTGACGTCAGTGCCTGCAATACAAACACCTTACACCGGGATAAAAGAGCGCTGTTAATCTCAAAAGACGGATTCTCTGTGGTCGCTCCGATCAGAACAATGCTTCCTTTCTCCACAAAAGGTAAAAAGGCATCCTGCTGTGCCTTATTGAAACGGTGAATCTCGTCCACAAAGAGAATTGTCCTGATACCATACTGGCGGTTCTTCTCCGCCTGTTCCATGACAGTGCGGATCTCCTTGATACCGCTTGTCACGGCCGAAAAGTCTATAAAGGAAGATTTCGTCTGGTTGGCAATGATTCTGGCGAGCGTGGTCTTTCCCACCCCGGGCGGCCCCCAGAAGATCATGGAAGATATCTGATCCGACTCGATCAGGCGTCTGAGCACTTTCCCTTTGCCCAGAAGATGCACCTGTCCCACATATTCTTCCAGACTCTGGGGCCGCAGTTTCGCCGCCAGCGGCTGTGGCATTTCTCTGTCAAATAAGGATATCTGATCCAAGTCTTTTCCTTCCTTCCTCTTATCCTTTGTCTCTATTTCAACGGACAGGAAATTTGAAACATTTCCTCACAGACTCGGTGCAGAAGTTGTGCCTTATCTGTCGCTGCCAGTTTATAATAGGTCTCCTTACCGTCTTTTCTGCTGACGATCAGTCCGCTCTTTCTAAGGAGTTTCAGATGATGGGATACCGCCGGATCACTCATCTGCATAATGGCCGCAATATTGCTGACACACTCTTCGCAGTGACATAGGAGCCACAGAATCCTTAATCTGGTACCGTCGCTGACCTGTTTGAAAATCTCTGCAGTGCACGTACAGGCCTTCTGATCCGGCAGATTTTCCAGTATTTTCTCTATATTCTGCCCATGATTATGGGGCAGAGTGATATTTGCCATATCGTAAACTCTGCCTTTCTTTATATACTATTGATATCATTTGGTTGCTTTTTCCTGCTTCTTTTCACTTGAACACCGATCTGTCAGCCTGTGAAAGTAATATGTGCAGATTTTCCCTGACCCGTTTACTATCTCTTATTCCACTTATTGTCTTTCCTGTTGTCCTGATCATACGTCTGACCGGACTCTTCCGCTTTCGGCTCCTGTTCCGGTGCTGTCTGTGCAGACGGCATGATTCCCTCGGCATTCATCGTACACTGACCCTGGAATACCGCATTCTCATCCACCACCAGACTCTTGGTGCGGATATTACCGATCACCCTGCCGGTGGAAGCCACCTCAGTTCTGCCGTCGGAAGTAAGGTCACCCTCCACAGAACCGCCGATAATGATATTACTGCCTTTCACATTTCCCTTCACTTTGCCGGTCGCACTGATGATCAATGCCCCTTCCGTCTCCACATCTCCGGTCACACTGCCCTCCACGCGGACTGCTTCTTTGGCTTTGATATCGCCTTCCACGACCATGTCAGATCCAATGACACTGCTGATCTTGGCATTGATCTGATCCGTTGTCTTTTTACCCAACATAACTTCCTCCCTAACCTTTGATTTCAATCATTTCCATGGGATCCACATAGCTGTCATCCTTGCGGATACTGTATCCGGTCTCCGTGTTATCTTCTCCCACCAGAAAAAGTGCCACACCTTTCACAACTTCACTGCCCTCCTCCACAATAGGAGCGCCCTGGTTGCGATACGTGGTGACATATCCATTCCCATGATCGATGACCACATAGCTGATCTCCCCTTCTGCCGCTCTGGTCTCCTTCACGGTTCCCGGTGCGGTGGCAACTACCTTCGTGTCGGGTGCCGCCACGAAAATGACTTCCTTCCAGTCTTCTTTCGCCACAAGTTTAAGCGTCTCGTTCTGTTCCCCATCCTCTGTATTGTCTGTCTCATCCGCATCTTCTGTATTAACCTGGCCGGCATCTTCCCTGATCTGAGCCGCCCCGCTCATGGGAAAGCCCTTCGGGATATAAGACTCTTCGTGAGCCACAAGCAGTTCCTGATCCTGGGCTTCTCTCTGGCTTAAATTTTCTTCCAGCGAAGCCACCCTGCTTCCCAGCATCTCATTCTCCGAAAGAAGCTGTTCGTTAGACTCTTTCAGGGAAACGATCTGTTCGATCTGCTTTTTGCTCCGGTCCATCGTGCCAAACATGGTAATCGTAGTGTATACCGCATAGCAGATGACTGCTACAAACAATACAAACCCTACGACCGCCAGGGCGCCCGTGCGGATGTGAATCTTCCTGTGACTCGCAGCAGGAGCATCCGAGACTATCATAACTGTATAGGTAATCTTTCTCTTGCGCAAATTTGTGCTCATAAGCAAAGCCCCTCCAGTAACTTTTTATATTCTAACACATCTGCGCAAGAAAGGCACTATTAATTTTTGCGGAATGTGAGTGCTCTTGTCGCGTTAAGCACTGCGAGGATCATCACCCCCACGTCGGCAAAGATCGCCCACCACATGCCCACGGCGCCCACAGCGCCCAGAAACAGGCAGGAAAACTTGACGGCCAGGGCAAACACGATATTCTGATGCACAATGCGCAGTGTCTTTCGCGATATCTGCATAGCCAGCGCAATCTTGGCCGGATCGTCATCCATCAACACGATATCGGCCGCCTCAATGGCTGCATCGGAACCAAGTGCTCCCATGGCGATTCCCAGATCCGCTCTGGAAAGCACCGGTGCATCGTTAATGCCGTCACCCACGAAGGCCAGCTTCTCTTTCTTATCTTTGGCTGCCAGAAGCCGTTCCACCTCTGTCACCTTATCGGCCGGCAGAAGTTCGCTCCTTACCACATCCACGCCTAATTCAGAAGCGACTGCCTCCGCCACCGGTCTGCTATCTCCGGTTAACATAACTACTTCTTTCACGCCGGCTCTCTTCAATCCTGCGACTGCCTCCTTCGCCCCCGGTTTCACCACATCCGAAATCAGAATATATCCTGCATATCTGCCGTCAACGGCCACATGGACTTCGGTGCCCGCCATCTTCGGCTCCACAGGTGTCATCTGCAGTCTCTCCATCAGCTTCCTGTTGCCCGCAGCCACCTGCCTGCCGTCCACAAGGGCGCACACGCCGTGGCCGCTGATCTCTTCCACGTCCCTGACCCTGCTTCTGTCTATCCCGCCCCCGACTGCCTTCTGCAGGCTTTTGCTGATGGGATGATTCGAATAACTCTCCGCGCAGGCTGCAAGCTCGAGTATGTCATCCCTGTCAAAGCCTTCCGCCGCCTCTATTTGCGTGACTTCAAAAACACCCCTGGTCAGCGTTCCCGTCTTGTCGCAGACCACATATTTCGTCTCGGAAAGCGCTTCTAAATAGTTAGACCCTTTCACCAGAATCCCCTTCGCAGAGGCACCGCCAATCCCGCCAAAAAAGCTTAAGGGAATGGAGATTACCAGCGCACAGGGACAACTGATAACTAAAGTAGTCAATGCCCTGGTCACCCAGAGTGACCATAACGGCTCCTGCCTGGTTATAAGCTGATAGACCGGCGGAAGAACCGCCAGCGCCAACGCCCCATAACACACGGCAGGCGTATAATATCTGGCAAACCGGGTGATAAAATTCTCCGATCTTGATTTCTTCATGCTGGAATTCTCCACCAGTTCCAGAATCTTCGAGACCGTAGACTCCCCAAATTCCTTATTGGTGCGGATCTTTAATACACCTGACATATTCACACAGCCGCTGATGACTTCATCGCCCTCTTTTACTTCTCTTGGCAGACTCTCGCCTGTCAGGGCACTGGTATTTAAGGAGGCACTGCCCTCCATGACCACACCGTCAATCGGTATCTTCTCGCCCGGCTGTATAATAATGACGGTACCGATCTCCACCTCATCCGGATCCACCTGCTCTATCTGTCCGTCCACCTCTATATTGGCATAATCCGGCCGGATATCCATCAGGCTGGAAATGTTCCTGCGGCTCTTCCCCACTGCATAAGACTGAAATAGTTCCCCAATCTGATAAAAGAGCATCACCGCCACGCCCTCCAAATATTCTCCCAGAATAATGGCGCCCACCGTTGCCGTTGCCATCAGGAAATTTTCATCAAATACTTCTCCATGCACCACGCCCAGTATGGCTTTACGCAGGATGTCATAGCCGATGACCAGATAGGGCACCATAAATATACCAAGCCTCAGATAAGGGTTCTCGATGGGTAATAAAAGACACACGATCACCAGAACCGCCGAAATGATAATTCTGATAAGAACCTTTTTTTGTTTTCTCGTCATGATAATACCTTCCTCCTTGTCAGTCAAAAGCAAACCCCTCAGGATTTCTCTCATGGGATTCCTTTGATGAACCTGATAATATATTTTGTAATCTCTACTTTTTATTATATGAACATTTAAACACTTATTTAATTGTTTGTCAATACACATTTTGAATTATATGAAAAATTACAAAAGCATCCAAAAGAACATTATCATTTCCTGTCATACAAAAAATCGTCACTGCTGCATTTTCCTATAAAGCAAAAAAAGACAACATCAGCCGCCAAGTGTTCCTCCGGGATATACAATGTGTGAACCGAGACACTGGCGATACGCTGCCGTACTCCTCCCAGAACTGATGTTGTCCTTCCTAATTATATTCTTTTTCTCATCATGACGCAATACGCGTCATGTTCTTTTGTGTCAGCCACGGTGGACCCCCAGACGATGTACGCTGTTCTCGTAGGTCTATAGGTATAGGTACTTGAATCATAGGTTTTATCGTTTTAAGGGGTAGACTCAGCAGCAGTCCATGTATGGGTCAAGATACATGCAGTCTGCTTTGTCAAGGTTAAGCACAGGGCACACTCGAAATGGAGGCCCACCGTGACTGACACAATCACATTATAATAAAAAAAACCTAAAAAGTGTGACTTTTGGAATACATCGCACTTTTTAGGGTATGGATGGTAACTCTTTTTTCTCAGGGGGTCTTGCGCGGGACTTCTACGGGGTTCACATGCACCATAATATGCTTCACTTTCGGGAAATTCTTCTCAATAGAATCATGAACGTGTTCCGCGATCCCGTGGGCACAGCCAAGCGTCATGCTTCCGTCCGCGCAGATTTCGATATCCACATAAATCTTATTGCCAAAGACGCGGGTGTGCAGAAGATCCACCCCCAGCACGCCCTCCTGCGCAAGCGCACATGTCTCCAGTTCCTTCTCCGTCTGTTCATCGCAGGCCTTATCTACCATCTTATCCACTGCATCCATAAAGATATCATAAGCCGCCTTCTCGATAAAGAAGCAGATTACCAGACTGGCCACCGGGTCTAAGATGGGAAATCCAAGCCGCGCGCCTGCGATACCGATCAGAGCTCCCACGGAAGAGAGGGCATCGGAGCGGTGATGCCAGGCATCCGCCATCAGCGCGCTGGAGTCGATCCGTTTCGCACTGATCTTGGTGTACTGATACATCCCCTCCTTGACCAGAATAGAAACCACAGCCGCCACAAGGGCCAGTATCCCCGGCACGGCAAGCGCCGCATAATCACCGCCCGTTATCTTCCTGAGTGCTGAAGCGCCTATCCCCAGACCTGTCGCTGCAAGGATTGTGGCAAGCACAATCGCCGCCACACATTCCAGGCGCTCATGGCCGTAAGGATGATCCTTATCCGAGTCCCTTCTGGAGATTCTGATCCCTATGATAACCACAATGGTACTGAACACATCCGATGCGGAATGGATGGCATCAGAAATCATCGCGCCTGAGTGCGCAATCACACCGGCTACAAGCTTAAACACCGTCAACACGAAGTTCGCTGCAATACTGACAGCAGACACACGCATCGCTGTCTTTTCAAAATCCTGTTCCGTTTCCATCATTCGTCTTTACCCCTAATTATGTTTCTTTCTAATCTAACACATCAGGCTCTGTCCTGCAAGTTCTATTTAACGATTTTTCACCCATCAAAAAATCGGCAGTTCGTCCAGACTAACCTGGATGAACTGCCGCATACCATATCGCTTGTGTTCTATGAAACTGTCCGCTTTTACTATTAATTATACATGGATCTGCGCCTTCATGCCCAGAAGTTCTTTATTTTCCGAAAGAATCGGGTTCACAATCTCCGCTAAGAACTTCTCCACCTGCAAGGGCGCACGTCCCACATATCGGGACGGATCCATGGTCTTTTGCAGATCCTCTTCGCTCATATTGAATGCAGGGTCTGCGGCGATCAGTTCCAGCAAGTTATTTTCCTTCCCCTCACGCTTCACATTGGCTCCGGCAATCATGGACAACTCCCTGATCTTCTCGTGCAGCTCCTGTCTGTTGCCGCCCATCTTAACGGCATCCATCATGATATTTTCCGTTGCCATAAAGGGCAGCTCACTCATCAGGCGTCTGGTAATGACTTTATCGTATACCACCAGACCATCTACCACATTCAGGCACAGATCCAGGATTCCGTCCACTGCCAGAAAAGCTTCCGGAATGGAAAGCCTCTTATTGGCAGAATCGTCTAACGTCCGCTCAAACCACTGGGTTGCGGAGGTGATAGCCGGGTTTAAGGCATCCACCATCACGAAC
Organism: uncultured Lachnospiraceae bacterium; assembly: GCA_951801245.1. Next base: position 33,775 of record CATOMC010000014.1, read on the forward strand.
CGGGCCAAAGAAGCGATACGCTCACTCCTCATGGGATTTCTCTTATAAGCCATGGCGGAAGACCCGATCTGGCTCTTCTCAAAGGGTTCCTCCACTTCTTTGAGGTGCTGCAAAAGCCTGATATCATTGGACATCTTATGGGCAGAAGCCGCTATGCCCGCCAGTACATTGCAGACTCTGGTATCCACCTTGCGGGAGTAAGTCTGTCCGGATACGGGATAGCATTTCTCGAATCCCATCTTCTTCGCGATCATGGGATCTATCTTGTCAATGGTCTCCTGGTCGCCGTCAAACAGTTCCAGGAAAGAAGCCTGTGTCCCGGTCGTTCCCTTTGACCCCAGAAGCTTCATGGTGGAGAGCACATAGTCGAGATCTTCCAGATCCAGACAAAACTCCTGTGCCCAGAGTGTGGCACGCTTGCCCACAGTCGTTGGCTGTGCGGGCTGGAAATGGGTAAATGCCAGGGTGGGCAGTTCTTTATACGTATCTGCAAACTTCGCCAGCTCTGCGATCACATTAACCAGCTTCTTTTTGACCAGCTTCAGCGCCTGCGTCATCACTATAATATCCGTGTTATCTCCCACATAACAGGATGTGGCACCCAGATGGATGATACCGGCCGCCTTCGGGCACTGTTTCCCATAAGCATACACATGACTCATCACATCATGCCGCACTTCTTTCTCCCGGGCTTTGGCCACCTCATAATTGATATCCTCCGCATGGGCTTTGAGCTCATCGATCTGTTCCTGTGTGATTACCGGCTGGCCGTTCTGACTCAGTCCCAGCTCCATCTCCGTCTCCGCCAGAGCGATCCACAACCGCCTCCAAGTCCTGAACTTCATATCCGGTGAAAAGATATACTGCATCTGCTCACTGGCATAACGCTCCGATAAAGGGCTTACATATTTGTCTGTACTCATCATCTTATTCCTCGCCTTTCCGCCGTTTATTTTATTCTTATTCTCACACTTCTATTTATCATATTCTCCGCGGATATCCTCCACCGGAGGCTTAAGCGGATAGTTTCCTGTAAAGCATCCTACACAGATGGACCGGCCGCCTGCCAGTTCCTGCAGTCTCTCAAGCCGCAGATAGCCGAGCGTATCCGCCCCGATGATCTGCCGCACTTCTTCCACCGTGCGTTCATAAGCGATCAACTGATCCTGGGACGGCACATCGGTCCCAAAATAACAAGGATACAAAAAGGGCGGCGAGCTGACCCGCATATGTACTTCCTTCGCCCCCGCTTCCCGCAACATCCTGACGATACGGTCCGAAGTGGTCCCTCTCACGATAGAATCATCAATCATGATGATCCTTTTCCCTTCCACGGCTTCCCTGATGGCATTGAGTTTCACTTGTACGCTGCTCTCCCGGCTCTTTTGACCCGGCTGAATAAATGTCCGTCCCACATAAGTATTTTTGACAAAAGCCTGTCCGTAAGGAATGCCAGATGCCATCGCATAGCCAAGCGCCGCACAATTGCCGGATTCCGGCACACCCACTACCAGATCCGCTTCCACGGGAGAATCCATGGCCAGAAACCGTCCCGCCCGGATCCGGGATTCATAGACGCTCACGCCATCGATCCTGCTGTCTGGTCTTGCAAAATAGATATACTCAAACACACATCTCCCCTGACATTCCGGCGCCAGGCACATACTCCGGTCTGATTCGATGCCTTTTTCCGGAGAAATGGTCACGATCTCCCCCGGTTCCACATCCCGCACAAACGTTGCGCCAATGGTATCCAGCGCACAAGTCTCGGATGCCAGAATATAGGCATTGTCACGCCTGCCGATACAAAGCGGCTTAAACCCGTAAGGATCTCTGGCACCGATCAGTTTGCGGGGAGACATGACGATCAGGGAATAGGCTCCTTTGATCTTCTTCATGGCACGCCCCACGGCTTCCTCCACCGATTTGCTTTTCAGCCGCTGTCTGGCTATATGATAGGCAATGACCTCTGAATCAATCGTCGTCTGAAAGATTGCACCGGAATATTCCAGTTCCCTGCGAAGCTGCAGCGCATTGATGAGATTGCCGTTGTGGGCAAGCCCCAGCGTCCCTTTTACATAATTGAGGACAAGCGGCTGCGCATTCTCCCTCGTACTGCTGCCGGCGGTAGAATACCGCACATGACCCACGCCGATATCCCCTTTCAGTTTCTTAAGTGTGTCCGTTGTAAAGTTCTCGTTCAAAAGCCCCATTTCCCTGACACTTAAGACCTTTCCCTTGGGGCCGTCCGTATCACTGACCGCGATACCGCAGCTTTCCTGTCCTCTGTGCTGCAGGGCGAACAGTCCATAGTAGATCGTGGAAGCCACGTCGCCGCCGTCAAAATCATAGATGCCAAAAACGCCGCACTCCTCAGAAAGCTTATCTGTCTGCTGCATATTCAATTAACCCTTCCTTTTATTGGATTTCCGCCGTCTCTCCACAGACAACAGATCGCCGCTCCCTATATTCCCTTAGTATTGTCTATCCCTGAAATTTCTCTTCGTATTCCTCCACTGTTTTCATAATCTCTTTGGCATACTGCGGATATTTCTCCACCAGTTCCTTAATCTCCTTCTGGGAAGAACCGGCCACCACTTCCTTATTATAATCCATCCGCCGCCTGAGAGACTGTCTTCTGATAATCAGGTTATGGCGGATCTCCACCATTTCCTTATGATCCAAAATGGCCTCTGTCTGATGCAGCCAGATAGCCGGATCCTGAATCTGATAGCATTTTAACATGGTTAACAACTCCTGCTGACAATAGTCCAGATCCAGTTCCGCCCGCCTGAACTTCTCCCGCTCTTCCTTCTCAATCTTATAGTTCTCCCACATCTGCGTTAGTTCCTGGGCGCTTTTGACCCCATATTTCATATAGAGATAATCCAACAGGTTCGTATTGTTTACATAACGTATCTTCACTTTATTCTGTAAGAGAATGATCTTATTGATCCCGGTCTCCACCCGGCGAAGTTCCCGCCTGGCATCCACATGCTTCACATAGATGAGCGTGATTGCCAGAGCCGAAGCTCCCGCCGCCAGAAAATATCCCATCTGTGTATCCATATCCAGGAAAAACTGTAACAGTGCAAGGAGCAGCACGCATAAACCCAGCGCCACCACACAGATAACCGCCATCCCCTTGGTATCCGCGATCAGCCGCATGACCTCGTTCTTACGGTACAGATAAGCATGTTTCTCACCGTCCAGACGGTTTAAGTCTTTGCGGATCAAATCCTGATACTCCTCCGCCTCGGTAATCTTCTGATAGCCCTCTTCAATCTGATCCTCAATCCGCTCTATCATGCGGTATTTCTCGTCTGTGATCCGGTGCGGCCGTCCCATAAAGTTGGCCTTACTGTCCTGCAAAAGCGAAACTCGCTTGGCGCACTCCTTAAGCTGTTCGCTCTCCTCCGGAGGCAGTGCCTCGATCTCCTCCATATCTTTCAGATAAGAAGTTACCATATTATATTCAAATGTGAGATTCTCCAACTCTTTTGTGGCGTCTCCCATCTTTTCCAGACAGTTTCTCACATAATCATTTCGCTGCTCTTTGTTCGTATAGTCTATCTGCCTTGCAGACTCTTCTTCGTCCCAGACCTCTTCCTCAAAATCCTCATAGGAATTTCTCCGAAACCTGGCCAGTAATTGCTTCCAAAATCCCATTTCCGTCTCCCATCATTAACTTATGCGGTGTACTCCCGATATTTCTCTTTCAAACTCGTTGTCAGCCGTTCAATTTCGTTATAATACGGCGCCGTGTTGCCGAACAACCCGTTTCCTTCCTCCTTGAATACTTGTAAGGTCACCAGCATACGATTCTCATCCGATCCCTCAAAAGCGCCCTGGGCCTGTTCCATCATACGTTCCACTTTCAAAGAGGCGTCATGATATTCCGGATGCCCGGCAATATAATCAATATAGTCCTTATCCGAACGGCTCATACGCTGCGCAGCCAGATACATCAGCATACTCTCCTTCCTGCCGTCTATCTCATGTGATTTCAAAAACCAGTCGGCCGCCCGTTCATACATAAACATCCCCGCACAGGCAGCACCCATATTGTGATAAATCTTTGCCTGCAAGAGCCTATCCGTATCAGAAAGCACGGCAAGCAGACTGTGATACTGCTCCATCGCCGTAAAATACCGGCGCTCCTTTAACAGATAATCTGCCTTCGCCTTGTGCCTCTCATAGGGACTCAGTCCGTCATTGTTGCGCACGATCTCCTCTGTCCTGGAAATCACCTCAGGAGAATAGAGGTTCACATACTCTAATATTGTACCCACATAAGCAACGGTAGAACCCTTCTGATTCAGAAGCGCATAAAGGGCATGGGCAAGTTCGTCCAGACCGCACTCCTCATCCAGCCAGCGCACCATATCCCGCTGCATAATCTCCTGATCCAGCATTTCCGCCTTATCCACCAGCAGATAACACAATTCTTCCACCGAATATAGGTTTACATAAAATCTATCCACATAATAAGGACGCTCGGCATATCTGCCGGTTCCCAAAATCATATGACTCATACGCATGCCACCTTCTACCACATCCTCAAGAGACCTGGAAAGAATTCTCCCACACCTGTCCGTTGGACGGGAAAAGCTCCCCGAATCCCAAATCCGTCACTTTCATCTGTACCGTGTCCGCCGAACTCATCCACACCTCCAGTGCATATCTGGTAAACGGTGCGCCGGTCTCCTTTACCCCGTCAAGCGGTATCTCTTTCGTCTCCACATTTTTACCCGTTAGCGGCGTGACGATAAATTCCAGTGTCTTCACAGGCCCGAACAGGAACTCACATTCCCTGTGTATCTCATACCAGTTTTCCCCGGCATCCAGAAGTGCAAAATAAGACTCTTTCCCCTGCCGCATCACATGCATGCCGATGTTGGACTTAAGCTTGTCCTTTCCCAGAAACACATGGCTTAAGCCTGCCTCGCCAGGATCCAGTTTCTCTAAAATGCCATATACCGCACCCCTGCTAAAAAGGTTATTGCCCTGAAAGACCCGTCTGTTGAGGCACAGAAACTGTAAAGAGCGCTCGTGCCAGTTCTCCCGGAAGCCGTCCCCCAGAAGATAGGCACTGGAAGTAATGTGTCCCTCACACATCTTTTCCAAAATCCCCAGAAATCGCTCGTCCGCCAGACGACGGACATCCCGTTTGACCTGCTCCTCCTCATCTTCCTCCGGAATCACAACCGTTTCATAAATCTGTTCCTCAATCAACGTCACAATGGGCGTTGTACGCTTGTTGCATTCCATGCGGTATGTCTTGAGCCGCCTGCCGTCATGTTCACAGGCGATCACCTGATAAGTCCACAGTTCCGGCGGCTGATGCAGCATAAAGGAATAGAAACTCTCTGTATGACTCTGGAAATAAATATGAGAAGTCTTCAAGTTCAGATTGGCTGCCGCCTGTGCCAGGATCTCTACCATGCGGTCGTCCAGTTCATCCACGGTAAACATGATCGCTGTTATATTCTCGATCGGCGCGATCAGATTCATCAGTGTCAGACTGCGCCGCATAAAGAGCGTCACTAACGCCATAGGATCGTAGGATTCTTCATCAAGTTGGATTTTCTCTCCTTTTCTCGCTGCGGACAGGAGATTTTCCACAGGAAACATGTCTTCCTCTTCGCCGCTTTTCACCGCGTCCTTGCCGTAGAACCACTGGTTGACCCCTTTTCGTTTACATAACACTGTGGGAATATTATACTGCTTTGTCCCGACCACTGTGGCAACCGTCTCCACATCCTCATTGCCAAAGACACAGTAACTGATCTGCGAGTATTGGTCTCCCAAATCATACCCCACCAGCACACTTCCCTTATGCAGTTTGCCCTCTTCCCTGCGTTCTAAGAACATATCCTCTGCCCTTTATTCCTCTTTATCGAAGCCGCATAAATATCTGCTCTACCATGTGTTCCTGTCTGTAGTATTCCTGCAGCAGACTGTCCACCGTATCATAATCCTGCAGCGTTTTGCCGATCATAATATCATTCAGCATCGAAAACCGGCTCTCCAAGTTCTCCTGTCCGATATCACTCTTATTGATGGTGCCGCTCTTGGTCAACTGCTCGCCGCTCTCTGTCTCCTCGGTGATATAATATTGCAGCCTTTCTCCGAAGAACAGGACGAACTCCTTGACACAGATGCCTCCAAACATATCCCGCATCTCTTCTTTGCAGTATTCCGTCTCTTCACTGCCCTCACTTTGAATCACATAATGTATGACTGCCCTGCCCCCGGGGCTGACCCGGTATTCCACCATCGTTTTATCCAGCCAGGCATCCATCTGCGGCAGGAAGCCCTGATAATCTTTGTAAAACGGCATAACAATCTGTTTTGCCAGAAGGTCTTCCAGGAATTCTGCGCAGACCTTCCGGATCAGATTCGTCTGCTCCTGACGGTTCTCCGCATAATGGCGAAGACACGCAATCTTACATACGATATGAAGCGGTGCCCCCTCCAGATGTAACTGCAGGACACTCTCAAATACATAAGGCTCTATGATCTGTTCGTTCACGGCATAATCATAACAGCACTGGGATAAAAACGCTGACCTGAGCCGCTCGTTGCCGCCGCTCTTATTATAGGAACGGAAAATCTCTATCTTTTCTCCCACATGGGCACCCGTGTAGAGCATCTGGACGATCATACGCTCACACAACCCATAGGTATCCACACCGAAAGCCTCCGCCGTCTTCCACACATCCCGCATATCCTTGATGCTGCCATTAAAATAGCGCACCAGATATTTGAGAATATTGTCATCGTACTTTCCCTTCTGCACCACGTAGAAGAGCACGCCTGTCATCAGAGGGTCTTCTTCAATCTCAAGAAGATCCAGCAGTCTGCTGCACAGTTTCAGCAGCGTCTTGGCATCTATATGATACGGGCCATAGCGGCATACCCATTCATAGGCCTCCTCGTACATGCCGCGGTTCACCATACAACGGACAACTTCTTTGCGGTCTTTCGGCAATATTTCTTCCGGGTGCAGGGACAGCAGATAATCATCCAGTTCCCGCATCCGGTCTTTTTCATAATAAAAATCAACTAACATCCTGCGGATCGTACGCCTGACATCCTTCTCGATCCGCTCCGACTTTGCAAGCAGCGCAAAGAGATCTACATTGTCATCTTGTACGATAAGCATATTCTGATATTCATAACACCTGTAAATCGCATACCCCAGATGATCACGCACAAAAGGAGCTATCATCAGGGCAAGCCTGACCGGGTTCAATAACGCCTCCGCTCGGTACGCCACACTCACGGTGTAACGGTTTCCCTCCCCATCTCCCAGAAGGATCTTGCAGTCAGAATCATAGACCGGCACCAGCGCCCTGCCTGCCGTAACCGGATAGATCTTCTGATCCATCCGATAAGGATAAGACAGGATGACCTCTTTGATCTTATCGGAGTCCACCCTGATCTCCCGCACAAAGAGAAGCGATGCCAGAGACTGTGCACTCTCCTCATCAATCATGGGCAGACTGATCATGTGGCGGTAAAGGTACGCCAGATCCTTACTGATCCGGCCCCGCTTAATCTGTTCCAGCACAAAGCGTTCCATAGCGGCCGTATAATTGATATAAATATCCGGCATTTCCTCCCTGTGTCTGTATACATAAGCATATAGATACGCTGTAATCTCATAATGCAGATCACTCTGATAGGCAAAATACATTAAGATCATCTTCGGCAGCGGTCCGTCGTAATCCAGAGAAATAGACATCATATAGTACTCATAAAGCCGGGTGATCCGAAGATTCTCCTCCACCCCTGCCTGATACCATTTGAAGTACGCCTCCCCGCAGCAGTTTTCCTTGATAAGCAGGGTACAGATGGCATGCAGAATCTCACTGTCCGGCATTTTCTCATAGCATCCTGCGAGAATTTTATACAGATTTAGCGAATATCCCCGCTGGTGCTGTGCCAGATAGACGACCTGACGGATCACTTCCTCTTTCAGAAGGTCGTTCTTGACTGCATAATTCAATACCTGCTGCTCAAAAGCATCCAGCTTTAAGAGCATAGCCGGATTCGCACGGATCAGATTCCATGCCTCTATGTAAATGACCGGTGAAGTACAGTGATGGTCGAACAACTCCTGCAAAAGAACCCACTTACGCGAAGGACTTTTCACATACTCTTCGGAAAGATATAACAAAAGCCATGCAATCCGCCAGTTGCCCCGGTTGCGTTCATAGACACCCGCCACCACATCCGCTGCCTCATCCACGTAATGATCGTCTTTGCTGTAAAGTGTGGTCAGATACAGATAATAACACCATAATGCCGGATCCGTATCCTTCCTTTCCTCCACCTGCTCCTTCTGCTTCTCGATCAGCCATCTGCCCTCATTATAACGCTCCTCCGTCAGAAGCATCTGCGCGCTGAAAAGCTTCACCGCTATATCCTTATCATCAATCTCCACCAGGCGGCTAAGCAGCTTATTGGTCTCCGTAAGCCAGGTCCTGGTCCCGATCTTTTTTAAACGAAACGCCTGGTAATAGGCCATCACTTCTACCGTGAGCTGTTTCTTCTCCCTGTGTAACCCCAAAAGCTTCTTGCCCGTCGTGCTCTGGACCACCGTGACCGGTATCCTGATCGTCTCATGCTCCTGCATCAGCAAGATGGCACCATAATTGTTGCCGGCATGCAGTTTCTCATGTTCCACATAATAATAGACACGGTAAATGTTCCCCAGGAAAGCGGAATCCGACACCTCATCCTCTTTCACCTGCAAGAAGTCGCCCTCCACCGCAATGCGCAGACGGGTATATCCCCAGCCGTTTCGATTGACTACCAGCGCATACCGGGTGGTCTCAAGAGGATCCTCAATCTTGATCTCTTTCTCTTCCGGAATATATTCCACGGGTTTCTTCTTATTGATCTCTAAGAGGAATTCCTCCATATTATGCTCATTGCCGGGCACTGCGCTAAGCCCCTTGTAAGCCGCATAATGCTGTCTGTCATTGCCTGTAAAAACACTCTGAAACGCTCTGGAATAAAAGAGTTTCACCGCCTCTTCCCAGCAGCTCTTCGCCAGATTGGTAAAGTGAAACAGATTCTTGATCGTTCCAAGACTGGATGTGATCACCTCGGGCATGATAGATACCGTGAAGGGCAGATAATACTCCCCGTGATTAGAAATCACATGAAAGCTTCCTTTGACCTCTTCCCCCACTTCCATCCCCTGCGCGTCAAACCGGTACAATATCTCATCCTGGCTGCCGCTGAAAGTCTTCGTGACACACTCCATGCGCAGATCGGAAGAAACCACATGCCCTTCCGTCACCTGCCCCCTAGGCCCGTATACCAAAAAAAATCCCTCACAAGCTGTGTCTGCATGGAGCGACAACTCGATGCGCGGGCAGGAAAAATCCAGAGATCCGTTCTCAAAATTAAATTTGCCATGTAATATTTCTTCTATTACCTGTCTCACGTTTCCACTCCCCATGTTGGGATTTTCACATAAAAAGTAATATGACCATACTGATAATAGTATACCATTTATAAGGTAGCATGTGCAACCTTAATTGCATACCCTAACAGTAACAAAGTAGCTGTCGCTTTTCACTGGTGAACAAAAGTAACGCCCGAACCGGCATAAAACGTGAAAAGCAACAAAACAGATGAGGTATCAAATGGAAGAAAACATCTTAAAGTATGCACAAAACGGAGAGGATACTACCGGCCGGCTGCAGATTAATGTGACTGCCAACGTAGGTCTGATTCCCATACAGAACGCATCCATCAACATCTCCTTTACCGGGGAACCGGACAGTACTGTTGAAAATCTTACCACCAATTCCTCCGGACAGACTGATCTCATCGATCTGAAAACGCCGCCCCTGCAGTACAGCCTCACCCCCAATTCACCCATGCCGTATTCCGAATACACGATATCCGTCACGGCTCCCGGGTATGAGCCGGTCATCGTATCCGGCGTGGAAGTACTGCCGGATGTGACGGCCGTCCAGAATATCGAAATGACCCCCACTGAAATGGCACAGGAACAGGAAGATATCATTGCCATTCCCGACCATACCCTTTACGGCGACTATCCGCCCAAGATCCCGGAAGACGAAATCAAGCCAATGGACGAATCCGGAGAGATTGTCTTAAGCCGTGTCGTCATACCTGAGTTTATCATCGTTCACGATGGCGTGCCCTCAGATTCCACTGCCGGCAACTATTATGTCCGCTACCGCGACTACATCAAAAATGTGGTCTCTTCGGAAATTTATGCCACCTGGCCGGAAAACGCGATCTATGCCAACACGCTGGCCATCATGTCTTTTACCCTGAACAGAGTATACACGGAATGGTATCGGAACAAAGGCTATAACTTTACCATCACCTCCTCCACCGCCTACGATCAGAAATGGATCCGCGGGCGGAATATTTACAGCAATATCGACAGACTAGTTGACAGCATCTTTGCCAACTACCTCTCCCGCCCGGGTGTGCGCCAGCCTATCTTTACCTCCTACTGTGACGGCAAAAATGTAACCTGCAACGGTTTAAGCCAGTGGGGCTCCAAATATCTGGGTGACGAAGGTTACTCTCCCATCGAAATCATACGCTATTACTACGGCAGTGACATGTACATCAACAGCGCCGTGGCCGTATCCGGCGTTCCCTCCTCCTGGCCCGGCTATAACCTGAATATAGGAGCTTCCGGTGATAAGGTTCTGCAGATACAACAGCAGCTAAACCGTATCGCCCAGAACTATCCCGCCATTCCGCGGATTGCGGCTGATGGTGTCTATGGCTCCGCCACCGCCAATGCAGTACGGACTTTCCAGAGAATCTTTAACCTGCCCCAGTCAGGCATCGTGGATTATCCCACCTGGTACAAGATTTCAGAAATCTATGTGGGCGTCAGCCGGATTGCGGAACCTGGTTGATACACAAACCGCAAAAGACCGGTTCCTCCGCCGTCTCTGGCGCTGTAACCGGTCTTTTATCATTCCTTATTTCGTCAACAACATCATAATATCATTGCTTCTTGCCACAAACTTGGTCATTGCCTCAGGCTCTAAGGGCGCCTGCTGTAAGAGCGCCAGATCATAAAGCTGTTCGCAGATCATCTTTACATTGTCGCCGTCCTGATGCTCGATCACATACTGTACCAGCGGATGGTTCGCGTTGAGGATCAGTGTCTCGCCTTCCTTGCCGAACATGCCCATATCCATACCGCCCATACCCTGCATGGAATACATCTTCATCATATCCTGCATCCGGCGGCTCTCCTCGGAGAGAGTGATCATGGAAGAAATCTTCTTATTCTTAAGCTTCTCAATCTTCACCTTGATGGCATCTTTCTTGAGAACCTTCTTCATCAGTTTGGCCACAGCTTCTGCCTGTTCTTCCATCTCTTTCTCGGCTTTTTTGGACGTCTTGGCCTTAAAGGTATCTGTCAGATCCGCGTCAATACGCTGGAACTTAATACCCTCATTCTTCGCCTCAAGCTGAGATACAAAAGGCTGATCGATATTGTGATTCAAAATCACCGCATCCATCTTGGCTGCCTTAAACATGTTGATGTACTGGCTCTGCTGCTTCTCATCGGTCACATAGTAGATGACTTTTTCTTTCTTCTCCTCTTCGGACTCCTCTACATCGTCAAGGGGTTCTCCATCCGCATCAACCACTTCGGCTTCTACCTTTTCACCGTTCTCATCTACCGCACCGGTTTCTGCCTTTTCCCCATTCTCATCCACGACCTCGGCTTCCGCTTTCTCACCGTTCTCATCCACGACCTCGGCTTCCACCTTCTCGCCGTTCTCATCCACAGCACCGGCCTGTGCGCCTGTATCAGACGCAGCTTCATCCGCCTCGTCCGGATCCGTCTTATTGACCTCCAGACACTCCGGCAGCGTCATATAGTTGCCGTCCAGATTCTTAAAGAGGATGTAATCCGTCATCTTCTCGCAGAACTTATCATCCTTTAAGCATCCAAATTTGATAAAGGGACTGATATCATCCCAGTATTTCTCATACTCTTCTTTCTCGGTCTTACACATGCCGGAAAGTTTATCCGCCACCTTCTTGGTGATATACTCGCTGATCTTCTTGACAAAACCATCGTTTTGCAGCGCGCTTCTGGATACATTTAACGGCAGATCCGGACAATCGATCACACCCTTTAACAACAACAGGAACTCCGGGATGACCTCTTTGATATTATCCGCGATAAAGACCTGGTTATTATAGAGTTTGATGGTGCCCTCGATGGATTCATACTCCATGTTGATTTTCGGGAAGTACAGAATACCCTTCATATTAAAGGGATAATCCATATTCAGATGAATCCAGAACAACGGCTCCTTATAATCCTGGAATACTTTTCTGTAGAATTCCAGATATTCCTCTTTCGTGCACTCGTTGGGATGCTTTGCCCACAAAGGATGTGTCTCATTGAGCAGTTCCGGACGTTTCTTGATCTTGAGTTTCTGCTCGTCCTCCTCCTTCTCCTTTGCAATCTCCTCTACCACTTCATCGGTATCTAACTTTTCTTCCGCCTTGATGATCTGGGTTTCCGTATTGTTTGCCTTGGAAAGATAAATCTCTGTCGGCATGAAAGAGCAATACTTCTTAATGACTTCCCTTGCCTTATATTCATTGCAAAATTCCAGACAGTCCTCGTTGATAAAGAGGGTGATCTGCGTACCTACTTCACTGTAGCTTCCCTCTTCCATGTCAAACTCCGTGCCGCCATCACATTCCCAGTGTACAGCCTTGGCACCCTCCCGGTAAGAAAGGGTATCAATATGCACCTCGTCCGCCACCATAAAGGCCGAATAGAATCCAAGTCCGAAATGTCCGATGATCTGGTCGTCATTTGCTTTGTCCTTATATTTCTCAATAAAATCAGCCGCGCCCGAGAAAGCGATCTGGTTAATATATTCCTCCACTTCCTCCGCCGTCATACCGATACCATTATCTATGAACTTGAGCGTCTTCTCCTCCGGATTCACGATAACCTGTATCTTCGCCTTATAGTCGTCCGGCAGCGCATACTCACCCATCATATCAAGTTTTTTAAGCTTCGTGATGGCATCGCAGCCATTGGAGATCAGTTCCCTGAAAAAGATATCGTGATCAGAGTACAGCCACTTCTTGATGATTGGAAATATATTGTCGCTGTTGATTGATAGATTACCATGTTTTGCTTCCATAATTTTCCTCACATTCCTTTCCGTATTCGTTTCATCCGGCCGCATCTGCGGCCCTCGTTCTGCTTTCTACCTGTGAAATAGTTTAATACCCTCCAAAATAGAAGTCAAGACAAAATTAGCACTCATTTAAACAGAGTGCTAATAATTTTCGGAATATATCGATTTTATGCGGGTTTGCGGAATTATAAACTTTTTCTAAAATCCGTTTTCAGCCTGCTTTACTTCCTTTTGCCTCAATGATTCCAGGCTCCAAAGTATTGCGAATACACCTCAAAGAAATTCTGCGTGGCCACATCTTCATCATGAATAAATCCCACAGTGTTCCACAGATCCTCATTCAGATTCCGCGTAAGCGTATCCACGTAGGCATCATACTCTCTCCCGAAAGCCTCTTCTCTTCGCTGTTCAACGATCTTGATCTTGTTGGCGTCAGTCTCTTCCCTGTCAAAGGTGTTGATACATTTGATGATATGATATCCGTATTCTGTCTCCACGATATCGCTGATTTCTCCCGTCCCCAGATTAAAGGCGGCCTCCTCAAAAGCGGGATCCATCTCCCCTTTTCCGAAAGAATATGTGCCCTTATCATCCTCACTGTACTTACGGATCAGTTCATCAAAGTCTGCATCTTCCTCTCTGGCAAGCTTCAATGCCTCGCGCGCATTATCGTAAGCTTCCCGCCTGGCGTTTTCCGTATACTCAATCTTCTTGCCCGTTCCGTCCAAAGCGTAAGTCTTGATCAGGATATGCTGTACCGTAATGGTTCTGGCCTCATCATCACTGATCTCCGGATTGATATCCTTGATGGTATATTGATACATCTTCTCTGCCCGCGCAAGTTCCGTATAAAGCTCCTCGATCAGCTTTTCGGACACTCCCATCAGTTCAATCTCTCTCTCATTTAACGTCTCATAATAGGACTTCGCCGCATTTTCCGCCCAGGCTTTCTCCTCATCGTCCAGATTCACCTCATACTTTTCAGCCATCAGATTCATGGTCTTAATCTGAGCGATCTGTGCCAGTGCAATATTTTTAACATTTTCCTCCAGAGTCACACCGTCTGCGATGGTGTTCCAGATCTCCGTACCGTAAACACTCTCATACCGGTTCTGAATCGTGGTGAGATATACCATCAGTTCCGGAATCGTACAGGTACTGGTCTCAATCCTGAAAATCTCGTCCTTATCAAATCCCGTGGTAAGCACCACCTTGGTTCCGATTCCCTCACCGGATCCGCAGCCTGTCACGCCCGCCGCTGCCAGTGCCGCCGCCAGACACAGTGCGGCTATCCTGGAATACTGTCTTTTTCTCATAAAATCTCCGTTTCTGCTATATTATGATACCTCTCAAATCTACTCTATTTTGTTACCATCCTTATCATACCAAAACTTGCCGTCTGTCAGCACGCGGTCCTCATTTCGTAAGATTGCCTGCACATACTCCTGTGGAGAGGACAGTCTTGTTCGGAAGGCTACACCGCCGCCAAACAGTGCCGTAGAGTGGATGTCGGACCCTGCACTCATAGGGAAGTGATGCTCTCTGGCATAGGCAATGGCACTCCGGTCAAACCCTCTCTTGTCACGCCCGATGCCGAAATACTGATGATGTGCCGCATTGATCCCCTCTACGCCGTCCACCCAGTCCGGGAAAAGGCGCACCCTGGGAATATAAGCTTCCTCCCGGAAAGGATGGGCGTGCATCACAAGCCCGCCTGCTTCATGCACCAGCGCATATTGTTCCTCCACTGTGACAGAACGTAATTCCGGGTGTTCTTTCATCCAAACTTTGTCAATCCCAT
This sequence comes from uncultured Lachnospiraceae bacterium, assembly GCA_951801245.1. The sequence continues at coordinate 48,778 of CATOMC010000014.1, forward strand.
ACAGTAAAAACTCCGTACCATCATAACCGGCCTCATAGCCGAAGAACACGTCCAGACCGATCCTCTCTCCCTCCTGCCTGGCCTGCTCATACCCCAGACTAAACTGATCCACCCATGCATTCCAGTCAAGCCTTGCATCTATGGTGGTATTGCCTCCCCAGTTATGATCCGTCACAAAGATACCGGTATAGCCGTATTCCTTACAAGCTCTTGCCATTTCTGCCCCGGTGCTTCTGGCACAAGCACTGGCCTGTGATGTGTGCAGATGTGTCTCATATAAATAGGGATATTCTTCCCGAATTTTCTCATACATATGTGTTATCTGTCCTCTTCTTTAAAGGTAAACCCTATATTATCCGTATCCGTCAAAAAGGGATTAAATTGCATGCCCTGCGGCGCCAACCTAATCCCTCTCCTTTGTTTTCCTCCACTGCAGTCAAACTGTCAATACCGTTTCTCTTATTTGATCACATAGATCCAGCCTTCGGGTGCTTCGATGCGGCCCATCTGAATACCTGTCAGCGTATCATACAACTTCTTCGTAATCGGTCCCATTTCCTCCATGCCGCTTGGGAACGCGATTTCCCTGCCATGATCCACCACTTTCCCTACCGGAGAGATCACTGCCGCCGTACCGCACAGCCCGCACTCTGCGAAATCCTTCACTTCCGCGAAATCAACCTCTCGCTCTTCCACTTCAAGCCCCAGATAATCCCTGGCCACCACCATCAGGGAGCGTCTTGTAATGGACGGCAGGATACTGTCGGACTTCGGTGTTACCACCTTATTATCCTTGGTCACAAACAGGAAATTGGCACCGCCGGTCTCCTCTACCTTGGTCCTGGTACCGGCATCCAGATACATATTCTCATCGAATCCCTCTTCATGCGCCGTGATGATCGCATGCAGGCTCATAGCATAATTAAGACCTGCCTTCACATGTCCCGTACCGCGCGGTGCGGCTCTGTCAAAATCACTCACTTTGATTGTCAACGGTTTCGCACCGCCCTTAAAATAAGGACCCACAGGAGTGGTAAAAATTCTAAACTGATATTCCTGCGCCGGTTTCACCCCAATTACAGGAGATATGCCAAACATATAAGGTCTGATATAAAGCGTTGCACCGGAACCATAGGGCGGAACATATGCTTCGTTGGCCGCTACCACATCCGTCACAGCCTGCACGAAACGTTCTTTCGGAAACACCGGCATTTCCAGTCTCATACAAGAATCTTCCATACGCTGTGCGTTCAGGTCCGGACGGAACGTAACGATATGCCCGTCTTCCGTTGTATACGCCTTTAATCCCTCGAAACAGGTCTGCGCATACTGTAGCACACCGGCACACTCATTCATCGTAATATTCGCTTCCGATGTGAGCGCTCCATCGTCCCATTCGCCATTCTTATAATTGGCAACAAATCTCTTATCTGTCTCCTGATACGCGAAACCGATATTTGCCCAGTCCAGATTCTTTTTTTCCATAACTCCCACTCCTCTCACGTATGTGCCTTTTTGTTACCCTTTATCATATACCTTTATCCTCAAAAGTCAAGACTTGTATCGGGCCGTTTACGGAAATCCATTTGCAATAAGCACCTTCTTAAATCACACCGATATATCTGTTCAGGCGTCACATCCAAAAATAATTACAACACCGCATTGACCACTTCAAGCGCAATATCATACGCAAAATCTTTGACAGCCTTCTCACACAGTCTTAACATCTTCTTATCGGACTCCGGCCTGTCATAACGCTTCAATTCTTTTATCTTAGTAGACGCCGTATCCCCGTCGAAATCATCCAGACGGTCAGCCAGTTCCTGGAGCGCCTTCCTCCAGTCGTCCTCCGTGATCTTTTCAATCTCCTCCGGTTCTTCTGCCGCTTCCTTGACTACCATTTTGTCCTCATTGTCCAGATAGACTTTGAGACTCTTACGCATCGAACTCATCATGCTGAACAGAATCGGAGAACGCACCGTCACGTCCTCAAGCTGACCGGCTTTGGCCATCTTCTCCAGCTCAAAAGCCTCGTCCGCCAGATCGTCTGCACCCACATTTCTGGCATTCCCTTTCAAAGAATGTACAATGATCGTATAGCCAGGCATATCCCCTTTCTTGAGGAAATCTTTCAGCGCCTCCTCCTTCTCCTGAAGGATCGAATGGAAGTCATGAAGTACCCTGCCATAGAGCGCTTTATCGCCTCCCATATATTTCAGGCCGTTTTTGAGATTGAATCCGATCAGATACAATTGGCTCTCCCTGATGCTTAACTCATTCTCCGCGTCTTCCTGTACATAGGTATTGCTGATGTCACGATTATGAGTCAGATAAACCACATTATCCGGCAGATATTCAATCAGCATATCCTCGAACTTATCCGCATCGATGGGCTTGGTGAGATAATCCTGAAATCCTTCTTTGATATAAAAAGCCTGGGCGCCGGCCACTGCGTTGGCCGTCAGGGCGATCACCGGAATATCCCTGGAAGGATTCCCCTCAAGAGCCCTGATCGCGTGCAGTGTCTGCACGCCGTCCATCACCGGCATCATATGATCCATACAGATCAGATGGTACGTCTTACGCTTAATCAGTTCCAGACATTCCTCCCCGCTGGATGCCACATCAATCTGCAGTCTGGTTCCCTTTAACAGGCCCTGCGCCACTGCCAGATTCATGGAATTGTCATCCACGATCAGAATCCTGCCCATGGGCGCAATAAATTTCTCGTGATAGTCTTCTATACTGCGCAGGCTCTCCTGATACTGTTTCTCAAAGTCCCCCAGGGGCATCCGGTCAACTACTTTCTGCCTGATCTGGAACGAAAAAGCCGTCCCTTTTCCATACACACTCTGCACCTTAAGGTCTCCGCCCATCATCTCCACCAGCCGTCTGGTGATAGCGAGTCCAAGCCCCGTCCTGTCGTCTTTGCTCCTGGTCTCGGAATCCATACGCTGAAACGCCCGAAACAGCTTGGGAATATCTTCTTCTTTAATCCCAATTCCGGTATCTTTCACGATCACATCCAGTTCGATTTCTTCTTCGGACAGCTTCTTCCATCCAAGCCTCAGTGTCACCCTTCCCTTTTCCGTAAACTTGACGGCATTGGACAACAGATTGCTGACGATCTGGCGGATATGAATCTCATCCCCAAGCAGTTTATGAGGGACATCCTGCGCGATTTCAAGCCGCAGATCCAGTTTTTTCTTACGAAGCTGCAAAGAAATGCTGTTGATCAGATCATTCAGCATGGAACTGACGTCATAGATCCCCTCATTCAGGTTGAGCCTATCCGCTTCCAACTTGGAGAAGTCCAGGATATCGCTGACTAACGTAAGAAGAATGTTACCTGCCTGCCTGATATCCCGTGCATATTCCTTGATTGCTTCCTCCTGGCTCTCCCGCAGGATCAATTCGTTCAGACCAAGGATCGTATTGATGGGTGTCCTGAGTTCATGGGACATATTTGCCAGAAAAATATCCCTGGCGCCCTCCGCCTTTTCCACCGCTGCTTCAAGTTCCTCATTCTTCAATTGCAACTGTTCTTTCACCCTGGACAGCGAAGATGCTCGTTCCCCTCTTGCCATCGTTTTCTTTGTTTCCTGCCCCATTCGATGTACCTTCCTTATATGAGATCATTCCCTGTTTACTTTTGACGTTCATATTTCATGAACCGGTAGGGTATGTCAAAATAGGTCTGCTCCTCGCTGTCGGCCGTAACCACCCATGCTTCATCCTGATCCAGATCCGGGAAATAGGCATCCGCCTCATATTCGTGATCTATCTTCGTCACATGTACCACATCACAGTAGGGAAGCATCATCCGATAAATACTCTCTCCCCCGATAATATAAATATCTTCCTGCGGATATTTGGCAAGTTCTGCAAGCAGTTCCTCCTTGCTGTGTACGATGATCGCCCCCTTTACCTTATAATCCGGGTTCGTGGACAGAATAATATTTGTCCTGTTTGCAAGCGGCATCCCCTGCGGAAAGGTCTCCAGTGTCTTTCTGCCAAGCACTACCACCTTACCCGTCGTCTCTCGCCTGAAATTCTTATGATCTGCCGGAATACTCACCAACAGACTGTTCTTGCATCCAATCGCCCAGTTATTATCCACCGCTACGATTCCGTTCATCTTATCCTCCTGCCGTCAAAGCATCGTCCCCGACAACGCTGTTTTTCACACCGGATAACCATCCAAAGCTAGATGGCCACCGGAATATTCTCAATCTGCGGCCCAGCCGCGTAATTGTCCACCCTCACGTCATTTCTGGTAAACTGGTAGAAGTCCCTGACCTCCGGATTCAGCCAGAACACCGGCGCTTCGTAGACAGGCCGTTCAATCAATTCTTTTATCATAGGAATATGCCTGTCATAAATGTGTGCATCCGCGATCACATGAACCAGCTCTCCCACTTCCATATCGCAGACCTGCGCCAACATATGCAAGAGCACCGCATACTGTACCACATTCCAGTTATTGGCCGTCAATATGTCCTGAGAACGCTGATTGAGGATTCCGTTGAGCGTCAGTTTATCATGTCCCTTTTTCTGTGTCACATTAAAAGTCATACTGTAAGCACACGGATACAGATTCATCTCATGCAGATCCTGATGCACATAAATATTCGTCATGATCCGGCGGCTGTAAGGATTGTTCTTCAAGTCATAGATCACTCTGTCCACCTGATCCATCATGCCCTCCTTATATTGATGTTTTACCCCCATTTGATAGCCATACGCCTTACCGATGGAGCCGTCTTCATCCGCCCATGCATCCCAGATATGACTGTGAAGATCATGGATATTATTGGATTTTTGCTGCCAGATCCAGAGCATCTCATCCGTAGCGCTCTTAAGCGCCGTCTTCCTGAGCGTCATAATCGGAAACTCTTTCGACAGATCATAACGGTTCACTACCCCAAAAAGCTTCACCGTATAGGCACTTGCGCCGTCCGGCCAGTGTGGCCTTACTTTCTCCCCTTCCGTGCTGGTCCCGTTCTCCAAAATGTTCCTGCACATATCTATAAAAATCAAATCTGCCGCACTCATGTTTCCTCCGTCCCAAGCATGTATAGTAAACGAAATTTTTAAAGTCGTTAACTATATCAATGCTTTCAGGTATTCTTATCATCAGATATCCCATTTATCACATAAAGAATTGATCTGATCCGCAAACCGTGCCAGATCCTTGTTGGCACCGCCCTCATTCTTATGGATGATGGCCATAAGACGCTGGCCGCTGGCAAGAAGTCTCGCAAAGACACTGGAGATGCCATGTACCTTCTTCTTAACTGCAACAGGCTGTGCCTCATAGATAAACTCGCCGCTTACCAGATCGAAGCGTGTACCGCTGTAAGGCGCGCAGGCATCTAACTTATGCTCTACCTTTAAGCATTCACTAAAGAGCGTGGACACACTGTCCTCGCCATGCACCACAAACACCTTCTTCGGTATCTCCTGAAATCCTTTGATCCATTTTAATAAGCCGTTCTTGTCCGCATGGCCGCTCATACCTACCAGTTTCATGATCTGCGCCCTGATCTCGATCTGCTCACCGAAGAGTTTCACCTCTTTCGTTCCCTCTACGATCGCCCTGCCCAGGGTTCCAACAGCCTGATATCCCACGAAAAGGACCGTACACTCCGGCCGCCACAGATTATGTTTCAGATGATGCCTGATACGGCCCGCCTCACACATACCCGATGCCGATATGATAACCTTGGGCGTATTTTCAAAGTTGATCGCTCTGGACTCGTCACTGGTGATCGCCAGCCGAAGCCCCGGAAAAGCAATCGGATTGATCCCCTGTCTGACCAGTGCCATCGCCTCGTCGTCAAAACAGTCATCTTCATTTTTCTGGAAAATTCCGGTAGCCTCCACAGCTAACGGACTATCTACATAGACAGGGAAACCCTCGTGCCCTTTCACCAGTTTACCCGCCTTAATCTGTCTTAAGAAATATAGAAGTTCCTGTGTCCTGCCCACCGCAAAAGAAGGGATCACCACATTGCCCCCTCTGTCAAAAGTGGTCTGCAGTATCTTGGTCAGTTCTCCTATGTAATCTACCCGCTCCTCCGCGTGCAGCCTGTCGCCATACGTGGATTCCATCACCACGTAATCCGCCGTCTCCGTATTCTTCGGATCTTTGATCAGCGGATGATCGCTGTTTCCAATATCGCCGGAAAATACAATCTTCTTCGTCACACCGTCCTCTGTGGCCCAAACCTCGATACTGGAAGACCCCAGAAGATGCCCGATATCCGTAAACCGTATCCTGACTTCATCGCAGACCTGCACCTCTTTGTCATAATCGCAGGGAACAAGACACTTGATCGCACCGTCCGCATCCTCCATCGTAAAGAGCGGTTCCACCAACTCATTCTCCGAACTTCTTTTGGCCTTACGGTTCTTCCACTCGGCCTCCTGCATATGGATATGCGCACAGTCACGCAGCATAATGCTGCAAAGATCACAAGTGGCCTCCGTGGCATAAATACTGCCCCTGAACCCTCTGGCATACAGAAGCGGCAAAAGCCCGGAGTGATCTATATGGGCATGTGTCAGAAACACATAGTCTATCAGTGCAGAATCAACCGGCAGTTCACAGTTCTCAAACACCTTGACACCCTGCTCCATACCATAATCAACCAGAATATTTTTTTCTCCTACACGAAGATAATGGCAACTGCCCGTAACCTCATGATCGGCCCCAATAAACATCAATTCCATAGATATTTTCCTCCTAATTATTCATATCATATCATTTTTTATGGATTGCGTAAATCTTTTCTTTCTTCCCCATACAATAAAGTAAAATCAAGATAAGGTGACTGTCTATGTCCCACTTTATTCCGGCTCTGATACTCTTTCTGATCGCAGTCTCTCTGGATTCCATGACTGCCGGATTCTCTTACGGCACCCAGAAAGTCCATATCAAAACCTCCTCCTTTGTGCTGTTAGTCTGCGTTCCGGCTGTTTTTATTACTCTGGCCAACCGCCTCTCCCATCTTCTTTTTTACTTTCTTCCCGAAGAAATCCTTCCTTTCCTCTCTTTCCTCCTCCTGTTCCTCATAGGATGCAGTAAGCTTACGGAGAGCCTGATCCGTCATCTGGCCAAAAAATACCCCAGTCTCGCCAGAAACTGGGGATGCCGGATCAAACAGCTGAACATTATCTTTACCATCTATCTGTCTCCTGAGGATGCCAACCAGGAAGACCTGCAGATTCTCAGCGCCAAAGAAGCCCTGCTTTTAAGCCTGGCGCTTTCCCTGGACAGCATCCTGGTAGGTATGGCCTTTACTGTAGGCCAGATTTCCTGGCTGTCTTTCCTCCTTCTTGCCATGCTCTTTAACCTGCTTTTGTTTGCTGCCGGCTATTTTCTGGGCCGTCTGCTGTGCCGCATGCTGCACATCGACCTTTCCTGGTTAAGCGGCCTGTTCCTTATCCTTTTAGCAGTTCACGCCCTCGCCTGACCGGTTCCGGTGTACACCAATCGCCAACAATTCATGCACGATAAGCGGTGTGGCAGAGAGTGCGATCAACTGTGTCCACTCCATCATACTAAGCCGCACCGTGCCAAACAGATAGATCAGCGGTGTGATCTCTGTCACAGCCATCTGCAAAAGAATTCCCACCACAAGCGCTAATAACATATAAGGATTATTCCTGTGATTCATCCTGAAAACAGAGCGGTTCACATCCCGCATGCCGATGGCATGAAACAATTGACTGATACCCAATACCGTAAAGGCATGGGTCTGCGCTTTCGCCAATACGGTCGATATTTTCAGCCCTTCTAATATATTATGTAAACTTATAGGCAGTCCTTCCAGAACAATGCGGTCATAAGGGACTTTCAGGAAAGCAGCCAGACTCACACCCCCGATCACAAGCCCATAACAGATCACACACATGAGCCCTCCCTTGGCAAACAAAGAGTCCTCCCGCTTCCTTGGCGGTTCCTGCATCAGTCTCTCCGTCTCATTGTCATCCACCCCCAGCGCCAGCGCCGGCAGAGAGTCCGTGATCAAATTGATCCACAGGATAAAACTTGCCTTTAAAGGCGTGGGCAGCCCTGCCACAATGGTAACCAGCATGGTGATGATCTCCCCCAGGTTCGAGGATAACAGAAACAACACCGATTTTCTGATATTCTCATAGATGCCCCGGCCCTCTTTGATGGCCGTATGTATCGTGGCAAAATTGTCATCCATCAACACAAAATCGGCGGCACCACGGGCCACATCCGTACCGTTTAACCCCATGGCAATCCCGATATCCGCCGCCTGCAAAGAGGGGGCATCGTTGACGCCATCGCCTGTCATGGCCACTGTTTTATTAAGAGACCTGTATCCTTCCACGATCCGTACTTTGTGTTCCGGCGTCACCCTGGCAAACACCTTAAGCTGCGGCAGTTTCTGTAAGAAGCTATGCTCCTTTAAATGATCCAGTTCCCGGCCCGTGATACACTCATCCGCCTGACTGGCAATTCCCAGTTCCTTGGCGATAGAAAAGGCTGTATCAGGATGATCCCCCGTGATCATCACCGTAGATACACCGGCCTCCCGAAACGCCTGCACTGCCGTCACCGCCTCAGGTCTTACCGGATCCTGCATGCTGACCATTCCCAGAAAGACCATGTTCCTCTCTGTCATGCGCCCTTCCGGCTCCATAGAAAGCGCCAGCACACGTCTCCCCTCCGCCATCAACTGCTTCTGCATTCTAAGGATCAAATCCCTCTCCGTCTGCGATAATGCCATAATCCGGCCGCCCTTAAATATCCTGTCGCATCCTTCCAAAATGCGCTCCGCCGCCCCTTTCGAATAAGCCACCCGGCCCGTTTCCGCCTGATGCAGTGTGGTCATCATCTTACGCTGGGAATCAAATCCGACCTCATCCAGACGCGGATACCGCTCCCTGATATAGGCTGCATCAATGCCACAATCCCTTGCCATATACAAAAAGGCCATCTCCGTAGGATCTCCGATCCCTCCGGCATCGTTCAACACCCCGTCATTACACAAAACACTTCCCAGAAGAAAATGCTGGTGACCGGCATCAGCCGCCTGATAATCCAGCACATGCTCAAACAGTCCGGCAAACTGTTCCTCCCTGTTCAACCTGCCATCCAGACAGCACTCCACTACCTTCATCTTATTCTGCGTCAGAGTCCCCGTCTTGTCCGAACATACCACTTCCACCGCACCCAGCGTCTCCACCGAAGAAAGTTTACGGACAATGGTCTTGGCCCGTACCATACGGGATACACTCAGCGCCAGCACGATCGTCACAATAGCCGGCAGCCCCTCCGGCACCGCCGCCACTGCCAGAGATACCGAGGTGAGGAGCATTTCCCCCACATCCCTTTTCTGCAGGACTGCCACAACAAACAGGAACGCGCAGATTCCCACTGCCAGAGCACTCAATACCCTGCCCAGTTCTCCCAGTTTCATCTGCAAAGGAGTAAGCTTCTCCTTACCCCCATGCAGCATGTCCGCAATATGACCGATTCGCGTATCCATACCGGTGGCAACCACCACACCTCTGCCCCGACCCCTCGTCACATAAGTAGACATATAGACCATATTCATGCTGCTATTGTCTCCCGGTGTCTCCTCTACATAATCTGCGTCCTTTTCCACCGGCACAGACTCTCCCGTTAGGGTAGATTCTTCCACATAAATGCCTATATTATCAATAAGTCTTAGATCCGCCGGCACCATATTGCCAGCCTCCAGCATCACAATATCCCCAACCACCAAATCTTCTGCCGGTATTTTGATCCGTTCACCGCCCCGCACCACCACTGCCTGAGGAGACGAAATCTTCTTAAGAGCCTCCACCGCTCTGTCCGCTTTCCCCTCCTGAATAATGCCAACAGCCGCATTTAGGATCACCACTGCCACGATGATGACCGCATCCCCAAATTCATGCAGCATCAGAGAAATCGCCATCGCTACCACAAGAATCAGAATCAAAGGGTCATTAAGCTGTTCCAATATCATCTGCCAGATACTTTTTTGCTCCTGCTCCCTCAGTCTGTTCGCGCCGTATTTTGCCTTGCGCTCCATCGCCTCCCTGCGGCTGAGTCCATTCTCCCTGTTCGTCTGCAGGCTCCGTACTGTCTCCGAAGCCGTCTTGCTTTCATACATGCACATACCCTCCTGCCTTTCCATGAAACGAATCCGCCCTGTCTGCGCACTGCAGGCTTGTCATTTCTTTGTAAGATATATGCATGTGTGAAACCCAATATTACATAAACGTAATCCGCCTCACCAATTACCTGAAAGCAGCCATATGAAATACGGAGCTTCTAGTCTCCTAAAAGCTCCGTATCTTATCACTGCCATCATCTGTTGTATTTTCTATCGTCCTGATCACCACATAATAACCGGTGCCTGCATTAATCTCTACAAAAACCCGGTCTCCCACCTTATGCCCAAGCAGCGCTTTGCCAAGCGGCGATTCCGTACTGATCAGCCCCTCCAGGGAATTCCCCCGGACCGTAGTCACCAGCTTATATGTCTCCGTGATTCCGTCTTCCTCAAAGAACACCTCCACCGTGTTATTCATGCCCACCTCATCCTCCGCGGACTCATCGGACACCACTACAGCCGTCTTAATCATCCTCTCCAGATAACGGATCCGGCTCTCGTTCTGGTTCTTAAATTTCTTCGCCGCATAATACTCAAAATTCTCACTCAAATCCCCCTGTGCGCGTGCCTCTTTCACATCCTCCAAAGCATTTTTGCGCACCACCAGCTTGCGATATTCTATTTCCTCTTCCATCTTCCGGATATCCTGTCTGGTCAATTCATTATACATTTCTTATCCCTTCCTATAACATAAAGAAACATCACCCGGCAGCGATGACTCAAATATTCTACGCTACTGTGATTTCCCATAACATAAAGAATCCTGCGAAACGCAGGATTCCTCAAATCAGTTCTTTGCTTTCTTTATATTCCTGTCAGATTATTTTGCGTTCATCATGTAATCAAGCAGACGATTTACATCCTCAGGCTCGTGTGCAACCAACTCCAACTCCGGAATCGCATTGTCTGCAAAAAGTTTTGTAAGCGCTACATATTTTGTTAACTGGGACTTCAGGTTTAATCTGTCACCCTCCTTTGTCACCAACTCTACTGTACCTTTGCACTGGTTAATTACCTCAAAAAATTTTTCAGGATTGTCAATGTTCATTACCTTCATCTTCTTTTCCTCCTTTTTCTCTTCTCTTTTCTCTTCGCAGATACATATATCACCTTTTGAAGATTTTGTCAAATATATTTTCTTAAATATTCAGGAGTATTTGAACGCCTACACAACTCGTATAATAAGATTAGGCCGCACTATTCAAAATATTATTATCATGTTACTTTTTATCCCCAGGGTCAATACATATATCTAAACAGATATCACCTTTGAATCGGTTTCGAAGCAATCTGTTCAATGACGGATATGTCCTCTTCCAGTTCCTCCGCAATCTCCGGAAGGGTCTTCCCCTTGGAAAGTTTCTTTTGAACCAGTTCCCTGAGGTTTTTTCCATCCCTTCTTCTAAACCTTCTTTTCGTCCCTCCTCGAATGTACTCTTCAAATGTTTCTTCTCGTCATATTCTGTCAAGAGCATATGCAATATCATTCCTTTCTCTGTCAGCAGGATATCTGTAAGGATCCCTCTCTCAATACAGGTATCTATGGCTGTATGTACCGCTTCCTCCCGACGCATGCCATCCCTGATGTTTCCTTCCACCTCAGACGTCAGTTCCGAATACTCCCACAGGCGGTGGCATTTATCCATCAGTGCACGGTTATGTCCCCGGTTGATATTGATCATTTCACAGGTACACTCCAGGCATCCGCTTCCCCGGCCTGCAGAATACGAATCCGACAGGTAGAGCAGCAGATGATCGGACTGCATGCCGCTTCCGTTATAAAAGACAACGTACACCGGCGTAGAAAGTTCTACCTTTCCTTTTCCATAGAGATCATCTCCTCTGACAGTGACCAGTCCCTCAAACTGCTGGGCAAAATATAATAGTCCCCGCAGCGGCATGTTCGGGTTCCAAGTGCTCTGGTGTTCATAGAGATTGAGACGGTTTCCGATGATAAAGACAGGTCATTTTTCATCTTCATAAAGATCACATCTTCCATCGTGACCACTTCCAGCTCCTCCGGATCGTCATAGGTACTGCCATTTAAAGCATTATACAGGTCCAGACGATTCCTATACCGTGCAGACAGCAGATAACAGCGAAGATACTTCCATTCAGTCAGATAAAAGCAATTACGGGATTATTTCCGACAATCGGAAAGAACCTTAAAGACGGAAAACAGCAGGATATGTTTTGAACTTCTCCCGCTATTTCCTTTGACAGATTAAGAAAAACCTGTCAATGTTTATACATTATAGATTATGTCTACTCTACCCAAGGCTTTTCGGGCGGAATTCTTAGGGTAAAAAAATAATTGTAACAGTTCAGCCTTCCGGCTGAAGCAACGGGTATAGCACCGGCTAAAATATAGCCGGTGTGCCCATAAATATCTTTTTCATGTTTTCAACGATCACCATTTCTCTTTTCTTTAGGGTTTCTACCA
>CATOMC010000015.1 GCA_951801245.1 uncultured Lachnospiraceae bacterium
TTGAGGCACAACTGATGCAGGAAGTGATGAAGATGCATGAGGAGCATCATGAACATGGACATGAAGGGCACGACGACGAGCACGATCATGAGTGCTGCCATCATGAGCATGGACATGAAGGGCACGATCACGAGTGTCACCACGAGCATGGACATGAAGGGCACGAGTATGAGCATGAGTGTCACCACGAGCACGGCCATGAAGAGCATGAGCACGACCATGAGTGCTGTCATAACGACCATGAGCATGAGGGGCATCATCACCATCATCATGCGGATGAGGTATTTACAAGCTGGGGACTTGAGACACCGGCTGTCTACAGCAAAGAGGAGATTGAACATATTCTGGAAGAACTGGATAAGGATGAGGAGTACGGTCTGGTACTTCGCGCCAAAGGAATGGTGTCTTCTACGGATGGCGGCTGGATTTATTTTGACTATGTGCCGGAGGAGAGAAACGTAAGAAGCGGCAAACCGGATGTGACAGGGAAATTTTGTGTCATTGGTTCTAAGCTGCAGGAAGAGAAACTGGAAGCACTATTTAGCAGGAAGGAAGTAGCGTTATGAAACCGGTCTATGTGATCAATGGATTTTTGGAGAGCGGGAAGACGGAATTTATCACCTATACACTGTCACAGCCTTATTTTCAGATACGAGGGAAGACTTTGCTGATCCTCTGTGAGGAAGGGGAGAATGAATATGATGCGGATCTTTTGAAACAGAGCCGCACAGAGCTTGTACTGATTGACGAGGAAGCGGATTTTACGGCGGGCAGGATGATAGAACTGGAGAAGAAATATAAGCCGGAGCGCATCATTATCGAATACAATGGTATGTGGAATTACAAGGAGATGAAACTGCCCTGGCACTGGAAGATCGAGCAGCAGATTACGACCATTGATGCGTCTACTTTCCCAATGTATTTCACCAATATGAAATCCCTTCTGGCAGAGCAGATTCGCAAGTCGGAATTGATCATCTTTAACCGTTGTGACGGGGTGGAGGACCTTGGCAGTTATAAGAGGAATATAAAGGCCATTAACCAGAAGGCGGAAATCGTATTTGAGGATTCCAATGGGGAGATCAATGAGATTATGGAAGAGGATCTGCCGTATGATTTAAAAGCACCCGTTATTGAATTGAATAACGAAGGTTATGGAATCTGGTATCTGGATTCCCTGGATCATATGGAGCGGTATGAGGGCAAGACAATACGTTTCGTGGCGATGGTATTGAAGCCGGAGCAATTCCCCCAAAACTATTTTGTACCGGGCCGCATGGCAATGACTTGTTGTGCGGAAGATATGGCCTTTTTGGGATACGCCTGTGAATATGAGAAGACGGATACGCTGACCAACAAGCAGTGGGTGAAAGTGACAGCGCGGGTGGAGAAAGAGTATTTTGCGGATTATCAGGGAGAAGGTCCGGTGCTGCATGCTGTCAGCGTGGAGAAGACCAAAGCCCCGAAAGAAGAGGTCATTAGTTTCGTGTGATGGAAGCAGATAAGGAGTTACAACAGATCAAGAAGCGACTGTTGGAACTGGCGAAACGTTCCTACAGCCAGAATATTTATACATTTACTCCGTTCCTGGGGCTTTTTGAGCAGCAGGCCTATTATGAGATCTGCACTCAGTTAGCCTATGCCGGGTGCGGGATGGAGGGGGGAAGCCCCTTGTGTGAGCGCAAAATGATCCGATTTGGAAAGGAGGACAATCTGGGGTATGTGGAAGAGTATCCGATTCTGTGCCTGCGGATTGAACCTCTTAACTTTAGGTTTGCGGAGCATCTGTCACACCGGGATTTCCTGGGTGCGATTATGAATCTTGGGATTGAGAGGGATACGGTGGGTGATATCTTTGTGCAGGACAAGGAGGCATATTTGTTCTGTCAGGAGTCGATAGCCCCTTATCTGACAGAGCATCTGGAACAGGTGCGGCGGACGAAAGTACGTTGCATCGTCAGTCAGATTCCGGCACAGCTTACCGTGCCCTGCCTGGAAACGGTTTCTTTGTCAGTGGCTTCTCCACGGATTGACGGTGTGATTTCGAAACTTTACAATCTGGCAAGAAGCCAGAGCCAGGAGCTGTTTGCGGCAGGCCGGATTTTTATCAACGGCAGACTCACACAGAATAGCAGTTATCTGCTGAAACAGGATGACGGTGTGACCGTGCGCGGATACGGCCGTTTTATTTATAAGGGTGAGCAGGGAGAGACACGTAAGGGCAAGCAGAGGATCTGCGTGGAAGTGTATCGGTAGCATTGGCCTGCAGGTTGACATAACTATATGATTTGCATAAGATACGGGAGAGAAGAGAGCATGATTCGCTACAATGGATTTCAATGGTTGTTTTTTTTCTATATGTATTGTTTTTTCGGATGGTGTTTCGAATCCGCTTTTGTATCTCTGAAATCTAAAAAGTGGGTAAACCGGGGATTTATGCGGGGGCCGTTTTTGCCGATTTATGGAAGCGGGGCAATTATGATGCTAGTGGTGTCCATGCCCTTTCGGGATAATGTTTTTCTGACATATATAGCGGGTGTTATTGGAGCCACAGCCCTGGAATATGTGACGGGCGTCACGATGGAGGCACTTTTTAAGGTAAGATACTGGGATTATTCTAACAAACGTTTTAATTTTCAGGGGCATATCTGTTTGCGGTCTTCCGTTGCGTGGGGATTTTTTACGATTCTGATGACCAGAGTGATACATGCGCCCATAGAGCAGATGGTGATGTCGATACCGGGCCGGATTCTGGTCTTGGTAACAGTTATTCTGACAGTCTATATTGTGGCAGACTTTACACTTTCCTTCAAGACGGCTTTGGATCTGCGGGATATCCTGATCAAGATCGAGAGGGCCAAAGAGGAACTGGAGCGTATGCAACGCCGTCTGGATGTGATCGTGGCGTTTAACAATGAAGAGAAGGAGTTTCGCAAGCAGGAGCGGGAGGAGCGCAGGGAACTTTGGATGAGCGAACTGACGGCAGGTCTGGAGCAGCGGTTTGCGGCCATCAAAGAGACGCTGCTAAAGATGCCTTCTGCTTATGGTGAGAGTGTCAGGGAAGAAATTGCCGAACTGCGTGGGAGATTCAGTGAGCATCAGGAGCGGCAGAAGAATGAGAGCAGGCTTCTGGACTTTTATAAGCGGGATATGATCCGCAATAATCCGACAATGGAATCGAAGAAGTACAGAAATGCTTTTGAGGAATTGAAGAAGATGGCGAATGCCAAGCACAAATAAGGAATCAAAGAGTGTTGGAGAGGTACCGGAGGGCCGGTTTTGCAATAATAGGTGATATACAAAGAAGGAGTCTGCCATGGAAGATAGAATAAAAACAGTCTATATTGTACATCATTCCCACACGGATGTGGGATATACAGATCTGCAGGAACAGGTGATTTATAATCAGGTAAACAATATCCGCAATGTGGTTTCCATCCTGAAAAAGGGGCATGAGGAAGATCGGCCGGAAAAAGATTTTAAGTGGAACTGTGAGACTTATTACTGTGTGGAACAGTTTTTGAAGCCTGCAGCGAAGGAGGAGAAGGAAGACTTTTTTGCGCTGGTGAAGAAAGGGAATATAGGTATTTCCGCTACCTGGCTGAACTTTAACGATTTGGTGGACGTGGAGATGCTGGATGATAAGACAAGGAAGATGCAGCAGCTCTTTACCCAGGAGGGCTTTCCGGTCAGGACGGCCATGAATGCGGATATCAATGGGATTTCCCTGGGTGCACGGGATGTATTGATCAACAATGGGATAGAATTTTTGTTTACCAATATCCATACCCATCACGGCATGTATCCCCTTTATCAGAATCAGAAACCTTATTTTTGGGAGAATGAAAAGGGAGAGCGGCTTTTGGTCTGGAGCGGGGAACATTACAATCTGGGGAATGCACTTGGCATTGTGTTTAACCGGAACCTGAATTTCATGACAGAAAATTATTTTGGAAAGCAGGGCGCATCAGAGCCGCTGAGGACTTTGCATCAAAATCTGGGAGAAAGCATCTTAGAGTATGAAGAAAGCGGTTATCCTTATGATTTCTATATAACCAGTGTCAGCGGTGTTTTTTCGGATAATGCGCCTGCCAATCCGGGAATCATTGCGATGGTGAACGATTTTAACCGGGAATATGGGGAAGAGGTAACCTTGCGGATGGTAACTCTGCAGGAACTTTATCAGGAGATTCAGGACAAGACAAAGGATGCTCCTGTTTATAGGGGAGCCATAAACGACTGGTGGGGCAACGGGGTGGGTTCCACGCCCTATGAGGTAAAGCATTATAAGGAGGCTTTGCGGCTTTCTCATATCTGTGACCGATTGGAGCAAAAGACAGGAGTGCGGGATGAACTGTTGGCAGGGAAAGCCCAGGAAAATGCCCTTTTGTATGCGGAACATACCTGGGGACATTCTTCCACCATCACGAATCCCTACGATACGCTGGTGACGAATCTGGATATCCGCAAAACGGCCTATGCCTCCAAAGCGCATGAGGCAGGGGCCATGAGAAAGAGCAGGCAGTGTCATCTTCTGGGGGATATCCTTCGATATTATAACACCGACGGACAGGTGAAAGCGGTTTCTTTCAGCAGACACAAGCAAGTATTGCCGGTAGAGTTTTATGTGGAGACTTTAAGGCTGGATCATGTCAGGGTCCGGGATTTAAAAACAAAAGAGGAGCTGCCTGTCCAGCTTTCCAGCCATCCAAGGGGTGTAATGGTTAGTTTCCTGGCGGAGTTTGAAGCTGGAGAAGAAAAGCTGTTTTCCTATGAGGAAATACCGGCTCCGGAACAAAAGCTCTATACCCGGACTGCATGGGTAGGCGCCGAGCAGGTGCGTGATATTGTGAATGATCATGATAAGGAATCCTATAAGCTGCCTTATGGTCTGGAAAACGACTGGTTCCGGATCGAATACAAAATCGGAGAGGGAATCACTTCTTTCTACCATAAGAAAAAGAGGAAGGAACTGTTACAAGATGGTCTGGAGCGGTTTTTCACGCCGGTGTATGAGCACACCGAAATCCGCAGGGGTGTTTATGAAGAACGAAGGTACCTGGGACGCAATATCAGGGGACTTCATGCGAAGCAGTATCAGGGGAAGTTGAAAGGGATTCGTATTCTGGATCATGGACCGGTATTTGATCGTGTAGAACTGGAATTTGCATTGGAGGGTACGTACCATTGCAGCGTGATCATACGAATGTTTAAGAATATGCCGAAGATAGATTTTACCTGCCGGATTGCCAAGAATCTGAGCCAGGATATTGAGAGCGTTTATCTCCCGCTTTCGTTGGCTTTGCCGGAAGATGCTCTTTATATCCAAAACGGTGGTGTTGCCATGCGTCCCGGTATGGATCAGCTTCCCGGCAGCAATATGGAGTATTATATCGCTGACCAGGGTCTTTTGTACCAGGGAGACGGGGAGGGTATCCTGATCAATACGTTTGACACACCCCTTCTTTATATGGGGCAGATGACACACCATCCCATTGTGCTGTGCGATAACAGGGAAGCAAATAATCACCGTCCGGTGTACAGCTGGATTATGAACAACACCTGGGAAACCAATTTTAAGATGGACTTGTCAGGATTCGGTGAGTTTGTTTATTCCATAGAACTTTCGGAGGAAAGTTCCCTGGAGAAAAATCTGGAACGGCTTACGGACAATGATATGGGGACGGCGGCCTTTATTGTGGGGTAAGAGAAACGTTACTCTTCCCCAAGCTGAATGTAGCGGCTCTTTTTGCTCTTGGCGGCGCGGATGGAATCCAGGATCTGGTCTTCCATCAGTTCCAAATTACGTGCCTTTCTGCGAAACAGAGCCAGAGATTTATTGTAAGCCCAGAAAGAATACACCAGTACTTTATTGACTTTACCAAGTTTGGATTTGGTGGTGTGGGTGTAGTGAAGCCCTCCGATCATCGTAGGTTTTTTGGAACGGATATAATCAATCAGCTCTGTCTCAGAGGTGATATCTTCTTGTAAGACTGTATAGCCAAATCCGGCACAGTCCGGTTTATGGGAGTCACTGCCGCCAAAGCAGGGCAGGCCAAAGTGCTCGGCCAGCGCCATGGCGCGCATGTTGGAATCAGCATCCTCACAGGCGTTATATCCTTCTATAAAATCGAATTTGCGGTAGATTCCTTCCGAAAGTTTACCGCGCAGCGTGTTTTTGATACTTAAAAACTTCTCGCCGCAAGGATGGGCAGGGCCTATAATGCCGCCATTTAGATGTACGATTTCTATAAGAAGCCACAGAGGAAGCCCTCTAAGTTCTAAGATTGGCAGTTTGGCGCCGGTCGGCATGATGATAAGCATGTGGCCGGCGTCAATGGTATCATATTCAATTCCCTTCAAAACAACGAAATCATCCGGCTTGTCAGCCAGTTTTTTGTAATAACGGTATGCTTTATAAGAGTTGTGATCTGTGATCAGCATACCCTGATAGCCTTTTTCCTTTAAGATAGAAATATTTTCCAGTAATTCCAGTTTGCCGTCCGGCGAGCCTTCTTTTGTATGGCAATGCATGTCCAGTTTCATAGGATCCCTCTTTTACACTCTTTTTCTTTTTCATATTTTACCCTTTTTTTAAATAAAATGCTATAGATTTTTTTTGGCATAAGTTGGACAACGGTTCATATATTGAGGTAAGGGGGAATGAGAATGCACAGAGAAGATGTCTTACGAATATTTCCAGAGAAAATGCGGGGCAGGTGGCAGACGGCCGCCGACTTATGGGAGCAGTTACAAGAGATAAGGCTCCGTGCAGGAAGGCCGGTCACAATACTCGCAGGTTCGAAAGAATGTTTCATAGATGCCGGGGGCAGAATTGTGGACAGGCAGGACGAAGGCATAAGAAGTACACCGCAGGAACTGGAAGAGATCCTGCAGCATTTGTGTCAGTATTCCCTCTATGCGTTTGCCGATGAGATCAGACAGGGTTTCCTTACCATACAAGGCGGCCACCGGGTTGGATTGGCAGGACAGGTTATTCTGGAGAATCCGGGACAGATCAGGAATATAAAGTACATACGTTATTTAAATATCCGTATAGCGCATGAGATACAAGGCGCCGCAGATGCTGTGATTCCTTATGTATACGACAGGGGACAGGTGCGTAATACACTTCTGATATCGCCGCCGGGGTGCGGCAAGACAACGATGCTGCGGGATATCATAAGGCAATTGTCAGACGGAACGGCCTATGGACGGGGCGTCAATGTGAGTGTTGTGGACGAACGTTCCGAGATTGCCGGAAGTTATCTGGGCATTGCGCAGAATGATGTGGGGAGCCGGACGGATGTGCTGGATGGCTGTCCGAAGGCGGAAGGCATGATGATGCTGATCCGTGCCATGGCACCGCAGGTGCTGGCCGTGGATGAATTGGGCAGTGACAGAGATATTGAGGCTTTGCGGATGGCGAGCGGTTGCGGCTGTAAGCTGATTGCAACCGTTCACGGGAGTAGTCTTCAGGAGATACAGAATAAAAAGTACATGCGTTATGTAATAGAGGAGAGACTGTTTGGCAGATATGTGGTTCTGGAAAAGCAAAGCGGGAACTGTGTGGTGGAAGGTATTTATGACCAAGAAGGAAAACGATGCATAAAATAATAGGGGTTATCTGCATTCTGGCAGGTAGTGCAGGAATCGGCAATCTGATGGTAGGACAGCACAGGGACAGGATCAGATATTTACGTGAATTGATACAGTTCGTACGCAGGATGCAGGACGAGATAAGCTATGGTAAGCACACGCTGCCGGAAATCTGCCTGATTCTTGCCGATGACAGAGACGTGTGGTATGCACCTTATCTGGAAGAAATCCACAGACAGATGATACTGGGAGATGGTACAGGCCTGAAAGAAGTCTGGGTTGTACAGATGGAGGCATGCCTGCGGGGACTCCCGCTGCAGCAGGAGGAAAAGGATGTGATGATAAAACTGCCCGTATGTCTTGGCATGCAGGAGGAAATACGGCAGGCCATGAGTTTTGACCAGTCGGTGGAATTGCTGACCGGAAAGTGCAGGCAGGCGGAGGAAGCTTATGAAAACAGAGCCAGAATGATACACAGCGTCAGTATTCTTGCAGGGCTGCTTTTGACGATTCTGCTGCTGTAAGAGGAATGTTCAAGGAGGGGCAATGAGCGTAAGTCTTATTTTCAAGATAGCGGCAGTCGGCATCTTGGTGACAATATTAAATCAAGTTTTAAAATATAGCGGCAGGGAGGAACATGCCTTTCTGATCAGCCTTGCAGGATTAATTCTTGTTTTAACATGGATTATTCCTTCCATTTACGATCTGTTTTTAATGGTGCAGGAATTGTTTACTTTATGACAATAAGAGGCGGAAATCTGTATGGATATGGTAAGGATTGGACTAATAGGCATTGTGGGCGTACTGCTTGCGGTGTCAATAAAGAGTTATAAGGCAGAGTATGGCATCTACATCACCGTTGCCGTATGCCTGATTATCTTAGAATATATCATGCGTTATTTCATGCAGATATTGCTGGGAATCGAGCAGATCAGAGGATATTTAAATGAGAATTATCAATATCTTGCGCTGCTCTTAAAGGCTGTGGGAGCCACGTATGCCTGTGAGTTCTGTGCGGGAATCTGTAAGGATGCGGGATATGGAGGCGTTGCCGGACAAGTTGAGATGCTTGGGAAACTTTATATTCTCTCGATGGGGATGCCCGTACTGCTTTCTTTGATGGAAAATATTCAGGCGATCGTTAGATAAGGAGACATGTGTTATGATGGACAGCAGTCTGGTGTGGGAGGAAATGGATATGAACGCGGCTGCCCTGGATTTTGGGCAGTTGTTTCCGGAATTTACGTTTGACGGGAAGGAAGTATTCAGTTATGTCATGCAGGGAGAATTATGGGAGGCCGTCAAAGCACTGGGCAATGGAGTAACAGGCGCAATAGAATTCCAAAAAGGAGAACTGCGGACGTTGTTTCTGACCATTCTTATTTTGGGAATTGTGGCGGCACTGTTTTCCAATTTTGCAGACCTTTTTAAAGATCACCAGGTATCGGATCTGGCATTTTATTTTGTCTATCTGCTGCTGATCGCGGTGCTCCTTAAGTTTTTTGTAGATGCCGGAACGATTGTCCAGGAGATTCTGCATAATGTGACCACATTTATACGGCTGTATATTCCCACCTATATGATCGCGGTGGGCAGCGCTTCCGGATTGGCCTCGGCTTCGGCCTATTATCATTTATTGCTGGTCGTAGTCTATCTGATCGAGTGGGGATATCTGTCGATCCTTTTGCCCCTTGTCTATGGATATGTGTTCCTGACAGTTGTCAACGGTATCTGGATGGAAGAAAAGCTTGCACTCTTACTGGAACTGATCCAGAAGATGATTGGTGTCAGTATTAAGGTCACATTGGGCGTTATCACGGGTTTTGGTCTTCTGCAGGCAATGATATCACCTGTTATAGATTCCCTGCAGTCTTCGGCCCTTAAGAAAGCCGTGTCTGCCTTACCGGGAATCGGCGGATTGTCGGAAGGTATGTTCGAGATGGTGATCGGATCGGCGGTACTTGTCAAGAACAGTATTGGCATCTATATCACGCTGGTACTGATTTTGTTGTGCGGCATACCGATACTGAAACTGGCTCTTGTGTCTTGTGTCATAAAGCTTAGTGCGGCGCTGATCGGGATTGTAAGTGACAGGCGTATGATCAATTGTGCCAACAGGGTGGGAGACGGCAATCTGATGTTGTTAAAAATTGCCCTGGCCTCTGTGGGAATGTTTGTGATTCAGATAGCGATCATCACTTATACGACAGGAAGGAATATGTGATGTTTGAGAAGATTAGAGAGATTGGCCTCTTTATGATTGCAGCCCAGGCCGTTATACACTTTGCACCGGAGAAACAGTATGAAAGGTATATTAAATTAGTATCTGGTGTTATTATATTGTTTTTGTTCCTGCAGCCGTTTATAAATCCTACGGGAAATCTGGAGGAAGAGTGGCAGACAGGACTGGAGCAGATGGTAGAGAAATTCGAGAAAGAAAATCTCTGGCAGGAGAAAGGTCAGAGCGCCGATGATGCGGCACTGGCAAAGCTTGCAGAGGAAGTGAGATCCGATTTCAATGAGCAGATCCCAGAGGATGCATATTATGTCAGGTCGGTGTCGTTTATCCTGGAAGAAACCGGTTCCGAAGGCGTGTATGAAGGGTATCGCCCGCAAGTAAAGAGTGTGGAAGTCAGGATGGCCAAAAGGGGCAGAGAAGAAATCAATCCGGTTGTTGTGGAAGATATTGTGATCGGAGCGGAAAGAAAGGAGGCGGCTGCCGGGGAAGCGGCACGGTATCAGGAGATTTTTGCCGGGATTCTGGGCATAGAACCAGAGAGAGTGGAGGTGATATGTGTTGGAGGATGGTAAGAAGCTGTTTGACAGGCTGACAGGAGGCAAAAAGCTGCGCAAGGACCAATGGATGATTGTCATACTTGTGGGAGTTCTTCTGTGTGTGATTTCCCTGCCTGTAGAAAAAAGTGAAACAAAGTCCGGTATATCGGACAACATAAATGATAGGATTAGCAATCATACGGAGTCTTACGAAAATACATCCGGAGAGGATTACGTGGAAGCGTGGGAGAGGAAACTGGAAGAATCACTTCTATATATAGAAGGCGCAGGGCAGGTGAAGGTTCTGATCACGTTAAAGGAATCGGAACAGATGGTACTGGCGAAGGACGCAGCGGAGGACATTTCAGAGATGACGGAAGCTGATGCATCGGGTGGCAGCCGCCGGACCATGCAGAGCAGAATAGAGAGGAAGACGATCTACACCGTGAACGAACAGGGGCAGGACGTACCCTATGTGATCAAGACGATAACTCCTGCGGTAGAGGGCGTTGTAGTGATTGCACAGGGGGCGGATAAACCGCAGGTACGTCAGAATATAATCGAAGCAATTCAGGTATTATTTGATATAGACATGAATAAAATAACAATAGTTAAGATGAAAAACAATAATCAGTGAAGGGGAGAAGAAATTGAAAAATATGATCAAGAAGAACCAAATGATGATCACGGCGCTTGCGATTATGATTGCGGTAGCAGGTTATTTGAATTTTGCAGGCACGAAAGTAACAGATGAAGAAATTATGTCCGTGAGCGGCACCGTTACGACAGACGAGGCAAAGAACATGGCCTTGGCAGAGGAAGAGTCAGATTATTCCGCGCTGATGGACCTGTCTGAGGAGGATATCGAACAGGCGTCCGGCGATATCGAAAGCCTTGACGAGGATGTTACTATGGTGGACAGCGGAAGCGTGGATGAAGAACTGGCGGAAGCACTGGCAGAAGAGCAGATGGATGAGGTGCCGGGCGAGGCTGTATTTACATCGGCGGGTACCACCAGTGAACTGTCCGGAGCCAAACTGCAAAAGGAACAGACCAGGGCGCAGAATAAAGAGACGCTTCTGGAGATTATCAACAATGAGAATATAGGTGAGACACAGAAGCAGGAAGCGGTCAACAGCATGATTTCCATGACGGATATTGCCGAGAAGGAGACGGCGGCCGAGATTCTTTTAGAGGCAAAGGGGTTTGATGATGCGGTTGTCAGCATTGACGGGGACAGTGTGGATGTGGTTGTCAATACGGAAGAACTGACAGAAGCGCAGCGGGCTCAGATTGAGGACATTGTCATTCGTAAGACAGGAGTCAGCCCAGATGCGGTTATCATCAGCACGGTGAATACAGACTAGGCAGGAAGAGCGGGGCCGGGAGCCTGACTGTTACAGCCAAAGGTGCCGGCGGTAACAAGTAGGTGCATTGTGTATGTTTTTATGGTACTATATACTCGTGTGGCATTTCATAGGGGTTACACTATGGTGAGGCCGCACAGGATGGAGGCAAAAGATGAAGAGAGTTTTTTTAATCGTATTAGATAGTTTCGGAATCGGAGAGATGGAGGATGCAGATGCCTATGGGGATAAAGGTACGAATACCCTGCGGTCTGTGTCCTCAAGCTCTGCATTTGCCATGCCCAATATGGCGGCATTAGGACTTTTTAATATAGATGGTGTCACCTGCGCAGAAGGCGTGGAGAAGCCCCAGGCCAAAATTGCGCGCATGAAGGAGGCGTCCAAGGGAAAGGATACTACCATCGGACATTGGGAGATTGCCGGCATACTGTCCAGGCAGCCGCTTCCCACCTATCCGGATGGATTCCCGGAGGAAGTCCTGTCGGCCTTTCGCAAAGCCACCGGAAGAGGCGTACTGTGTAATAAACCCTACTCCGGCACGGAAGTCATACAGACTTATGGGGATGAGCATGTGCGGACGGGAGATCTGATCGTCTACACTTCGGCGGACAGCGTGTTTCAGATTGCGGCCCATGAGGATGTGGTGCCTGTGGAGACTTTGTATGAATATTGTAAGGCGGCAAGGGAAATTTTGAAGGGCAGACACGGAGTGGGACGGGTGATTGCCAGACCTTTTGTGGGTGCAGACGGCAGCTATACAAGAACTCCCAGACGACATGATTTTTCTCTGGAACCGCCGGCTGTGACGATGCTTGATCAGCTTAAGGATGCCGGCAGGGAAGTGATATCTGTGGGTAAGATCAAAGACATTTTTGCCGGCAGGGGGATCACACAGGCCGTCTACACCAAAAGCAACGAGGAGGGAATCGAGAGGACGCTTGAATACCTGAGGCAGGATTTTGAAGGGCTTTGCTTTGTGAATCTTGTGGATTATGATATGCTTTACGGACACCGCAATGATATTGACGGTTATGCAAGGGAGCTTACTTATTTTGACCAGAAGCTTCCGGAGATTCTAAATGGTCTTTTGGAGGAGGATATCCTGATGATTACGGCCGATCATGGATGTGATCCGGGATATACGGTATCCACAGATCATTCCAGGGAGCACACGCCGTTTCTGATGTATGGAAAGCATGTGGAGCCGGGGAATCTGGGTACCAGAGACACTTTTGCAGACATCGGCGCAACGGTGCTTGCCTATTTTGGAATCAGCCCGGAGTTTGTGGGAACATCTATGTTATAAATGCAGTGTGGAGGATAAAAACGTGAATAATTATGCGGACGAAATTAACAGAAGAAGGACTTTTGCAATCATATCACATCCGGATGCGGGTAAGACGACCCTCACGGAGAAATTCTTATTATATGGCGGAGCTATCAATCTGGCGGGCAGCGTCAAGGGCAAAGCAACAGCCAGACATGCCGTTTCTGACTGGATGGAGATAGAGAAAGAGAGAGGTATTTCGGTCACATCCTCTGTGCTGCAGTTTGAATATGGCGGGTTTTGTATCAATATTCTGGATACACCGGGCCATCAGGATTTCTCGGAGGATACTTACAGAACGCTGATGGCGGCTGACTCGGCAGTGATGGTCATAGACGCGTCCAAGGGTGTGGAGGCACAGACACGCAAACTTTTTAAGGTTTGTGTGATGCGCCATATTCCGATATTTACCTTTATCAATAAGATGGACAGGGATGCCAATGATACCTTTGAACTTCTAGATGATATCGAAAAGGAACTTGGAATCGCCACCTGCCCTGTCAACTGGCCGATCGGTTCCGGGAAGAACTTTAAAGGTGTCTATGAGCGGGAGAGCAGGTGCGTTATCACGTATTCGGATACGGAGAAGGGAACCAAGGAGGGACATTCCACCAGAATCCCGGTATCTGAAGAAGAGACGCTGACGGCTCAGATCGGAGAAGAGAACAAGGCACAGCTTATAGATGAAATTGAACTTTTGGATGGCGCCAGTGCCCCCTATGATCTTGCTAAGATTCAGGCGGGCGATCTGACACCGGTGTTCTTTGGTTCGGCGCTGACAAACTTTGGCGTGGAGATTTTCTTACAGCACTTTTTAAAGATGACGACTACGCCCCTTGCGCGCAGGGCGGATATCGGGCTGATCGATCCGGTGGAGCATGATTTTTCCGCTTTTGTCTTCAAGATTCAGGCCAATATGAACAAGGCCCATCGTGACAGGATTGCCTTTATGCGGATCTGTTCCGGCAGATTTGATGTGAGTGAGGAAGTAAAGCATGTACAGGGCGGTAAAGTGATGCGCTTATCCCAGCCGCAGCAGATTATGGCCGATGAGAGAAAGATATTAAGTGAGGCTTACGCAGGAGATATTATCGGGGTTTTCGATCCGGGAATATTTTCTATCGGAGATACCATCTGCATGCCGAAAGAGGAATTTGCCTATGAGGGAATTCCCACGTTTGCGCCGGAGCATTTTGCCAGGGTCAGACAGATAGATACCATGAAAAGAAAGCAGTTTGTCAAGGGGATTACACAGATTGCGCAGGAAGGCGCCATTCAGATTTTCCAGGAATTTAATACCGGTATGGAGGAGATTATTGTAGGGGTGGTAGGCGTGCTGCAGTTTGATGTCCTCAAATACCGTCTGGAAAACGAATATAATGTGGAGATTAAGCTGGAAAATCTGCCATATGAACATATCAGGTGGATTGAAAATAAAGAAATTGACCTGGACAAGCTGACAGGCACTTCCGATATGAAGAAGATTAAGGATTTGAAGGGAAATCCGCTTCTGTTGTTTGTAAATCCGTGGAGTATCGGTATGACGCTTGACAGGAACGAAGGATTGATGTTAGCAGAGTTTGGCAGGAATTAAGCAATCAACAAGTCGAATTGTGGGAGAGGAGGCAATTGGCCTATGAAAAAAGCAGGTTTACTACTTACCGGTATGTTGACATTGACTGGCACATTGGCCTATGCCTGGCAGCAACTGCCCCATGAGGAGAGTGACTTGTACCGGCAGGCGGACCTGGGAGCGGAACAGACAGAGTATGAAGGGGCCGAACAGGTGATAAGGCAGGAGGATATCCAGATTCAGGTGTCTTTGGAGAACTGCTATGCCTATCAGAAACTGTCCGAGGAAGAACAGACAGTCTATCTGGAGATTCTGGATGCCTTGGTCAATTTCCGACAGGAAGTTAAATTATCTATTTTTGATAAGGAAAGAATAGCCCATGTTTTTCAGTGCGTGCTAAATGATCATCCGGAAATCTTCTATGTGGATGGTTACAGTTACACGGAATATACGCTGGGGGATGTACTCAAAAAGATTACCTTCACAGGGACCTATCGGTTTACACAGAGCGAAGTGGCCGAAAAGCAGGTGCAGATAGATGATTATGTAAACCAGTGTCTCGCCGGTATGCCGGAAGGGGCGGATGAATATACGAAGGTTAAATATATCTATGAGTATTTGATTCATCATACGGATTATGATGCTACGGCACAGGACAATCAGAACATATGTTCAGTATTTATCGAGGGTAAATCCGTTTGTCAGGGCTATGCAAAGGCCACGCAATATCTGCTGAATAAGGCGGATATCTTTGCAACGCTGGTGCTTGGCCGGGTGATCGGCGGAGAAGGACATGCCTGGAATCTGGTACGAATCGATGGGGAGTATTATTATGTAGATGCCACCTGGGGCGATGCCTCCTACCAGGCGGTGGGCGGCAAAGACAGCTATCCCGCAGAGAAGATACCGACGATCAATTA
The DNA here is from genome assembly GCA_951801245.1 of uncultured Lachnospiraceae bacterium. The sequence goes on from CATOMC010000015.1 coordinate 15,562, forward strand.
TGATTATCTGTGTGTGACTACCAAGCAGTTAGAATTGACACATACGCTGGACAACGTAGTGGAATTGCCGGAATGTACCGCCATGGATGCCAATTATTATGTGCGGGAGGGCGTCTATTTTACAGAGTGGGATGAGGAGCGGCTTGCACAGATTTTTGCGGACGGTTATGAGAAGGGCAATACTTACGTGACATTAAAATGTGCCGATTATGAGACGTATCGGCAGATGCAGACAGCCCTGATTCTGGAGCAGGGGATATTCCGATATCTGGAGTGCCCTGACGGCGCGGTGTCCTATACGGATAATGAAAAGCAGTACAGCATGAGCTTCTGGCTTTAAACGGAATAGGACTATGCAAAAAACAGAAATTTTGATATACTAAATCTAAATGAGAGAAAGGTATGGTTATGCTTATGGAACAGGAAATGACCAGGAACTCGTACGTGTTACAGGAAGATGAGAAGTTTGGAACCGTAAAGATTGCAGATGATGTGGTGGCTATGATCGCGGCTCTGGCGGCCACAGAGGTGGACGGCGTAGCGTCTATGGCAGGTAATATGACCAATGATCTGCTTAGCAGAGTCGGTGTAAGAAGCCTTTATAAGGGCGCAAGGGTAGAGGTGTCCAACAAAAAGGTTAAGGTGGAGCTTGCCATTACGATGGAGTACGGCTATAATATTCCGGCTACCTGCCAGCGTGTACAGAATAAAGTGAAGAGTGCCATAGAGAATATGACAGGGCTTGAAGTGTTGGATGTAAATATTCGTATCGCGGGTATTAATGTGACCAAAGAAAAATAAGGCAAAGCGGGAGTTGATATGAGCAGAAGAGAGTTGCGGGAACAGATTTTCAAATTATTGTTTCGCGTGGAATTTAACAGGATGGAGGATATGCCGGAACAGGAACAGCTTTTTTTTGAGGATGAAGAAGCTGCGAAAGAGGACGATGCCGCTTATGTCTCCGAAAAATTCCGAAAAATTTCCGGGAAACTCGCGGAGATTGACGGTCAGTTAAATGAGAGAGCAGAGGGGTGGGATACCACCAGAATGAGTAAGGTTGATTTGACCATTTTGAGGCTGGCTGTCTATGAAATCTGCTATGATGAAGATGTTCCCACAGGTGTGGCGATCAATGAGGCAGTGGAACTTGCCAAGAAATACGGGCAGGATGCATCTTCCGGGTTTGTGAATGGTATTCTGGCCAAATTTGCATAAGGCAGGTGTGCACATGCAGAATGTATATACAGTTGCACAGGTCAATTCTTATATTAAAAATATGTTCACGCAGGATTTTATGTTGCAGTCGATCCGGGTTAAAGGAGAAGTCAGCAACTGTAAGTACCACCCCTCTGGACATATTTATTTTACATTAAAGGATATAAAAGGAACTATAGCGTGTGTTATGTTTTCCTCCTGCCGCAAAGGGCTTGCTTTCCGGATGACGGAGGGACATCAGGTTGTGGTGAGCGGCAGTGTGGATGTCTATGAGAGGGATGGCAGATATCAACTCTATGCGAGGGAGATTTCCCTGGATGGCGCGGGAGCACTTTATGAGCGGTATGAGCGGTTGAAGCGTGAACTGGAAGAGCGGGGCATGTTTGCGGCACAGTATAAGCAGCCGATTCCGCGTTATATCAGAACACTCGGCGTTGTGACGGCATCCACGGGAGCGGCGGTACGGGATATTATCAACATTGCCACGAGACGAAATCCTTATGTGCAGATTATCCTCTATCCCGCAATCGTGCAGGGAGAGGCGGCGGTCCCCAGCATCATTAACGGTATCCGTGCGTTGGAAAGACAGGGAGTGGATACGATCATTGTGGGAAGGGGAGGCGGTTCCATCGAAGATCTCTGGGCTTTCAATGAAGAAGCGGTAGCGCAGGCTATTTTTGACTGCAACATTCCCATTATCTCGGCCGTAGGGCATGAGACAGATACGACTATTGCTGATTTTGTGGCGGATCTTCGGGCACCGACACCTTCTGCGGCGGCAGAGCTTGCAGTGTATGACGTGGGGCAGCTGCAGGATAAAATGGATGAATATGCTTACACCATGAGACATCTTGAGGGAAACGTGATTCAGCGCATGCGCAGGGAAGTGGAACAGTATGGTGTGAGATTAAAGTATGTCAGCCCGGTGAATATGATCCGTATGAAAAGAACGCAGGCATTATCTCTGGAGGAGCGTCTTCAAAATGTAATGCAGGGGCTGTTGGTTGAAAGAAGACACAGGCTGGCACTCTATGTAGAGCAGATGAAGGGATTGTCTCCATTGGATAAGCTGAATCAGGGATATTCTTATGTGTCGGATGCGGGTGGAAGAACGTTGTCCAGCATTTCGCAGACGAATGTGGGGGATCAGATCACAGTTTATGTGAAGGATGGCCAGATCGGGGCATCCGTGACAGGGAAAGAAGAGAGAAAATGAAAAGCAGGGACACTATCATGCAGGAAGAAGAAAAAGAACGGTCGTTATCATTGGAAGAGACCTTCGAGCAGATTGAGGAGGTAATCGCTCATCTTGAGGCGGAGGAGATTACGTTGGAAGAATCGTTTCAGGAATATAACAGAGGCATGAAACTGTTACAGCACTGCAACGCAACGATAGATCAGGTAGAAAAAAAGGTACTACAGATTAATGAAGATGGTGGATTAGATGAATTTTAACGAAGAGATGACATACAAAACCGGGCAGATTGAGGAGATGATCATAAATCATCTGCCCAAAGAGGAAGGGTATCAGCGCACGGTGGCTGAGGCCATGAACTATGCGGTTTTAGGCGGCGGCAAGAGACTACGGCCCATGCTGATGTCAGAGACTGCGGCATTATTCGGCGGGGCGGATGAGTGTCTTTCGCACTTTATGGTGGCACTGGAGTGTATCCACACCTATTCCCTGGTGCACGACGATCTGCCGGCTATGGATAATGACGATTACCGCAGGGGACGCAAGACCACCCATATTGTCTATGGGGAAGGCATGGCGGTGCTGGCGGGGGATGCTCTGCTCAATTTTTCTTTTGAGACAGCGGCAGCGGCTTTTGACAATCTATCAGAACCGGGAGATTGTCAGGCAGTGGCAAGGGCAATACAGATTCTCGGACAAAAGGCCGGTATCTACGGCATGATCGGCGGACAGTGCGCAGATCTGAAAGCCGAGGAAATGGGAGAGCACGTGACCAAGGACATGCTGTTGTATATCCATGAGCACAAAACGGCGGCTCTGATTCAGGCGGCTATGATGATCGGGGCAGTACTGGCAGGGGCAGATGAGGAAGCGGTTTCAAAGATTGAGAAATGTGCATATAATATCGGCATAGCATTTCAGATTCAGGATGATATCCTGGACGTGACAAGCAGTCTGGAGGTGCTGGGTAAGCCTGTGGGGAGCGATGAGAAAAACAATAAGCTTACCTATGTGTCCATGCATGGCCTGGAAGAATCCAGAAAGCAGGTAGAGGAGCTTTCCAGGGAAGCGATTATGATCCTGCAGTCTTTCAAGGTACGGAATCTCTTTTTGGAAAAGTTGGTGGAACAGTTGATCTACAGAGAAAAATAAGGGGTATACCATGTTATTAGAAAAGCTTGAACAGGCAAATGATATCAAGCAGATTGCACCGGAAGACTACGGTGTATTGGCAGAAGAAATCAGGCAGTTCCTGATTCAGACCATCAGTGTGACGGGCGGCCATCTGGGGTCTAACTTAGGCGCCGTGGAACTGACAATGGCCCTCCATTTGTTCCTGGATCTGCCGGAGGATAAGCTGATCTGGGATGTGGGGCATCAGTCATATACGCATAAGATCCTGACCGGCAGACGGGATGGCTTTGTCAATCTGCGTAAGTTTGGCGGCATGAGCGGCTTCCCCAAGCGCAAGGAGAGCGATTGTGACTGCTTTGATACGGGGCATAGTTCCACGTCCATATCGGCGGGACTTGGAATGGTGAAAGCCAGAGATATCCAGGGCGGCAGTCAGACCATTGTATCTGTGATCGGAGATGGCTCTCTCACGGGCGGCATGGCTTATGAAGCGCTGAACAATGCCTCCCGTCTGGAGACAAATTTTATTATTGTTTTAAATGATAACAACATGTCTATTTCTGAGAATGTAGGCGGTGTCTCAAAATATCTGAACAATATCCGTACGGCTGACACCTATCTTGGTTTGAAAGAAGGGGTCTACAATTCCCTGCACGGTAAATCCAAATATGGTGATAAAGTAGTGTCCCAGATCAGGCGGGCCAAGAGTAGCTTTAAGCATCTGGTGGTGCCGGGCATGCTCTTTGAGGATATGGGCATCACGTATTTGGGGCCGGTGGACGGCCACAACATCCCTGAGATGGTGCATATGCTGAAGGAGGCGCGCAAAGTCAAGAAGGCGGTCATGCTTCATGTGATTACCCAGAAGGGAAGAGGATATATACCGGCAGAAAGGCATCCGGCCAGATTTCACGGAGCAGAGCCTTTTGATATAGAGACCGGTATTCCCAGTTCACCGAGAATGAAGGCGAACTATACGGATATTTTTTCTACGGTTATGTGCAAACTGGGCCAAAGAGACGAGAAGGTGGTGGCGATCACCGCAGCTATGCCGGACGGCACAGGCTTGAAGCGTTTCCGCAATATGTATCCGGAGCGGTTTTTTGATGTGGGAATAGCAGAGGAGCATGCGGTGACCTTTGCGGCGGGGCTTGCGGCAGGGGGGCTGAAGCCGATCGTGGCTATTTATTCGTCCTTCTTACAGCGTGCTTATGACCAGATCCTGCATGACGTGTGCATTCAGAATCTTCCGGTGGTGTTCTGCATAGACAGAGCAGGACTGGTGGGCAGTGACGGGGAGACGCATCAGGGTATTTTTGATCTGTCCTATCTGTCTTCTATACCGAACATGCATATTATGGCACCCAAGAATAAATGGGAGCTTTCCGATATGATAAAGTTTGCGCTTGCCTTTGGCGGGCCGATGGCAATCCGGTATCCCAGAGGGGAAGCCTTTGACGGCTTGAAAAATAACCGGGCACCCATGGAATACGGAAAGAGTGAAACGATCTTTCAGGAGAAGGATATCATGCTCTTAGCCGTGGGCAGTATGGTGAGAGTAGCATTGACAGTACGGGAACAATTGGTTGAGCAGGGGGTTGCCTGTTCTCTCGTAAACGCCAGATTTGTGAAACCCATCGATGAGGAAGCGGTTTGTGAGGCGTGTAAAACGCACCGGCTGATCGTGACGATGGAAGAAAACGTTGCAAGCGGCGGTTATGGTGAGAAAGTAAGAGAATATGTGGACAGCCTTAGCGTGTCCACGAAAGTACTCAGTATCGCGATTCCGGATGAATATGTGGAACACGGCAATGTGGAACTGCTGAGGCAGGAGATAGGGATTGATGCCGTCTCCATTGTACAAAAGGTCAGCGAAAAATATAGAGCGGTCATGGATGAGTAGGGGCTTATGAAGGAAAGACTGGATGTGATTCTGGTCAAGCAGGGGTATGCGCAGTCCAGAGAGAAAGCGAAGGCGCTTCTGATGACAGGTAATGTGTTTGTGGACGGTCAGCGGGAGGACAAAGCGGGAACCACGTTTGACGAGAGTAAGATAAGGGTTGAAGTGAAGGGAAATCCTCTGCCATATGTGAGCCGCGGCGGGCTGAAACTGGAGCGGGCACTTTTGCAGTTTCCCATCACGCTGCAGGATTGTGTGTGTATGGATATCGGCGCTTCCACAGGAGGATTCACAGACTGCATGCTGCAAAACGGCGCGGCCAGAGTCTATGCTATCGATGTGGGACACGGACAGCTAGACTGGAAATTGAGAAATGACAAGCGTGTCATCTGTATGGAAAAAACCAATTTCAGATATGTGACAGAGAAAGAGATTCCGGAAGCGGTGGATTTTGCTTCGGTGGATGTTTCTTTCATTTCTCTAACGAAGATTCTGATACCGGCCAGAAATCTCCTCCGGGGTAATGGTTACATGGTATGCCTGATCAAACCGCAGTTTGAGGCCGGCAGGGACAAAGTTGGTAAAAAGGGTGTGGTGCGGGATCCAGGAGTCCATGCGGAAGTGATACATAAGGTGATTGACTATGCGGATCTGATCGGTTTTGCGGTGAATGGGCTTACTTATTCTCCGGTCAAGGGTCCCGAAGGGAATATAGAGTATCTTGTGTGGATTCAGAAGAAGCCGGCGATTCCGCAGGAAATCATGGATCTGAATGAGTCGGAGGCGCTTGGAGCGCTTGGTACGCTTCTGACACAGGGAAACGGCATCTCTCATGAGCGGGAAATGACGGAGCGTATCAGCCGGGTCGTTGTACAGGCGCATGATGAGCTGGATGAGGCGAAATAATAGATGAAAAAGTTTTATCTGATCACTAACGAGGGGAAAGATCCCCAGGGTGATATTACGAAAAATATAGTTGATTATATTGAAATGCATGGAGGGAAGGCGGTCTGTGTCGATAACGAGAAACAGGCTTTCCTGAATTGCCGGGAAAAGGATATAGATTGTGCGCTGGTGTTGGGAGGAGACGGCACGATGCTTCGGGCAGCCCGGAATATGATGGACAGTGATATTCCGCTGCTGGGAATCAACCTGGGCACTCTGGGCTATCTGGCGGAGGTGGAGAGCGCCCATGTGGAAGAGGCCCTGAACAGACTGCTGCAGGATCATTTCATCAGGGAGAACCGCATGATGCTCTCGGGAAGAGTGGAGAGCAGAGACAATACGGAGCAAGACTATGCCCTGAATGATATTGTGATTTCACGGTGCGGTTCTTTGCAGATATTGACGTTTCACATCTATGTCAATGGACAGTTTTTGAATGCTTATTGCGCGGATGGTCTGATCGTGGCGACACCCACCGGTTCCACCGCTTATAATCTGTCGGCAGGCGGCCCGATCGTAGAACCCGGGGCACGGCTACTTCTGTTAACCCCGATCTGTCCTCACACCCTGAATACGAGGAGTATTGTGTTTGCGCCGGAAGATGAGATTGCGATTCAGATTCCCCGGGGGAAAGACGGCGGACAGCAGATTATGGAGGTCAATTTTGACGGCAACCATAAGGTTACGATGCAGACCGGAGACAGAATCGTGGTGCGCAGGGCGGATAAGACGACAGGGATATTGAAGTTGAATACGGAGAGCTTTTTATCGGTGCTCCATAAGAAAATCGGAGAAGGATGACAGAGAAGGTTAAGATCGCTATGAAAAAAGCAAGGCATGAGAAAATCATAGAATTGATCGCGCAGCATGAGATAGAGACCCAGGAGGAACTGGTGGACCGTCTGCGGGAAGATGGATATGAAGTTACGCAGGCGACTGTCTCCAGGGATATCCGGGAATTGAAGCTGTCCAAGATTCCCAACGGAAAAGGGCAGCAGAAATATGTGGCCTTTACCCAGGAAGAGCCTCATCTGGGGGATAAATACAGCAGGGTGCTCAAGGAAGGATATGTATCTATGGCGCTTGCTCAGAATCTGCTGGTTTTAAAAACAGTGTCCGGTATGGCGATGGCTGTAGCGGCGGCGGTGGATGCGCTCAAGATAGAAGAAGTCGTTGGTTGTATTGCGGGAGATAATACCGTGATGATGGCCATGCGCAATGAGAAGGAGGCGGCGGCTGTCATGGATAAGATTGGCCGGCTGGTAGCACGCTGATGGGACGACCACAGCCAGCTAAAGGCTGTACTGCTGCAGGACGGACAGAAGATAGGAAATATTCGCAGAAACGGGGATAAAAATGTTACAGAGTTTACATGTAAAAAATCTGGCCCTGATCGATGAGACGGAAGTACTCTTCACGGAAGGTCTCAATATTCTCACGGGAGAGACCGGTGCCGGTAAGTCCGTCATCATCGGCTCCATCAATCTGGCGCTGGGAGCCAAGGCAGATAAAGAGATGATACGGGCCGGTGCGGAATATGCACTGGTGGAACTTATCTTTGGCGTGGAGAAGGAAAGACAGCAAAGGGCGATACAAGAACTGGAACTTCCGGTGGAAGATGGCCAGGTGATCATACAGCGAAAGATCATGCCAAACCGCAGTGTGTGCAAGGTGTGCGGCGAGACCGTGACAGCTAGGCAGCTAAAGCAGCTTTCAGAGATACTGATAGACATTCATGGACAGCACGAGCATCAGTCTCTGTTGCAGGCATCAAAGCAGATGGAGATTCTGGATGCCTATGCGGGGGAAGAACTGACCGCGCCCAAAGCGGTATTAAAAGAGGCTTACAGACAGTACAGACAGGTGCAGGAAGAGATTTTTTCAAGTCAGGTGGATGAGGAGACACGCAGGCGGGAGATATCCCTTGCCGAGTTTGAGTGTAAGGAGATCGAGGAGGCAGAACTGACAGCGGGAGAGGATGAAGAGGTAGAGAAAACCTACCAGAAATTGCTCAATGCCCAAAAGATCAAAGAGGCGGCAGTGAACGTCCATGGGCTGTGCGGCTATGAGGACAGTGGTATGGGAAGTCTCATGGGAAGGGCACTGAAAGAAATCCGCGGGGTAGCCGCCTATGACGAGGCATTACAGGAATTTGAAAAGCAGCTTCTGGATATGGACGGACTTCTCAACGATTACAACAGGGCTATGGCGGAATATCTTTCCAATCTGGAGTTTGACGCAAGTCTTTTTGACCAGACGGAGAGAAGACTCAATTTGCTCAATCATTTGAAGTCAAAATATGGAAATACGGTGGAAGAAATACTTGCTTATCATGAAAAGGCACAGGAAACCTTATCCAAGTACCAGGATTATGATGCTTACCGTATGGAACTGTCCAGGAAAGCAGATACTTTAAATAAGAAAGTTCTTAAGTTGTGTAAAGAGATTTCAGGGATACGTATCCGAAATGCTAATATTCTTTCTGAGGAGATGAAATGTGCCTTGGAAGACCTTAATTTTGACCATGTTGCGTTCCAAATCCAGGTCACACCAAGTGAAGATCGGCCGGGGGAAACGGGCTATGACCAGGTCACTTTCCTGATTTCCACAAACACCGGAGAGGCTTTGAAGGAACTCACACAGGTGGCCAGCGGCGGTGAACTTTCCCGCATTATGCTGGCGCTAAAGACCGTACTGGCAGACAGGGATGAGATCGAGACATTGATATTTGATGAGATCGATACCGGGATCAGCGGCAGGACGGCCTGGAAAGTATCGGAAAAAATGGGAATTTTGGGAAAAGGCCACCAGCTCATCTGCATTACCCATCTGCCTCAGATCGCGGCCATGGCGGACACTCACTTCTATATAGAAAAGCAGGTGGCAAATGACAGATCCATTACAGATATCAGAAGGCTTGAGGAGAAAGAGAGCGTGGAGGAGCTTGCCAGAATGCTCGGCGGCGCGCAGATTACGGAGAACGTTTTGAAAAATGCCGAAGAAATGAAAGATTTGGCAAGAAAAACAAAACAATATTAAATTAAAAAATCAGATTTTTCATATACTAGAAAGGACATACTCTAATGTGTGTCCTTTTTCTGTTAAGAAAGTAGGAAAGACGAGGAATGGAAAATTGAGTGATTTGATATATATGACCAGAGAACAGGAGAAAAAATACAGAGGTTTTTTATATTTTTTACTCGTTGCAGGGATAGCGGCCCTGATTTTGACGATTTATTTTGCCTACTGGGATAAGATTCCTTCCACTATTAAAATACGTGCGGGCGTGGAGCAGGAGCTGGATTTTCAGGTTCCAGTATCCGGAGAGATCTACCGGGTCAGAGAGGAAGCGGCACAGGCAGCTTCCGTGACAGAACTGACAGATACCGAGGCACTTATGGAAGATGATATGGGGCGAAGTATCCACGTGGATTTTGCACATACGGTGAAAGTCAGAGCAAACGAGATTGATACTTATCAGATGGATCTGAAACTGTTCGGTGTCCTTCCTTATAAAAATGTGGATATACAGGTGATTCAGGATAAAATGCTGATCCCTTCGGGCATTCCGATCGGTATCTATGTGAAGACCAACGGAGTGCTGGTGGTAGGGATCGGAGAGTTTGAGAACAGTGACGGAGATACGGTATCACCGGCCAAATATGTTTTGCAAAAGGGAGATTATATCCTGAAGATCAACGGGGAGAACGTGGAGAATAAAAAGCAGTTTATCAGAATGGTGGAGGAGTCTGAGGGAGAAGATATGGTGCTCAGCATCAAGAGAAATGATGAAATAACAGATGTTATGATAAAGCCTGACCAGAACAAGAGAAGTGAATGGAAACTGGGGATCTGGATACGGGACAATGCCCAGGGAATCGGTACTATGACTTATGAGGGAACAGATCATACCTTCGGGGCGCTGGGGCATGGCATCAATGATGTAGATACCTCCATACTGATGAATCTGGAAGAAGGGATGTTATATAAAACGGAGATCGTGGGCATCACCAGAGGCGCCAACGGTGCACCGGGAGAACTGACGGGTTATATCGAATACGACAGTGACAACGTGATCGGTGAGATTACCGAAAATACGGCGGAGGGCATCTTCGGCGTGTGCGATGAGGAACGCATGGAAAGTACCGGCTATGAGCCGATACCGATCGCCTTGAAGCAGGAGATCGAAATGGGGCCGGCGCAGATCATCTGTTCTGTTTCCGGGGAACCGGAGTTTTATGATGTGGAGATAGTGGAAGTGAATTTGGAACATGAGAATGTGAACCGGGGTATTGTCATCCGGGTGGTGGATGAGAAGCTTCTGACACTCACAGGCGGTATCATTCAGGGCATGAGCGGCAGTCCTATCATCCAGAACGGAAAGCTGGTGGGTGCCGTGACCCATGTGCTGGTCAACGATTCTACCAGGGGATATGGGATTTTTATTGAGGAGATGCTGACACATTGAATACTTTGCGCGCTGTAGGTGATTTGAGGGGAAGTTACTTTGCGTACTGTCTAAGATTTACCTCCCTATATGTTTCTGATGGCATTTTGACAGTTCAGCGGCGGACTTCACAAATCCGGTAAATATTACATCTTTACAACAGAACGTATGTTTGATAACATGATATTACATCAAAGTCCAGAGAGGAGGTGGAGGGAATGGAAGAGAACGTGCAGACAGGAACCTTGATAGACGGTCCGATGAATATACCGATCCAGATGATGTCGCTGACGGACCGTGACGGCAGGATCACACCCCAGTGGTTCCGGTTGGAAACGCAGGACCACAAGATTCAGATGTGCCGGATCGAGCAGGTGGTGTCCCGTGGAGAGAAGAAATATGTAGGCGTAAGGGAGAAGCAGTTTGTCTGTAAGATTAGGATGGGCGGTGTATGCAGAACACTTGAAATGCGCTACAGCGTGGAGTCTCAGAAATGGCGTATCTTCCAGTTCCTATAGCGATGGGCAAATACGTATTTCACATTGATGTCAACAGTGCCTTTCTCTCCTGGAGTGCGGCATACAGAGTGAACGTGCTGGGAGAACAGGAGGATATCAGACAGATACCGAGTATTGTAGGCGGGGATCAGGAGAAACGCCACGGTATTGTCCTTGCCAAAAGCACGCCGGCGAAGAAGTTCGGAATACAGACCGGGGAGCCTGTTGTGGCGGCGCTGAGGAAGTGTCCGGGGTTAGTCGTTGTGCCGCCCGATTATGGCTTGTATGTGACTTCTTCCAGGGCCTTCATCAGGATCCTGCAGGAATACAGCGATCAGGTGATCCAGTACAGCATCGATGAGGCATGGGTGGTATTTGAAGGATTTGAGAAACTATATGGCCGCGACCAGATGGTTGCGCTTGCCTATGAATTGAAAGACAGGATCAGGGATGAACTGGGATTTACGGTAAATGTGGGTATTTCCAGTAACTTTTTGTTGTCCAAGACAGCGGGGGACTTTTCCAAACCCGATAAAGTGCATACGCTTTTTCCGGAAGAAATCGAGGAGAAGATGTGGCCGCTTCCTGTTTCTGACCTGTTTCTCTGCGGCCGGTCGACTGTGGAGAAACTGCACCGGCTGGGAATCCGCACAATAGGGGAACTGGCTGTGGCAGATGAGGGGATGATTAACGCTCATCTGAAAAAGCACGGACATACCATCCAGCAGTTTGCCAGAGGCGGGGATCTGGATGCCGATATGATCTCCCATGAGGCCAACAAAGGCTATGGAAACAGCCTGACAGCCCCGGTGGATATTGTGACGGAAGAATACGCGAAGCATTTACTTCTTTCCTTAAGTGAGACCGTGGGGACGAGGCTTAGAAGTGACGGTGTGATGATCGGCCTGGTCAGCGTGCATCTTACGACCTGTGAGTTTCAGCGCATGAACAAGCAGATGCCGTTAGACTCTCCGACCAATACCACGGAGGAGATTTATGAGGCGGCCTGTCAGATCCTGCGCAAGCTGTGGGATACTAAGACACCCATCCGGCAGATTGGGGTCCATACTTCAAAGGTGCAGGAGGACGCCGCGAGACAGTACAGCATCTTTGACATGATGAAAGACGATAAGCAGGAGAAGTTGGAAAAGCTAGACAGGACCATAGACCGGATTCGGCAGCGGTATGGAGAAGACGCCGTATTTCGCGCCAGCTTCTTAAAGAGCAACGTGTCCCATATGAGCGGCGGGCTGAATAAAGAAAGACGCAGCGGGGTAACCTTGGGGATAGATGTGGAAGGTGAAAATGTCAGGAACCTATAAAGATTCTGATAACAGGATGGGAGAGCCATGTGCGGAAGATTTTATATAGACGATGAGACGGCACGTCAGATAGAGCGGATAGCCGCAAGGATCGATCGAAAGACAGCAAAAACAGGAGATGTGCACCCCTCGGAGCCGGCACTGATCCTGCGGGCAGATCATGACAGTATGGCGGCGGAAGTGCTAAAATGGGGCTACGAGTCCGCAAGGAAGAATACGCTGCTCTTTAACGCCAGGAGTGAGACCGTGAAACAGCGGCCGATGTTTCGTTATGATTATGAAACCCACCGCTGTCTGATCCCGGCGGATAAATTTTATGAATGGAAAGATACGGGAGCTAAGAAAAAGGAGAAGTATGAGTTCTTTCTGCCGGACGGTATCTTGTATCTGGCAGGTATTTATCATAAAGATCCGGCAGGCGACCGGTTCAGCATCCTCACCAGGGAAGCGGAAGGCTGTATGACAGGAATACACAGCCGCATGCCGCTCATCCTCCTAAAGGAGGATATGGAGCGGTGGCTGTTTTCGCAGCCAGAGGCTGATAAGCTGTTGGACAGACATTTTACCGGTCTGCAGAGGAAGAAGAGTGAGGCAGACGGGTACCAGCAGATGTGTTTGTTTTAAAAGATTTATCGGATGTCATTAAACAGATGACGGACTGTTTCTCCGGAAGTAATCGTCCGGATTACACGGGCCGGAACGCCTGCGGCAAAGGAATTGGCCGGGATATCGCGCGTGGGCCTGGCATAGCATAACCGTTCCACGCTGTCCTGGCAGACGACACCCCGCCTCCTCCTCTGCAAGCATGGGATGAAGCGGGGTCACGATTGTAGTATTGGGTCCGAAATCCTTGTTTTTCTTTGCAACCAGTTCCGGCACTTCCGAGGCAAAAAGCTTTCCGCTAAAAATCCGTTGTTCCTCCGTCATATTTCAAAACCTCCTTTTTCACTCTGACTTTTATGATTTTGCTCTGCGTAATCTCGATCTGTAGAAGTATTTCTCACACCAACATAGCAGGAATAAAGGAACAATTCAATGCTGGATAGTTATTTCTCAAATAACAGCAATGATATAGGGGAATGATTCTGCAATGTGTATAAACACACAGCCTCTTTTCTGAAAATTTTTCGTAACATGAAAAATTTTCCATATTCTGCTGCGCAGTATCGTCTGTTGCCGGGACACCGGAATCCTATTGGGGTGCAGTAGATTCCCGGATGACCAGTTCCGTGCCCAGGATCAGCGGCTTGGGGGTGATTTCCGGATTATGGATCATTTCCACCAGAAGTTCACAGGAGGAGTAACCTTCCTGAAAACTGGGCTGGCTGACAGTTGTGATAGAGGGAGTGGTCAGCATGGAAAAGTCAATATTATCAAAGCCGACGACCATGATATCGCGGGGGATCCTGAGGTTGTATTTCTTGGCGGCGCGGATCACGGTGGCGGCAAATACATCGGAGATCACGAAAAAGGCATTCGGGTGAGGATCGGAATTTAAAAGTCTGCACACGGCGGAGTAAGCCATTTCATAGTTGACAGCGGGCAGGGAGACAATCCAGCTTTGGGGAATGAAGATATCTCTGCCCTGTAGCACATTGAGAAAGCCTTCCTGGCGTTTCCTGGCATAGTTGAAGCTGTAGGGGCCGTTGATCATGGAGATTTTATTACGGCCGCAGGACAGCAGGTATTCGGTTGCCATTTCAGCGGCGGCTACATCATCGATCGTGACATAAGGATAATCAGAATGATCATTGTATTCGCAGCACTGGATCAGGGGGACGATGGCGGCTATCTGTTCCAGATAATCTTCATGTACGCAGTTGGCCAGAATGACGCCGGCCGCATTGCTGGTATGAAGAAGGTTACAGAAACTGCCGATGGTATTGCGGTTTATGGGCGTTATATTGATCAGCAGATCATATCCGTGTGCCTGGGCGGAAGTGTTTGCTCCGCGTATCACTTCCCGATAGAAAGCGTTACTGATCTCCGGAAGGTTTAAGATGATCGTTTTGCGAGAGGGAATGTCCGGCGTTGGCTCAAATTCATAGCCGAGAGCGGACATGGCATCTTCTACCTGTTGTACGGTTTCAGGTCTGACTAAAGAGCGGTGGTTGATCACACGGGATACGGTGGCGGCAGACACACCGGCTTTGCGTGAAATATCTGTGATGGTTATCTTTTTTTTCATAACATGCAGCAATTCCTTTCTTTACTCTTCTTGACGAGTATTCCGCCAATACCCCATGTTTCCGCTTATGTGGGATTTCTATGTTGATTGATATTGTAGTACAATTCAGTGCTTTTGTAAACAAAAGGAATCTAATATATTTTTTGGAATGAAAAATATATGAAAAATTTTCAGAAAAATTTTAATATTGTTGTAAACAACATATAAAAAATGACAACAACACCTAGATATAATTAACGAAATGTACAAAATACACAAAAAATAGATTGATTTAAGGAATAATATGTCCTATTATAGCAACGAAGAGAGAAAAATATTTCAGAAAATATGAAAATATTATGAAAGGAGAGACGGTAAATGCGGGTAGGAATCATAGGATGCGGAAAAATAGCACAGGTTCGTCATATTCCGGAGTATTGTGCCAATGAAAAGGTTAAGATGGGCGGATACTTTGACTTTAATCTGGAAAGAGCCAGGGAACTGGCGGAGAAGTTTGGGGGCAGGGTGTACGAATCCGTTGAGGAAATGCTTGCAGATCCGGCAATAGATGCGGTGAGCGTGTGTGTGGCAAATAATGCACATGCCGAGACTACAATCAAAGCACTTCAGGCGGGTAAGCATGTCCTGTGCGAGAAGCCTATGGCGGTCACTCTGGAAGACTGTGTACGGATGACGCAGGAGGCAGACAAAGAGGGTAAGATTTTGATGATAGGTCAGAACCAGCGTTTTGCCAAAGCTCACAGGAAAGCGAAGGAGCTTATCAGGGAAGGTGCTATCGGAGACGTGATCACATTCAAGACCAGTTTCGGTCACGGCGGGCCGGAGACCTGGAGTATCGATCCTGGTGTGAACAGTTGGTTCTTCGACCGGAAGAAAGCGGCGATGGGCGCCATGGCGGATCTGGGAATACATAAGACGGATCTGATCCAGTTCCTTTTGGACAGCAGGATTGTAGAGACGACGGCCAGGGTGGTCACATTGGATAAGAAGGATGCGTCAGGCAGTCTGATCGGTGTGGATGATAATGCCATCTGCATCTATAGAATGGAAAATGGGGTGCTTGGGACGATGACAGCTAGCTGGACATATTATGGGGAGGAAGATAACTCTACTATATTATATGGAAGCAGGGGAATCATGAAAATCTATGACAATCCGGATTATGCGATTGTCATCATCACCAAAGACGGCGAGAAGATTCTGTATGATATCGACCAGATTCAGACCAACGATCATCAGACCAAGTCAGGTGTTATCGATGAGTTTGTCGAAGCAGTCACACAAAATCGGAAATCCCTGGTGGAGGGAAGTGACGTACTCAATGCGATGAAGGCCGTATTTGCCAGTCTGGAATCCAGTGAGAAAGGGATGACGGTAACGGTCGTTTAGAATGGGAACAGGGGTTTTGGCATATTGATTTGAGATTATGCGAAGCACAATCAAGGAGGTAGAGCATGAAATTAGGTTTGTTGAGTGCCATTTTAGACGGATGGTCATTTGAAGAAATGATAGATGTGGCATCCGATATGGGGTTTGCCTGTGTGGAGGCAGCGTGCTGGCCCCAGGGCAAAGCGGAACGCAGGTATGCGGGGGTGAGCCATATTGATGTAGCGCATCTGGATGAAAAGAAAGCGGAGCAAATCCTTGCTTATTGCCACAAGAAGCATGTGGAACTGTCTGCCCTGGGTTATTATCCGAACGTGATGGATGCTGACCTTGAGAAAAGGGAAGCCTGCATCGGGCATCTTTTGAAGGTGATTGATGCCAGCGCGCTTCTAAAGGTCAGTCTGGTGACTACCTTTATCGGCAGGGATCAGTACCAGTCGGTGGAGAAGAATCTGGAACTGGTGAAAGAAATCTGGCCGTCGATACTTGCACATGCAAAGGAGCGGGGTGTGAGGATTGCAATCGAGAACTGCCCGATGCTTTTCGGAGAAGATCAGTGGCCGGGCGGGCATAATCTGATGACCACACCGGAAAACTGGAGAAAGATTTTCGATATCCTTCCGTATGACAATCTGGGAATCAACTATGATCCGTCTCATTTTGTATGGCAGATGGTTGATTATATTCAGCCGCTCTATGAGTTTCAGGACAAGATATTCCATGTGCATTATAAGGATATCAAATTATATCCGGAGCGGCTTAAGAGAGTGGGAACCTTGGCATATCCGTTAGAGTATATGTCTCCCAAGATTCCCGGGCTTGGTGATGTGGACTGGGCAGCCTATGTGAGTGCCCTCACGGATATCGGGTATGAAGGATGCACCTGTATTGAGGTGGAAGATAAGGCGTTTGAGGGCAGCAGGGAGAGGATTTTAGACAGTATCAGGCTGTCCAAACGGTATCTGGAGCAGTTTGTAATTTAGCATTACATAAATAAGAAAATGGAGGAAAGAAGTTATGAAGAAGAAAATGGTAGCAATTCTCATGTCGATTGCAATGATCGCAGCATGTACGGCCGGATGCGGCAGCTCCGGCAGTACGGATGCCGGCAGTGACACACAGGGCGCGGCACAGGAGAGTGGGACACAGGAGAATGAGGTACAGGAAAACACTGAACAGGAAAGTCCTGCGCAGGAGACGAACGGTGCAGGGAAACACATTTATGTGCTGACAGCACCGGAGGACCACGGTTGGACCGGTTCCGTAGCCAAGTTTGCGAAGGAGAAGATCGAGGAAGTGAACGGAGCAGGCACTTATGAGGCAGAGCTGATCACTTCTGCCACAGCGGCAGAACAGATCACGAACATCGAGGATATCATTTCCAGAGGAGAAAGCGATATCGCTGTTGTCATTCAGCCAATCGATGATACTGTACAGTCTGCCATTCAGGGACTTGCAGATGCACAGATCCCATATGTTGCTTTTGACCGCATTATCGATGGTGTGGCTTCTTCCGCAGTGGCCAATGTAAAAGGCGATAATGAAGGTATCGGTGTGGCAGCGGCAGCGTATTATGTATCCCTTGGCATGAAGCCGGGTGACAAGGTGTATGTCTATCAGGGAGATACGTCCTCCGTTACGACCCTTCGTGATCAGGGCTTTACGAAGTATCTGACAGGTGAGGCAGAGTTTGAGGGACAAAAGATTGATGATTCTGCGAAATGGTCAGAGGCTGACCTTTCCTCCATCACGTATTCCGGCGCCATGAACTGGAGCCGTTCCGATACCAAGACTTCCTTTGAGTCCCTTATGGGCGACAAGTCGAATGCAGAGATTAGATGGTTTTATGCAGAGGACGATGAACTGGCAATGGGGATTCTGGAAGCATTAAACGGCGGCGGTATCGATGACGCAACCAAAGAGGCGTTCCTGGCAAATAAACCGGCCATCAGCGGCTGTGGTGGACTGGAAGAGTTCTATGCCGTACTGCGGGGAGAATCCTATGCGGATATCGCAGGAAACTGCTCCGGCCTTGTGTCTGTTACCTATAGTCCGTCCATGATCCAGACTGCTATTCAGGATATGGTCGATTACCTGGATGGAAAAGAAGTCACACAAGATCATGTGATCGCATGTGAAAATGTAACTTCTGAGAATGTGAGTGAGTATCCGTCATTCTAATTGGTAAATGGTGCACTGGTAACCATCAGAAAGGGGCTGTCATGTGGCGGCCCCGTTTAAAATATAGGAGGAATAGGAATGAGCCTGCTTAAAATGAATGGCATTACGAAGTCCTTTAACGGTGTTACCGTCCTGCAGGATGTGAATCTGACTGTGGGCAGAGGAGAGGTACACGCACTCCTGGGTGAAAACGGCGCCGGTAAATCGACACTGATGAATGTACTCACCGGCGTGTTCCCAAGAGATGCCGGCACGATTGTCTTTGACGGAAATGATGTGGGTGTGGTGACGATCAGACAGTCAGAGGAGATGGGAATCGCATTTGTACATCAGGAACTGAATTTGTTTAATGATCTGCGGGTTTATGAAAATATTTTCCTTGGCAGAGAATACTGCAGCCGTACAGGGAAGCTTGACAAAAAGAGGATGATTGTCGAGGCAGGTCAGCTTTTTGAAGAACTCGGAGTGGATATGGATCCGACCGAAGTTGTGGCGAATCTCAAGACGAGCCAAAAGCAGCTTCTGGAAATCTCCAAGGCATTGTTTTTCAAGGCAAAACTTCTGATCCTGGATGAGCCGACGACTTCGCTGAATAATGATGAGGTGGACCATCTCTTCCATATTGTAAACAATTTGAAAAAAGAAAACGGCACATCTTTTATTTTTATCTCCCATAAAATGCCGGAAATCTTTGCCCTTTCCGACTGCTATACTGTGTTTCGAAACGGGCGGTTTATTGCAACCGGGCGGATAGACGAGACAGACCCGGAGAAGGTCACACGCCTGATGGTAGGGGAGGGGTATTCGACGAAGGATGTGTATGAGAAGCGTAAGACAGAGGGTGAAATCCTGCAATTAGAGCATTTCACAGGTCCGGGATTCTCGGACGTGAATCTGACGGTGGAAAAAGGACAGATTATCGGGCTCACCGGACTGCAGGGAGCCGGCAGCAGTGAGTTGATGCAGTGTATGTTTGGCAGTACCGTGCCAACGGGCGGACAGATGCGGATACATGGACAAATGCTGCCGTCCCATTCCATACATAATGCCATGAAAGCCGGGATTGCCATGCTGGCGGCGAACCGGAAGGAAAATTCCGTGCTGCCGGATATGGATCTTCTGGAAAATATGTATATATCGGAACACACGCTGTCGGCCTGGAAAGTACCGATTAACAGACGGGCGGAACAGAACAAATTCGAACAGTACCGAAAGCTGCTCAATATTAAGGCACAGGGCAGTGAAAGTTCAATCCTTTCCCTGAGCGGGGGAAACCAGCAGAAAGTCTTTATTGCCAGGTGGTTAAATACGGATGCGGAAGTTTTGCTTTTTGACAATCCCACGCAGGGAATCGATGTGGGTGCAAAGGCGGAGATTTATAAACTGATTCTGGAACTGGCTAAGAGCGGCAAAACAATATTGATCAATACGCTGGAGATTCCGGAGATACAGAAGGTGGCAGACTACTGTGTGGTATTTTACAACGGAAGCATTATCAAAGTGCTGAGGCATGATGAGATTGACGAGACAACAGTCATGCTGTATTCAACAAATGCGATTCATTCTGAGGAGGTATCATAATGGGGGCAGAGCAAAAGAATAAAAATTTTATTATGGGAAAGAAGATAACCGGATATTTGGGGGAGTACAGTTTCATCATTGTTTTTTTTCTGATTTTTATCGTCTATGTGCTGACGTGTGAGGGGCTGACGTGGAGCGGTATGATGAATATTTTCAGACATTCAGCCGTAGTGGGTATTATCGCCATCGGTATGGGTCTGATCTGTCTGACCGGGGAAATTGACCTGTCGGTTGGCTCCATGCTGGCACTGGATGCAGGATTTTCTGTTATTATCTTTAATATCACAGGAAGCATTATGGCGACGTTTACATTTGCGCTTGCATTTGGTGCAGCCTGCGGGATCATCAACGGTTTGCTGGTGGGTTATGTCAAGATGCCGGCATTTATTGTAACATTGGCTACGATGCTGATCTTCCGTTCTTTTGCACAGTATTTTTGCCAGCATATTGACAAGCAGTTGTTGGGCGGCGGAAGTTCTGTATACCGTATGAGTATGGAGTGGTCAGCTTATGATGTGCTGTATCGGTTTGGTAACGGTAAGGTTGCGACGCTCCCTATCGTAGGGCTGGTTCTTTTTATCATCACAGCATTGTTTGTGTATATCGCTACCAGTACCAAGTACGGCAAGAAAGTGTATGCGGTGGGCAGTAATGAAAAGGGAGCGCAGATGGCAGGTATCAATGTGAGCCTGATGAAAGTCACGGTCTTTACCATAGCGGGAATTCTTGTGGGCGTGGCGGCCTTTTTGTGGGTGGTGATGAATGCCTCGGCCGATCCGGCAACGACCGGAAACAGTTATGAGATGTATGCGATTGCGGCTGTTGTGCTTGGCGGGATTAGTATGTCCGGCGGTAAGGGAAAATGTCTGGGTATCTTTTTCGGGGCGCTTTCCTATACGATCATTGACAAAATTATCGTGGCGCTGAAGATGGACTCTCTGATCAACAATGCAGTCAAAGGTATTATCCTTATCCTTGTGATCATGATTCAGATCATGGGGCCGCAGATAAAGAGGCGGTTTGCGCACCGGGGATAAGAGAATGTGGTATATGATTGAAAAAAAGAGGTTATTTTAGTATAATAAAGCCAAGGCGGGGTGAGAGATTTGAACAAGATGTCTGTCCCGCCCTTTTTGATTCTTGTAAGAGCAGTGGTTTACATAACAATATTTTGCTTTTAGGTGTAAACACGCTGAGATGGGAGGAGTATGGGAAAGAAAACGAAACGGTTGGAATTTAGGCTGGGCGCTTTGGGAAGGTTTGTGCCGCTTCTTGCGGCGGCCGGTATGATTCTGTGGGCGGCCTGCAGTCAGTCTAATGTAAACGGATATGTGATAGCCTTTTTTGGGGCGCTCGTTGCCGGTGCCCTTTTTGCCAGAGACGATAAGGCATATGGTGAGGCAATTGTATATGGATTATGTAAACCAATGTTCGCCGTGATCGTGCTGGCCGTGATGCTGGCGGCGGTTTCCGGTAAGCTGATTTCGGCAAGCGGTATGGTACAGACCATCGCCAGTTATGTGGTGGCGGTGGGACTGACCGGCAGATGGTTTGTAGCGGCGGCGTTTCTGATCACCTGTCTGCTGGCCTTTTCTACGGGAACATCGGTGGGGACTTATTTTGTGGTCATTCCGATTCTGTTTCCGGTGGGCGTGATGGCGGGTGTGGCGCCTGCGTATATGATCGGCGCCATTGTTTCTGGTGCCGCCTTTGGCGATAACTTAGGACCCATCTCCGACACGACCATAGCTTCTTCTTCCACGCAGCATGCGGACTTAGGGAAGGTGGTCAAAACAAGGATGCGTTACAGTATCCCGGCGGCAGTGGGAGCGCTTGTACTTTTTCTGCTCTTTACGAAGACAGGAAGCGCAGGAATGAATCCCGGCGCAGCGCAGGATGTGGCAGTCCGGCCGCTCAGTCTGATCATGCTGGTGGTGCCGGTCACGATTGTGGCGCTGTGTCTGATGCGTAGGCATCTGATCATGGCCCTGTCCTACGGCATTCTGGCAGGCGCGGCGGCCGGACTTTTGAGCGGTATTTATAAGGTAACGGATCTGGTGGCTTTTCCGGGCGGCTTTGCCGTGTCCGGTCTGGTGACGGAGGCCATTGGCGGGACGGCAGGTACGGTGGCGATGCTGATCGCGGTATTTGCCCTGCTTGGCGTGATGGAACAAAGCGGCCTGTTCGAAGATGTGGGAGCGCTGCTGCAGCGTTTTGCCGGAAACGAACGGAGCACGGAGGCGACCATTGTACTTTCAACCGGGATTCTTAGTATGATTACGGGTGTTATCTCCGTGGCAATCGTAGCCCTGGGCGATTTGGTGAATGAAATCGGCGAGAAAGCGGGGGTGGACCGTTACCGCAGGGCTAATCTCTTAGACTGCACGGGCTGTGTGTTCTGTTTCCTTTCGCCCTGGACCGTGCACTGCGTGATCCCGGCACAGCAGTCGGCTCAGTTCGGAGAGGCGTATGCGGTGGCACCTGCACAGATCCCCTTTGTGAACTATTATTCCATCTGTATGCTGGTCATCCTTGTGACGGCCATTGTGACCGGATATGGACGCTCTCGTGATATGTAATGCGATGCCTAAATGTTCCCCAGACACCGACTATTGTTTATAATAATGGTGAGACGAACATTAAGAAACTCTAAGGCTGTAGCAAACGCGGTCTGAAAGTATCTAAATATTGCGCGGACGGCGCAGATTTTCGTGTACGGAAGCAGTACAGTAAAAGGGGAAAACGGAGGAAACAAATGGAGACATTAAATGTGACAGCGACACGCGATCAGGAGCAGTTTTATCGGATCATCAATAATCTGATCAGCACGAATAAAGAGTTTCAGATTATGATTACCGTTCCGTCCGGTGAGGCGGAGCAGGTGACAGCAGGGGCACCTGTACCGGCAGTGGCACAACCGGTCGTGAGGGATCTGGAAAAGGATGTGACGGATATGATTCATGAGATCGGGGTGCCCGCCCATATCAAAGGATATCAATATCTGCGGGAGGCCATTATGATGTCGGTGGAAGACGTGGAGATGCTTGGTTCGATCACGAAGATACTGTATCCCACCATTGCCAAGAAATATCAGACCACGCCCAGCCGGGTGGAACGTGCCATACGCCATGCCATAGAAGTGGCCTGGTCCAGGGGCCGGATGGAGACGCTGGATGCGCTTTTTGGGTATACGATCAATACGGGAAAGGGAAAGCCGACCAACTCGGAGTTTATTGCGTTAATAGCGGATAAAATAAGATTACAATATCGGCGTTAATTTTCAAAATAATCCTTTTATTGCCACGTAAAATATTGTATACTATGCTGTAAGAGATTTATGCGCATAGCCATGTGAGCAGGCAATTTATAGTTGGAGGGTTATCATGAAAAAAATCTTATTTGTTGCATCGGAGGGCGTACCTTTTATCAAGACAGGCGGGTTGGCGGACGTAGTCGGATCTCTGCCGAAATGTATTGATAAGGAATATTTTGATGTGAGAGTCATTCTTCCCAAGTATACCTGTATGAAGCAGGAGATGAAGGATAAACTCGCATACAAGACGCATTTTTACATGGATTTCCACTGGAAAGAGGAGTACGTTGGTATTTTAGAAGCTGAGGTGGACGGCGTGAAGTATTATTTCATCGACAATGAAAGTTACTTCAACGGTTTTCAGCCATATAGTGACAACGCATTGTTTGAGATCGAGAAGTATTCCTTTTTCTGTAAGGCGGCGTTGTGTATTCTTCCGGTGATTGATTTCAGGCCGGATCTGATTCACTGTCATGACTGGCAGACCGGACTGATTCCGGTATATTTAAAAGAACGATTCCAGGGCGGAGAGTTCTACAGAGGGATTAAGACTGTGATGACGATTCACAATCTGAAATTCCAGGGTAAATGGAGTGTGAAGGAGGTCAAAGAGATTACGGGACTTCCGGGATATTTCTTTACGGCGGACAAACTGGAAGCCTATAAGGATGCCAATCTCTTAAAGGGAGGCTTGGTGTATGCGGATGCGATCACCACGGTCAGCGACACTTATGCAGAGGAGATTAAGACCGCGTTCTACGGCGAGGGGCTCAACGGCCTGTTATGTGCCAGAGCGGGAGACCTTCGTGGTATTGTGAATGGTATTGATTATGATGAGTTTAATCCGGAAACGGATGTCAATATTGAGTTTAAATACAATGCAATCAATTTCCGCAAGGAGAAGATTAAGAATAAGCGTGCTCTGCAGGCGGAACTGGGACTGAATCAGGATGACAGAACGATGCTGATCGGTATCGTGTCCAGACTGACGGGGCAGAAGGGATTTGACCTGATCGCCTATGTGATGGATGAACTGTGTCAGGACAATGTGCAGATCGTTGTGCTTGGTACAGGCGAGGAGCAGTATGAGAATATGTTCCGTCATTTTGACTGGAAATATCATGGCAAGGTATCGGCGAATATTTACTATTCGGATGCTCTTTCCCATAAGATCTATGCAGCAAGTGATGCGTTCCTGATGCCTTCTTTATTTGAACCCTGCGGCTTAAGCCAGTTGATGTCCCTGCGCTATGGCACGGTGCCGATCGTGCGGGAGACCGGTGGTCTGAAAGACACGGTACAGGCATACAATGAGTATGAGGGAACTGGTACCGGATTTAGCTTTACCAATTATAACGCCCATGAGATGCTGGGAACGATCCGTTATGCGGAGCATATCTACTACGACAAGAAACGTGAATGGAATAAGATCGTAGACAGAGGTATGGCGGCAGATTTCTCCTGGCAGGTATCGGCGAGAAAATATCAGGAAATGTATGATTGGCTGATTGGATAAAAGTTGTAAACGGATATTCAGGAAACGGAAATAATCCATGGATTTGGATTGTTTCCGTTTTGTATGCATAAACGGGAAGGGAGTGGGCAGAAAGCAGATGGAACAACCAAAGAAAAAAAATACGTTCGTGTTCCAGGCAGGTATTCTGGCGGCAGCAGGTATGCTTGTCAAAGTGATCAGCCTGATCTACAGAAGCCCGCTTCTTAGCATCATTGGAATCGAAGGTAATGGCTATTACAGCGCAGCGATCAATATCTATACGATCATTCTTCTCATTTCTTCTTATAGTATCCCTTCGGCAATCTCCAAGGTGATTGCCCAGCGACTTGCTTTTAAGGAATACCGCAATGCCCAGAGAGTCTTCGTCTGTGCACTTCTTTATGTACTTATTGTAGGTGGTGTGGCTTCTGTCCTAACCTTTGTAGGGGCGCCCTATCTGGTGCGGGAGAATCCCAATGCGGTGGTGGCCTTAAGAGTGCTTTCGCCCACCATTTTCTTCTCCGGGTTTCTGGGAGTTTTGCGGGGATATTTCCAGGCTCACAGTTCCATGCTGCACACTTCCATATCCCAGGTGTTAGAGCAGATTGTGAATGCGGCCATCAGTATTGCGGCGGCGCAGATTCTGATCGGTATGGTGATAGATGAGGACAGCACCACCAGAGCTATATATGGATCGGCCGGCAGCGCGGTGGGAACCGGCGCGGGTGTGCTGACGGGGCTTTTGTTCATGTTCGGCATGTACCGGCTGAACAGTAAGATCATCCGCAGGAGAGTGGAACGGGATCAAAGCTGGCATGAGGAGACCTACCGGGAAATCTTTAAAGTGATCTTTACCATCGTCACGCCGTTTATCCTGAGCACTTTTATATATAATTGCTCTACCGTTGTAAATATGACGATATATTATCATATCATGGATTTTAAACACGTGGACGATGTGATAGCATCCAACCATTACGGGATCTTTGCCACACAGGCTGTGGCGGTCATTAACATTCCGGTGGCCATTGCCTCTGCGATGTCTTCTGCCATGATCCCCGGCGTTTCCGCGTCCTATGCACGGGGGGAACTTACACAGACACGCAGGCAGGTATCGAAAGCGATACAGATGACGATGCTCATTGCGATTCCGGCCATGGTGGGCATGGCGGTTCTGCCAAAGCCTATCATGCAGTTTATTTTTCCACAGAAGGAATCTCTGGATATTGCTTCCGGACTTCTGGCGGCGCTTTCTGTCACGATTGTGCTCTATGGGCTTTCCACGCTGACCAACGCGGTATTGCAGGGGATCGGCAAAGTCAACACGCCGGTAATCCATGCGGCGGTCGCGCTGGTAATCCAGGTGGCCGGATTGATCGTACTGCTTTTTCAGACGGAAGTGGATCTCTATGCGCTTGCCTGTGCGAACATATTCTATTCCCTGGTAGTGTGTCTGTTGAACCAGTGGTCTGTGAAGAGACATCTGGACTACCGGCTGGATATTGTCAAAATATTTATCAAACCGCTTCTGTCGGCAGGTGTGATGGGTGCAGTGGTTTTTGGCATTTATCATGGCTTGATACTCTTGGTGCCGATCAGCCGTATCGTGCTTCTTGTGGCAATCGGGGCGGGAGCCTGCGTCTACTTCGCCATCCTGCTGTTGATCGGCGGTGTGAGTGAGGAGGAGTTGCTGGCCTTTCCGAAGGGGACGATGCTGGTCCATCTGGCACATAAGCTGCATCTACTGCCGGAGGAAAAGAAGCGCAGGCGTGTCAAAAAGAAAAAAAGGCGCAAACGGAAAAAGAAGTCAGGTAACGTTAAAAATAAAAAGAAATCCGGAAGAAGAGAATAAATGATTGTCCAGACGCTCATACTGTTAAGGACAATCATTTATTTTTTAGGAGGGAAGATTATGGCAAACTTATCAGAGCTGGACTTACAGAACCTTCGTCATCTTATGGGCGGCTATGATGTAACACACTGCAAGATGAAAGAATATGCAGAATGTGCATCAGACACCAAGGTGAAGCAGTTCTTTGAGAAAGGTGCGCAGTCTGCGATGCAGAACAAACAGCAGTTGATGGAGTTTTTACAGTAACCGAATTAACGATCATAATTAACGATCATAGCAGAAAGGAGCCTATCATGCAGTTGCAGGAAAAGACAATGGTAGCGGATACTCTTACGGGTATCAATGGAGAACTGGTGCGGTTTGGAGAGATGATCGCACAGACGGAGAATAAGGAATTGAAGCAGACACTGAAGCAGTTCCGCAATGCCTGTGAGCAGTCACAGGAGGAACTTTATCAGATCGCCCGCGAGAAGTCTTATTATGTGCCGGCGGCCAAGGCCACACAGGCGGAGATTGATCATGTGAAGGATCTGTTCTCATCTAAGACTTTGTAACGCTTTTCTGGCAGTTTCAAGAAGCATAATGATGAATATAGTAAGACAGACTTCGTAAGGGGTCTGTCTTTGTATTTTAGTTAAATATGACGCCTAAACAGCTATAAAATGCTCCGGCTGTTAAACTGGTGTAAACGTAAAAAGTAGCTCGTAAGTAACGATTAGAATAGGAAGAAAAATCAACGTTTGAATTCCAGTAGATTTTAAGATACAATCAGAGTAACAAAAAAGGCAGAATCAGGGAGAGTCAGTCCGGAAGTGATATGGGACTAGGCCCCTTTTGGAGCGGAGAATATATGAAAAAGTTGTGGACATATGGTTTGATCCTGGCAGGCATGCTGATGATGCTGTCAGGATGCGCGGGAGAGCCGGACAACGGACGGACAGAAGTTTTTGGCAGTGCGGCAGAAGTGCCAGGAGAGTCGGAGAGCGTGCTCCGAATGGCTTTTCTGGATACGGGGAAGTCAGATTGTATCATTATCGAAGCAGGGGAGTATGTGGTAGTCAATGATACGGCGGATGCCGATGATGGAGAGATGATACTTGCGTACCTTAAGGACCGTCAGGTGGAGCGGATAGAGTATCTGATCCTGAGTCATTTTGACAAGGATCACATAGGCAGTGCGGCGGCCCTTTTGTCGGAATACGAGGTGGGCTGCGTGCTGATGCCGGACCATGAAGAGGATTCGGAACCGTATCTGGCATTGGCGGAAGCACTTGACCGGACAGGGACGGAGCAATTGCGTCTTACAAAAGATTACGGCTTTACCTTGGGAGACATTGAATTTACGGTGGATGCGCCGGACGAGGATACTTATGAAGACGACAATAATTACTCGCTGATCACGGCGGTAACCTGTGGGGAAACGCGCTTTTTGCTGATGGGAGATGCCTTAAAGAAAAGAACCGGTGAGTTTATGACTTCTGCTATAGGGGAAGAAAGATATGATTTGATCAAAATGCCCCATCATGGAGATTATAATAAGAAACTTGCCGAATTGTTCCAGATTACCAGACCCGGTCATGTGGTGCTGACAGCCGGCAAAGAGCGTGAACGGGTGGAAGATAAGACCATAGAACTTTTGATAAAGTCAGGCTGCCGGGTTTATTATACCGATGAAGGCACCGTCACGGTCCTGTCGGATGGCAGCACCGTGACGGTGATACAGTAATCCGTCCTGTTAAGATAATTCTTGTAATGCCGAAATGTCGGAGTCGATCACCATAGAATAATTCGTGTAATAGACCACGAATCCGGGTTTGGCTCCGGCGGGTTTTTTCACATGTTTTTTCTGAATATAATCAATCTCTACCTTGTCCTGTTCGCGGCCCTTGGAATAGTAGGCGGCGAGGCGAGCAGCTTCCTCGAAAGCGCGGTCAGGAACTTCTTTTCCGTCAGTCTTAAGGATCACATGGGATCCGGGAATCTGTTTGGCGTGAAACCACCAGTCGCCCCCGGTGGCGAACTTGAAAGTCAGTTCATCGTTCTGATAGTTGTTCTTGCCCACATACAGATGGAAACCGTCACTGCTGACATAATGAAAAGGTCTGCTGGTGATCTTCACTTTCTTATTGCCGCCTTTGCGGCGGATGTAGCCGCTTTCGATCAGTTCTTCTTTGATCTGTACCAGGTCGTCTTCCTGCAGAGCGATATCCAGGGCTGCAAGGATGGATTCTAAATGTTCGATCTCTTGTTTGACTTGAATAGTCAATTCGGATAACGCCTCATAAGTTCGTTTCAGTTTTCCGTATTTATCAAAATATTTCTGAGCATTTTCCTGTGGTGAAAGCGTCTCATCCAGTGGGATCTCGATCATCTCATTGGTATAGTAGTTGAGCGCTTTGAGGGATTTGTCACCGGGTTGTGCGCTGTAGCCGTAAGTGTTTAGCAGTTCGCCGTAGACTTTGTATTTGTCCTTTTTTTCGGTATCCTGCATCTGCTTTCTCTGCAGATCATATTTCTTCACATTGCGCTCCAGGGCAGTCTGTACGATCTTTCTGATATCTGCAGATTTTTGACGGATGCGGGTTACAATGTTGCGCTGCGCATAATACTGCTCCAGCACGGCGCTGATAGAAGAGACGGCCTGTGTCTCTTTATCGGCATAGAGTGTCAGTGCGATGGCGGCAAATTCAATCGGCTCCCTTCCCGCATACACAATGACGGGAGCAAAATCTCCGGTTTTTACCTGTTCCATCATATCTGTAAAGGCCCGATGGACGGCAGGCAGAGATCCGGACAGGCCGGCCTCTAAAGAATGTTCGTCTGTCCTGGTGGATGCGAGTACATTTGCGGGCAG
The DNA here is from genome assembly GCA_951801245.1 of uncultured Lachnospiraceae bacterium. The sequence continues at coordinate 45,067 of CATOMC010000015.1, forward strand.
ATCGGCGTCCACACCGGCGCGGTAACAGATCTCCTGTGCGATGACAGGGGAAAGACCGGTATAGGAAGTGTACAGCGCCTTATATAAGGGCATGGGTCTGGTCTGCATCTTCGCCCGGAAGGTTTCGTAGGTAAGAAGGGCATCCGACAGCGGGTCTTCTTTATCCTGGGTTTTGGGGATAAAATAGGTCCGGCCCGGCAGAACTTCGCGCACGGAACTGATCATGCCGGAAATATGTTTGATGCTGTCGATGATCCGGTCGTCATCGTCGCAGAAGATGATGTTGCTGTGTTTGCCCATGATTTCTATGATCAGCTTTTTGCGGCAGACATCGCCCAATTCGTTCAAATGTTCCAGTTCCAGATGAATGATGCGTTCTAAGCTGGGCTGCCTGATCCCCACGATGCGGGCATTTTGCAGATGCTTGCGAAGCAGCATACAAAACCCCGGTGCAGTCAGGGGGCTTGGTTTATTGGCCTGGGTCAGATAAATGAGGGGAAGAGAGGCATCTGCCGACAGGAACAGTCTGTACTGTGTGCTGTGATTCTTAACTGTGAGAAGCAGTTCGTCGCTTTCGGGCTGGGCAATCTTATATATGCGCCCGCCTAAGAGCGTCTGCTCTAATTCCTTTGTAATATTCGCTATGGTTATGCCGTCAAAAGCCATGATTGTTTGTCCTTCCATATTTAAGATATAGAAGTTATTGTACAATAAGTGGCTTTGAGTTGCAATCACCCGCCACGACAAACGCATGAGTAAATAAAATGTGAACAAATTACTCCACTATCCGTTATAATGAAAATAAAAACGGAGATGGGAATATGGAGCAGTTACTGGAATGGATGGAGATCATCGAGGATGTCAGG
>CATOMC010000016.1 GCA_951801245.1 uncultured Lachnospiraceae bacterium
GTGCAACAATCCACGTTTTGAAAGTAATTTTCGTTTTGCCTGTTTATATGAAATTGCGGTATAATAGCAGATAAAAGAAGCGTGGGCTGTGTATTTAATTTATATCTTTAACTTAGGGAAAGTGGAACGAATTATCCGGAAATGGAAATGCTTCCTATGATTGCAAGTGTATTGGACACAAGTATTGATTCCCTTTTGGGATATAAGTCTTTTGTGGTTTCCGATTATGACAAACGGTATGACACGGCGGATTATTATTGGGGAATAACCCCTAACAATTTATGCTATGAAATAATGAAATTGCGACCGCCGGTTAAACCGTTAAAAGTGTTGGATATTGGCTGCGGAGAGGGGAAAGATGCTGTTTTTCTTGCTCGAAACGGTTATATTGTAACGGCTTTTGATTTGTCTGAAGCCGGAATAGAAAAGGGGAAAAAGCTTGCAGAAAAATGTAATACTTATATAGATTTTTTTAAAGCTGATATAACTGATTTTCGTGCAACCGAATACTATGACATTATTTTCAGTAGTGGAGTATATCATTTTATTAAGCCGGAAATCCGAAAAGAAATCACAGCAAACCTGAAAGAATACACAAACAAAAGCGGCATACACGCAATCAATGTATTTGTAGACAAACCATTTGTGGAAATTCCGCCGGATAAAGATGCCAATCGGTTTTGCTGGAAATCCGGAGAGCTTTTTATGCTCTATCATGATTGGAAACTGCATAAGACAGAAGAAATCATTTTTAACTGCAATAGCGGTGGAATCCCACACCAGCATTGTATGGATATTATGATTGCGGAAAGGGTAAAATAATTTTATTATAAAACATTGTATGTTACTGATTTAGATGGAACTTTAATGCGGGATGATAAAATTATTTCAAATGAAATCGTTGACATATTGAACCGTCTGCTTTCCCAAGGTATGTTTCTTACATATGCGACCGCAAGATTGCTTAGTTCCGCTTCTGGAATCACAAGAAATATTTCCTTTAACCTGCCGTCATTATCTGCAACGGAACAATCCTTGCCGATCCTCAGTCCAAGAGAGAAATCGAGATTTCAAAGTTTGGAGAAGAATTACAGCACATTCGACGGGCTTTGGCTGATGTCTCCATCCCCGGTTTCACGACCGCTTATTTTGGCTCGAATGAAGTAAAATTATGCCTGGCAGGAATAACGAATGAAGGTTTTCAGGATTATCTGCAAAACCATTCTGCGGACAAGCGTATCCGTATGGTTGATACAGAAGATAAATTGTATGAAGGGGAAACCTGCTACTTTACATTGATTGCCCCAAAAAATGAATTACAGCCCCTTTATGAACGTATAAAACATATAGAGGGCATTAATTGTGTTTTTCAACAAGACAAATACAGGGCGGAATATTGGTTAGAACTATGTCCGGGGAATGCAACAAAGGCATCAGCAATTCAAATAGTAAAGCAGTATGGTTATCATCTTGGCTCTGCCATAGATGATAACCCCCTAGCAGTATTGGCTTGCCAATACTGCTAGGGGGCTCTCCGAGGGTATCCGGTGAAATGTGCTTTCAGCCCATTGGAAACAGTTTCCCGGCTGTTTTATACTTATTCTGTTGGCAATTCTTTTATTTCTGTCTGTCCTTGTTATCCTTATCTGTCCCAAATGTACTGGTGATGAAAACTGAAAAAGAAAAACTTTCCCTTGTAACTTGTCAATAAGGGCAAAAACAAGGGAAAAGGATATATATTTTGAGGCTGGACATACCGCAAATCCTTGAAAATAAAGGAAAGTTAAGGCAGTTAATAGATAAATGATAATTTGTCAAATTGCCTTAACTAAAAATAGCTCCATTGGTTGCCCATGTTTTGGAATATTTATAATAAGACTGTCACAATCTTTGTAGCCCAATTTTCTATAGAAATGTTGTGCTTCTTCATCAACTTGTGTAGAAGTTAATAGCATATCATATCCTTGTTTATCACGAACTTTTTTCTTTAATTCATTGTTGGATAATTCCATTAGATTTTTCTTAATCGTCCTGCCCTGTCAGTTTGTAAGGGTTAGGGAAATTGGCAATAAATGTATCAAGTTTCCGCAGAACTGGCACTAAAAGACGCGTCAAAATCCAATCCGGAAGAGCATTGTCGGGGAGAGATGCCATGTTCTGAACTAAAAATTGCGTTAGGAATTACCGGGATAGACGCTTTGAAGAACTTGAGATAAGAGACCTTCGCTCCTGGCCCGCTTCATCTCCACAATATATTCTGTGGTACCCTCCTCGAAGTGTTTGAACCCGGTAACCGCAAACCCGTATTTTTCATAAAAACGTCTCGCGTCATCATTTTTCTCAAGCACCCACAGATGATCACAGTCGTATTTCTCGATTGCGAAAGTAATCAGTCTGCCGCCGATGCCCTGGTTTTCAAAGAAGGTATCCACATACAGTTCCTCAATTCCGGTCCCCTCTATATGGATCATTCCTTTGACAAAATCATCCTCATATACCCAGATATGTTCCAGTTTCTCCGGTTTTTCAATATATTCTTTGGCCAGAGGATAGACCTGAATTTCCCCAAAAGAAACTTTATCGTTCCGGAAAATCCTTCTGTAGTTCATCCGTTTCGTAAACACCAATATTTCCGCTATCCGGGAAGCATCTGTCACCACTGCACGCCGTATCATCTTTTGTTATCCTCCATAACTCCACTTCGCGAAATCTCCCTATTCCATCTTAAATTAAGGCACATTATTACGAAACCTTAAGGACACCGCTTTCTGCGGACAGGCATCCACGCATGCACCACACCGGATGCACTCTGCCGACTGGGGATTTGTCACCGGATTCACTTCCATCTGACATACTTTTGTACATTTCCCACAGCCATTGCACTTATGTCCGTCCACTTCCAGATGGTAAATACTGATCTTATTGAACAGCCCATATATTGCCCCCAATGGACAGAAGATCCGGCAGAAGAAACGATACATAAAGATACACCCCAGAATCGTCACCACGAGAATCCCCATTTTCAGGCCAAAAAGTGCGCCAATCGATTTTCTAAGCCCTTCATGGGACGCCAGCAGAAAGATGCCTCCCTCCAGGGTACCCGCCGGACAGATATACTGGCAAAAGGCAGGTTTCCCCATCCCCATATAATCGGTGACCGCAACGGGAAGCAGCAGGACAAAAACAACAAGCACCACATATTTAATCGATAAAAAAACCTTCTTTATTTTCCACTTGGGCGAAGGAATCTTATGGATCAGTTCCTGCAGCAAGCCAAAGGGACACAACCAACCGCAGACCGCTCTGCCAAACAGCACCCCGAAAGCCAGAAGCAGGCCTGTCACATAGAAGCTGAAATGGAATTTCGCAGAACCGTTTACCGCCTGCATGGCTCCAATCGGACAGGCAAAACTGGCCGCCGGACAAGAGTAACAATTCAGTCCGGGATTACAGAAATATTTCCATTTGCCCGTATATATTTTTCCGCCCTTAAAATTCAGCAAATGTACATTGGAACAGCCAAAGGCAATGATCTGCAGCAGTTTACGTTTCAGAGAGTATAAAGGTCTCATCCCATCACCCCAATCCAATACATTCGAAGCAGATATTGACAGCCTTATTCAAAACAATTCCCATTTCTCCCCTGGCGGCTCCATACCATAAGAATACACAGGCTGTAATAAGTCCTGCGCCCCGTGCGATCAAAAGCCATTTTCGTCTATCTTCCACCAAGATACTCCTCCACAAACTTTTTATAGCCATCCACATCTGCTCCCAGGATAGGATCTCCTACCATCGTTCCCTCTTTGTCTATAAACATGGTAGTCGGCACACCCAGCACATCTTTTAAGACAGGAGCAAAATCCTGATTGGCAATGATCTGCGTAAACTCTGCTCCGGCATTTGATGTTATGTCAACTGCCATATCATGGTGCTCTTTATCTTCTTCCCCATTGATATCTATGATCAGTCCCACCATCTGCACATTCTCCGGCATCTCTTTGGCCCATTCCCCCAGTTCCGGCATCTCTCCCACACAGGGATTACAGAAGGTTCCCCAGATATTGAGTACCGTCAGATCCTTTTCCCCAAAGATACTCTCCGTGACTGTATTACCCTCCAGATCCGTTGCCGTAAAAGCAGGAAATTTCTCATTTTCTTCTTGTGCCTCATCTCCTTGGCCCGCGCTGCTTCCAACGGTCTGCGCGGGTTTGTCATCTACCATATTTTTCTGATCCTTTGCCGTATCTCCACAGCCTGTCATACCTATGAGGATGGCACACAAAGCCACACCCTGTTTCATATAGTTGCTCCATCTCTTGTTTCGGTCCATCGTTTCCGTTCTCCTTTTATGTCAACCTATTTACTTTATGTCAACCACTCAGGCACCGCTTATGGACACCTGATATCCTATTGCGTTATCATATCATATGATCTTACCAGTAAGCAATATCTCAGAAAAATTTGCTAAGATATCTCTTGTACTGCTTTTGTGGATTTGATACCATGGACATAGACTTGGCATAGCAGGAGGTTTGTGTATGAAAGATGTCTTTCTTATTTATAGCACTTGTTGTTTTTATGAAATCGTGATTCTAAACTATTTTATGAGTTGTACTGCATGTGATGTGATTCTGTGTTCACCGGACGGAAAGCCTGTCCGGACAATGGAAGGGTATTGTGTCAACGCGGACATGGCACTTGCAGATGTGGACAGGGAACTGATCAGGAGTTTTATCCTACCCGGAGGCGATATTTCCTCCCTCAACAATGAATTCCTGCATGGATATCTGCAGGACTTAAAGAACCGGAAGGTTCTGATCGCTGCGATCTGTGCGGGTGTCAATCTGTTGGAAAGCGCAGGTATTTTAGCGGGAATACGGACAACTCACAGCATGGATCTTGACATTGCCAACGATGATCATGTGATCACGGCCAGAGCCAATGCCTATGTGGACTTTGCGATCGAAACAGCGAAAGAACTGGGGTTATTTACGGATGAAGAAGATTTGCGGGAAACCATCGATTTCTGGAAATACTTTAAAAGAGCGTAAACGCGAGCCCTATGCAATCCGCAAAACGGCATAGGGCTGAGCTGTTACCATTGCTCATAGGGGCATCTGTTCTTTTTCATGACCGCCCGCAGTTCTACATAGCAGCCACAGGCCCTGCACATACCGTCATACAAGCGGTCACAGGACTGGCAGATTAAGAGCCGCTTTTCGTAAAGCGGCTCTGAAACCTTAACTTCTTCGTCCAGATTGGCAATATATGTATGCAGATTTTCAAAATATTCATTCCGGTCCATGTCTCTGGTCAGACATTTGCGGCAGATACGTCTCTGTACTGTCTCCATATCTTTCTACCCTCTGTTTCCAATAACAGGTGCACATACTGTTCACTGCCTGACTCTGCAATGCTTTCTTCCCTATGCGTCTTAGCGGATACGGAAACTGATCACGCTGCCGGCCGGCGCCGTGAAGCTGATCCTGCCATCCTTAATTTCATAGGCATCGAACGCTTCTTCCTTCACCCTCTCAGGTTCCTCAAAGGTATTATGTGCATGCATGTCACCGCGCAGAATCGCCGCCCTGATCTCTCGGGGCACCAGTTCGGCAAATGCCATCTCCACAGGCGCATCCTCGCTGACAGAGAGGTTTGTGAGGGTCACATTCACACAGCCGTCTCTATCCACAGATACCGATTCATCCAAGAACGGCACCTGGCTTTCCCCGGTGATGCCCACTGTCTTATTGCCCTCGATATAACTCTCCACAAGATCCGCGTCCTGATGATGTTTGTACATATGGAATACATGGTAGGTAGGCGTCAGGATCATCTTCGGCCCTTCCGTCAGGATTACAGACTGCAATACATTTACCATCTGGGCAATGCAGGCCATCTTCACACGTTCGCAGTGTTTGTTGAAGATATTGAGCGTTACCCCTGCCACCAGAGCATCCCGCATGGTGTTTTGTTGGTACAGAAACCCGGGGTTCGTGCCCGGCTCCACGTCGAACCAGCAGCCCCACTCATCCACGATCATGCCAATCTCTTTCTCCGGGTCATACTGATCCATAATCGCGCCGTGCCGTTCTACCAGTTCCTTCATATAGACAGCTTTTTGCAGCGTCTTATACCAGTCTTTCTCATCAAACTGTGTCGCACTGCCTTTCTTCTCCCACTCGCCCGGAACTACATAATAGTGCAGGGAAAGGCCGTCCATATACCCATGTGCAGGGGTTCCCGGCTGGGGTTTTGCATAGCAGGTGCTCAACACGCCTTCCGTCCAGAAATAGTCATCCGCGTTGGGGCCGCCGCATATCTTCTTCACCGGCTTATCCGCATGATACTGCCTCACATAAGTCTGATATCTTCTGTACAGGTTCGCATAATATTCCGGCGTCATATTGCCGCCGCATCCCCAATTTTCATTGCCAACCCCGAAATAATCAATCTTCCATGGCTTCTCATGACCATTCTTCTTACGAAGGTCAGCCATCGGTGAAACTCCGTCAAAGGTGATATATTCCACCCATTCGCTCATCTCCTGGACCGTGCCGCTTCCCACATTTCCATTCACATAAGTCTTACATCCAAGCTGCCTGCACAGTTCGAAGAATTCGTGGGTGCCGAAGCTGTTATCCTCCACCACGCCGCCCCAATGGGTGTTTATCATCTTTTTGCGGCTTTCTTTGGGGCCGATGCCGTCTTTCCAATGATACTCATCGGCAAAGCAGCCGCCCGGCCAGCGCAGTACCGGAATCTGCATCTCTTTGAGCGCATCTACCACGTCCTTGCGCATACCGTTCACATGGGGAATATCAGAGTCTTCCCCCACATAAATTCCCTCGTAAATACATCTTCCCAGATGTTCTGAAAAATGGCCATAGATTTCCGGATTGATGTGTCCTTTTTTGTTTCTCTCATTGATAAATAATTTTGCCATATTAACCTCCATGATTCCGCCTCATAGAATCTCCCATCCATTGTACGGTTCATCCCTTTCTACTTTCTACAAAAACCGAAATACCGGCCTGTCATTCTCCCATCCAAACTTCATCAGCATAGCGTGACGGTTGGGATTATAGAGAGGATCGCCCACGATTTCCGTCTCCGTTCTGGCATGATAGACCAGAATATCATTTCCCTCTTCATCCACAGTGAAGCTGTTGTGCCCGGGCCCGTAGATTCCGGACTCCCGGTCGGATCGAAGCACCGGATAGCGCTCCTTTTTCCAGGAAAGCGGGTCTAACAGATCGGCATTTTCATCTGCCGTCAGCATCCCCATACAGTAGTCCACACCCGTCTCTGAGGCTGAATAGGTCACATAAATCCTGCCATTTCGTTTCAGAACCGCCGGGCCTTCATTGACCCAGAACCCCACCCGTTCCCAGTCATAATCCGGTGTGGTGAGAAGCACCTGCACGGTCTTTAGCTTCCATGGCGTCTCCATCTGCGCGATATAAAGATTGGATATCTGTTTCCCAACGCCCACTTTTTCCGCCCATATATAGTACCACTGTCCTTGATTCTCAAATACTGTGGCATCCAGGGAAAACGCCTCAAAGGAGAACGTATCCTCATCGGCCCGGCCCATCTTGCCGCGTTCTGTCCAGACACCCGTCACAGGATCCGCATCCCGGCATTCTAGCACATACGGCCGGATTGCCCAGATATCATCCTTGTCCCCGCCTGCATAATAAATATACCACACGCCATTGATATAATGAAGTTCCGGCGCCCAGATATGGCAACTCATAATCCCCGATTCGTGTTTGTGCCAAACTTCCACTTCTTCGGCATCGGCAAGCCCGGCCAACGTGGACGCCCTGCGCAGAACAATGCCGTCGTAAGACGGAACCGAGGCCGTAAAATAATAGACGCCATCCGTATGCCTGTACACATAAGGATCTGCCCGCTGTAATATCCACGGTTTGTTGTATGTAAGTTCTCTTCTTTCTTTCATGCTCCCCTCCTATGCAATTTATTAAATTATTTTAGATATATCTAAATTATATTGAATTCCTTTTTAGAAAGCAACTACTATTTTGCAATACTTCAATGGATCTGTTCCGGTGTCACCGATAAATTTCCCGCATCATAAAATAAATGTATACTCTGTACCTCTCATCAGAAAGGAACTCTGTCATGCAGACCTATCCACACATCGCCATTCTCGGAAGGCACAAAGACACACAAAATTATGAATCCGCTCTACGCAAAATGGACATAGCCTGCCATACCACGTTAGATCCCGAGGAATCCGTGACGGCCAGTCATCTGCTCCTGCCCGGCGGCGGGGATATCACCCCTCTTTTCTTCGGGCAGACGGATCACGGTTCCCATGAGCCGGATACCGAACTGGACATTCTGCAGTTGAAGGCGCTTTCCCTTTTCGCGGCACACAAAAAGCCCGTGCTTGGCATCTGCAAGGGCCTTCAGATCATCAATGTTCACTTTGGCGGTGACATCATACAGCACATTGATACGGCTGACCGGCATAAATGGACCGGCCGGGATCAGGAGCATTATGTCTACCACAATCATCTCGGTCAGGATGACTTCTTCTATCAGCTCTACGGCAGCAGTACCCTGGTAAATTCTGCCCACCACCAGGCGGTTGGACGTCTGGGCGAAGGACTGATCTGCGCCTGCCGGGCCGGGGACAATATCATAGAAGGATTATATCACGTTTCCCTGCCGATATTTGCTGTCCAGTGGCATCCGGAACGGTTCCTTGACAAAGGCGGTGAAGCGCTGCTTCAATATTTTACCGCTCTTTCTTAAAGCGCATCTCCAACTGGCTCATGCCCTCCTCGAACTTCTCTCTTTGCAGTTCCCGCCTGCTCTTGACCTGCTCCCTCGCATGGGCGGATACCACCTCGAACAGGGCGCGCATGATCTGGAATATCACGTTCGCCGACTCGCCGTCCACTTCTTTCAGGGCGGCACCGATCTTATGAAGACTCTGAAACCAATTCGCCGTAAAGTCAATCAGGTTGTCAGTCTCGGAAGCCTGCACGACCCGATAGAACGTGTCCACAAAGGTATGCATCTGCTGCTGATCCAGAGAGAGAATCCACTCATTGAGCGCCTGATCCATAAACTTGCGGCCGGCACGGATTTCCTCCACCACCCGGAACGAATCATCCTTAATAAGCCATGTATAAGGATTGTGCTGTGCCAGACCGATGGTCTTACTCTCCACCACCTTATAATTTCCTTCCGTATAGAGAAGCATTCCTACCAGGGAAGACCGAGGAACCGTCTTATGAATCCTGTCCTCAATCTCCTCATAAGCGCTGTTTCGTCTGACTTCCGGACGAAATCCCGGCCCGTCATGGTCATATATCCGTTCGATCCTGTCACGCACCCCGCCGTCACAGCTCATGGAAGCATACACTGCCAGATTACCGCCCTTGGAATGACCGCCCACATAGAATCTTCCCTGAACGGTCCGTGCTGCCTGTTCTAAGTACTGCACGCTCAAAAGCTGACCCGGTACCGGTTCCGAAAAGGCCAGATTCAGATCTTCCTTCCAGCCTACAATGGTCTCATCCGTTCCCCGGAAAGCCACATAAGTGATACCGCCTGACAGTCCGCAGATGACCGCCGAAAACTGTGTTTCCTGATCCAGTTCTATCAGATTAACATAATTCCAAAGTCTCATGTCTCCGAATCGTCTGCTCTGATAGATTCCCTGAAACAGCGCCGTATTATCTTTCCGGTAACGTTCGTCCGCATACAAGTTATCATAGTCCCTGTGCTTTGCAAGTTCCTGCACACTGACTGCCGGCATCTTCTCTGCCGGCCCCGGCACCATCCCGTCAAACTTCAGATAAGCAAACTGACACAGCACCAGACTGTCCACGTCGCTAAACGGTTTTTCCTCTAATGTATAATCACCATACTCTTTCAGATAATCCAGAATCGTCCCCATATTCTGTGTTCCTCTCCGCCTGTTGCCTTGTAACTATAATTTGGCTTCCAAATGTTCTATATTCTTGATCAATACCGACACGGTTCCGTCCGGATTCGTGATAAACTCCACACTCTTTGGATTCTTATACTGTTCCATCGGTATCTTGATCTCAATCCCCGTATCCGTAAAAAGGTGCTGGCTCTGATATTTGCGCACCGTATTCTCACTCTGAGGCTCAATCTTTTCTTTGACCATATCGTACTTTTCCATCTTATCCTGAAAAGCCACTTTTAATTCCGGCTGATCGTCAAAAATCTTCTCCGCGATCTCCTCCACAACGAACCCGCCATTCTCCTCGATCTCTTCTTGCAAAATGCTCTTTGCCCGCATCTGCTTCTCAAACCGCTCCGTCTCGTCGAAGCCCTCTTTCTGTACGCTCTCCACGGCACGGCTGACGATGGCCAGCTTCGATTTATGAGACAGATGGGAACTGCATTTTAAAAACAGATAAGAGAAATAGTTGACCTTTTCGCCGTTGACCTCATACTTTTTCTCCAACACCCACACCGCCAGATCGTCCAGTCTGATGATCGCCGCCTCACTCAGCCGCTGACTATCCGACGGCAGGATCGATTTATGGCGGATCAGTTCATTGCTGTTGCCCTCCCCCTCATCAAGCGGCATTGTCCTGTGCGTATAGAGCGCCTTATAATTCATCTTAAGAAGTGCAAGATACTCTGACTCCTGCTCCCGAAACCGCACCACCATAAGATCGGCTGACGGGATATCGATATTGCTGCTCATAATCTCATATAATAGACCGGCCACAGCCTTGCTCATCTCCACGAAATCCTCATCGTCATATCCGGCCAGTATCTTGCAGACCTCTGATTCCTGCTGATAGAAGCGGCACTCCTTCGCGTCGTCCCCGGAGCCGATCTTCGCGATATGTTCTCTTGCGAACTCCGCAATCTCCGATCCGTAAGACAGTTCCGTATCAGACAGCACCGGCATACCGATCGAAGCGTCCAGAATATGTACAATCATCTTTTTAATTCTTATGTCTTCTTTGTTCATTATATTAATATCTCCTGTTATCTTACGTAATCAAATCTTCAGATCAGACACGATCCTCTCCAGAAGTGCCAGCGTCTCCTCTCCCCAGTCATAGTCAAACAGATAACTTCCATCGTACAGACATTTCTTAAAATTCCGGTCTTCCAGAAAACTGTAGTAATCACATTCGATCCCGTCCACATCCACATAACAGGCGCCTCTTCTGGTGATAAAGATTTCTTCCACCCCTGCTTCCCGTAACGTAGACTGCAGAGATGTCACTGCCTTGCGGTATAACTTTTTGACCTTATCGTCATAGAGACGGCTGGGCCACAATTTATCTACCGCTTCCTCCATCGATACTTCCCCGCCGCGATGGTCCAGACACAACGCCAGAAGCTCCTTTGCCTTGGCATTTGTAAAGTACACCAGCTGATCTCTTACAAAAAACTGAAACCTGCCAAACATTACCACCCGTATCTTTTTATCTTCTGTCAGAAGTCTGGCTCTTTGCACTATATTCAGAATATCCGCCTGGTCAAAAGAGATCATGAAACAATAATCCCCACGGGGGTTCACAACCTCCTTCGCCTGATAGCAGTTTGAACTTATGTAAACCATTAATATATTAGGATACAATATTCTCAGTTCTCTTTCCAAGTCGTGCATTTCTGTCCCCAATAGTTCATTATCTAACACTGCAAATGCTATCGGATTTTTTCTGGCATATTTAAGTGCAAGGACCGGATTCTCAAATTCTCTCACCGACTCGATTCCCTTAAAGTTTGCAAATAAGCTGCCTAAAAACTTACGGGATATCTCATCGTCGCATACCACGATAGCCTTCACCGCCTCAAGCATAGCTCCCCCAAAGCGCACTCAAACCCAACCTACGACAATTAAACTTAACCCTTAGTTATATAAACAGTTTATCTTGTAAAGTTACATTCTGCAAGACTCATTCATTGACCTGACTAAAATTCGTCTCTGTATCTACTATTATTCAAATTTCCCCGGGTAATCCGTACCGGTCTCACTCTGCATACTCAGGATATAACGCATGGGATCTCGCTCCATCTTCAACATGGTATCAAAAGCCATCAGAAGCATTTTGTCAGCGTTATTTTTCATATCTTCTTTCCCTCTGTCTAGCTGCGCCTTGAAATGATCCATCTGCCATACCATGATATCCACCAGACTGTACCCTTCTATTTGGTACTCACAAAGGAAATTCTGCTGTTCCAGATAGTACACGAATTCCCGATAAACGCCCTCAGACTGCGTCAGGTTCTCCCAGAATTGTTCGAGAAATGCATCACTTTCACCGGCATAATAGCAAAGTGCTTTCGCCCAGTTATATGCTCTTTGTCTCATATGCGTACGCGCCTCCTCCCTGCATGCTTATCGTAAGTATATCACAACCAGGTTCTTTTTAGAAACGGTATTCTATATAATGTGATAAGGACATGGCACGGATGTAACCCTTTATGACTATGATCAAACAGATAAATGATTTTCTATGGGGATTCCCATTGCTGGTACTTCTTATGGGCACGCATATCTATTTCACGATTAAGCTTCGCTTTCCACAGCGCAGTCTGTGGCGGGCCATCCGCTTATCCCTTGGCGGGGCTGATGCTAATGGGCACAATCTCTCTCCCTTCTCCGCTTTGTCCACCACCCTTGCAGCCACTCTTGGCACCGGCAATATCATTGGTGTCTCCACGGCCGTCGCCCTGGGCGGCCCGGGCGCTGTGTTCTGGTGCTGGATCACTGGCATTCTGGGAATGGCCACCGCTTATAGTGAATGTTATCTAAGCATCCTGTATCGGGACTGCCGTTCTGACGGCACCTATGTGGGCGGCCCTATGTATGTTCTCAAGAATGGTTTACATAAATACAAGGCCGGCAGCCTCTATGCCCTCTGCACCCTGGTTGCCGCTTTCGGCGTAGGCTGTACCACCCAGGCAAACTCTGTATCCCAGGCCGCCGCCGGCACTTTCCGGATCTCACCTCATCTGGTGGGCATCTCGCTGGCGCTTCTGACAGGCGCCGTAATCCTTGGCGGTGTCAAGAGTATCGGAAATCTCTGTGAACGGACTGTGCCTGCTATCAGCTTTTTCTATCTCTTCGGTTGTTTCTTACTCCTGATCCTCTATAGACAGCAGCTTCCCGCCGCCATCGTGTGGATCCTCAAAGATGCCCTGTCTTTTACCGGCATTGCGGGCGGTGTGACCGGGGCTGTGGTGCAGCATGCCGTGCGTTATGGCATCGCCAGAGGACTCTTTACCAACGAGGCCGGCATCGGGACATCCGCTATCGCTGCTGCCGCTTCCCACGCCAAAGAACCCCGTATCCAGGCTTATGTATCCATGACGGCAGTCTTCTGGGACACTGTGGTCATGTGTCTGATCACGGGTCTGGTGATCGTGTCCAACATGCTCTACGATCCGGCCTCCACAACAGGCATTGCGGAGACAGACCTGACCGCCGCAGCCTTTTCCCACCTGCCCCACATTGGAAACGCCTTTCTGACAATCTCTCTGGCCGCCTTTGCCGTGACCACCCTGATCGGCTGGTCCTACTTTGGGGAAAAGGCAACGGAATACCTTGTGGGAAACAAAGGTATTCCGTACTATAAACTCCTATATATTCTCATGATCTACCTGGGTGCTATCATACCCATGCAGTTAGTATGGGAATGTACCGACCTGATCAACGCTGTCATGGTCATTCCCAACGTGCTCGCGCTGTTCTTACTTCGCCATGATATCAGGCCGTAGGCTTAGCACCTTGCGGCTGCCGCCAATATTTCCAAGCCTGCCAGAGCCGGTTCCCAAGCCCTCACCTGGCCCGCTGTCTGCGGGAGTAAACATAAAATCCTACACAAATAATCCCGGAAAGCAGGGAACCAAGCGGCGCCGCCCATCCCATCGGATAGAGACTTTCCGGGAAGTACACACTGGCCAGATAGGCGCCGGGGATCCGCACCAGCAAGATCGCTGTGATATTATGGATAAAAGATATCCCCGCTTTCTGATCACCGCAAAAATACCCGCTGAAACAGAAATGTACCGCCGCAAAAACCGTATCAAAGGCATACGACCTCATATAAGCACACCCGGCCGCGACCACTGCCGCATCTTTGCTGAAAAGTCCTACCAGCGTCTGAGGCAGGAACTGGTTATAAACCGCACAGATCATACCCCAGCATATCGTGATCACCAGACCATAGCGAAGGCTTGCCCTGGCTCTGTCCGCCCTGTCTGCCCCCATATTCTGAGCCGTGATCGCAGATATGGCTGACAGGAAAGCGGACGGCACCAGAAACATAAAGCCGATCAGTTTCTCCACGATCCCCACCGCTGCCGAAGCGATCAGCCCTCTGCTGTTGGCGATCACCGTAATGACAATAAAAGCCACCTGAATCAGCCCATCCTGACAGGCAATCGGGGCGCCCACCTTAAGCATCTGGAAGATCACTTCCTTATCCGCCCGGATGTCCTGCCTGGTGACCCGGAATCCCAGATCGCACTTTCTCGTCATCCCTAAGGCAAACGCCACACTCACAGCCTGTCCGCAGACCGTGCCCAGAGCAGCGCCCGCAGCGCCCATGCCCATACCTCCGATAAAGACAAAATCCAGCACGATATTGACCACACAGGCCACTGCCACAAAATACATGGGACGGCGGGAATCCCCCGCCCCGCGGAAGATACTGCTCAACACATTATAGGCCGTAATAAAAGGCACCCCCGCAAAACAGATGGCCAGATAGAGTCTTGTCTCTGCGACAGCCTCCTCGGGCGTTAACATAACGCTTGTTATTGTTCTGGTCAGGAGTAAAAGAACAACCGTCAAAACCACTGCAAACAGGATAAAAAATACGACTGCCGCCCCCACCGTCCGGGCCGCAAAACGCTCGTCTTTGGCCCCCACGCACCGGGCAATCCGCACCGTGGCTCCCATGGCAAATCCCACGATAATCACCGTGAGCATATGCATCACCTGACTGCCGATAGATACCGCTGTGGTAGTAGCCGAATCGTTATACAGTCCCACCACAAAAAGATCCGCCATGCCGTAAAAAGTCTGCATAAAACAGGCTAGAAGATAAGGAAGTGCGAACAACAGCAGATTCTTTAACACGCTTCCCGTTGTCAGATCATTCTTTTCGTTCATGATATAGGTAAAACTCCTTTGTAAGAATTGTCGCTTGACATCACTTGTCATATTAGCACACTTTTTTTACAAAAAACAAGACATATATCCGTTATCACTCAACTACCACCTCGTAAAATCCTCCCTCTTTCCCATTCTCAAAGAGCAGACTATACACCTGCTCCGGGTCAATGATCCGCCACAGCCTCTGCACGCATAATATCTGGCTGATGCCTAATCAGAAGACACATATCCTTCTGTACCGTCCCCGCTGAACAGATCCTGGTACATGGTACCATCTTTTAACTTCACACTGCTCATTCTGGGCGCTCTCACCTATCGGCCAATCTCCATCATCTCCCCATCCAGCCCCACAACCTGCCTGGTCTCCCGTTGTCTAGGCCAGTCAAGTTCCACGTATCCTGATGCCGGTGATAATTCTATCCTTCGTATCACTGCTCCACTGTCTCCCATCGGTATATCGCCGGTTCCTCGGTCTCCTCCTCATAACCGCACAAGTTCTTTAATTCCACATAGACATCCCTGCCCAAAGCCCAACCGCTCTCTGGATCTGTCATAGAGATCAGATAGATCATACTGCAGTCTCTCCCCGACCGGCTCCTCCACCTGCCATCTCTCACGTATCCCCTCGTTCCATCTGCTGCCGGCCGCCACTGCAAGACCCGCCGTCAACATGACATCCGCATCTTTCTCCTTCGCTCTTTGTGTTAAATTATCCATCCCTGTCCCTTTCTCCTGCTGTATACGTATTTCACAGTCTTTCTATGTACGCGTTCATACATTAGACGTACGGACAAAGCGAAACCTCCCGCATTTTGTCAGAACATTTCCAGGCAGAGGATTATTCCGTTTCACAGCACTGCATGCCTGACGCATTGAGAAAAGGGCAGACTTTTTCAGTCTGCCCTTTGAGAAGAATCTCTATACTACTTACCAAAATAACCTGCTACCGTCTTCAAATGCTCCATCACCGGCAAATGCTGCGGGCAGGCATCCTCACACTGACCGCATTCTACACAATCGCTGGCCTTGCCAAAGCTGCCTGTCAGGCGGTCATAATATTCACCCTGCGGTGTCCAGTCCTTTTCTGCCGCCTCCTGCATCTCCACGTTATACAGAGAAAAGTACTTGGGGATGGCAATCTTCTTGGGACAGCCATCGGTACAATAAGAACATCCCGTACAAGGGATTGCAATATTGCCATTGATCATAGCGGCCGCCTTATACACCACCCGCCGTTCTTCCTCTGTTAACGGTTGAAAATCTGCCATATAACTAGTGTTATCCAATACCTGTTCCATCGTACTCATGCCGCTTAAGACCATCTTCACGTTATCCAGGCTGGCCGCAAACCGAACCGCCCAGGATGGGATTGACATCTTTGGCTCATGTGCCTTGAACAAATCGGCCACTGCCTGGGGCACTTGTGCAAGCGTACCGCCCTTGACCGGCTCCATGACCCACACCGGTACCCCATGTCTGGTGGCCACTTCGTAACAGAGGCGCGACTGGATGGCACTGCTCTCCCAGTCCAGATAGTTAAGCTGCAACTGTACGAACTCCATTTCCGGATGTTCCGTCAGCACCTGATCCAAAAACTCTGCATTGTCGTGGAAAGAAAAGCCGATATGCTTCACAAACCCCTGTTTCTTCTTCTCCACCAGCCACTGAAAGCAGTCTAAATCCGTATAAATCTTATAATGCCCAAATCCCACATCATGAATCAGATAATAATCGAAATATGTAACACCCGTTTTGTTAAGCTGTTCTTCAAAGATCTTATCCCGGTCTTCCTTCGTCCGAATAAAACTCGCATGCAGTTTTGTCGCCAATGTATAGCTGTCTCTGGGATGTCTGTCCACCAGACACTCTTTCGCTGCCTTTTCACTCTGAAACCCGCAGTACATCCAGGCGGTATCAAAATAAGTGAATCCTTTCGCTATAAAAGTATCTACCATCTCTTTCGTCTTTTCCAAATCAATACTGGCTGCATCACTGGCATCTGTAAGCGGCAGACGCATCAGCCCGAATCCTAATTTCTTCGCCTCCATGCATGCTCCTTCCTCACCGTCACAATATTTTTTGTCAAGGTTCAGATGCCGTGACCGGGATGCCCTATGTCAGGTATTCTTCCCCTAATCATTAAGACGCAGGCCGCTGAACCTGCGTCAATCATATCATATGATAAAGATTTTCTCAACAGACGAAAAAGGCGGCTTTTTCACCTGATTTTTTACCCCAGCGCCACATCCAGGATCATCATGACCACAAACCCTAACGCGGCGCCGATCGTTCCCACATTACTGTGTTCCCCCGCCTGGGACTCCGGAACCAGTTCTTCTACCACCACATAAATCATGGCACCCGCCGCGAAAGCAAGCAGATAGGGAAGCGCCACCACCACCTGCTCCGCAAGCAGAATCGTGATAAATGCTCCCGCCGGTTCCACGATGCCCGACAACGTGCCATATACAAAGGACTTTACTTTGGAGGTGCCCTCACTGCGAAGAGGCATGGATATAATGGCTCCTTCCGGGAAATTCTGTATGGCAATGCCAACCGCCAGAGCGAAAGCGCCCGCCATGGTAATACCCGTATCCCCGATCAACGCCCCCGCAAAAGTCACTCCCACAGACATCCCCTCCGGAATATTGTGAAGCGTCACCGCCAGGACAAGCATAGTTGTTTTTTTTAACTCACTCTCCATTCCCTCCGGCTGATCACTCTCCAGATGCCAGTGGGGGATCAGCGTATCCAGGGCCAGAAGGAAAGCGATACCGCTCATAAATCCTACCGCCGCCGGCACCCAGGCTGTCCGATTCTGTTCTTTCGCCATATCTATGGCCGGAATCAAGAGAGACCATACCGATGCAGCTATCATCACACCCGCGGCAAATCCCATCAGGAGTTTTTCCACCTTCCTGTTCATTTCCTGTTTCATAAAGAAGACCATCGCCGCGCCCAGCGTTGTTCCCACAAAAGGAATCATTAAGCCTGACAATAACTGCATCCTTTTCCCTCCATACTAAAATTGCAACTTATAGTATAGTATGCCGGTTTTCGGTACCTGCCAGACTAAAAAACATAATTTTTTTCCAACTTCCAGTTCAGCTCCACAATCTTATCGGTATTTTCTGCCGACATAACGTCAATCTGTTCCATCTGTCTCTGAAAATCCTGCATGATCTCTGTGATGTCCGATATATTGCCGCTGGTCTGGTCGATTGCCTCATGAATCTGCCCGGTGATAGCGCGGAAACCATCGATCACATTCTGTAAAGTGCTGGCATTATTCTGAAAACCACCAACCAGTTCCTGGACCTTTCTGGCATCGTCGCTATAATGCTCCCCGGTGCTGACAAACCCGTCATATTCTTCCATGATATCCTGTTCCAGATACTCCACCAGATCCCTGGCTGACTGTGTCAGTTCCTGCACCGCCTTAAAAACATCCCCGATCACCTAGTTGGTCTGCTCTGCAATGTCGATGATGCCCTGTGCCGATTCTTTGATCTTCTCAATCTGCATGGCGCTCTCCGCCTTTTTCGTCACCTGTCTGCCGATCTCTCCTGAACCTTTACTGACATGTCCGATGACCCCCGCCGTATCCGCAATGGTAGAACGCATTTTTTCCAAAATCGATTGATATTATCGGCAATCGCCTGGATTTCATCCCCGGAATGGATCTCCAGCTTTTTACGCAGATCGCCGCCGCGCCAAACCAAAGCCTGGTCAAAATGCTCTTATGGATACGGATTTTCTGCGGCCCTGCCTGAGGCAACCCTGCCTTCTGTATGTTTCTGCCCTGTCCTTTCTCTGTCTGTCTCACCCGTCATACCCCTCCTGCCTGTGCTATGTGTTCAATTGATATTTTAATTTGATATTTTTTTTATTGATTTATTTTATCAATTTTATCAATTTTCCTGCCGGAGATTAAGGAATCTGGTTTTCTGAAAGGTAAGAATGTTTGATTTGACACATTCATATTATCTATAAATTATTATACTTTATGATTATTATTGGAGAGGTTCATGAGCATGCCACCAGATCATAACTCTCCGCGATCATCCGCCTGATCTCTTCATCCGGGATTGTTCCATCCAGAATGACCGTATTCCAGTGTTCCTTATTCTGATGATAACCGGGAATCACAGCCTCATAAGTCTGACGCCAGAAATCGCGCCACTGGGGATCTACCTTAATATTTATGCGCATAACACCTTCATATTCGTAAGTCCACAAAAAAGCCTTCCTGTTCTTCCGACACCGCACCAATACCCAGTTGGAATCATGAAAAGGGGTATCCTGATAAACCTCCGGAAAGGTCATTCCATAGGCCAGTGCCTCTTCTCTCTTCGTCACGATCTGCTCCTCCTTTGCCAGTACAGCCCTCGTAAATCATCCTGATTCTTAAGAAAAGATTAAAAATACAAGATTATGGCAAGTACCTGATTTTTTATGCTATAATTGTAATAAGTATACTCTATTTTTTGAACTATGTAACTTACAATTGCAATGTAAAGAGTGTCATTTCTGATTTCATAAATATTATTCGTAGAAAGGTGTTGGTACCCTTGTTTAAAAACCGTTCCAAACTCATAGAAAAATCCAAAGAGACGCTGCATGCGGTATTGCCTATTATTCTGATCGTACTGCTTTTGAGCTTCACCATCGCTCCTATCTCCCCGGAAATCCTGATGGAATTTCTGCTCGGGGCCGTCATGCTGATCGTGGGAATGCTGTTTTTCTCCATCGGCGCCGAGATGGCAATGTCGCCCATGGGTGAACGTGTAGGTACCACCATGACGAAGACCAGGAAACTGTCCGCCATAATCCTGATCAGTTTTCTGCTCGGATTCATCATCACCATTTCCGAACCTGATCTGCAGGTGCTGGCAAATCAGGTACCCGCTGTCCCCAATCTGGTATTAATTTTGTCCGTGGCGGCAGGTGTTGGACTTTTTCTGGTGTTTGCGCTGCTTCGTATGCTGTTGCGCATTCCCCTGGCACCCCTTTTGCTTTTGTTTTACATACTGGCCTTTGTCCTGGCATATTTCGTCCCGAAAGATTTCCTGGCGGTGGCATTTGACTCGGGCGGCGTGACCACAGGCCCCATGACAGTCCCTTTTATCATGGCCTTCGGTATCGGTATTTCCGCCATCCGAAGCGACAGCCATGCAGCAGAGGACAGCTTCGGTCTGGTCTCCCTGTGTTCTGTGGGACCCATTATTGCCGTATTGATCCTGGCTATGATCTACCGCCCGGACTCTACGGAGTATGTGCCTGATGTGATACCGAGTATCTCCGATTCCGTGGAATTAGGGCGGCTGTTTGCAGGAGAAATTCCTGTCTACATGCGTGAAATGGCGGTTTCCGTCCTCCCTATCGTCCTGTTTTTCGGGGTATTTCAGTTGATCTCATGGGATATGAAGAAAAAGACGCTGATCAAAATCCTGATCGGACTGGTATATACCTATGTGGGGCTGGTTCTTTTCTTAACCGGTGTAAATGTGGGCTTCATGCCTGCCGGAAACTATCTGGGACAAGTGATAGCCGGTCTGCCTTATGCCTGGATCATCATTCCCATCGGTATGATCATCGGCTACTTTATCGTACAGGCGGAGCCTGCCGTGTTCGTCCTCACAAAACAGGTGGAGGAGATCACCTCCGGCGCCATTTCCGCCAAAGCGATGGAAATCAGCCTTTCCGTAGGCGTTGCGACCTCTATCGGCTTGGCCATGACAAGAGTGCTCACAGGCATTCCCATCACCTGGTTTATTGTGCCCGGTTACGCCATCGCCCTGATCCTGACCTTTTTTGTACCTAAGATTTTTACTTCCATCGCCTTCGACTCCGGCGGCGTGGCATCCGGTCCCATGACGGCAACCTTTCTTCTGCCCTTTGCCATGGGTGCCTGCAATGCGGTGGGCGGCACGATCATTACCGATGCCTTCGGTGTCGTTGCCATGGTCGCTATGACGCCGCTGATCACCATTCAATTCCTTGGCCTGATCTACCGCATCAAGGAAAGCCGTCTCTCCAGAGAAGCGGGCGGCTACATATCGATCGACCGCTATGGAGATATGGATATCATTGAATTATAGTGGTATAATATGTGGGATTGTGGAGGTTTGTATGGGAAAATTGTGCATGATGACGACAATCGTCAATAGAAAACACTTTAAAAAATATTTCCGTCTGTATCAGGAGGAACAACTCCAGGTCATGTTCATCACCCTGGGCGCCGGTACTGCTTCGGGAGATATTCTGGATTATCTGGGCCTGGAATCCACCGAAAAAGCTGTTATGTTCCATATATTGGAAGAAAGTACCTGGGAAAAAGCCAAAAAGGATCTCCGCCAAAAGCTCCAGATCGATGCCCCCGGCGAGGGAATCGCCTTTGTGGTCCCGCTAAGCAGCATCGGCGGCAAAAAAGCCCTGCAGTTTCTGTGCGGAAATCAAGACTTCCAGAAAGAGGAGGAATCTGTTTTGAAAGATACAGTCTATGAACTTATTGTGGTAATTGCCAATCAGGGATATACGGAACTTGCGATGGATGCTGCAAGAGGCGCTGGCGCTTACGGTGGCACGGTGATCCACGCCAAGGGCACCGGCATGGAACAAGCCGAGCGCTTTATGGGAGTATCACTCGCTTCCGAGAAGGAAATCATCTTCATCGTTGCCAAGAAGGCGCAGAAAAATGATATTATGAAGGCCGTCATGGAACAGGCCGGCATGCAGTCCAAAGCCAAATCCATTGTCTTCTCCCTGCCCGTCACAGATACCGCCGGACTGCGGCTTATGGAAGATTCCTGACACCGGCAAAATCCAGAAGTAAGCAGTCCCGCAGGCAACTTGTCCGGATCCGCTTTACGAACCCGGATAGGACGGGAAAGTTACACAAAAATAATGCGCATCCTCCTTCTCATATGTTATACTGATGGCATATATACAAAATCCGAAAAGGGAGAAGGGAAATGTTTATGGACAAAAGTGCAGCAATCAGACAACTATGTGAAGAAAAAGAAATCCGTATGATCGATTTCAAAATGACGGACATTGACGGGCGTTGGCGTCACATCACGATTCCGGTGGAGCGGTTCGATGATAATGTCTTCGTCTACGGAATCGGTTTCGACGGCTCCAATTACGGATACGCTCCTGTTGAAAAGAGCGATATGGTATTCTTACCGGACCCGGATACTGCCTATGTGGATCCTTTTGCACAGGTTCCCACACTGACCATGTGCGGCAATGTATGTGTGATCGGCAAAGGGGAGAACACGCCTTTTGACCAGTATCCTAAGAATGTCAGCCTGCGTGCCATGGAATACATGAAAAAGACAGGCATTGCAGACAACATGGTCATCGGACCGGAATTCGAATTCTATCTGTTTGACTCCGCCCGTTATGAGGTGTCCCCCAGACAGTGTGCTTATCGGATCGACACCAGACAGGCTAAATGGAACTGCAGTCTGGATACCCCCGGTAACAACGGCTATGAAGTGACCCACGGCGGTTATCATATCGCAGCACCCCAGGACGTGGGATATGACTTAAGAAGCCGTATCTGCATGGAGATGGAGAACTGGGGCATCAAAGTCAAATACCATCACCACGAAGTGGGCGGTCCCGGCCAGATGGAAATCGAAGTAGAACTTGCCGACATGCCCACCATGGCCGACAACACCATGATTGTGAAATATATCATCAAAAACATGGCCGCACGGGAAGGCATGAGCGCAACTTTCCTGCCCAAGCCCATCTATAAAGAAGCCGGAAGCGGCCTTCATGTACATATGCTGCTCACCAAAGACGGAAAACCTGTCTTTTATGATGAAAACGGATATTCCGGCTTAAGCCAGACGGCACATTATTTTATCGGCGGACTGCTGTCCCACATCGCATCCCTGTGTGCTTTCACCAACCCTTCCACCAACTCCTTTAAACGTCTGGTGCCCGGGTATGAAGCGCCTGTGACTATCGGGTATGCTACTTCCAACCGCAGCGCCGTCATCCGGATTCCTGCTTACGCAAAATCCCCTGAGACCAAGCGGTTCGAACTCAGAAATCCCGATGCTACCGCCAATCCCTACTATGCTTATGCGGCTATCCTAATGGCCGGTTTAGACGGCATCGAGAAAAAGATCGATCCCGCCGCCAACGGCTGGGGTCCTTACGATTTTAATCTATATACCCTCTCTGCAGAGGAGCAGAAGAAAATCAAAGGACTGCCGAAATCTCTCGAAGAAGCGCTGGATGCTCTGGAGAAGGATCACGATTATCTGACCAAGGACAGCGTATTCCCGGAAAGACTCATCGATGTATGGATTGCCCGGAAACGTGCCGAGGCCAAGCAGGCAGGGGAAATTCCTACGCCGGCAGAATTTATGATGTATTATGATCTTTAACTGGCACTGGCGTAAATTCCTTCGGAATTAACGCCTCGAGGACTGCTTCGCAGCCTCGACCAACAGGTAACCTTCTGGTTGGAATTAACACCTGGGTAACTTTCTGGTTGGTTTTAACGCCTAAGTAAACGGCAGGGTATCAGGCTCTGCCGTTTTTTTGTTCACGTTAATTACCGCAAACAGAATAGGATGGTTCTGGCTAATTCATAGAGATACGATAAACTATATTGTTTGTACTCCCCTCTGTCACTACATATCTTGTATCTGTAAGTATTTTTAAATATCTTCGCACTGTTGCATCTGACTTGCCCGTAACCGCTTCGGCTTCTTTAGGAGTCATTTCTCCATGTTCTTCCTGTCCGCATCCGTTTCAAACTCAGGCAATAGTGAACCGTTTCTTTTCAGTTAGTTGAAAAAACGGTCTGCTTCCTTTTTAGAATAAACGTCCACAGTCGCCTGATATGGTCCTGCATCACCCGATGCACATTTCAGATGCATTAAGTTTACCCCTTGATATTCCACAATCTCAATCTTTGGAATATACCGTTGCTTAATTTTGTTGCAGTATTGAAATATTTTCAGTTGCATATCATCAAGTAATTCGTCCGGTACGCCTATAGGCGGCAAAACGGGAAGTCCATTTTCTGTTTTTATACCAATCACAAGATATCCACCATCTACCCCTGCAATGTCATTCGCATAACCTCATATTGTATGCACAATTTCTGACGGATTAAAGCCTTCCTTGTACTCTATACGGCTTCGTTCTACTTTGCGCCCTTCTAACAGGGTTTCTATTTTTATGGGAATCATCTCATTATCTCCATAGTTGGTGTATATGCAATAGAATTAAGGATACAAAAGCATCATACGCCGCCTGCATCTTATTTCTTTCCGCAGAACTCTCCCGTCATAGGATAGTTTATTTCATTCCCTCTTTGATCACGCCCTGATCCCGCATTACCTTCTCAATTGCCGTTCCGCTGATAAAGTGCAGCAGAAGTTTCTTCATGGGATTCAAAGGTCCTAAGTTAATCTCAAGCGGAGATTTGCCGTCCATCAGCTTCACGCTGCTGGAGAGCAGTTCCCTGATATCGTAAACGCTGCCCCACACTTCCGGCACGCCGCGGTCCACACCTAACAGTCCATACACAGCCTCCATGGCCGTTCTCACCGAATACTCTGTGGTAAAGACTGTATCTCTTGGTGTCTGGGCAAACTGTCCTAAGAAAGCAAAGTTGACACACCCGTCAGGTATCACATCCGGCCGGTCGCCCGCCGTCCTTGGCATAAAGAAAGCTGTGATATAGGGCATCATTGTAGGTACGCATACGGCACTGTGCTCCGCCAGTTCCCCGATCTGGTTTTCCGGTACGCCCAGATGGTAAAGCCATTCTTCGGTAATCTCCTTACCGGTACACTCTTTCATCGGTTTCTTCACGTAATCCCCCGGCACATCTGTAAAGAGTCCGTATACCCATACGCAGACCTGATCTTTATCCTGCTCCTTAAACTGACCCTGCCTGTTGATGGTCCAACTGAGAAGCCAGGAGGAATCCTGACAGCTCACAATACCGCCTGTCACGACTTTGCCGCTCTTAGGGTCACGCTTGCATATATTTTTAATATAAGGAAGAATCTTATCATCCAGCGTCGTGACCGTAGCGGACTCCCAGTTGGTCTTGGCCACATCGGAACAGAATTTTTCCGGACGGCCAAAGGACGGATCCTGTTTCGCAATATTTTTCCAGAGACTCCAGCAGCCACTGGTGCGTACTTCCGCATCTCCGTTGGGTGCATGGTTCTGATCGCCATAAATCGTACCTTCCGTACAGCTTCCGTTGGTCACGAATACCAAATCATTCTCGGTTAACATAATTCCTTTTTCCACGCCCTTCACCTTGCACTCGATGGCCTTGGCAATCTTCTTATCTCCCTCAAATCCGAAAATAACATTGGTCACTTCCGTATTAAACTGGAAGTCCACACCTGCTGCTTCCAGATATTTCTGCATCGGCAGGATCAGGGAATCATACTGATTATACTTGGTAAATTTCAAAGCGCTGAAATCCGGCAGTCCGGCAATGTGATGGATGAACCGCTGGAAATAAAGCTTCATTTCCAGTGCACTGTGCCAGTTTTCAAAAGCAAACATGGTACGCCAGTACAGCCAGAATGTGGAATCAAACACTTCCTCGTCAAACACTTCCTCGATGGTCTTATCATAGAGATCTTCATCTTTGGTCATAAAGAGTTTCATAATCTCCATACAGCCCTTCTGGCTTAAGTTAAATCTGCCGTCCGTATGGGCATCCTCTCCCCGGTTTCTGGTGGCTCTGCACAGAGAATAATTGGGGTCTTCTTTGTTGAGCCAATAATACTCATCCAACACCGACACCCCCGGTGTCTCGATAGAAGGAATACTCCGGAACAGATCCCACAGGCACTCGAAATGGTTCTCCATCTCTCTGCCGCCACGCATTACATATCCTCTGGTGGCATCATAGATACCGTCACAGGCGCCGCCCGCAATATCCATCGCTTCCAAGATATGAATATGATCGCCAGGCATCTGTCCGTCACGTACCAGGAAACAGGCCGCTGCTAAAGATGCCAGGCCGCTGCCTACGATATAAGCACTCTTTTCCTCTACGCCTTCCGGTTTCCGGGGCCTTGCAAAGGCTTCATAGTTACCATTGGTATAATAAATCCCTTTGCTGTTCTTATCGAATCTGCCAAGTTCCGTATTGCGGTAATTCAGATCCGTATATGCAATCTTCCTGCCATGGATTCTGCCTGCACCCTGCGCGCCTTCGCCGGCACTGCTTCTTGCCCCCGCATTCTTGACCTGCCCTTCTTCCGCCTTCTTATGATTCTTCGCTGCCAATACAGCTCCTGCGCCTGCCGCCGCCACTGCCGCTACACCGAGTCCGATACTTTTCTTATCTGCCATAATAAGTTCCACCTTTCCTGATTCTGGCTGACGGAATATCTATTCATATTTTTCCGTCGCCGCTTGTATTCTTGACTTGTTATGGCTATCATAAACATTTAGGAGAAAGATTCCAATTTACAAAACAAGCGGTATGATAAAAAACTTATCAAACCGCCTGTTATGTTAAGAAATCATCGCTATTTCTTTTCAAAGTTATGAATCGACTGGACGATATTACCGTGCAGCATGACGCTCATTTTCTCCACAATCTCTTCATAATCCTGTTTCATGCCGCGTCCGATCCAGTCCAGCATAATGCCCACAAACCCATATTTATAGAACTCCGCGATAAAGGCCTTATTCTCCTGTGCCAGCGGACGCCCTGCACACTTTTCCTCCACCACATCGGCTAACAGGCCATAGGTCAGTTTATAGAGGTAACTCTCGATCTTCTCCCTGCTGATGCTGCGGTATACATTCTGGATAAAAGCCTTGTTCTCCATCACCGCCTCAAAAATCTGGCACATGCCTTCCTGCCAGGTATCGTAAGTCTTTTTGCCCTGCAGGGCCTTGGTACCGTCCTCCACACAGATCCATTCCACCAGATCATAAATATCCTTGAAATGATAATAGAATGCCATCCGGCTGATACCACAGTCCGCTGTAAGGTCATTGATTGTAATCTTATCTAACGCCTTCGTAGTAAGAAGCTTCTTAAGTGATGCCTCCAACGCCTGCTTTGTGCTGTTTGTATTGGTCATATTACGCCCCTGTCCTACAATCTTCGGTAATGCAGCTTTCCGCCTGCCGGCTTTCCCGGTATGATTCGCTTTCATCAGCCACATGTTTCGCCTGTCTAAATCTCCATCAGCCACACCGCATATTAAAGCAGTCCCTGTATTAATAGTATAAGGATCAACACCGGAAGAACGATCTGGAAATATGGTTTCAGCCACCCTTTCATCTGGATTCCGTTTCCCGTATTTGCCTCCTCAAAATACTTGTCGAATCCCCAGCCCCATTGGGTAACGCAGAACAACAGATACACCAGAGAACCAATGGGCAAAAGCAGGTTGCTGACCAGAAAATCTTCACTGTCAAGCACGTCTCTGCCGCCTATGATATGTAGAGCACTCCATACATTATACCCCAGTACACACGGCAGACTTGCCACTGCAATGAAAATACAGTTCACGACGGCCGCCTTCTTCCGCTTCCAGCCAAAGGTATCCATACAGAAAGAAAGCAGATTCTCAAACACCGCAAGCACGGTAGAAAAGCTGGCAAAGGTCATAAACAGGAAAAACAGGCTTCCCCACAGCCGGCCGCCCGACATATTGACAAATACATTGGGCAGTGTCACGAAGATCAGTGACGGCCCCGCATCGGGCTTAACCCCAAAGGAAAAGCAGGCAGGAAAAATAATGAGTCCCGACATCAGCGCCACAAACGTATCCAGCGCGCAAATCCGCACAGCCTCCCCGGCCAGCGTATTATCCTTATTCATATAGCTTCCGAAAATCTCCATCGCTCCCACACCCAGACTCAGGGTAAAAAAGGCCTGGTTCATCGCTTCCGTGATCACTGTGCCAAGCCCCCGCCTGGCCACATTCGCGACACTGGGCATCAGATAGAAAGACAGCCCCTCCCCGGCCCCGGAAAGCATCAGACTGTGCACACCCAGCACAAGAATCAGAATAAGAAGCGCCGCCATCATATATTTGGTAATCCGTTCCAGTCCCTTTTGCAGACCCAGGCTGCACACCAGGAACCCCAGAACCACCACCGCAAGCATCCAGCCGCCCATTTCCACGGGCGATCCCAAAAGAGCCCCAAACACGCCGCTCACGGCCTCTACATCCATCCCGGCCCGGAACGTACCGGTAAGAAATTTGAAGAAATATCCCACCATCCATCCGGAGACCGTCGTATAATACATCATCAAAAGACAGCAGCCGATCATACAGACCCATCCGTGAACATGCCATTTGCTCCCCGGCTTCTCCAGCGCCTTATAAGCAAGCATCGCACTCTTTTTGCTGGCCCGTCCCACTGCCAGTTCCATGGTCAGGACCGGCACTCCCATGCATAACAGGAACAAAAGATAGAACAATACAAAGAATCCGCCGCCATTTTCACCCACCACATAAGGGAATCTCCATACATTGCCTATACCGATCGCACAGCCGGCGCTGACTAATAAAAATCCCAGACGGGATTGAAATGTTTCTCTTTTCATAATCGAATTCTCTCCTATTTTGTTATCTATATCTTCAATTTATATAATTCTTTATATGGTACTTTATCCCATCGCGTAGTTATTGTCAAGCCATGACATGTTTTATAGTTTAATATTTTTTTGTTAATTGTGTGCCTGTTTATTGAAATATATCCCTGTGCTGGCATGTGAAAAATCAGGATAAGGACATGTATTAAATTCCCCAAAAGGTATTGAATTTTTTGAAAAATCCAGTATAATGGAACATGTTATAGGTTAGATAGTTACTTGATGTTATTGCAAATGATTCCCGAAGTCAAACTGCACCAGGATATATCTCCAATCTGAATCATGAAAGTTTCTTACATAATCTTATTCAACATATGATTCACTTCTTTGGAACGATTCCCCGGCGAACGACAGGACATACAATACACTAAGTGCCTATCATAAATATCATAATAATAAAGGGTTAATCAATCAAGGGGGGACTTTCCAGCAATGAGTAAAGAAAAGGGTTCACAGAATACTGCAAACAAATTATCAATTGAGAAAAAACTCACCACTTCTATTTTTAAAGTGTCCGTTATTACGGCCGCAGCGGCGGTTCTTGGCGTGATTGCCATGCTTATCATATCTGCCCGTTATTCTTATGCACTGACGAATTTCGGTTTTGCACAGGGTGATATCGGTAAAGCAATGTTTGAATTCGCCGATGTACGTTCATCACTCCGTGCGGCAATCGGTTACGATGACGAAGATGCAATCAACACAGTCGTCAAACAGCATGAAGAGTCTATCGCTTTATTCAAACAATATTTTGCTGATATCGAGAAAACAGTGGTTTCCGAAGACGGACGTGTTACATATGACGCCATCGTGTCAGAATTAGACGCTTACTGGGCACTGGATTCAGAGATTATGGCCCTTGGCGCAAACACGGATCGTGAACTCTGCAAGCAGGCACAGGATCTGGCTATCAGTGAGTTGGCTGGCGCCTACAGCAGCATCTATGATAAGTTGGAAAGCCTTCTGGATGTAAAAGTTGAGCAGGGTAACAGCCTTTCCACGACACTGACGATTCTTGAGATTATCCTTGTGGCAGCAATTATCGCAGTGATTGCTTTTTCCATGGTAATGTCCACCAAAATCGGAAACAGGATTGCAAGAAACATCTCCAATCCGTTAAAAGAGCTGGGCAAACGTCTTGAAACATTTTCTGCCGGAGATCTGGTTACACCGTTCCCTGTCATCGAAACCGGTGACGAAATAGAAGTTATGGGAAATGACGCACGTGTCATGGCCGACAACCTGGAAGCTATCATCACAGATATCGGTGAAATCCTTGGCGAAATGGCAAATGGTAACTATACCGTAAAATCTAAAATCCCGGATCGATATACAGGTGACTTCAAGAGATTGTATGACTCCATGCGCGGCTTAAGAGACCAGATGACCGAAACCTTACTATCCATCGGCGATGCGGCAAATCAGGTATCCGCCGGTTCCGATGAACTTGCCATCGCATCCCAGTCTCTTGCAGAGGGCGCTACAGATCAGGCCAATGCCGTAGCTGAGTTACACGCTTCTATCACCGGCATTACACACACTATGGTAAGCGGTGCCGAAAGTGCAGAAGAAGCTTATGCAAATGCACAGAAGTATGCCGATGATGCCGATAAGAGCCGTCAGGAGATGGATACCATGATGGCTGCTATGGAGAAAATCAATGAATCCTCCAATAAGATTGGGGATATCATTTCCGAAATCGAATCCATCGCCGATCAGACCAATCTGTTGTCCTTAAACGCATCCATAGAGGCTGCCCGGGCAGGAGAATCCGGACGTGGATTTGCAGTCGTGGCAAACCAGATCAGAGAGCTGGCTGACCAGAGTGCCAAAGCTGCTGTGGATACCAGAGATTTAATTGAAGCTTCCATCCGTGAAGTTTCCAAAGGTAACAGTGTTGCAGAACATGCTGCCGGCTCTATCGAGTCCGTTGTAAGCGGCATTAAACAGATTGCAGACTTCTCCAAGAATCTGAAAGATATGATGGAAGAACAGGCTGATGCCATGCAGCAGGCAGAAATCGGTGTAAACCAGATTTCAACCGTTGTAGAAAGCAATGCCGCAACTGCCGAAGAATCTTCTGCTACCAGTGAAGAGTTGTCCGCACAGGCTACAATGCTTGATCATCTTGTGAAACAGTTTGAATTGAAAAAATAAAGATTACTTGCCAAAAGAGACATGATGAAAAATCATGTCTCTTTTTTATGCTATGGGAAATGCTCACAGTCATTCACGTGATCATTCCCCGATTAGCGAATTTTACGTTCCAGCAGGCAGACTACTTCTATATTGTCGGTAAAAGGAAACATGTCAACCGGTGTAATCCTCGCTACCCTATACTGTCCAAAACTCTTTTCCTTCCCGATTCTGTCCGCTGCCCTGTGCTCCTCTGCACCGGTGCGTCCCCTGAATGCCTTCTTTGTATCCCGTTTCCCCTGTGTCAGATACTGCAGATCACGTGCCAGAGTCTCCGGATTGCAGGAAATATAAACAATTCTGTCCGGGCCAAGATGAAGCAGCGCATCCATAAACTCCTCCGTACTGCCGCTTCTGGGCGGATCCATAAAGACCACATCCACATTCTCTTCTGCCTCCGCAAGCTGCTTCATGAAGCGTCCCGCATCGTTCTGATAAAAGTCAACATTGGTAATCTGATTGATTCTGGCATTCGCCACAGCATCTTTCACAGCATCTCTGTTAAGTTCCACCCCGATGACCTTGCCCGCCTTTTCGGCAGCCGTCAGTGCGATAGTTCCAATACCGCAGTACGCATCCACTACTGTCTCCTTCCCCGTCAAAGACGCATATACAACCGCTTTCTGATAGAGCACTTCCGTCTGCACTGCATTGACCTGATAAAATGATCTGGGAGAAATTTTAAACGTTCTGCCGCAGAGTACATCTTCTATAAACCCTTTTCCGTAGATGACCTGCTCCTTATCTCCCAGAATCATGCTGGTACGTCTATTATTTACATTGACGACAATCGTCGTAATTTCAGGATGTAGTTTACATAACTCTAAGACAAAGTTTTTCTTTGACGGAAGGATTGGCGATCCCAACACTAAAACCACCATAATCTGTCCCGTAGCATGTCCTACGCGGATGAGAACGTGTCTTAGAAGACCATACCCGGTATCCTCATCGTATGCCTTTATTTTAAAAGATTTGGCCAGTTCTCGAATCGACTGTATGATCTGATCCGCTTTCTCATCCTCTAGCAGACACTTCTCCACAGGCACTACATCATGCGTTTTCTCCTTATAAATCCCCGCCACAATGCCTTTTCCCTTCTGGAAGTCAAAGACTGCATGCACCTTATTACGATAATGTGACGGTTCCTCCATCCCGATAATAGGATTCACCTTTCCAAATCCCTTTAACAGGCTCTCCACCCGCCTCTGCTTTCTGGTAAGCTGCTCTTGATAAGGTACATCAATATACTGACACCCGCCGCATTTCTTTGAAACCTTACACAGACTTTTCTTTTGTGATGTATTTTTATCTGACATATATACTCCTTTAATGATTTGCTCTGCTGATTTTCTATAAGCTTCTATAACATAAAGAAACTCTGGGAACTCTCCCAGAGTTATTGTATCATATATGTTTCCCTTTCGACAGCCTCTCCTTTAAAATCCTATGCAGAGGCAATCTGCACACTCTCAATCCCCTCCACAAGATCTCTGGCGAGCACGCTGTCCGCTTCATTGATATGAATCGTAAAGACATTCTTCTCTGAGCCGACATTGCCAAAAAACCGCTCCCACAGCCGCTGCTCCTGCCATTCTATAAAGAAAGAAATACGATTGGACACAAGAAGCTTCTCTAATTTATCCTTACTTTCCACATTATATACTTTACAAAAAGAAATTTCATGATTAAAAAACAGTGCATTCAAATTTAATGCTGCCATATCGCCGCCTCCAAATAACTAGTCTATCTTTTCGTAATTAGCTTTATGTCAACTTGTTTCATTCATTATATACCGCATAATATGATAATTGCAACATTTTTCTACATTTTCTCCAATATGACTAAATATTTATGTAAATCTTGTTGAAAATCACAAGCAAAATTATGGTATTTCGGTCCACGCTCTGTTTCGGTTTTCTATCCAGTACTCTTTTCTGGTCTCATACTGTTCGTTCAGCCAGTCCACAGCCTGCTCCACACCCTCTTTCGTCAACGGCACTTCCATGGAAGTCTTTCTCTCTTCCGGTGTCCGCGCAAATCCCAGAGGTTCCGGCCAGACAGTCACCCGGATCACATCTGCGTCCCCGCTCTTGACCTTTTGCAGAAGATACCGCATCCCGTCCATACTGCCAGAGTACTCTTCTTTCTTGATATAGTTGAGCGGATGAAAATTCTCTTTATCAATCATAAAAGCTCCTTATGGCCACATATGGCATCCGTCTATATATGCGGCCTGCCTGACCTGATAACAGCCCCATAAGCCCCACATAAAAATCTCCGCAGCCACCTATTCTACCATGTCTGCGGAGATTATATTATCGGAATGACAAGACTCGAACTTGCGACCTCTACTTCCCTAAAGTAGCGCTCTACCACCTGAGCCACATCCCGAAAAGCTTTTATTATTATAACTAATTCTATATAGAAATGCAAGTCCTATTCCAAAATTTTTATCAAAATCCGACGCCAAAATCCGTTACAGATTTTCATCAACGAATTTTTCAAATACCTCCTGTGGAATCGGTCTGGAAAAATAATATCCCTGCTGTGCCTGACACCCCACCTCTTTGAGATAATTACTTTGCTCCATTGTCTCCACACCCTCACACAAAGACATGATTTGCAGCTTTTTCGCCATGTCTACCACACAGGAAATGATGATCTTATCACTCTCCTGCAGATCACCTTCCTTCAAAAAGACCTTATCCAGCTTGATGATATCAATGGGCAGTTTACTGAGCAGATTCAAAGAAGAATAGCCCGAACCAAAGTCATCCATGGATACTTTCGTCCCAATATTATGTAAACCTTTTACCAACTCCAGCGCCCGCTCTGTATTATCCAGGTATATGCTCTCTGTCAGCTCAAACTCCACCATCGAATAGGGAATCTGATACTCCTCAAACAATTCCTTCACATATTCCAAAATATGCATCTTCATCAAGTGCACCCGGGAAACATTCAGGGAAACAGGTATCATCTTCTTACCTGCTTGTAAACGCTTTGCAATAAAACGGAAAACCTCTCTGTATACATAATAATCTACATCCACAATCTGGCCGCTGCGCTCGATAAATGGTATAAACTCATCCGGATAGACAAATGTACCATCCGGTTTCTGCCATCGCACAAGCGCTTCGGCTCCTATCAGCCGAAGTGTATCCGTCTCTATCTTCGGCTGAAAATAGACCTTGAATTCTCTGTTCGCCAACGCCCTGGGAATATGAGAGGTAATCTCCACTTCACGCTTGATGCCTTCCATCATACGCTGATCGAACATGACACAGCAGTCATCCTCCATCTCCTTGGCGACTTTTCTGGCCAGATTGGCATTGGACACCACCGTCTCTGCATCATAGCTTCTGCTGTCCTTGTTGATGACACTGATTCCCGTACAAAACTGCAGCCGGCTGTTTAAATATTTCTCCCGAAACTTTATCTCCCGCTCCAGATTCATCTGGTGTATCTTCTCTCGAAACTCCTCATGATCGAAATTCTTTCCCGTAATACGGTTCGCCGTCACGAAATTATCCGAATAAACCCTGGCCGCACAAAAGATCACCCTGTTATCCTTCATAAACTCTGATACGAACTCTTTTAAAAGGGCGTCGCCCACTTTATATCCATAAGTATCATTAATATACTTAAAGTGTTTGATATCCGTATATACGATCACAATGTTGTCGTCGCCAATCCGGTCTATTTCCTTCTGCAGTTTTTCCAGAAAAACCTCATATCGGTCCAGTCCTGTCAATGCGTCCTTCATTTTATATCTATTCTCCACTGTGCGCAAGCGGATTGAGACGCTCGGCCTAAACATAACCCGTCGTCACAATCCTAAAGTGTGTTCCTTGCCATACCACTATTTACTCTACGATGTAATACATAAGATGTCAACCTATGTCGACAAATTTCATGCTTTCTATTACACAGTTCAGTCTTTCTGCCCAAGCACAGCAAGCAGATACTCCCATACACGTCCCACAGAAGCTATATCCATCTTTTCCTGCGTCGTGTGTACGTCCTGCAAGTCCGGCCCCACACAGACGCAATCAAGCCCCTCTATCTTGGCAGAGAGGATACCGCATTCCAGTCCCGCATGGATTGCCTGCAAAACAGGTTCCTTCCCATACATGCTTTCATAAATCCGCACCATCTTATCCCGCAGAGCAGATTCTTTTTGATAGGCCCATCCAGGATAACTCCCGTGGATCGATACCTGTGCTCCTGCTTCCTGTGCAATCTCTGTCATCTTTCTGCACAGTTCCTCTTTCCTGGCATCCACCGAACTTCTGACCGCATATTGCAGCCGCAGTCCCTCTTCTGACAAGACGAGTACGCCAAGATTTAAGGAAGTCTCCACCAGCCCTTCTACATCCTGACTCATGGCTATCACGCCATTTGGCAGTTTTCCCAGACAGTCCAGGGCATTTCTGGTACTGTCAGTTGTATAAAAGCAGCCGGCTTTGCAACCATCTTCACCAGACCCATCTTGCGGAATCGGATTACACACTACTGTCACATTGGGGTCACCTTCCTGCAGAATACGTCTGATTGCTTCCTGTTTCGTTGCTGCTACTTCTTCCAGTATGCCTGCTTCCTCCCTTTTCACAGCAAGAACTGCCATCGCTTCCCTGGCAATGGCATTGTCTGCCACACCGCCCTGCATGCTCACAAGACGAAGCTCCATATGCTCGCTGAGTGCCCGCAGCACCTCTCCCAGAAGACAGTTGGCATTTCCTCTGCCCTTATTGATTTCCATGCCGGAATGGCCGCCTGACAGCCCTGAAACTTTAACTTCCATCAATTGCATGTCATCTGTACAGATTCCGTCCCGCTTCACCGGAATGATCACATCCACCCGGGCACCGCCGGCACAACTGGTGATAAAGATACCTTCCTCTTCCTGATCCAGATTGATCATGCGGCGTCCCAGTAACATAGACAGATCAATGCCTGTAGCTCCCTCCATACCGGTCTCCTCATCCACCGTCAGGATCACTTCCAGACGGGGCAGGGCAATATCTGCATCCAAAAGTGCAAGACAATATGCCACCCCGATCCCGTCGTCACCGCCAAGACTCGTCCCTTCCGCATAAACCTTGCCGTCCGCCATCTTGAGCCGCAGCCCTTCTTTGGCCATATCCATGTCACAATCCGGTTCCCTGACGGCCACCATATCCATATGCCCCTGCAGGATATAGGGCGCTTCCTTTTCGTACCCTGCCGCCGCTTCTTTGATGATGATAATATTCTTAAGTTCGTCCTGAATGCAGAACAGATTCCTTTCCTTTGCAAACCTCCGCAAGTAGTCACTGATCGCTTTCACATTTCCCGATCCATGCGGTATCTGACAGATCTCTTCAAAAAAAATAAATACACTCTTTGGCTCTAAGCCTGATAATATACCCATGATATACCTCCAAACCAGATGTTACCCATGATAAAAAATCGAGCGCCAGCGCGCTCGATTCAGAGACTGCTTCGCATTCTCCTTAAATATGCTACGCCGCTGCATTTTCCTTAAATTTCCTATAGTATAAAAAGGACACGGTTTGTCACCATGCCCTGTATTTCGCCATTATTTTAAGTTTGCCTTTGCAAGCTCTGCCAGAGAGGTAAATCCTGCCGCATCATTAACAGCCATCTCCGCAAGCATCTTTCTGTTCATATCAACACCCGCATTCTTAAGGCCATACATAAATCTGCTGTAAGATAAACCATTCATTCTTGCTGCCGCATTGATACGTGCGATCCAAAGCTGTCTGAACTGACGCTTTCTCTCTTTTCTGCCGGCATATGATGATGCCAGTGCTCTCATGACAGACTGCTTTGCCACTCTATACTGCTTGGATCTTGCGCCTCTGTAACCTTTCGCAAGTTTTAATACTCTGTTATGTTTCTTTCTGGCGTTCATGCCGCCTTTTACTCTTGCCATGTCTTTCTCCTCCTAAATTCACGATTCTCTTACTACATCCTGCCTGTCCACTTACCGGACATCTTAGACATAAGGTAAGATTTTCTTCATATTCTTAACATTTGTCTTATCTGTTATCGCAGGTTTTCTGAGATTTCTCTTGTTCTTGGTCGTCTTCTTGGTCAAGATATGGCGTTTGTACGCTTTATTTCTCTTTAACTTACCTGTTCCAGTCACTTTAAAACGTTTCGCAGCAGATCTGCTTGTTTTCATTTTTGGCATTTCAAAATTCCTCCTGTATTTTTAATGTAATGAGATATCGATTCGAGATATCATTTATCTTAACTAAGCAGCTTATCGCTTCTCAGCTAAAAACATAGTCATACTCCGGCCTTCCACCTTCGGTGCTTTATCCATCACCGCAATATCGGAAAGCGCCTGCGCAAAATCATCCAGTATATGTTTACTCGTATTCATATGCGCCATCTCACGGCCGCGGAATCGCAGTGTCACCTTGACCCTGTCGCCCTTGCTGATAAATTTGCGGGCCGCATTCACTTTCGTATTCAGATCATTGGTATCAATATTAGGAGACAGACGAATCTCCTTAATCTCAACAATCTTCTGTTTCTTCTTGGCTTCTTTCTCTCTTCTGGTCTGTTCGTACTTAAACTTTCCGTAATCCACGATCTTACAGACAGGCGGCTTCGCCGTGGGCGCAATCTTGACCAAATCCACCCCTGCCTCTTCTGCAAGCCTCATCGCTTCCCTTGTCGGCATGACGCCAAGCTGTTCCCCATCTACGCCGATCACACGTACTTCCTTGTCTCTGATCTGTTCGTTGATAAATAAGTCGCTAATCGTTTTACCCTCCATAAGAATATAAAAATTTAAAAGGTGGATAGCACAGCTATCCACCAATCATAAACGCTTGAATACAACTCCCATACGCCCTCAGGACTGTGGAGTCTAAGCTATGAACGCTTGCGAACACAATTGTTGCAAGGTGAGAGTGTAATACTCTTCTTGGTTGTTCTGTGCTTTCACACATGTGTTAGTCTAACATACGTTCGGAGGGATGTCAAGAGATGCGTGGGAAATTTCTTAAGCACTTTCTTAAGGAATTACTTTTCACACGTTAGTCACAGTTGACGCCTGAACAGATAGAAAATGCTCTGTTGTTGCGCTCTCGCTCCTTTGAGAGCGCAGCAGACACTAAACTCTTGAGAAATCCCGCCGAGTGCTGCGAGTGAGTTACAAGTTTAGTGCTGGCAACTACATCTATTTTAATATATAATAAGAAGAGAAGCAAGTATTACCACAGATAACAGATGTTGCGATGTAACAGTTCGTTGCTTTTCACACGTTAGCCTAAAGTGACGCCTGAAGAGACAGAAATTTCTTCGTCAGTGCGATGTTGCAGATTGTACAGGCGCCCGATGCAACTATAACTTGTGTGATCAGGC
This sequence comes from uncultured Lachnospiraceae bacterium, assembly GCA_951801245.1. Next base: position 38,376 of record CATOMC010000016.1, read on the forward strand.
GTTGCCCTTAAGCCGAAGGATGAATTGCAGCATTGATAGAGGTCCCGATTTGTCAAAAAAGAAGAAAACTTCATCTGCCAATACCATAAAAAAACGATCATCCGCCTTCCTCAAAAAGTGGAAAAAACTGATTAAAGCATTTACCGCCCTGGGGATTTTTGCGATAATTTCCCTGATAGCCGACTTTGCGGGAATCTTCGGTTCAAAAGAAGCGCCTGTAAATATAGAAAACCATTATCAGAATACCTACCAATATAATTTTTATAACCAATCCGTCACGGAACAACCTGCCGATCTGTCTCAGATAAACGCCCTGTACAACCAGGGCAGGAGTTTCTTTACCCAGGGTGCTTATGATAAGGCCATAACCTCCTATAAAGAGGCACTTACGGGAAAAAACAGTGTGGATGTCAACACCGCACGCATTCAATATGCCCTGGGGCTTGCCTATAAGTATAACAGCAATGCCGACGAAGCCATCACCCTGTACACACAGGCCCTTGGTACCCTGCAAAGCCTGCTTGAAGCATCCGCATCGGCAGATAAAACGGCGATAGAAAACGAAATGAAATATGTTCATTATCTTCTCAGCGCTGCCTATCTGGAAAAGAAAGATTTTCAAAGAGCTTTAGACGAATGCAACCTATGCGAAACTGTCACAAAACCGGACAGCTTATCCGCTGATGCCGACTATACCTTTGGCCCTGCATCGGTATATAACCTGCGAGGACAGATTTATGCCAGCTCTTATTATACTTCCCATTCCGCTTTGCTGGCCATGGAAGAAAAGGATCTGGGCTATACCCTGGATGACGCATTACATTCCCTGGAGAAAGCTATCCTGGAAAAGAATGCCCAATACGCTTTTCGTGATTCGGAAGATTTTGCTCCTGACAACGTGCATGTAGATGCCTTTGTTGACTGGGCCTTCCTTTATACACTTCATCCTATGTATTGGTTAAAAAAAGGCGTCTATATCCTATCCCAAAAAGATGCCGAAATGGCAGAAATCCTCACCAACAGGGCCTCTGTGCTGCTTATGATGGGATATTATGACTTTGCCATAAAAGACTGTGAAGCAGCACTTAAAATCTACGAAGAACTGCCGTTTCATGAAAAATATAATCTTTACCGCACCTATCTGATTCTGTCATATGCCAAATTGTACAGCGGCTTTCACGAAGACGGTTCCATTGATGATGCCGCAATAGCGGATTGTCATACGTATATTCGCAAGGGCCTGGAGCATACGAAAGCATGGTATGGTGAAAACCATTTTTTAACTGCCACTGCATATGAAAATATGGGAATGGCCGACCTACTGTCTAGAAATTATGCAGAAGCGATAAAAAATCACCGGGAAGCCAAACATATTTTCAAAAAACTGGGACTGAAAGAGGATGCCAAAAAGCAAACAAGATTTATAAATAAAGTTAAAAGAATAAGAGCCGCAGGTACGGGCAGTTTCAGGGTAGAGGCCATACCATTTAACGGATATGTGGAATATGGTATGTATTATCAACAGGATTAAGTATAAAAGTATATCTAGTGTACCATTTACCAATTGCATACACTTTTTTGCAAAGCCCACATTTGAGGGAGGCGATACGGTGGCATTGTTGACCGAAAACAACGCAGTAGAAGGAAATTCTGGCAAGCAAAAAGTATCGCTAATTGGTAAATGGTGCACCAGTGCAAGTGCACGGAAGCCGACCTGCGTTCTCTCCTTCCTTATTGTACTTTTGCGCTCCATTCGACCAGTTCTTCATAAGATAACGCCGTTGCATTTTCCGGAATAACACCTTTATCCACCATCTCTGCGTAGAGCCGGTCATAAAGATATATCAGGAACTGCGAACGGTCCATATCCTGACACGCCTCATCGTACCAGGTAAAACCTTCAATTTCTTCCATTAGGGCATCCGCATCCTGCCCCGTATCTTTGCATATTTTTCCTATACATACCTGAGCCATCGCACATTCAACCCGCTCGGCCGTTATCGAATTAGGGATTACCCAAAACACACAATAAGCCACAATAACCAGTAGAAGCGTGATAATATGGAACCAACTTTTTATCTTCACCGGTATCCATTTCACATAAACCCTGTATGCCGGATCCCGGCCATCGCAAAGCCTGCGACGGGCAATAATCCCGTTCTGTATGTACACCAAAATCGTATAAAGCACCGAATGCACCAAAACAAATATGAACTGTGCCGTAACCATGTCCTCGCCGGCTTCAAACCAAGTCATCCAATAAATACTGCAGATCAGTATTACAGGAACATCCACCAAAAATACAAATCTGACATGTTCCTCCCTATTAAAAGCACATAAATAGAAAAATATCAGAACCAGACTTAAAAATACCAGATACCATACATTCATCATCAACTGTACATTATGAATATGACAGTATATCGTATAGGCAATGATCAGTATGGTGGATAAGAATACCCAAAAATAAATATTAAACAAATGCAGCATATTGCAGATCTGATTCTTCCATTTCAGGGAAGGATCATGATTTTTCCTGCCGCTTTGCTGCTCGATGCTTTGATAAGAAAGCGCTATCCAAAGACAGACCGGAAGTATAATCTTCAAAATACTGTCAATATGATATTCCTCTAAGAACCGAAAATCTTTTATCTCATAATGCGCAATCAAAAGCAGCATGACCGCAGCAACGGCGCCTGCAAGATTACAGACAAGATTTTGACCGACATACCCCTTACTGACAGACTCTCCCGCCTTTTTCTTATCAAAATATGCCAGAACCGGCGGCAGGATCGCCATCCCCATGATAAACAGACAGACGGCTTCCCACCGCTTCTGCAAAAAGTTCAACTCCAGTCTCACAAAATCCGGCCTGATCGCTTTAGCTAAAGATTCTGCCAAAGCAAGAAATGCAACTGTCCGAGTAATTATTTTCCTGGGCTTTTCAGGGTTCACCGTAACCTTTTCACAGAGAAAGTTGAAAATATCGGCAATATATTCTAATAATGAAACGATAACACCATATGAAATCAATAAAACCGCCCCCTGCTTCTCACAGCTTTTCACAGTAATGCATCACAGAATGCATCACCTGATCATTGATGCTTAGATAATAAGTGCACAATCCGTCAAAAAGAATACACACGATTGCCAGAATACCCGCGAAGAGCCGAAGCCTGTTTCTTACTTTTACCCAGCTGACTTTTCCGGCAAAATACAAAGATGCCGCAAACCCAATTGCCAATGCCGCTATTACAAAAAAGGCCATTACCACCGGACCCAGGCCATTTACATAAAAGCTTCCGAAGGAATAAAAAGTGTCAATAATCTCATTGTCAAACAACATGATATCTGCCCCGGCCAGACTGTTGTACCGTGTTTCCAGGAAACTGAGATACCCCCGGAACAATGCCACCTTTCTCATATTCATTGCAAACGTATACAGATACAGGGTGGTAATGGATGGTACCACCAAAAAAAGTGCCGACAGGAAGACGTAATATCGTTCTCTGCTGCCTGCATCCTCCTTTTGCTGACGGATAATCAGCATTATCGCAAAGAAAAATACTGCCAGTATACATACCGCGCTGAATGCGGCAAACCATGTACTGAGACTTTCATAGCGTTCGATCTGCTCTGTATAAGAAGTAATCATTTGTGTTATGTTATCTGTCGTTCCCATTTTATGTAAATCTCCTTTATTGTATATAAAATTACATCCGTTAATCCAATTTCTATTGTATAGTTAACTTCTATGTACGTCAATTGGTTGTGTGAAATTAGCTAACAAATATCCTGGGTAGTATAATCCACACAAAAAACCCTAAAGTCACGGCCAATATACGGTCCGTTATATACACAGTTCCTATTTTTGTTCTCTACTTCCGTCCTCATTTATGTTTATCCCTCCCCACATAAGTGCCATTATATGTATTCCTACGACTTTTGTTGGTCACTATGGAATGGTCATCCTTATTGTCGCAATTATAAGCCTTTGAGATTTTTATCACTTTGCCGGCTGTGAACAGCGACACCAGAAGCCCTACTATTGAGCAGACCCCTGAGATGATATTAAATAGCTCCACTACTTCTTCCTCCTTCTTTTCCAATTATAATATTCACACCAAATACTATCTCTGTCTTTCCCTATTTTGGATTAATACTATGATTGCCAACAGATATCCCGTTCATAATCCAACAGCGAAAAACGGCTATATCCGCCGAGATTATGAGTGTGTACGGCTTGAAATGCTGTCACTGCTCGCAGATATTAATCTGCTGACAGGCGAGGCGGTTCCCTTGGACAACCAGACATACACTTCGTGGCTGAACAGGATTGGAAGTTTCTCTAGCAAAATGACAAAGTAGATATTAAAGGGCATTCGTGTAAATTCTTCCAATAACATCCCCAACACCTCCGCCCGATATCTTCGCAGAAATTCCGACAGGATATCATGGTCTATGCAGTAATCGATGGCCAGGTTCAGTGCTTCCTGATAATCCCCCATCTCCGCTATGTATTCTCTGGAAATCTCCACAAACTGTGAGTATTCCGACAATGCCCTGCACTTGTCCATCAGTTTCTGGTTGCTGCCATAATTGATATCCAGCATCCGAACCCTCAGTTCCACATCTGCCTTCACTTTCTGGTTTTCAAATGCATCTGACAAGTTTAATATTGTTTCCTCTGGCATTTCTTTCGTACCATTATAGAATACGATACACTGCGGCGTCGGCAGTGTAAGCTGCTCCGCTCCATAAGGACTTTCTCCTACCTGACCGATCAGCTTTTGGTACTCTTCCGCCAGATAGATCAGAAATCTCACCGGCATATTGGGATTGTAGGTGCTCTGGTGTTCGTAGAGATTCAGTGTTCCTGCAATCACAAAGGCAAGGTCATTTTTCATCACCACATATACCGCATTCTCTATAGTCACTACTTGCAAATCGGATGCATCCCGATAGTTTGTCCCATTCAGCGCATTATATAAATCTAACAGTGCTTCTCTGTCCTTATCAAACAGGAACCTGAAAAGCCTGTCCTTGACCTGTCTGCTCACCTTTTTGCGGCTCTTCCAACCAAATAGCCCTAACCGGAATCTCTGATAAAACCATGCTATGTTTCTTTTTACTGTATCCTGCCGTTCCTTAGCCTTTCTTTTGCCTTCTGTACTCTGCATAAGCCGTCCTCCCTTGTTTTGCGGCAGGATTAGTTTATGCTTTTTCGTCATTCCCGTTCCTGCCCCATTTGTTTGATTGTTAGAAAAATCTGACAGAAACTGTCTGAATGTACGATAAGTACATTTGTTAGAATTTCTCTGATAGGTATAGATTATAAAATATTTTGTTATTTGTCAATTACTTTTTTACGGAATGTCAATCTATCATTGCAGTGTTGATTTCAACTCGGATTATCAATATTACTATAATATTAGTTAATTCATCACTCTGACGCAGCCATTTAGGGTATTAAACCCGTAAAGAAGTCAACACCCCCGCTGCAATCAACGGGACATCAAACTTGCAACGCGACAGAGCAGCGGGGTATTGACCCTCGCGGGAATAAATTTGATTTTCCACCTTCATCAAGTCCAGTCCTCTACTTTGCATCAGGAAAGGCCTCCATGCACATACATATGCGTATACATAATGCATATACACATTGACCCGTCTTCTATGCTATCCCGCTAGATGTAGATATAATCTGGCGTTTGATTGCTCTTAGGCCCTTATACCTTTTGCATCAGTCTCTCTTAAAAATATCTCTCGTATAAACCTTATCCGCAACATCATCAAGACATACATCATATCTATTAGCTATGATCACATTGCTGATTGCCTTAAATTCTTCTAAATCATCAACAACTTTAGAACCAAAAAAGGTGGAACCTGCTTCTAGAGTTGGTTCATATACTATTACCGTTACCCCTTTTGCCTTGATACGTTTCATGATTCCCTGAATAGAACTCTGACGGAAATTATCAGAGTTGCTCTTCATTGTAAGCCGATACACGCCAACTACACACGACTTCTCATTCTCTGCTGAAAAGTCTCCTCTATTAAAGTAACCATAATAACCCGCCTTTTTTAACACCTGGTCAGCAATAAAATCTTTCCTTGTTCTATTCGACTCTACAATGGCTTCTATCAGGTTTTCCGGCACATCCGCATAATTGGCTAGTAGCTGCTTTGTATCCTTGGGCAGACAATAACCCCCATATCCAAAGGAAGGATTATTGTAGCTTGTACCAATTCTCGGATCCAGACAGACACCATTAATAATCGCCTGGGTATCTAGTCCTTTTAACTCTGCATAGGTATCCAATTCATTAAAATATGATACTCTTAACGCTAAGTATGTATTTGCAAATAGTTTTACAGCTTCCGCTTCTGTGGTACCCATAAACAATGTGTCTATATCTTCCTTGATTGCCCCTTCTTGAAGCAATGCTGCAAATTCATTTGAAGCTTTTACCAAACGTTCATCTTCCTGATCCAGGCCTACAATAATTCGGCTCGGATAAAGATTATCATACAGCGCCTTACTCTCACGTAGAAATTCAGGACTAAAAATAATATTCTTACTGCCTGTTTTCTCTCTGATAGATCGTGTAAACCCTACCGGGATCGTACTCTTGATGACCATAATTGCATTGGAATTATATTTCATGACGGAATTAATTACAGATTCCACGGCGCTTGTATCAAAATACTGTGTTTCAGAATTATAATTAGTAGGCGCTGCAATGATGACAAAATCTGCAACAGAATATGCCTTTTCTGCGTCAAGTGTGGCCTCTAAATCCAGTTCTTTATTAGCCAGATAGTCTTCAATATAATCATCCTGAATCGGAGATTTCAACTGATTGATCATTTCGACCTTATCGGGTAAAATGTCAACCGCATAAACTTTGTTATTTTGCGCTAGTAATACTGCTAAAGATAATCCAACATATCCTGTTCCCGCAATTGCTATCACTTTTTTCATATAATCACTCTTCCTTCTTAATCTAGTTTGTTTCCATGATATATTTTTGCTTAAAGTTCTGCACTTTTTCATCAGTTTCCGGTATTCTTCCGCTAGACAAATCAAGAATCTTAGCGGTATATAGGGATTGTAGATACTCTAACATTCATAGAGGTTTATCGTCAGAGCATGAAGCTTTGACCGGTCGTCTGTATCAGCAAGTGTTCCAAAACAGCCCTGACCGATATACTTTTCAATTTATGGCACACATTTGTTACTTGGCACACCTTAGTTACAATGCAAATTCCTGAAACAACTTTTTCCGATATTCCTCATCTATTAACACACGATTTAAATCTTCCATACGATTCAACGTAAGCGCAAAGTAATGGGGTGGATTTCATCCCCCTTTCAAAGATTATATAATGATTGTTAGGAAACGCGAGCATTTTGCTCTACCTTCAATGCTAGAGGCAAGCGTTTTACTCTGTCTTCAAGGAG
>CATOMC010000017.1 GCA_951801245.1 uncultured Lachnospiraceae bacterium
GCCTGCCACCATTGTCATGGACAAAGGGTTCTTCAGTGCGAAAAACATCAATTTCCTGCTTGGGGACAGTGATGGGGAGGCACATAACTTCCTGATCTCCATGCCGTTCACATGCGCCTTCGCAAAGCTGTAACAACAGGTTTATATAAGAGCATAGTAATTGCTGCATTTAACCCACCCTTAATCAAATTAAAAGGTAAAAATGCCGGAATTAGCAATTCTACGACTGCTTCCCTCGGATAGCCCATGTAGAAAGGAGTAATCAAATAATTCCAAAGTATCATAACTACAACTTGACAACCCCAACCACCAAAAAGCCCACCAATAGCACCCGATAATTTACGCCTTTTGCTGTAAATAAATGTAGCGGTACATGCAAAGGAGCAACTTGAAATGATATTCATTAAACAGCCTATAATACCATTTTCGCTGATAGTAACCATTTCTACCAAGGAAACAATTAAGGCAATGAGAAATGAAGTGAGCGGACCAAAAATCAGTCCACCAATTGCAATGATAATGTCTTTGGGATCGTACTTCAAAAAGAGTACAAGAGGGATACGCCCAACTGCTGCTACAACATAGGCAAGGGCGCAGAGCATACCTATTGTTGTAAGTTTCTTTGTTTTGTTATTCATCATGAATACACCTCCAAAAAAAATTAACACCTAAAAGCAATGTAATGCCTTTAGGTGTTATGATTTTTAAGGTGTATCGAAAATGTCAACAAAGCATTTATCAGATAGACAGAAAAGTGCATAATGTCAGAAAATCCCAACAAATTCAATACACCTTCTTTAATCCAGACTATACTGTCGGTTTTGGAGTTTCACCAAATCAGCATTTACACGCTCGCGGACTTTTACCGCCGATCGGGAATTTCACCCTGCCTTGAAGACATTCATTTTATTTAGTTGTCGCTGCTTATTATAGACTTAGTTTCTGTTAATGTCAATAGTACAGATTCATTTATATTTGTTTTGTGATAAAGACGTGAATATGCTTTATTTTGGCTAACTTATAGAACTGTGTAGACATATCCAAACAGAAAGGTGAACAGTAAAATGTAACAGGGTGAATAATTATGGCAAAAAGACCAGTACCACAATATGACTTTAGAGCTTTTGGGGCGGCAATCAAGGCGGCACGGACAGGACGCAAGGAGAGCCGGAAAGAGGTGTGCGACGAAATGTATATCTCGCCGCGCTACCTTGCGAATATTGAGAACAAGGGGCAGCACCCCAGCCTACAAATCTTTTTTGAGCTTATGCTGCGCTATAACATATCCGTAGATCAGTTCCTTATGAAGCAGCCCGCCGGGAAGAATACCCAGCGGCGGCAGCTTGACGCGCTGCTGGACGACATGAGCGATAAGGGAATACGGATAGTCACCGCAACGGCGCGGGAGATTTCAGAGGTCGAAAAAGAGGGCGAATAGCCACTGTCCGGCAAAATTACATAGGGATTTAGGAAGCGTTGCAATTCTTTTCGGTTGCAGCGTTTTTCTTTTGCATAAGTCCGTCAAATTGGACGTTTTCGGTGTTGTAGGTAGTAGGAGAAACTTTTATAGCAAACAACGAAAGGTAAATTGAATGTCGGTGTTATATTGGTAGCCCTGTTAATAATCACAACCTGCATATTGTTTATATTGTCCCTAAAAGGCATAATCTAAGTTTTATCAATATCATGTAAAACCTGTATTTAATTTCATATCAGTAAATTATCTGCCGCACGACGGCAAAAGAAAAAAAGCCGTCGTACAGCAGAGGTATTTTCACGCGCCTATTCTTACACGGCGGCTTTTGAGAAATCGAAGCCGCCGTTTCTTTTTGCTCTCTAAAGAAATGACAGTCTATCACTAAAGATACGGCGGCTAAAGGAGGTAGCCGCCATGAAATACAAGATACTCCGGCAAGGTATGACGGTCTTTGACTTGTCAAAAAAATCCCGACCACCGCCGGGAACTTTTCTACCCGTGAATATGAACACACAAATCAACTGAATACTGCTTACAATTCCAATACGCCTGTCTGCGTTTTTTGCAGACGGGCGTATTGTATTTCCCCGAAAAATTCTTTCAGAAATTTTGTAAAATCTCAATCATTTTTGGCTTGCGTGGTTTTGAGGGTTTACGAAAGGGGACATCAGAAAAAATCACCCGCTTTCGCGGCTGCGAAAGGAGGTGAGAAACATGAATGAACCAATTCGTACCCAATGGGAAATCCGTTGTGCTTTTAATGGCTTTTGTAAGCAGACGTTGAAGCATGAAGCAATGAACGCCCACAGGGACACAAAGCGGCAGCAATCACGGGAAGTAACATTTTCCGACCTGTCACCACAGGAAGAAAACCAGCTTTATACCTACGACAAGTATTTTGCAGATGATGAAGCTGAACAGTCTTTCTTTATCGCGGGAAAGGAAATAACCGTAAAGCTGCTTGCCGAAGCCCTGCGGAGCTTGCCGGAAGAAAAACGGGAAGCTGTACTGCTGTATTATTTTTTCGATATGAGCGAGAGCGAGATCGCAAAGCTCTGCAAGATTTCACGATCAGCAGTACAGTACCGCCGGACAAGCTCTTTCGAGCTGTTAAAACGCTATTTGGAGGAACACGCCTATGACTGCACCGATTGGGAACAATGAAAACGCTGAACGCGGCTTGCTGCCTTACCCGGTAATCATAAGGAAGAAGGAGGGCGAGAAAGAATGTGTGAAGCGGTTGAAAAGTATGCAGATAGAAAGATGTTGGATAAGCAGATAGAGCTGATAAAAAATTTGATGGATTCTATGAAATGGTCTGCGGAACAGGCTATGACGGCTATGAAAGTATCGGATGCGGATAGGGCTATGCTTTTGGAAAAGCTGTGAGGCGCGGATAAAACCAGGACGGAGAACGAAAGACTATGTGTGAAGCGGTTGAGAAATATGCGGAAAATGTAAGATTGAATAGTCTGTTGGAGTCCATAAGAAATCTTATGGCAAATATGAAGCTAGGTGCAGAACAGGCAATGAATGTGCTTGAGGTTAATGAGCATGACAGAGAGATTTTACTGAAAAAGTTATAAAGATACGGGTTTAAATTGTGGTAAACAGGGAGTATTCTGATCGAATGGAGTGCTCCTTGTTTTACATTTGCTGATTATTACATATCGGTTAAAATATGTAGTGTAGTAGTAAGGAGGTGTAAGAAGCTATATATCGGCAGCAATGGATTATGCAAAGAGTATGGATTTATCAAGGAAAAGGAGTTTTTCAAAAAATAGCACATATAATTTGTTTATCCTAAAGCGTATGAGATACTCCCGCAACTATATATTATATATTTGTGATCAAACCCAATAAAGCGGAAGATGAAAATACGGAGACGGACAAAGAAGATCCCATTTCGGAAGAAAATCAAAATGATGAGGGTACTGCTGCGGATAACATTACGCGCTGTAGTAAATGCGGAAAGCCGTTACTGAAAGATGCGTTATTCTGTCAGGGATGCGGAGAGCAGGTATATAGTGGAGAACCTGTATCAAATGCTGCAACATCAAAGTAGGAAGATTTAGAAGATTTTATACAGCTATACAGAAAAATATGGTAGAGGAAAAGGAGAATGCTTATGTTCTGTTATAAATGCGGTACTAAAATTTCGGATGGCACGGTATTCTGTCATAAATGTGGTGCAAAAATGCCGAATCTAAATGCTAACTCGCACCATTCTAAACAGGATGTAGACGGGAGAATGTTTGCGCAAATTATGATTTGGGCATTAGGGCAGAATGAGATATCCTGTAATGCTGTTATGAAAGCATTTGGCTACGGTTGGAATAGAGCCAGCCACTTTATTGAGCGGCTATGTGAAGCTGGTATTGTGGGAGAGTTAGATGCAAAACTTCCAAGAAAGGTGATACCACAGACAATGACCGAAGTGTCTGAAAAGGCAAAAGACTTTTTACAGAACTGTGGATATACGGAAGATATGGTTGCTGAGACAATCCGCAACAGGGAGAGCTGTTAAGATTGTGAAGCATATGTATCCGAACAGTGATTATATATTATCTTTTCAAGGAGGGAAAGTCTATGAACAAAACATTATTTCGAGAATCAAAAGAACCAATAACGGTTGATATTGAAAAACTATCCGCCATGCTTTCCTGCGGACGGGCAACAGCCCGAAAGATAGGAGAGCAGGCGGAAGCCAGAATCTGTATAGGCAGGCGTGTTCTATATTCTGTCGATAAGGTAAAGCAATATCTGTGCGATTTAAGTGAATAAATTATAATATCATCTGTTATTTGGAATGGTTCTGTGCTATACTATCTATATGAGGCAAGCCGGAACCATTCCTATTGGAAAGAAAGGAGCGCAGAGAAGAAAGGAGTGGCTTTATGGCAAGGAAAGACAATAAAGGTCGAAATCTTCATACAGGTGAATCACAGCGCAATGACGGAATCTATATGTATCGCTATATGGACATAAGGAGCGGCAAACGCCAGACGATTTATGCAGGTGATTTGGCGGAACTTAGGGCGAAGGAGAAGCAGCTTGCAAAGGATCTGGATGATAATATACTAATAGATGGCAGTGCCAAGAAAATGACGGTCAATTCCCTATTTGACTATTATATGGCAACGAAAGAATTAGCGGATTCCACGAGAGGTAATTATGTAAAAATGTGGAATGGTCATGTAAAAGATGAGATTGGGAATTTGAAGGTAGTGCAGCTTCTCCCATCACACATCAAGGCGTTTTATGCGAAGATGTCACGCGCAGGATATTCTTACTGTACGATCAAGCTGATACATACGCTCTTGAATCCGGCTTTGGAGATGGCAGTAGATGATGATATTATACGGAAAAACCCGGCTAAAAACGCATTGTCCAGCGACTATGGGAAACCACCGGAAGAGAAGGATATATTGACATTAGACCAGCAGAAGAAATTAGTTTCGTTTATGCAGGAAAGCAATGTCTACAATATTTATGATCCTATGTTTACGGTTCTATTGGAGACAGGTTTAAGATGCGGGGAACTGATCGGTCTGACATGGGCGGATGTAGACATGGAGAACAGGGAACTTTCCATAGATCATCAGCTTATCTATAAGGATTGGGGTGATGGCTACGGATTTCGGGTATCTACACCTAAAACGAAGGCAGGTGTGCGGACTATCCCGTTTACGGAAAGTGTGTATAAAGCTTTCTTGGGACAAAAAAAGATCAATTTTATGCTTGGACGGCGCAGCACAGAAGAGATAGACGGATATTCAGACTTTATCTTTCTGGCGAAAACGGGAAGACCGTTGATGCCCAGCGCAGTCAATAACGTGATTTACAATGTGGTAGATAAATATAATAAGGAAGAAGCAGGCAGGGCAAAGAAAGAGCATCGCAAGGCGGAACTTCTTCCAAGAATCTCAGCCCATAACCTACGGCACACTGCCTGCACCAACATGTCAAGACAGGGCATGAATATTAAGGTGCTGCAGTATCTCATGGGACACGCCCATAGTGATGTGACGATGGATGTATATAATCATATCGCGGGCAGAGAGGATGTCAGGGAGGAAGTGGAGCGGTACTCACTGGCAGTTGGCGGCTGAGTTACTACACCAAAAAATAAAAAAATGGTGTAGTAATGGTGTAGTAGAGGCATATAACAGGTGATGTTTTAAATTCTAGGACACGCAAACCCGCATAAACACTGGGTTTGCAAAATTTTAATAAATTTATTAGCACTCACCTCTTGACAGTGCTAATAATACGTTGTATTGTGATAGTATCAATAGAACAGAAAGGGGAGAAGGTTATGAATTTAACGAAATTTACCCAGAAATCCATACAGGCCGTGGAACAGTGCGAGAAACTGGCATACGAATACGGTAATCAGGAAATTGAACAGGAACATTTACTTTACAGCCTGCTGACCATCGATGACAGCCTGATTTTAAAATTGATTGAAAAGATGGAAATACAGAAAGAATACTTTTTAAACCGCGTAGAGCAGGGGCTTAACAAGCGCACGAAGGTGCAGGGAGGCCAGATTTATATTGGTCAGGATTTAAACAAAGCCCTGATCAGTGCGGAGGATGAGGCAAAGGCACTCGGTGATGAGTATGTGTCGGTGGAACACCTTTTCTTAGCTATGCTCAAACATCCGAATAAGGAGATTAAGGAGATCTTCCGGGAGTTCGGTATTACGAGGGAGCGCTTCCTGCAGGCGCTGTCTACGGTGCGGGGCAACCAGCGGGTGACTTCGGATAATCCGGAGGCCACTTATGATACGCTGGAAAAGTACGGACAGGATCTGGTGGAGAAGGCGAGAAGCCAGAAGCTCGATCCTGTGATTGGCAGGGATAATGAGATCCGTAATGTGATCCGAATTCTTTCTCGCAAAACGAAGAATAATCCGGTACTGATCGGAGAACCGGGTGTAGGAAAAACGGCTGTGGCGGAAGGCCTGGCGCAGCGTATCGTCAGGGGCGATGTGCCGGAAGGGCTTAAGGACAAGAAGATTTTTGCCCTGGATATGGGAGCGTTGGTGGCCGGCGCCAAGTACCGCGGCGAGTTTGAGGAACGTCTCAAAGCGGTGTTGGATGATGTGAAAAACAGCGACGGACAGATAATTCTTTTCATTGACGAACTGCATACGATTGTGGGTGCAGGTAAGACAGACGGGGCCATGGACGCAGGCAATATGCTCAAACCCATGCTTGCCAGAGGGGAGCTGCATTGTATCGGGGCTACCACGTTGGATGAGTACCGGCAGTATATCGAGAAGGATGCGGCTCTGGAGCGGCGTTTCCAGCCGGTGATGGTGGAGGAACCGACGGTGGAGGATACCATATCCATTCTGCGTGGACTCAAAGAACGCTATGAGGTTTTCCATGGGGTGAAGATCATGGACAATGCGCTGGTCAGTGCGGCAGTGCTGTCCAATCGGTATATTTCCGACAGGTTCCTGCCGGACAAGGCGATTGATTTGGTGGATGAAGCGTGTGCGCTGATCAAGACGGAACTGGATTCCATGCCCACAGAACTGGATGAATTGAAACGTAAGGTGATGCAGTTGGAGATTGAGGAGACTGCCCTGAAAAAGGAGGACGACAACTTAAGCCGGGAGCGTCTCGGTAATCTGCAGCGGGAACTGGCCGAGTGGAAAGAAGAATTGAAAAACCGCATGGCACAGTGGGAGAATGAGAAAGCTTCTGTGGAGAGACTTTCCAGAATCAGAGAGGAAATCGATGAAGTCAACAACCAGATTCAGATTGCTCAGCGTGACGGCGATTATGAGAAGGCGGCAGAATTAAGCTATGGTAAGCTGCCTTCCTTGAAACAGCAGTTGGAGATTGAGGAAGAGCAGGTCAGAAAGAAAGATTTGTCACTTGTGCATGAGAGTGTGTCTGATGAGGAGATTGCCAAGATCATATCGCGTTGGACCGGGATACCGGTATCAAAGCTGACAGAGAGCGAGCGTAATAAGACACTGCATCTGGATGAGGAGCTGCATAAGCGGGTGATCGGGCAGGACGAGGGTGTGACCAAGGTGACGGAAGCAATCATCCGTTCCAAAGCAGGCATCAAGGATCCTACCAAACCCATTGGGTCGTTCTTGTTTCTGGGGCCTACGGGTGTGGGTAAAACGGAACTGGCCAAGGCACTGGCGGCGTCCTTGTTTGATGATGAAAACAACATGGTACGTATCGATATGAGCGAGTATATGGAGAAATACTCGGTTTCCAGGCTGATCGGGGCGCCTCCCGGATATGTGGGATATGAAGAGGGCGGTCAGTTGACTGAAGCAGTCAGGAGAAAGCCTTATTCGGTGGTTCTTTTTGATGAGATTGAAAAGGCACACCCGGATGTGTTCAATGTGCTTTTGCAGGTTCTGGATGATGGGCGTATCACGGATTCTCAGGGCAGGACGGTAGATTTCAAGAATACCATTCTGATCATGACTTCCAATATCGGTGCGAATTATCTGTTGGAGGGCATCGACGATCAGGGAGCCATTCGGCCGGAGGCGGAGGATTTGGTCATGGGTGATCTCAGGAATCATTTCCGACCGGAGTTTTTGAACAGGCTGGATGAAACAATACTCTTTAAGCCGTTGACCAGGGACAATATCGGCGGCATCATCCATTTGATCATTGATGATCTTAATAAGCGGCTTGCAGACCGGGAATTGCAGATTGAACTGACACCCGAGGCGGAGCGGTTTATTGTGGAGAACGCTTATGATCCGGTTTATGGGGCAAGGCCGTTGAAGAGATATATTCAGAAGTATGTGGAGACCCTGTCTGCGAAGCTGATTCTGGCGGATCAGGTGAGGGCGAAGGATACGATCAAGATTGTGTTAAGAGGAGATCATCTGGAGGCAGTCTGTAAGATTGCTTAAATAACTGATGTGATTTATATGGCAGATGGTTGATGATTCAGGCAGGTTACCGCCGTCTTTATCCGCAGAATACATGTATAATCTTTATAAATAAAACACATGCTATTTTACAATATCAAATGACTCGATACGATGGCATCGTTGACTGAAAATCCTTTCATCGGGGCGGGGATTTTGAAATAAAAGCATGTGTTATAGAAGAGAGATTATGATGGATTCTGTTTGGCGTAAGACGGCGGATTTGCCGCATTTTGAGAAACTGACAGGGGATGTGAGGACCGATGTGCTGATTATCGGCGGCGGTATCACCGGAATCCTGTGTGCATACTTTATGAAGGAACGTGGGATGGAGTATCTGCTGGTGGAGGGTGAGGAAATCTGTCACGGTGTGACGGGAAATACCACGGCCAAGATAACGGCTCAGCACGGATTGGTTTATAGTAAGATGATACGGCATATGGGGTTGGAAAAGACGAAGCTGTATCTGGAAGCCAATCAGAGCGCCGTTTTGAAATATGCCCAACTGGCCGAACATTACACTTGTGATTTTATAGAAAAGAAGTCTTTTGTCTATTCCGTAGACAATCGAAAGAAACTGGAGCAGGAGGCAGACAGCTATCGGTTGCTTGGACTTTCGGATGCGATTGTGGAAACACCGGAACTCCCTTTTGCGACGGCAGGGGCGGTGGTGATGCATGACCAGGCACAGTTTCATCCTTTAAAGTTTTTAGGCGGCATTGCCCGGGAACTAAATATTTACGAGCATACTTTTGTTAAGCAGCTTATGCCGGGCAAGGCTTTGACAGAGGAAGCTTCCATTAGTTATCAGCAGGTAATCGTTGCCACACATTTTCCAATAGATAATAAACACGGATGTTATTATTTGAAATTATATCAACACCGGTCTTATGTGATTGCCTTACAACAGGCACGGCAGATGGACGGTATGTATGTGGATGAAGACAGGAAGGGACTGTCTTTTCGCGGTTATCAGGACTTGCTCTTAGTGGGAGGCGGCAGTCACCGGACAGGGAAAAAGGGAGGGAACTGGCAGGAACTTCGGCAGTTTGCCAGACAGTATTATCCTGACGCAAAAGAGCAGTACCGGTGGGCGGCGCAGGACTGTATGCCCTTGGATGAAGTCCCTTATATTGGTGCATATTCGTCTGCTATGCCGGGGTGTTATGTGGCGACCGGGTTTCAAAAATGGGGAATAACATCTGCTATGGTATCTGCAATGCTGTTGGCAGATCTGGTGCAGGGCATTGAGAATCCTTATGCAGAAGTGTTTGACCCGGGAAGAAGCATTTTTAGGTGGCAGCTTCTGTGCAATGGGGCGGAATCACTCATGAATCTGCTGACACCGACCAGGCCCAGATGTCCGCATCTGGGATGTGCCCTGAAATGGAATCCGGCGGAACATTCCTGGGACTGCCCCTGTCATGGATCCAGGTTTGCGGAAGACGGAACGCTGTTGGATAACCCGGCGAACGGGGATGCAAACTTATAAAGAAATCATAAGAAAAATTTTTCTATAGAAAATATAACTTGTAAAACGTGTGTTATTAAAAGTAGATCATAAACTTTGCCGGGAGGAGTATCCTTTCAGGCAAAGTTTTTATATTATGATTTTCCTCCTTTCATAGCGTAGCAGATACTAAGATCGTTATCTATTTAGATATTGAATTCCGTTATATAGGTGGGAAATCTAGCTATATGTTCTTAATTGTGGTATTTTATTATGGAGAAAATCCTGCAGCTTATATAGGTCTGTAAAGCAGGTCAAATAGAGAAAGGAGAACACTATGAGATATCCTCGTTTTTTGAAGGAAAACGGAACCATCGCTTTTGCAGCGCCGTCTTTCGGATGTGCGACAGAGCCGTACAAGGCCGGTTTTTTGAATGCCCAGAAGAAGTGGGAGGAAGAGGGGTATCGGCTAAAACTGGGGCCGAATTGTTATGTGGAGCAGGGAGTCGGTATCAGCAATAAGCCCAATCTGTGCGGGGAGGAGTTGACACAATACTATTGCGACCCGGACAGTGATTGTATCATTTCCTGCGGCGGCGGAGAGCTGATGTGTGAAATTTTGGATTATGTGGATTTTGAGAAGATTGGCAGGGCGGATCCCAAATGGTACATGGGGTATTCGGATAACACCAATATGACATTCCTTCTGGCCACGTTGTGTGATACGGCATCTGTGTACGGTCCCTGCGCGGCTGCTTTTGGTATGGAACCGAGACACCAGGCGCTAGATGATGCGATGGCTTTGCTGCGGGGAGAGAAGCTGACCATGGAGGGGTATGGGATGTGGGAGCGGGAGTCTCTAAAGAGTGAAGATAATCCTTTTGCAACCTATCAATTGACAGAAACCTCCAGAATAAAGTACTGGCTGCCGGACGGAAGAACGAATGTGGAAAGCCTGCAGGCTGTTGGCAAAGCAGCGATATTTACAGAAAAGCAGGCAGAACAGAACGATATAGAGAGCCGACCAGAAAAGACTGGACATATGGAAGCTGAAGCGGCAGGAACCATAGTAAAGAGAAATGATTCTCAGATAAGGACGGAAGCACAGATACAGATGTCAGGCAGACTGTTAGGGGGCTGTATGGATTGTCTGGTGAACATGCTTGGTACGAATTATGATAAGGTACCGGACTTTGTGGAGAAGTATAAGGATGACGGAATCCTCTGGTTTCTGGAAGCATGCGACTTAAATCTGATGAGTATCCGCCGGGCCATGTGGCAGATGGAACATGCAGGATGGTTTCAAAATTGCAGTGGTTTTCTCATTGGCAGACCTTTAAATGGTATGGGAGTAGAAGATTTTGGTATCGATCACTACCAGGCTTTTTGTGAGATGCTTTACCAGTATCATGTTCCGGTTCTCATGGATCTTGATATCGGGCATCTGCCTCCCATGATGCCATTGATCTGCGGAAGTAAGGCATATGTTGTAAGCAATGGAAATCAGTATTCGATAGAGATGAAATTGGAATAGAACAGAAAATGAAAGGCGGCAGATAATATGATACCCAAAGATCCGGTAATGTTATTGAGTTTTATCAACTTGAAACTGCGTGATTTCTATCCGAGTCTTGAAGCATTATGCGATGACTTGGATGCAGATGCACATGAACTGTGTGAAAAACTGTCAACAATTGATTATCATTACAATGAGGAGAAAAATCAATTTGTCTGAAAAAATAAAAGTTACAATTGTTATGGATGACGAAAAACAGAATATGG
Organism: uncultured Lachnospiraceae bacterium; assembly: GCA_951801245.1. The sequence continues at coordinate 11,635 of CATOMC010000017.1, forward strand.
AAGCAGACACAAATGGAGGAAAAAACGTCATAGTGACACATGATCCATCCATGACGCTCATGTCAACTCTATTGCAAAATAACTTGGTGGAAGGTAGTTTCTGCGGCGGAAGGGGAGACTGCGGCAGGTGTATGGTGCAGTTTATGCAGGGGATACCACTTCCTACACCGTTGGAAAGAAGCCGTCTGGAGGCACAAGAACTGCGGCAGGGATATCGGCTTGCCTGTCTTGCGAGGCCAAAAGACGATTGTGTCATTAAATTAATGTTTCCAAAGGAGACAAAAATTTCGATTGTGACCGAGATGATAGAGTTGTCGGATATATTTGACTTTAATGGTCAAAGAAATAAATCATCAAAATGCAACAAAATGGATGTTACGGAATCTGGCGTTTCCTGTAATCCCACAGGACAGTCTGGCAATAAAAATACAGCCGTTATCAATACGGATGTTATGATACAAACGGAGGCAGGTAGTTGTGATGCTTCCAGCAATTTATATATTGTGGCCGTAGACCTTGGAACAACAACGATAGCCATGCAGCTTCGGAAGATAGAAACGGGTGAGGCCATAGACACGTATTGCGAGATGAATCCCCAGAGAAAATATGGAGCGGATGTCCTGTCGAGGATCCAGGCGTCCTGCGAGGGCCATCGAGAAGCCCTGAAACAGTGTGTATGGAGCGTATTGGAACGAGGAATGAGCCAATTTGCACAGGTGGTGGAAATGGAAGCTGTGAAAGGAATCTGTATTGCGGGAAACACCACGATGGGCCATCTTCTTCTGGGATATGAGGTGTCGTCTCTTGGGAAAAGTCCCTTTACACCCGTGGATATCGGCTTGCAGGAGTGCAAGGGTCCTTTCGGTATTCCTCTATACATAACACCTGGTATCAGTGCTTTTGTGGGCGGGGATATTGTAGCCGGATTATATGTTCTGGGTATGCTGCCAAAGACAAGGTTGGGACAGGAAGTAAAGGAGCATATGGCGGTGCATCCGCAGAAGGCCCTGAAGGCCAGGCTGTTGATTGACTTAGGTACCAATGGTGAGATGGCAATTACGGATGGAAAGAATCTGTTGGTAACGGCTACAGCGGCGGGGCCTGCTTTTGAAGGTGGAATGGAGAAGTCGGTGGTGGGAACGGATATGATAGCAGTCACGGCATCTCTTAGAAGGAAGGGTATATTGGATGCAACCGGACTTCTGGCAGAACCTTATTTTACAAAAGGGGTCAGAGTGCAGACACCTAATGGAGATTTTGTTCTCAGGAATCAGGATATCAGGGCATTACAGATGGCCAAGGCGGCTGTCCGTGCGGGCGTGGAAATTTTGTGGGAGCAGATGGGAAGGCCGGAAATAGAGAACGTGTATCTGGCGGGCGGCTTCGGTTATTATCTGGATGTGGAAGCAGCTTTCTCTATCGGTCTGCTGTCGGAACACATGCGGGGGCATGTGCAGGCGGTTGGGAATACGTCTTTAGAAGGTGCTTTCCGGATCGGCAGAGATTTATGCTCTCACATGGAAGATAAGAAGTCGCTAGAGGCAGGACTTTCTTCTGCGAAGAGCATCAATCTGGCCGGACAGGCGGCATTTGAGAGATTGTATTTGCAGTATATGGATTTGTGTGAGAATTGAGGAACTGTACAACGTAGTTTTAAGTTTAAGTTAAGATTTTGATGCTCTTTCTTTAAACAAGGCGTGCTATCCTGACAGTAACAATGAAATAGCGGCCTGCCGGCAAAGCCGGATATAGGGATAATCTGAAGGAGATGTTGCATGATGTGGACTAGAAGAGAATTGAAAGAACGGGCAAAAGAGGCATTGCGAAGAAATTATTGGAAGATTGTACTGATAGCAGCTTTGACGATGCTCCTGGGTGGTGGTGTCGGGTCAACCGGAGTCGGAATCGGCAGCAGGGATGTTGATCCTCAGCAAATCATAGAACAATCGGGAGTCATATCTGAGGATGCCGGTGATGTTTATGAGGAAGCATATGATGAAGACGACAGGGATGTGGATGATGATGAAGCTGGCAGAGAGTATGATGCCGTACAGACTGAATCTGCACAGGATAAGATATATGGAGGCATCGCAGGGTACAGTGGCATGTTTGCAGCGGTGGTGATAGGTATCGTTATATTTCTTGTCATATTTTTGGTAACATTCATACTCATTTTTGCTGTGGATGTATTTCTATTCAATCCGTTCAGTGTAGGTGTGAGCCGGTTTATGTTAAAGAGCATTGATGGCAGGGCGGAAGTAAGAGAAATTGCTTACGGGTTTGACCATTCCTATAAGAATGTTGTGAAAACGCTGTTTCACAGGGATTTGCAGATTCTATTATGGGCGTTATTGTTTATCATTCCAGGTATTTATAAAAAGTATCAATATCGGATGGTGCCCTATATCATGGCGGAGCATTCCGACATGGAATACACAAGCGTGCTGCAGATGAGCAAGGATATGATGAACGGGCATAAATGGAGGGCGTTCGTGTTAGATCTGTCCTTTATCTTATGGCATATTCTGGGAACAATAACGTGTGGTATTGCAGAGATTTTCTACGTACAGCCTTATCAGCAGCTTACCGGTGCGGCACTGTACCGCAGGTTATGCCAGACGGATGGCAGCCGCAATATGATTTGAGGTATGCTAAATGAGGCATGTTAAATGAGGTATGCTAAATGAGATATGTTATATCAGGTATGCTAAATGAGGCATGTTATATGAAATATCATATATGAGATCCGGGATATCATATATGGTTATGATAGGATGCGTGAAAAAGATAAATCCGTGGCGCTGATTGGGTGAGGACGCAGGAATGGAGACGAGTATGACATATAAGATATTGTTGGCGGATGATGAGGCGGAGATCAGAGATGTACTCCGCCTATATCTGGAAAAGGATGGCTATGAGGTGCTTGAGGCGGCAGATGGGATAGAGGCACTGGAGGTGCTGCGGGACGAGAAACCGGATCTGGTGGTTTTGGATATCATGATGCCTGGGCTTGATGGATATCGAGTGTTACGTAATATCCGGGAGAGCAGTAATATACCTGTGATCATGTTATCTGCCAGAGACAGTGATTCTGACAAGATTCTGGGACTTGATCTGGGTGCAGACGATTATATTGTGAAACCTTTTGTACCACTGGAAGCGATGGCGCGGGTGAATTCCAATATCAGGCGTTTTTATGCGCTGGGATCGGGAATCGGCCAGAAGACGGGGAATGGAGAACTGGTGGCAGGGAATTTGAAGCTGGATCTGGAGGCCTGCCTGCTCTACCGGGGTGAGGAACAGATAGAACTGACTTCGGTTGAGTTTAAGATTATGAAACTTTTTATGGAGAATCCGGGAAAAGTATTTACCAAGCAGCAGTTATTTGAGCAGGGCTGGGAGGAGAGTTATATGCTTTCGGATAATAATGTAATGGTGTGTATCTCTAAATTAAGGGCGAAGCTGGATCATGACGGCAGGGAATATATTACAACGATTCGCGGACTGGGGTATCGTCTGGAAAAGATAATGGTTGAAACGGTAAGGGGTGAAACGAAGCCGGATCAGGACAAGAGGCGGACATGAAGAAACGGAAGTTAAAATGGTATTTCATACAGAAATTCCTGATTATTATGTTGGCGATTTATGTCAGCGGAGAATTGATCAGCATCTTGTACCGCAGTGTGGTATTTCCCTTTTTGGGAATGGTGCTGGACTATCAACAGGTACAGATTACCGGTAAAGGCAATATATTTCTATTTATGATACAGATGTTACTGTATTTTGTGGCGGAATTACTGCCTCATGGCGTAGCGGAGTGGATACAGCGCGGTCTCACGTTGGGAATGGGGGAGGCGCTGCAGATTCATATTGATTCCCCTTTGTACAGTGGACGTTGGGGGATTTTGCTAAGAGTTCTGATTATCGCCGTTTTTTTACTGTTGCTTGGATTCAGCTTACTTCCTTATGCTGTTGGAGCGTTATGGTATTACAGAATAGTGACTGTTAAAGTCAACGAGCTGCTAGAAGAGGAGAAGGAGCACCAGCTTACTTATGAGCGTAAACGCAATCTTCTCTTATCAGACATTGCACATGATATTAAAACACCTATCACGACAATCTGTGGGTATAGTAAGGCTTTGGCGGAGGGTGTGGTGCAGGAAGATAAGCAGCAGGCCTATTTGGATGCCATTTATGCAAAATCCATGCGGATGGATGAATTGATAACACTATTGTTTGAATATGTGAAGCTGGGAAGTGAGGGATACGAGCTAAACAGGCAGCCGGGTGATCTGGCGGAACTTTTGAGGGAGAGTGTTGCGCTTCTTTATGCTGATTTTGAAGAGAAAGGAATGGAGGTGGTTCTCGAGATTCCGGAAGAAAGTGTCCCTTACGTGATGGATCAAATCCAGATGAGCCGTGCTGTGGGTAACCTTCTTTCGAATGCACTGCGGTATGGAAGAACAGGCGGGCGGGTACTGGTGCGCCTTAAGGAAAACGTGATCACTGTGGCAGACGACGGGGAGCCGATCGATCCGGATTTTGAGGAGCATATTTTTGAACCTTTTGCAAGAGGAGATAAGGCACGGAACACAAAAGGGGGGACCGGCTTAGGGCTTGGGATTGCTTCCCAGATTGTCAAGATGCATGGCGGAAGGCTGGAACTGGATTGCCATACAGAAGAAGGATATACAAAAGCCTTTCACATGATTATGTGACATCAAGGGTCTGCTTATGATTATACTATTTGCACAATTAATGCAGTTCTAAGAAGAGTTTCGCGAACGTCTAACCTATTGCAGGATAGACACAAAGCCGGCGGAATCAATCGGCAGAATTTGCCGGAGAGTACGCGCATATATTAAGTATTAACAGGGAAAAGATGGCCGGAGGCTTTGTTTATCATGGATGTGAAGAGCAGAATCTTTGCAGGTACAGTGCTTATGGCGGGGGTGGTCCTGACCGGACTGTTCGGGATGATGATACATAAAGAAGAACTGGAAGAGGTCAGCAGTTATATAGCAGGTGTTACTTATGAGAAGGAAGATTTGGGGAACAATCCCAAGATTGCGCTTACGTTCGATGATGGTCCGCATCCTTACTATACGGAGCAGCTTTTGGACGGACTGAAAGAGCGGGGAGCAAAGGCTTCCTTTTTTGTGTTGGGAAAGCAGGCTAAGGAAAATCCTGATCTGATCCGCAGGATGCAGGAGGAGGGGCACCTGGTGGGTAATCATACATACAGTCATATTCAGCTCGGACAAAGCAACAGAGAGGCTTTTAAGGAAGAACTGATCAAGACCAGTGAGGTGCTTTGTGAACTTACCGGGGAGGAGACACAATATGTGCGGCCGCCATATGGGAGCTGGGATAAGAGTTTTGAGACGGAACTTATGATGTTCCCCGTATTGTGGACGGTAGATCCGATGGACTGGTGCAGCGACGATGTGTCGGGCATTGTGCAGAGCGTTACGAAGAAGTCGAAGGAAAATTCCATTATCCTTATGCATGACGAATATAAGTCCAGTGTGACCGCAGCGCTTCAGATCGTGGACATTTTACAAGAACAGGGGTATGAGTTCGTGACCGTGGATGAGATTTTGTTTGACTGAGTCCAAACTGTCAGAACCGTAGAAGTTTAGCCATAGAAGTTTTAGGAAAAATCCCAAAAACTATTGAATTAGTAATGAGGGATACAGTATAATGTCAATATAAAATTTGTTTATATATAAGATCTGGTGAAGAAAACGATCCGTGAATGTCAGATTACATGGCCGCTTCCTGATTGAGAATTTCAGGAGGCGGTTTTATGTCAGGGAGAAATCCGGATCTTGAGAAAGACGGGAAACGGGTAAAGGAAAGCGGTATATGCAAAATACAGACAGGGCGGCCGAACCGAAAAAAAGGAAGAAAAAGCGAGTCATTGATAAAGCCAAAGTAGCTGAGAATAAGAAGAAGGCAAAAGCGAAAAAGGCCAGGATGAAAGAGAAAAGCCGGGAAGAAAGTCAGCGGGAAAGAAGCAGTAGTTCTCAGAAGTCGAAGAGCACGAAGGCTAAGAGAGCAGATATCACGATTATTGATCTGAGCGAAGAGCAGGACGAGGAACTGTTGGACGTAGCGTTTGCAGAAGCTGCAATCGTAAGTGCTGCCGAAGAAGCGGATGAGGAAGCGGAAGCTTTGAATGTACCGGAAGACGATACGGACGAAGAGATGGAAATCGTGGTTCTTCCGGAAGACGATACGGACGAAGAGATGGAAATCGTGGTTCTTCCGGAAGACGAAGCGGACGAAGAGATGGAGATCGCGGTTCTGACGGAAGAAGAGGAATCGGGTGCAGAACCGGTAGCAGACTCGGAAGTGGCGGGTGCGCCAGAAGACGAAGCGGATGCAAAGTCAAAACCGAGAGCCAAAAAGATAGAGCAGGGCAGACAGGCGAAAGCCAGGAGCGATGCAAAAGCAAAATCCGGGAAACCTGGTAAAGCCGATAAGAAAAAAGATACCTGGAAGATGAAAAAGACAGCGGGCATTTGTGCCGCTTGTATTGCGGTACTGGCGCTTGCGGGCACGGGTATTACGTTCGGGGTACGGCATCATCTGCAAGAACTTGCCGCAGCAAATGCTGTGGTGGAAGCCATGGTACATACAGAGGCAGTGGAACTTGCCGGGTACAGTAAGATGCAGCACCAGAAGGAGGGGCTTCAGAAAAATGCCGGTAAAGGTACCGCCAGAGCACTGGTGGATGCGGCGCGCTTTATGCTGGACGGGATTAAAAACAGGCCCAGACCGGTAGAAATCACAGAGGAGAATGCGCTTGATTTTGCGACCATAGAGAGTTGTCTGATCAATACGAAGACAGGCAAGGTGGATGTGACGATGTCGGCCGATGGGCTGGCAATCAGTGATGACGGTTACTATTATCTGTTTGAAGAAAAGACGTATGATACGGAATTAGTCAGTGAAGAATATATTATCGAGGAACCAAAAGATGTGGATTTGACCTTTTCGGTCAATCTAAATTATAATTCTGCCGGCTCCAGATTGTTTTCCAAGTTTGTGGTGGCAATCAAAAAAGACGGACAGTTTATGGCGGTCAGCAGGCCTCGCTATATTACGAATCCGGAGGCCATTGCCAAGTACAGACCTTCCTTTGGGAATACCAGATCCAAGAAAGGGCTTCTGGTGGATCCGAATAAGCTAAGGGGTACGGAATTAGATGACCTGGGTGTCAAACATGCGGCTTACAACATTCCCATGAGTAAGATTTTGGGAGAGACTACGATGGCGGTCTATCCGACAATCTATTATAATTATAATGGTAAGACGTATGCTTTTAACGGACAGGCTATCTCAGAGTATGATTTTGTGTTTTCTACGTTGTCTGGTAAGGGAATAACCACGACGGCAATTATTTTAAACGATATGGCGCCCGGACATACGCAGTTGATTCATCCGAAGGCACGTTCTGGTAACAAGCGTTCGCTTTACTATGCTTTCAACGGTACGGACGAGTCCGGCACGGAATATATGGCAGCCATCGGATCGTTTCTGGCGAACCGTTACTCCGGCACCGGACATGGAACGGTCATGAACTGGGTCATCAGCAACGAGATTAACGCCAGAAGCGAGTGGAATTATATCGAATATATGGATACGGAAAGTTATGTAGAGGAGTTTGCCAAAGCATTCAGGGTCTTCTACAATGCGATTGTCAGCGTGAACGGCAATGCAAGAGTGTATATTTCCCTGGATCAGCAGTGGGGCAAGAGTCTGTATTCCAGTAATGGATATGGTTCCAAAGAGATTCTGGATGAATTTAACAATAATATCAAGGCATGCGGCAACATTGACTGGGGGCTTGCACAGCATCCTTACAACTATCCGCTGACCAGCGCCAAGGCATGGACGCTTAGCAGCAAAGCGGCTTCCTATGTGACGGAATCAGAAAATACGCCGGTGCTTACGATCAAAAACATCCATGTGCTCACCAACTATCTGCAAAAACCGGAGATGCTGACGGAGGATGGTGAGGTACGGCATCTGATCTTAAGTGAGATGGGGTATACTTCCACGGCGGGACAGGATCTGCAGGCGGCGTCTTTTGCTTATGCCTACAAGATTATCGAGGCTAATCAATACATAGACAGTGTGCTGCTATCCAGACAGACAGATGCATCCGTGGAGGTCCAGCAGGGGCTTGCGCTGGGCATCAATGGGCCAAACGGGGCGCCCAAGTCGCTCTATACGGTCTACAAATACATCGATACGCCGGAGTGCGCACAATATACGGATTATCTGTTGCCGGTCATTGGGATTTCCAGTTGGAACGAGGTGATCAGGCAGCGATGAAGTATGGCGGTTAGTGTCAGAATAATCTGGAGACAAGATATTGATAGATATCCTGGTTGTTTTTCTGCCAGTTGGTGCAGATGGCGGCAGCGGTATTTTCATCGGGGACGGACAGGGTGATTTCCACCACTGTTACGTCCTTTTCCTTTGCCATCAGATGGGCGTCATACTCTCCGGACGTGGATTTGTAGTAGTCTGCCAGAATGGATACTTCATTGCGCATCTCCATTTCATTGGCCTTGAAAAAGGAAGAGATGTCCTCTTTGATGGAATCATTGATGCGGTTGCCGAAAAAAGACAAGGTAGAACGGCCTTCCTCCGTAATTTCCAGATAAGTGCGGTTACGGTGGGATTTGGCCACGATCAGTTCCGTATCGATCAGTTCGGCGATCACCTGCTGCAGGGTCAGGAAATTGGTGTATTCCCGCTCTAAGATAAAATCACCTACCTGCGCCTTGGTCAAAGGAAAGGTAACGCAATCGAGCATATAGAGAACAATCAGTTTATAGAGTGTCAACGGGTCATGTGTCATATAGGTGCCTTTCATAATGCGAGCCCTGCCGGGCATCCTGCAGTTTCATGGTGTGGTGCAGTGTATTCAGAACATCCCGCTTGTTCAGACTCCATAAAGGAGCCAGTAAGAGATTGCGGGGGCCGTCACCGGTAAGCCTGTGTATCACAATATCCGGGGACAGTATTTTAAGGCAGTTGATCAGCAGTGCCAGATAACTTTCTTTTGAGAGGGGAAGATAGTCGCCCTGTTCATACAAGCAAGCCAGATCTGTACCTCTCAAAACGTGTAACAACTGTAATTTAATACCCCAGGTACCGATCCTGTTCAGGTGCGTGATGGTCTGTAACACCTGTTGTGGTGTTTCATCCGGGAGGCCCAGAATCACATGAGTGATGACAGGTATGCCGGCATCTTTCAATTGCCTGACACAATTGTCATATACTTTCAAAGGGTAGCCGCGCCTGATAAAACGGGCTGTCTTCTCATGGATTGTCTGCAGTCCCAGTTCGATCCAGACAAACTTGTCAGGGTATTTTTCTTTTGTATTGACCAATAAGGTCAGTATATTTTCCGGTATGCAGTCGGGTCTTGTAGCGATAGAGATACCCGCCACGGAGGGTTCCTTGAGTGCTTCCTCATAGATCGTATGAAGGTAAGCAGGGTCGCCATATGTATTGGTGTAGGCCTGGAAATAGGCAATATAACGAACACCTGTTTTTTTATGATGGAAAAGCGCCTGACCGGCCGCTAGCTGTGCCTGCATGGAGGGATAAGACTGCCTGGCTATGGCAAAGTCACCGCTCCCGCCGGCACTGCAGAAAATACAGCCGTTATTACCCAGACTGCCGTCTCTGTTAGGACAGGTAAGCCCCGCATCCAGAGCAATCTTATATAATTTCTCTCCATATACGTTCTTACAGTAGGCATCCAAAGAAAAGTAAGGCTTACCATACCAGTTTACATGATCCATACATAATTCCCTAAAGGTAACCGCTCATCCGAGTTCGCGAAGCGAATCTCGTAAAGTTATTTGCGAAGCAAATTACTTTTTTTGACTGCCTCAGCCACGACCTCAGCCACACGGGGGTCAAAGGCTTCCGGCATGATATTGTCATCGCGCAATTGATCGTCCGGCACAAGCCCGGCAATGGCATGGGCGGCGGCCAGCTTCATCTCTTCCGTGATCTGTACGGCACGGCCTTCCAGAGCGCCTTTGAAGATGCCGGGGAAGGCTACCACATTGTTGACTTGATTCGGGAAGTCGGAGCGGCCTGTGCCTACCACACGCGCACCGGCGGCCTTGGCAGCATCCGGCATGATTTCCGGTACAGGGTTCGCCATGGCAAAGAGAATGGAATCTTTGTTCATGGAAGATACCATATCGGGTGTTACGATATTGGGAGCGGAGACACCCACAAAGATATCGGCGCCTTTCAGGGCATCGGCCAGGGAGCCGGTCTCATGATGGGGGTTGGTCACTTCTGCCATTTTCTGTTGCATCCAGTTAAGGCCCTCGGTATCCTGGGCTATGATTCCTATCTTATCACACATAATAACGTTATGGAAACCATAGGTGAGGAGGAGCTTCGTGATGGCTACGCCGGCACTGCCGGCTCCGTTTACGACTACCTTACAGTCTTCTTTCTCTTTGTTGACGACCTTAAGTGCGTTGATGATACCGGCCAGTACCACTATGGCAGTGCCGTGCTGGTCGTCGTGAAAGACCGGGATATCCAGGATTTCCTTTAACCGTTCCTCAATCTCGAAACAGCGGGGAGCGCTGATGTCTTCCAGATTAATACCGCCGAAACCCGGCGCCAGATAGGTCACGGCCTTGATAATCTCTTCGGTGTCCTGGGTGTCTAAGCAGATCGGTACGGCATTGACACCGCCAAACTCTTTAAACAGGACGGCCTTTCCTTCCATCACCGGCATAGCGGCGTAGGGGCCGATATTGCCGAGGCCAAGAACCGCACTGCCGTCTGATACAACGGCTACGGTGTTGGATTTCCAGGTGTAGGTGTAGGCGGCTTCCTTATCTTCGGCGATGACTTTGCAGGGTTCTGCCACACCGGGCGTATAGGCGAGGGACAGATCCTCGCGGGTCTTAACAGGCGTCTTGGAAACAGTCTCCAGTTTGCCTTTCCATTTTTCGTGTAATTCCAGTGCTTTTTCGTTGGTTGTCATGGGAATACCTCGTTTCTTGTTTGTAGCAGGTCATAAACATGGCCTCTCAATCTGTAACAGCATAGAAGGATGAACCGTCGCTGTCAGGCGGCGATTTCATCACCCATGCTTATATTATAGTATTTGGAAGGGGCTTGCAACTTCTTTATTGCAAAGACGGGCAATATATGTCATCATTTGGCTTTATGCCATGACGCGGGTAAGATCACTTTGGATGCGTGCCGATTTCCCTTTTTCTGATCACGGAAATGCAGTCCTAACCGGGACAGCGTATCTTTATAGACTTTCAGCCGGCTTTCGGTGATGGTGATGCCGGCTTCACCGCCCAGAAAGGCGATGTTCCTATGTCCTAGCAAGGCGAGGTGTTCGATGGCCTGCACCATGCCGGTGTTTTCCTCCCGGTTCAGGTACACAGAGGCAAAGCTGGGAGAGCAGATTCCTGTTCAGATATTGGATCATGCGGCAAGAAGCCTTTCATGTATGATCATGAATCTGATAAAGGCCCTGGATCCGGAAATGTTTATCCTTGGCGGCGGTTGTGTGCGGGACGGATATTTGCTGGAACATATGCAAAGATGGCTGAACCCGGATATTATGCACAGCAAGCATCTGATTCTGATCGCCAAAGGAAAGAGCAAGGCTTCTATCATCCGTAAGGCTCTGGCCGGGCCTGTTTCTACGGAGATACCGGCTTCCGTGGTACAACTGCATCCTAACTGTGAAATATTGCTGGATGCGGATGCGGCAAGTGAGATTGCGCGGCTATTGTAAGGAATCCGGTCACAAAACCAGGTCTGGTAAGATAGAACGGGGATTATCTTTTGTAAGCTTCCGTTTTTTCTTTGCTTCCGTAATTTACTATTTTTATAAAAAATAACTTTCTATTTTTAACGATATGGTGTATAATACATTTTGTACATAAGAAACAGGTACATAAAAATCCTTTTCTAAGTCATATCAGGTACAAAATCCCAGGACGAAAGATTGTTATAGATAAGTTTAAATGATAGAGAAATAGAAAGAATACGGGAGGAATTTATGAGAGAAAAGTATGAGTCATTGGCGTTGGCGGATTTGAAAGAAATCGCGAAGTCAAGGGGGATCAAGGGAACCTCTGCCATGAAAAAAGCCCAGCTTGTGGAGGCGATGCTTGCAGCGGACGAGAAAGATAAGGCAGCAGGCAAAGAGGTAGCGGTGAAATCCATCGTGCCGCCTAATACGCCGGTGAAGAAGATCGAGGCAGCCATGGCGGGAGAGGAAGACAAATACCCCACAGAACTGGACAGCGGTATCACGGCCAGCGGTATTCTGGAAGTCATGAGCGATGGCTTTGGGTTTATCCGCTGTGAGAACTATCTGCCGGGTGAGAATGACGTCTATGTGGCGCCCAGCCAGATTCGCCGTTTTGGTTTAAAAACAGGTGATATTTTAGAGGGAAATACTAGGATCAAGACCCAGAATGAGAAGTTCAGCGCTCTTTTATATGTCAAATCCATCAACGGATATGCACCGGATGTGGCTATGCGGCGCGTGAATTTTGAAGATATGACGCCGATTTTCCCCAATGAGCGGCTCAAACTGGAGACGCCGGGAGCGTCTTTGGCCATGCGGATCATGGACCTGATCAGCCCAGTAGGTAAGGGACAGAGAGGTATGATCGTGTCACCGCCCAAAGCAGGTAAGACTACTTTATTAAAAGAAGTGGCCAAGTCCATCACAAGAACGGCCCCGGATTCGCATCTGATCATTCTGCTGATCGATGAACGTCCGGAGGAAGTGACGGATATTAAGGAGGCCATTGAGGGGCCGAATGTGGAAGTGATTTATTCTACCTTCGACGAATTGCCGGAACACCATAAGAGAGTGTCCGAGATGGTGATCGAGCGCGCAAAGCGTCTCGTGGAGCATAAGAAAGACGTGGTCATTCTCTTAGACAGCATCACCCGCCTCACCAGAGCCTATAACCTGGTAGTGCCGCCCAGTGGACGGACTCTTTCCGGCGGCCTGGATCCGGCAGCACTGCATATGCCCAAGCGTTTCTTCGGTGCGGCCCGCAATATGAGAGAGGGCGGCAGTCTGACGATTCTGGCGACGGCGTTAGTGGAGACCGGCAGCAAGATGGATGATGTGGTGTACGAGGAATTTAAGGGCACAGGTAACATGGAAATGGTTCTGGACCGCAAACTTTCCGAGAAAAGGGTCTTCCCGGCCATTGACATTCCCAAATCCAGCACCAGAAGAGAGGATTTGCTCCTGACCCCGGATGAACTGGAGGCAATCAATATCATCCGGAAAGCCTTAAACGGCATGAAAGCGGATGAAGCCGTGGAGCGGATCCTGGATATGTTCTCCAAGACCAGGAACAATTTTGAGTTTGTCAATATGGTCAAGAAGATGAAGTTTATTTAAGGATATATCATGATTTTCCTTAAAATCATGAGAAAAGGCATAAATTAGCCAATATTATCAAAAAAGGGCTTGCATACCCGAAAATCCTATGCTACAATGTAAAAGCTGTCGGTCTATGACAGGTATCTATTTACTTTTGAGTTTAGAAGAGGTGAAAGAGATGAGAGAGGGAATCCATCCTGAATATTATCAGGCAACGGTAACGTGTAACTGCGGTAACACATTTGTAACAGGCTCCACCAAACCTGAGATTCACGTTGAAGTATGCTCCAAGTGCCATTCATTTTACACTGGTCAGCAGAAAGCGGCACAGGCACGTGGACGTATTGATAAGTTCAATCGGAAATACGGTGTGGAAAGCAAATAAGCGGGATTTACAAAAAAGGTTGAGTTTATCTCAACCTTTTCTAAGTTATGCAGAGATTTGAGATGCCACGAAGCGGTGTCATGCGCTTAGAGCGAAAAGGAAATGAAAATGGGCAGAAAGAAAAAGAATATGAAATACTCCGGGATCGGCGGGCAGGCTGTCCTGGAGGGGATTATGATGAAAAATAAAGAACAGTATGCCGTGGCGGTCCGTAAACCGAACGGTGAGATTGAGGTGGAGGTGGAGCATTACTATGGAATCATCCATGGCAGTAAGCTGATGGATATCCCCTTTGTAAGAGGCGTGTTTCAGTTCGTTGATTCGTTGGTCCTAGGCATGAGGAGTCTGAACTTTTCTGCCTCTTTCTATGAGGACGAAGAGGCAGAGGAGACTCTGGCGGATAAGGCATTCAATAAGATATTTAAGGATAAGGCGGAGAAAGTATTCAGTACACTTGTTATGCTATTTTCCATGGTGATGGCCATCGGGATTTTTATGGTGCTGCCTTATTATGTGACATCGTTGTTTGAGGAATATATCAGAAGTGCATCTTTTATGGCAATCATAGAGGGCGTTTTGCGTATCCTGATTTTTGTAGGGTATGTGCTGGCCATCTCCCTGATGAAGGACATCCGGCGTGTCTATATGTATCATGGTGCGGAGCATAAGTGCATCAACTGTATTGAGAAGGGGTGCCCTTTGACGGTGCGGGAAGTGATGAGAAGTTCCAAACAGCACAGGCGCTGCGGAACCAGTTTCCTTTTGTTTGTCATGTTTGTCAGTGTGATTTTGTTTTTCTTTATCCGGGTGGAGAACCCGGTGTACCGTGTTCTGATCCGGATAGCGCTGATTCCGGTGATAGCGGGTATTTCTTATGAAATTATAAGGCTTGCTGGCAAGAGTAATAACATTCTGGTACGGATCATATCCGCGCCGGGCATGTGGCTGCAGAGGCTGACCACCAAAGAACCGGATGAGAGCATGGTGGAAGTAGCCATCGCGGCAGTGGAGGCTGTCTTTGACTGGAAGGCTTATCTGTATGAGACTTTTGGATATGAAGTGGATGATTCGTGGACGGAATAAATGGTGATTGGTATGAGAATGAGTTGAGAAGAAATGAGGGCGGCGGGAGTGTGTCGGACGTATCAGGGAGTGTATCGGGAGGCTGTAGAGTATCTTGTGGGAGCGGGAATTGAGGAGGCTTCGCTGGATGCGAGGCTTTTGCTTGAGCATGTCTGCGGAACGGATCGGAATACCTTGCTTGCCCATGGAGAGCGGGAAGTCACCGAAGCGGAATATGAGAAGTACAGTCATCTGATTGCAGAGCGCGTTAGGCATGTTCCTCTGCAGCATTTGACCGGGGAGCAGGAGTTTATGGGATTGACCTTCGTGGTCAATAATAAAGTGCTGGTGCCCAGGCAGGATACGGAAGTGCTGGTGGAGGAAGTGATGCGCAATCTCCATGACGGGATGCGGATTCTGGATATGTGTACCGGTTCCGGTTGTATTTTGCTGAGTTTGCTGCAGTATTCTAATGACTGTGCAGGCGTGGGCGTGGATCTGTCTGCGGAGGCTCTTGCAGTGGCCGGGGAGAATTACAGACACCTGCAGGAATCCAGGCCAGAGATGAAGGCTTCCTTTATAGAGAGTGATTTGTTTGCGAAAGTACGCAAAGAGGAACGGTACGAGATTATCGTTTCCAATCCGCCTTATATAAGAACGGATGTTATTGATACGCTGATGCCGGAAGTGCGGGAACATGAACCCTTGATGGCGCTTGACGGCAGAGCGGACGGATTATATTTTTACAGAGAAATCACCGGACAGGCGAAGGAATATCTGCAAAGCGGCGGTATGCTTTTCTATGAGATCGGTTATGATCAGGCGGAGGATGTGTGCAGAATTATGGCCAAAGAAGGATTCCGGGAGGTTGCGGTGGTGAAGGATTTTGCGGGCCTTGACCGGGTGGTGTACGGGAGCTGGTTCGGTTAGCGCCGGTGTGTATGAATGCGCGTATTATATATAATAATACGTGTTATATTATAGTACCTATATGAAGTATGATAGAATAGCTGTATAACAGTCGGAGGTTGATTATGTTTGATAAATTAGAGGATCTGCTCAGAAAGTTTGAGGAGATCATGAATGCATTGAGTGAGCCTAATGTGGCTGACAATCAGGAGCGTTTTCGGTCGTTAATGAAAGAGCAGAGTGAACTGACTCCAATAGTCAACGCCTATAAGGAGTATAAGAAGAGCAATCGGGACATTGAGGACAGCCTTGCCATGTTGGATGAGGAGTCCGATGCGGAGATGCGGGAAATGCTCAAGGAGGAACTGGCAGAGGCTAAGAAGCGTGTGGAGGAGTTGGAACATACGCTGAAAATACTGCTTTTGCCCAAAGACCCGAATGATGATAAGAACGTGATTGTGGAAATCCGTGCCGGTGCGGGCGGCGACGAAGCGGCTCTTTTTGCGGCGGAGATTTACCGTATGTATGTACATTATGCAGAGGGACGCCGTTGGAAGGTAGAGACCATGGAAGTGGAGGAAATCGGGATTGGCGGCATGAAGAGCGTGACCTTTATGGTGACCGGTCAGGGCGCCTATTCCGTGTTAAAGTATGAGAGCGGCGTGCACCGTGTACAGCGTGTGCCGGAGACGGAGTCCGGCGGCAGAATCCATACTTCCACGATCAGTGTGGCAGTGATGCCGGAGGTGGATGAGGATATTGATATTGTGATCGAAGATAAGGATATCCGGATTGACGTCATGAGGGCTTCGGGAAACGGCGGCCAGTGTGTCAATACCACAGACTCTGCGGTGCGTCTGACGCACTATCCTACCGGAATCGTGGTTTACAGCCAGACCGAGAAGTCCCAGATCCAGAATAAGGCGAAAGCCTTTGCGCTTCTGCGGGCGAAACTGTATGATATCGAGCAGCAGCAGCGTCATGATGCGGAGGCAGAGATGCGCAGAAGCCAGATCGGTACCGGAGACCGCTCCGAGAAGATCAGGACATATAATTTTCCCCAGGGGCGTGTCACAGACCACCGGATCAATCTCACATTATACAAACTGGAAAAAATCATGAACGGAGATATCCAGGAGATCATAGACGCCTGCATCGCCGCCGATCAGGCGGCAAAGCTGTCAAAGATGGGAGACAACTGAAATTCGCCTGCATCGCCGCCGATCAGGCGGCAAAGCTGTCGCGGAACATGAAAAAAGTAAAAATAAAAGTACTCCGAAAAGAATTTTATGAAGATTTCGTAGAAGAATATTTGACAGAAGGGCGCAGGCAGGTTCTTGTGTACTGTTGAATGTGGGAGATACCTTTCTTTTTGAGAGAGGGGATAAGATGCCGGAAGGATTTTGTCCCTGGGCGTGGATTGACATCTATCAGAGTGTCAACGCCATATCATCAGGTTCTACGTTTACGCCTTGGAATTGCCAGGACAATCAGACCATCGTCTGCTGTACGGATGGCATTCGTCCCGTTGTGTTTAAAGTGGAGGCTGTTCAAGAGGAAGTATGACGACAGAGCATTGCGAAAAATAGGCCGCGGAAAACAAGTATAAATGTTTACACAACCGGCTGATTTGGTGTATAATTACATTATTGGAAAATTACTATATGGCAAAGGAGAAGAGACGTGAACAAGATTGTGTGGAATAAAAGATATGAGCTCAATGTTGATTTTATTGATAAGGAACACAAACAGCTCTTTTCAACCATAAACAGGTTGCTTACGATTAGTGAAAATGAGGAAAAAAGCGAATGGGTGTGCAGGGAAGGCATTAAGTATTTGAAAAACCATGCGATGGAGCACTTCGCACATGAAGAAGAGTATATGCAGTCCATTCATTACAGCGACTATGATATACATAAGCGGTTGCATGATAATTTTCAGTACAAAACACTTCCGGCACTGGAGGAAGAATTGGAGGAGTCAGGCTATTGTGAGGAAGCTGTCCGCCATTTCCTTGGCGTCTGTATCGGTTGGGTGATTGCTCATACGCAGACGGAAGATCAGGCAATCGTCGGAAAGACAGTGAACAAATGGGTAGATCTTCCCCACGAAGAAGAGATGGACGCATTGGAGCAGACCATCGTCCAACTGGTTCAAGATATGCTCCAGCTAAAGGCCAAAGCCATTAACAGGAATTATGAAGGGGAAAACTTTGGAAAAGTTTTGTGCTGTCGTTTTGTCTACCGGGGAGGCAAAAAGGAAAAGTGGGAAATCGTCATGAGTTTTGAGGAGAAACTGCTTCTTAAGGTTGTTAGTGATATGCTGAACACGCAGTACCTGAAGGTGGATGATATGGTAGTGAATATCACCCGATACATAGCGCGGCAGTTCCTGGATAAAATAGGCGAGTGCTTTCCGTCTTTGGGATTGTGTGAACTGGATGGCGAGTCTTTGTTAACGTATGAGCAGCTTGTGAATTCTTTTGACCGGGCGCATCCGGCCTGCAGCATTCTTTTTGACACAGGGGAGGGGTATTTTTCATTCAGTGTGACCAGTACGGATTCTGTCCGCGGCAGGATTGTATCCTCTCTGAACTCTCAGAATGCCATGAGCCAGATTAAGAAGTATCTAAGCGGCGAGACCAGGAAGAAGCAGATTCTTGTGGTGGATGATTCCGACTTTATGCGGAGTAACATCATTCAGCTTCTGGGTAATGATTATGATATGATTGAGAGCAGTTCCAGTGTGGCGGCCATCAAGAGCATTACGGTAAACAGGCCGGATTTGATCCTGCTTGATTATGAAATGCCGATTTGCGACGGCAGGCAGACTTTGGAGATGATTCGTTCCGATAAGGACATTGCGGATATTCCCGTTATCTTCCTGACGGGAAGAGGCGATGCGGAGAGTGTTAAGAAGGTTATGTCGTTAAGGCCGGAAGGCTATCTTTTAAAAACGATGCCGGAGGATGGCATCAAGAAGACCATCGATGAGTTTTTTGCAAAAAGGAAAAAAGCTTAATGTGGTTTGACCATAGCAGTGAGTTCAAGGATAGGGGCATGTCAGAAATGGCGTGCCCTATTGTGACTGATGGCAGGGATACCTGCAGAAATAGAATGATAAGAAACGGGAGGAATAGAACATGGAATCGATGAAAGATTATGAAAAAGAATTGGAGGCGTCTTTTCGAAAGATTGCGGAGGGAGACATCATCAAGGGCACAGTGATCGATGTGAATGAGGAAGAAGTCATTCTGGACTTAAAGTATTATACCCAGGGGATTATTAAGGCAGAGAATCTAAGCAACGATCCTGATTTCCTTGCGGCAGGCAAAATTGCGGTGGGAGACGAGGTAGAGGCTACGGTTATCCGTATGGATGACGGGGAAGGCAATATTGAACTTTCCAGAAAGGAAGCGAACGATGTGCTGGCCTGGGACAAGCTGCAGGTGTTTCTGGAGGAAGGCAGGATCGTGAAGGTGCATATCAAGGAGAGTGTGCCAAGCGGCGTGGTTGCTTATCTGGAGGGAATCCGTGCTTTTATCCCGGCATCTCAGATTGCCAGTGATTATGTGGAAGATACAGGTGCCTGGGTGGGAAAAGAGATTGAGGTCAAGGTGATTACGGTGGATCGGGATAAAACGAAGCTGGTACTTTCCGGCAAAGCAGTTGCCAGAGAGAAGGAGACGGAGGAGCGCAACCACAGAATCTCCATGATGGTGCCGGGAACGGTGACAGAGGGCGTGGTTGAGCGTCTGATGCCTTACGGAGCCTTTATCAGTCTGGGAAACGGAATCAGCGGCCTGGTGCATATCTCTCAGATCTGCCAGAAACGGATCGCTACACCCCATGAGGTATTAAAAGAAGGACAGAAGGTCAAAGTGAAGATTTTAAATACCAATGATAATAAGGTGAGTCTGAGCATGAAAGCCTTGGAGGAGGAGATGGTGGATACTGAGGCGGCAGAGGAAGTGGAAGAATATGTATCCGGTGAGTCAGTATCTACGAGTCTGGGAGATCTGCTGTCTAAGCTGAAACTCCAGTAAGAAAGCGAAGGGGATTAGCGATGCGTAGGACGTTGTACGAATATGGAGCAAATCCAATGGTGTATACCTGGGTGGACAAGATAGAACAGGTTTTCTACAAAATAGCGAAATAAGCGAGGGTATCCAAAGTGGACAACAAAATGCAGTATCCGGATCATAAAAACCGTTGCTTCTGGGCGAATCCCAAAAACCCGCGGTACATAAAATATCATGATGAGGAGTGGGGTGTGCCGGTACATGACGATAAGATTCTGTTTGAAATGCTGATCTTAGAATCTTTTCAGGCAGGCTTGTCCTGGGAATGTGTGCTGAATAAGAAAGAGGCTTTTTATCAGGCTTTTGATGGATTTGATCTGGACACGGTATGCGGCTATGATGAGAATAAAATGGAAGCCCTCCGTCAGGATAAGGGAATCATCCGCAACCGGCTTAAGATTAAGGCGGCGGTAAATAATGCCCGTATTTTCAGACAGATTGCGGCAGAGTATGGAAGCTTTGACAAGTATCTGTGGGGGTATACAGAAGGAAAGGTCGTGTATGAGAATGATCAGGTGAGCTCCCCTCTGTCGGATGCGATTTCCGGGGATCTGATGAAAAGAGGTATGAAATTTGTGGGAACCACTATTATCTACGCCTATCTGCAGGCGGTAGGGGTGATTTATTCCCACGAGGAGGGATGTTACCTGTGTAGGCAACAGTAGGAAAGGAAGACCGGATAAGCAATCCGGAAGGGGAGGATGACTATGGCCAAAAATGTTCTGGCAGTAATTGATATGCAAAATGACTTTATTGACGGTACGCTGGGAACGCAGGAAGCGGAAGCTATCGTGGACAAAGCAGCGGCGCAGATCAGGGAATTTGACGGGCAAGTAGTGTATACGAGAGACACGCACTTCGAGGACTATCTGAATACGCAGGAGGGAGTAAAACTGCCGGTGGCACACTGTATCAAGGGGACACAGGGATGGCAGATCAGGGCGGAACTGACGGCATTACAAGACGATGATACCAGGATTTTTGATAAGCTGACGTTTGGCTGCGTAGAACTGGCACGGTATCTGCAGGAAATGGAAGATCTGGAGAGCGTTACACTGATAGGTCTATGCACCGATATCTGTGTTATCTCCAATGCCATGATTATCAAGTCATTTCTGCCGGAAGTGACCGTGAGAGTCAAAGCAGACTGTTGTGCTGGTGTGACACCGCAGAGCCATAACAATGCGTTGGAAGCCATGAAGATGTGTCAGATAGAGATTGTGTAGGAACGGGGACAGATACAGCATATGTGGCGATGGCCGTGACGGCTGTGTTTATAGCAGCAGTGGTGACGTTGTTAATTGTCATGTAGGAATGGTAACGGGGCCAAAAGACAGGCTGTCAATTATGCGATCAGGTAATTCACAGGAATGGAGAGAGACATGGAGAGTTTGAAGGTGGCTTTGCTGCAATTGCGACCAAGTGAGTTAATAGAGGAAAATCTGCAAAAAGGGTTGACTGCCTGCAGACAGGCGAAGGAAATGGGCGCGGATATTGCGCTTTTTCCGGAAATGTGGAGCGTGGGCTATCGGATTCCGGAAAATGTCGAGGCGCTGAAGAAAGCCGCCGTTTCGGTAGAAAGCGATTTTATAAAGGCCTATAAAGAACTTGCGAAAGAACTGGATATGGCAGTGGCTGTCACGCTTTTGGAAGATTGGGAGCCGCTTCCCAGAAATACATTGGTTTTAATTGACCGAAATGGTCATAATATATTGACCTATGCAAAGGTACATACCTGTGATTTTGGAGAGGAATACAGGCTGACACCGGGAGAGGACTTCTATGTGGCAGATCTGGATACGGCTAAGGGAACGGTGAAAACAGGAGCCATGATTTGCTATGACAGAGAATTTCCGGAAAGTGCAAGGATTCTTATGTTGAAAGGCGCGGAACTAATTCTGACACCAAATGCCTGTCCTATGGAGATAAACCGCATTTCCCAGCTTCGGGCGAGAGCTTATGAGAATATGCTGGGAATCGCTACCGCGAATTATCCGGCAGGTCATCCTGACTGTAACGGTCATTCTACGGCTTTTGACGGGATTGCCTATAAGCCGGAACTTCCGGAGTCGAGAGATACGATGCTGCTTGATGCAGGAGAGGAAGAGGGGATTTATCTGGCGGATTTTCCGATGACGGATATCAGAGCATACCGCAGCAGGGAAGTACATGGCAATGCCTATCGGCGGCCGGATCTGTATGGACCTTTGGTGGAGGATTGTATCCGGGAACCCTTTGTGCGGGCCGATTACAGATGGAAGAGAAAGGGTAAGAAACCATGAGAAAAAAGGAACTGGCGCTTGTTGTGATCGAGAGACTGAAAGAAGAATATCCGGATGCGGGATGTACACTGGATTATAACGAGGCGTGGAAGCTGCTTGTCAGTGTGAGACTGGCGGCACAATGTACGGATGCAAGAGTGAATGTAGTGGTGGAGAAACTGTACGAGAAGTTTCCGGATGTGGAGGCTCTGGCAGCAGCACCGGTGGAAGAAATAGAAGCAATCGTGCATCCCTGCGGGCTTGGAAAGAGCAAGGCCAGAGATATCAGCGCCTGCATGAAGATGCTGCAGCAGGAGTATGGCGGCAGGGTACCGGAGGATTTTGATGCGCTGTTAAAACTGCCAGGTGTGGGCAGGAAGAGCGCCAACCTGATTATGGGAGACGTGTTCGGCAAGCCTGCCATAGTTACGGATACGCACTGTATCCGGCTCTGTAACCGGATCGGTCTGGTGGATGGCATCAAGGAGCCTAAGAAAGTGGAGATGGCATTGTGGAAGATTATGCCGCCGGAAGAAGGCAGTGATTTCTGCCATAGGCTGGTCTATCACGGCAGAGAAGTATGTACGGCCAGGACAGCGCCCTACTGCGACAGATGCTGTCTTCGGGATATCTGCAGGAAAAATATCTGACGGCAATGGTTTAGATGCCAGAGCGCGGCCAAGAATGGCCTTATCCGGCATGTAGATGCTTTGGAATGGAGATTATAGATGAAACTTACGATGCTTGGCACGGGGATGGCGATGGTCACCGCGTGCTATAATACTTGTTTTGTATTGCAGGAAAGAGAAGAAAGTATGCTGGTGGATGGCGGCGGCGGAAACGGCGTTCTGGTACAGCTTGCGAAGGCCGGAATTGACTGGAAGAGTATTCGTCATATTTTCATTACGCACAAACACATCGACCACATCATGGGAATCCTGTGGGTGATCCGCAAGATTGGGCAGGGAATCAACAGGGGAGACTATGACGGCTGTGTACAGATATACGGACATGACGAGGTCATCCTGATCCTGCAGAATATGGCGGATGCTCTGCTGCAGGATAAGATTAAGAAGTATATCGGCAGCAGGATCATCTTTCAGGTCGTGAAAGACGCAGAGTCCAGACAGATCCTGGGGCATACAGTAACTTTTTTTGATATTTTATCCACCAAGGACAAACAGTATGGCTTTACGATAGAGTATACAAAAGGGAAACGTCTTACCTGCTGCGGAGATGAACCATATAATAACCAAAATAGTCAATATGTAACCGGAAGCGACTGGCTGATGCTGGAGGCTTTCTGCATGTGTGGAGAGGCAGAGTTGTTTCAACCCTATGAGAAACACCACAGCACAGTCAAGGAAGCCTGCGAACAGGCGGAGGCACTGCATATCCCGAACCTGATTCTGTATCATACCGAAGATACACATATGGGACAGAGAAAAAGGCTGTATCGTGCGGAAGGACGACAGTATTATCATGGGAATCTCTGTGTGCCGGATGATCTGGAGCACTATACGCTGGACGGTGAAGAGCATAGGGACGACCAAAGCAGAATATCTGGAGAGGACAGATAAGAGCATGGATAAACCGGGTTATTTTCAGACTGCGCTGTCGAATTTTGCAACAGATGTGGCTTGCGGGGGTGCCATCAGGCATTTGACGGATATCGGGTATACACTTGACCAGATTGTGGAGCGGCTGGATTATCCGGCGCCCCGTGCGAAAGTACAGCGGATCATGATGGAATATCTGTATGAGAGCGGCGTGCTTTTGCGGGAGGAACCTTCTGCGGCCCTGTTTGCCGGGCGGGAAGCTTTTATACAAGAACAGGATGCTTATGGAAGGCGCAGCATACGCAGAATAGAGATCGACCATAATAGTCAATTTGAAGCGACAAAGGTGCCGGATTCGACAAGAATGTCACAGAACGAAAAGAGATTGGAAAAACGGGAAATTCTTTGGAAAGAATTCATATATCAGGATAAGCGGGATGGTAAACTGACAGAACTGTTATATAGAAAGTGTAAAGAGAATGGTGAATCATACAGTTATGTATCTTGCGATTTTGGATTTTTAAATATTGACCAGAATGGTTATAATGCACATAAAGAAGATAAAATACGTGCACAAAAGCTTATGGCTTGCCTCAATAACCGTCAGCAGGACTATCTAAAGGGAATTCACTGGGAACATTCGGTCGTGTATCACAGACTAAATCAGCGGATGCTTGAGACCATCGGTAAACTCTACGAGGCAGGAGTCTACAGCGGGACATGCTATTTTGCTGTCAGCCAGGAAAAGGTCAGGGTGGAAGCGCATGAAGAGTAGAGCAGTGATGCGATGAGATCAGGGTTGTAATAAAAAAGGGGCAGAGTGCGATCACATCAGAACAGCGGCGTGATGGGAAAGTCTATAGTGCGTGAAAGTTTGTAACATGGAAAACAAGTCAAATACCCCGTAACAGGGCTGCGGGGTATCTGACCCTCGCGGCATTCGCCAAATACTCGTGCAGGCACGGTACTTGGCTCATTGCTCGCGGGAATGAATAGTAGATGGAAAGTAAGCAAAAATGGGTAGGCATGAAAAGGAGACAGAGCCATATATGGAAAAAACAGGACAAAGAGACAGTCAGGGGAATACCACATCTTATATAGAGGGCTTATTTGATTTCATCAATAACAGCCCCACTTGCTTTCATGCGGTGGAGAATATCGATAAAGAACTGGAAGGGGCAGGATATCACAAGCTTTCTGAAAAAAGTGTATGGAAAATTCGGATGGGTGAAAAATATTATGTAAACCGAAATAATTCTGCTGTCATAGCATTTTCCGTACCAAAGAAATCGTCGAAAGGGTTCCACATCGTGGCGGCTCACAGCGATTCCCCCTGCTTTAAACTAAAGGAACTGCCGGAACTGACCGTGGAGGAACATTATCTGAAATGGAATGTGGAGAAATACGGCGGCATGATTCTGTCTACCTGGCTTGACAGGCCGCTGTCAATTGCCGGTCGCGTGGTCGTGAAGGAATCAGATGAAATGGTAACCAGATTGGTCAATATTGATCGAAATATAGCAGTGATCCCTAATGTGGCCATACACATGAACCGGGATATGAACAAAGGAATTGAATATAATCCGCAGACAGACATGCCGCCGCTTGCAGGCAGTGCGGATCACAGGAACGGGTATCTTTCCCTGCTTGCACGGGAAGCGGGCGTGGAGGCTGATCAGATTCTGGGACAGGATATTTTCTTGTATAACAGGGATAAATGCAGCAGATTAGGCTTGGACGAGGAATATATCTGCGGTCCGAGACTGGATGATCTGGAGTGCGCTTATGCCGGATTGAAGGCGCTTGTGGGGGAGGAGCCGCAAAACTATATTACGATGCTGGCGGTTTTTGACAACGAGGAAGTGGGAAGCGGCACCAAACAGGGAGCGGACTCTTCCTTTTTGCGGGATGTACTGTCCCGAATCCGAAGCGGACTCCAGCTTACAGAAGAGCAGTATCAGTGTATGTTGGCGGAGAGTTTTCTGATTTCTGCGGATAACGCCCATGCGGTGCACCCCAATCATCCGGAGATGACCGATTCAGTCAATAAATCTTATCTCAATGAGGGAATCGTGATCAAATATCACGGCTCCCAGCGCTATGCGACAGATGCCTATTCGGCGGCTGTGATGAAAGACATATGCCGGGAAGCGGGTGTGCCGTGTCAGACTTATGTGAATCGTTCGGACATTGCCGGAGGAAGTACGCTCGGCAATATTCTGATGGCGCAGGTGTCCATGAATACCGTTGATATCGGCCTGCCGCAGCTTGCCATGCACTCCGCCTGTGAGACCGCAGGAACAAAGGATTTGGACTACCTGGTCAAAGCGCTTTCCGTTTTTTACAGAAAGTGATTCAGATTGTCAAAGCAGCTTACAAAGTCTCCGTCCTTAGACAAGACTTTGTGCGTCCTGTAGTAGGTGGGCGTACAGCCCAGAAATTTTTTGAATAGCTTATTAAAGTAGCTGGTATTGTTAAAGCCTACGGAGAGCGCCAGATCTGCGATCGACGGCGGATTGGCTGAAGGAATCATCAACTTTTTGGTGGCTTCAAAAATACGGTATTTCATCAAATATTCAAAAGGTGTCATTTGAAGGGTTCTTGCAAAACAGCGGCAACACTCACTTTTACTGATATGGACACTGTCGGCGATATCCTCCAGAGAGATTGGCTCCGAATAATGTGTCCGGATATACATAAGAGCCTGTTTGACCCGCTGCTCGTCCAGGGATGCACGGGAGGAGACTGCCTGCTTCTGAGGCTGCGGTAGATGACTGATCAGGTCAGACCAGAAATGACACAGATATCCTTTGGTAGCAAGTTCATAGCCAAAGCTCTGTGTCAGGTTGACAGAGATGGCATTATTCAAAGATGCCAGCATACGTTTGTGCCAGGGGTCATTCTCGTCTAACAGAAACATTCTGAAAAGCTGATAATTCTGTATTGGCAGCAGATACTGTGCCTGCAGATAACTGCTCCTATATCCGAATAAGAACTCCGGTTGAAAGACAATTGCATAGAAAGTACAGTTTTGCTGATTCAGAGAATGGATACAGTGTATGACGTTCTGATTGATGATGACGCCCTGACCGGGGTGAATCACGTAGGAAGTATCGTCGGAGAAAATCTCGGCCGTGCCTTCCTGGATGATCAGAATCTCCATTTCTTCGTGCCAGTGCCAGCGGATCCAGTTCATGTAAGAGTTACGCAAATCCAGAAAATAGGCACTGACAGGGTATTCCAGAGTTCCAAAATCTTTTTTCTCATGGAGATTGTCGTAGTTCTTCATGGAGTTTTCATCCTGCGACGGCATGGAAGAAACTTCATTTCTTAAAATGATATTATCTGCAGTATTCATGAGCATTCCTCATTTGTGTGAAAATCCCGTGCAATCCGATACCGGAAGGAAAACGCCTGGGGATAGGATTGTATGTAACTATAAAAATATATTAGCATATCTACAAAGCGTAGTCAAAGAAAGTCGGAAAGCAACACAGAATGACCATGAAAAACACTGCGCATATGATGGTAATAATAGAACTATAATAGCCTATAAGATTGGATGACGCAATGGATTCTCAGAAAAATGAAAACCTGCTGAACCTGGCACTGGATACAGCACCTTCGGAACGACAGCAGTCGCTGGAATTAAACGTTGGATATGATATAGAGGAGAATACCTGGGAGGTGATTGTAAAATATCATGGAAGCCTGCAGGAATTGTCTCCGAGAGGGATTGTGGCAGAAGAACTGATTGCCGGTTATGCGATCCTGACGGTACCGGAATCCCTAATGGAGAGTCTGGCATTGATTGAACAGATCGAGTATATTGAAAAGCCTAAGAGGCTTTTTTTTGCAGATTTAGCAGGCAATTCGGCGGCCTGCTTTGCACCTGGCAGCGTGATATCGCAGAATCTTACCGGAAAAGGGGTTCTGGTGGCAGTCATAGATTCTGGTATCAGCTATTGGAATGAAGATTTCCGCCATGCGGACGGCACGACAAGAATACGCTTTCTCTGGGATCAGGTACTGGGGCAGGAATATGATGAAAATCAGATAAATGCTGCGCTTGCCACAGGAGACAGACAGGCGGCTTGGCAGATTGTCCCCAGCATAGATACCACCGGACATGGAACGGCAGTCGCCGGGATTGCAGCCGGAAATGGAGGAAGAGGCGGAATGGCCTATGCCGGAATTGCCAGAGAAAGCGATCTTTTGATCGTGAGGCTGGGAAATCCCAGAGCAGACTCTTTTCCACGAACCACAGAATTGATGCGTGCATTGACCTATGTGGTTAATAAATCGATAGAACTGCAAATGCCTCTGGCAGTCAATCTCAGCTTTGGAAATACTTACGGTGCCCATAACGGTACGTCGCTGGTGGAACGATTCCTGGATAATATTTCGGAGATAGGCAGAAGCGTCATCTGTGTAGGCAGCGGAAATGAGGGCGCTTCCGGTGGGCATGTGGGCGGCAGTGTGAAAGTGACCGGACGGGAGGCTAATGAACCGACTAATACAGTCAATCAAGATGACGCAAATGTCGATGATACCATAGAACGAGTGGAACTGATAGTTGGTGTCTATGAAACAGGACTGAATGTACAGCTTTGGAAAGAATATGTGGACCGTTATCTGGTGACACTGGTGTCGCCCTCAGGAGAGTCCTTTCAGGTAGATACTGACCGGCCCGGTAAACAGACTTACCGATTACAGCAGACACAGATCCTGCTCTATAATGGCGAACCGGCGCCTTATATGACAAGCCAGGAAATCTACTTTGACTTCCTGCCGGCAAATGGAAACAGGTATCTGGACCAGGGGGTATGGACCTTTGAACTACGGCCTTTACGAACCGTAACCGGCAACTATACCTTTTATCTGCCTTCCGGTACGGTGCGCAGTGCCAATACACGTTTCGTGAGACCTACGCCAGATGTGACCCTGACAATTCCCTCTACAGCAGTCAAAGTAGTCACCGTAGGCGCCTATGACCCGGGATACGAGTCTTATGCCGATTTTTCTGGAAGAGGATATCTATATCAGGAGCAGGTTAACAGCCGTACATCCGATACGTATGTCAAGCCGGATCTGGTGGCACCCGGCGTGGGCGTGCTTGCACCAAATCGGGATGGCGGATACAGTCCTGTTACGGGCACGTCTTTTGCTACGCCTTTTGTGACCGGTGCGGCGGCGGTGCTGATGCAGTGGGGGATTGTGAACGGGAATGATTCTTATTTGTATGGGGAGAAGGTGAAGGCGTATTTAAGACGGGGGGCGAAGCCGATTCGTGGGGAGAGGGTGTATCCGAATGAGAAGGTGGGGGCGTATGGTAATATAGTGTCAAGTTAGCAAGGAGCCAGTAAAATCAAGGGTTTCCGCTGATTTAGTCCTATGAAAAATTTGCTTTGAAAAAATTTTCGACATGTCGAAAATGAGCAAAATTGGATTAAGACGGGCCTGTTTTTAACCAGAAAACTGAAAATCAAGCAACTTGACACTAATATACCACCAAGCCGTTTGGTGTTGTAAAACGTGTCCCTAAAAAGGAGTGATAACTTAATATTTGAAGTTTAGGTAGGACTAAATCAGCTTTTGCATCGGACAAGCGCCGTATCTGCATAGCTGGTTTAGTCCTATTTATTTTAACAGAGATAAACGCCTATGAGAAGGAGAAAATTTATGGCAGATTTAAACCTATTATTGAAGGAAGCCCAAAACCTGAATTTGAGCATCAGGGGCATATTAAAACTTTCCACTTATGAAGATTATGATGATCTGAGTGGATTACATATCAACTATGAGGACGGGCAGCAGCTTTTCCTCCAGTCAGAACTCCGGGAGGTCATGGGGAAACTTTCGGATGTGGAGCGGAGGATTGCATACCTCTCACGTCCGGTTAAGGAAACGAGCCGTCTGCACAAGAACGGAAGCGGAAGATATGAGACAAAGAGCGGGCATTATTATACCAGTGGAAGCGGTATTGAGGTACTGATAAAAGATGATTACCGGGAAGTGCCCTATTGGGTGTGGACGAGCGTGGAGCATGACGGCAGGGACTACTATCTGGTGGGACATAAAGACATACGGATGGATGGTTTGACTGTCCGGGTGAGAGAGGCGGTGTGAGTATGGGTGCGACAATCTATTGCTTATGTAATCAAAAAGGAGGCTGCGCAAAAACAGTGAGTTCCATCAGTATCGGGATCGGCCTTGCCCGTGAGGGCAGGCGTGTCCTTCTGGTGGACGTAGACAGTCAAGGGTCAATGACTGCCAGCCTGGGATACCAGCAGCCCGACCAGATGGAAACCACGCTCTCGACTATTCTGAGCGGGATAATCATGGACGAGCCGCTTCCACCCGGAAGCGGGATTCTCCACCATGAGGAGGGTGTTGACCTGCTCCCGGCGAACATAGAATTGTCCGGCATGGAGGTTACTCTGGTCAATACCATGAGCCGGGAGACGATCCTGCGGCAGTATCTGAATACCATGCGTGAGGAATATGATGCGATTATTCTGGATTGTATGCCCTCACTTGGTATGCTGACCATCAATGCGCTTGCGGCGGCAGATCAGGTCATAATCCCGGTGCAGGCGCAGTACCTGTCGATAAAAGGGTTGGAGCAGCTTATCCGCACGATTGCAAAGGTAAAACGGCAGATCAACACACACCTTTCCATAGCAGGGATATTGATAACAATGGCGGATATGCGGACAAATTATGCAAAGGATATTGTGGAACTTCTGCACATGAATTATGATGGGAAACTGCGGATTTTTGAGAACATTATCCCCCTTTCTGTGAGGGCGGCGGAAACAAGTGCGGCAGGAAAGAGCATCTATCTCCATGACCCTTCCGGTAAAGTGGCAGCCGCTTATGCCGCACTGACGAAAGAGGTGATAAGGGGATGAAAAGCGTTGCAAAGAATATCCAGATGACTACCTATGAGGATTTGCTCTCAGGAAGCAAGCCTCCGGGGGCGGGAGGAGACGGGAACGTGCAGGAAATCCCGTTGACAGAATTGTTCCCCTTTAAAGACCATCCGTTTAAGGTACTGGACGACGAGACCATGCAGGACACGGTAGAGAGTGTAAAGGCACATGGCGTCCTTGTCCCCGGCATAGCGCGGCCCCGTGTGGAGGGCGGCTATGAACTGATCGCCGGGCACAGGCGTAAGAGGGCTTCGGAACTGGCAGGGAAAACAACCATGCCGGTAATCGTGCGAAAGTTGGATGATGATGAAGCAACGCTGTTCATGGTAGACAGCAACATCCAGCGCGAAAACCTTCTGCCCAGCGAAAAGGCATGGGCATATAAGATGAAGCTGGACGCGCTGAAGCATCAGGGTGTAAAGGACACTTCTCGACAACTTGGCGAGAAGTACAGCGTGGATGCGCTGAGTGAAAATTCCAATGACAGCGCCCGGAACATCCACCGTTTTATCCGCCTGACGGAACTTCTCCCTGTCCTGCTCCAGATGGTGGACGATAAGAAGCTGCCCTTTAACCCTGCGGTGGAACTGTCCTATCTGGCAGGAGAGCAGCAGGAGGAACTTGTAGAGGTTATGGAGGGATTGCAGGCCGTACCATCACTGGAGCAGGCGAAACGCCTGAAAAAGTACAGCCAGGAGGGGAAACTGGACAGGAATACTGTCCTTGACAACGAGGAAAAAGGGCGCGGCACAGAACCGCCACGGGAGACGGAAGAAGATGCGGAGCGGGGAAATGAAAAACCCTCCATCCTGAAAACTTTGAAAGAATATGAACGGCCTGCGCCGGCTAACTTTGGAGCGGAACGCGGGCAGGAAAGGGAGGCGATCTGATGCGGAAAACGGAAGGGCGTACCATCGGGCTTTATTTTAAGGTAAGCCCGGAGGAAATGGCCCTGATCGAGAAAAAGATGGAGCAGGCAGGCACGAGGAATAAGCGTGCGTACCTGCGGAAGATGGCGGTGGACGGCTATATCGTCCACCTGGATATGGAGAGCGTGAAGGAACTGACAAAACTTCTCCGCTCCCTGTCCGCAAATACAAACCAGATAGCCCGCCGCTGTAATGAGACGCGCAACCTTTATGCTGAGGATGTGGAGGATCTGCGCAAAGGGTACGCAGCGGCACAGGCAGGGCTTCTTTCCCTGATACGGAAATTTGCGTTAAGTGTTTTACAATATTGCTATGGCGATATATATGCTGGATTTGATGTGCATGATGCGCCGGATATCAGTGATGAGAATAGATTGATCGGAATAGAGGTTACAGAAGCGGTTACAAAGGAAGAAGCACAGATAGAGGGCGTATTTGTAAAATATCGTTTGGAAAGTAGTTTAGAAGAGAAAGAGCGTAGAAAACAGATAATTGAAAATAATGGTGCAAAGGTTGATGAGCTGGGTTTAACATATCCAGTGAAAAATAGTGATAGTGAAAAATTGATTTTTCAGGATGCCGTAAGAAAGAAAATGGAAAAGTTAGCATCGTATAGGCGGCAGGGTTTTGAGAAAGTAGGATTATTTGTTTTTTATGATGAACCACCAATACCTGTACGCCTTGAAGAATTAAAAAACTACTTTGATGAGGTCTTAAATGAGTATAGAGATAAATATGATGTTATTTATTTTGGATATTCCGGTGGCTTAATAGAGTATAATATTTTGCTAAATAGTATTCAGGCACGACGTATTGAGAGAAATGACTATAACAGACTGCGATATGAAGCAAGGTTAAAAGTAGAAGCATGATTAGCAAAACAAATAAGGTCGGGGAAGGTTATCAAGTGCCTTCCTCGGTCTTTTATCTGTCTTTCGGGGAAAAAATCTGTACGTCGGGAATTACAGTTTTTCATATACCGCCAGACCATGTATAATATAAACGGGTACAGTAACTATACCGCAGTATCAATTCCCAAACAAAGCACCAAAAGGTGGAAATCAATTATACTTTTTGAGATTTGTGCGATAAGATGGATACAATGCGTACAGAGGGAGGCAGCAACTCACATGAAAAAATGTACAGCAATCATTTTGGCAGTAGTTTTGGCACTCACAGCGGTTGGATGCAGTCAAAACGGGGAGCTGGGGGAACAACTTCATAGTGCCAGTTTATTGACACTTGGAGAACTTACTGAAATAGGGGATAGAGAGAAAATTGGCAATCAAATTCCGGAATGGGTATCTGAGGCTGATTGGAATAAATCTTTCTATGTTGTATCTTCATCAGATATAGAGCGGTTTGATGCTTATGCACAAGAAAACTTTCCAAACTATTGTGACGGGGACTGGACACAGGAGCAGAGTGATTCTGTTTATCTGGGACAGGGTATCGAAATGTTTGCCCTCGACGACGAAACACCAATCAATAGGATTATATACTATCCCGTTATTTTAAACGGTGTCATTGTGGATGGGTATCAGGTGTGTGAGTTAGAGAATCAGGAAATTACTATGCAGGGTTCGCCTTATTTAGTCAATGAATTAAATGTAATGATAGATTTGACAAGTGAAGAAACACCATTGATATTGGGATTCAATAATAACAACACGATAGGAATTATTGGAGATACCTATTATGTTTTAGACATAGACCATATGTAGGTAATTGCGAAACAAGTTCGCAATCTTGATTCCAGCAGGGAAAAAATCCGGTCATGCCGGATTTTCAGGAGGTGGATGTGGGTAACCGGATTTTAAGACATGAAAACAAAGCAGATAGA
>CATOMC010000018.1 GCA_951801245.1 uncultured Lachnospiraceae bacterium
AATTGTTTGATACTTTGGATTGTAGTTTTAATGTGAATATACCAGTAGACACAGAATCCGCTATGAAGGAAATGCTATGGCAGCGTAATATGGGTGCTATCTCTAAGCAGACGATCATTGAAAATAGTAAGCATACCCCTAATACTGCATTGGAATTGGAACGGATTAAGGCTGAAGAAGATGATAGAGCGGAACGGGTGAAAAATGCGGCTGATCTACAGAATGGTAGCGGAGATGATAACCCCTCTGGTGATGGTGTGGAATCAAAAGAAAATGTTAACGTAAAAACCCCATCGGTGTAAGATTGGATTATAAAAAACAGGGATGCCGAAACATCCCCATTTCCTAAACTGCCACTTGAAAAGTAAAAGTGGATAGTTTATAATCAGTATAGAAGGTAACGGAGATTTTGGAACGTCCCCATTACCCCAGACGGAAACTTGTTGCGAAACAATATGTAACACAATGCAAGCTATCCCCTATTAGCGGTAGAGGATAGCTTTTTTCTGTCTATTTTCGGCTGTTGTGATTATCTATGTAAGCTAAAGCGGCGAATACCACTAATAGCAGTGTCAAAACTTCTAACGCGTCCATAGAACCCCCTTTCCGTTTCCGAAAAGGGCAACCGAGGAACTATCCCCATACTGTCTATACTGACTAAGGATATTTTATCACATTATGTCGGATATTGCTATAAAATTATCCCCATTTTCGTATATCAAAAATAGGAATGATTGCTGGTTTTGGAATGGGGTGTTTCCGATAGAAAAACAGAAGTTTGCACTTGACGGACACTTGGAAATGATTGAATTTGTGTGGGATTTTACCCCATTTGGGATAGGTGGAAGTTGGGATTGTTGGAGGGTGGGGAGGGGTGTAAACTTTGGGGGAATGTGGGATGTGAATTGTCTGAAAATTTATCCCCATTTCTGACAGATGGAAATTGAGTGAAAAATTGTGTTGAAAACGTACCTTCCCTCCAATTGGAGGGCAAGCAAAAACCCTAGTAATATACTAGGAATTAACCCCATTGTTGATGATTGTCCATCATGGACAACGAGTGGTCGAAAAGTGTTCGTAAATTATCCCCATTGTAATGAGACAAGCGTATCTGAAAGTACGGAGGTATAATAAGAGCAAAGAGTCCGTTATGGTCATTTTGCTATAATTATTCGTAAAGCTACACTTTTAGGAACAGTGCGAAAAGTGGCGAAAATGGCTATATTTTATGTTTGAAAAGGTTCAAAAATAAATACGAATATATTCGCAAATATTATTGATCTTTACGGATAAATGTGCTATCATAAGAACATAAGATATTCGGAAAGGTGGTATTGAGATTATGAACATATACGGATATGCAAGGGTAAGCACAAAAGAGCAGAATATAGCAAGGCAGTTAAAAGATTTTGAGGAAATGGGGATTGATAAGCGTTTCATCATTGTGGACGAGCAAAGCGGAAAAGACTTCAATAGAAAAGGCTACAATAGTTTAGTGGGAACTGAATACAATGCACCTCTGCTACATGAGGGTGATTTAATGGTAATCCATTCTATTGACCGTATGGGAAGGGATTATACAGAAATTCAGGAACAATGGAAGTATATCACGCACACGCTAAAGGCAAATATAAAGGTTCTGGATATGCCGTTACTTGACACAAGCGTTTCTAAAGATAATTTAGACAATCGCTTTATAGCTGATCTGACTTTGCAGATACTTTCATATGTTGCAGAGAAAGAGCGTCAGAACATACGGACACGACAAAAAGAAGGTATTGCAGCTATGCCAGTGATAAACGGTAAAAAGGTTTCTTCTAAAACTGGTAGAGCATCCGG
The DNA here is from genome assembly GCA_951801245.1 of uncultured Lachnospiraceae bacterium. The sequence goes on from CATOMC010000018.1 coordinate 1,840, forward strand.
CAGACCTTCAGCGGAGTTTCCGAAAGAATGGAACGCTTACTATACAGAATGGAAACAAGGGAAGATCACAGCTAAAAAGTGTATGGACGATATGCAACTAAAACGGACTACGTTCTATAAATTAGTAAAGATTCATGAAGAAAAATCAAAATAGATTATATGCAGATGGGGCGTGTCTGTGGGTGCGCTCTTTTATATTGAAACAAAAGAAAAAACCGAATGCCAAAATGGCACTCGGCTTTCATTATATATTATTCCTGATTCGTTTCTGGTTCGTCTTCCACATATTCTAGGATATCGCCGGGTTGACAATCTAATAGTCGACAAATTGTATTTAATGTTTCTTTGCTTGCAATTTCGCCGGTTCGTATTTTTTGCATTTGGGCTTCACCTATAACCTTATCTTTTCTTATTTTATAAGTAGTAAAGCCGATTCCTTTTAATGCTTCCAGTATGTTTATTTTATAACGTAACATAGAATATACCTCCTTGTATTTGGTTTTCGTAAAAATAGTATACTCTAAATGTGTTTAATTTATCAACTTAAAATAGGTGTATATTATGCACTAAAAACAAGTTGATATTTTGCGTAATATGTCAATAGATAGCAACTTGAAACAAGTGTATAATAAGACCATATGATAAAGCAAGGCACAGACCTACCAAATCTAATCCTTGCTCTATCACAACCAAACACAATCGGCGGTTGCTTCTATATTATAACAGAGCCGCCAACAAAAAGAAAGGACGGTTTTATTATGAAGAACACAACAGATTACAACTACATGGAAGCAATGACAGAGAATATCAAAGAGTATATCAAGAATGAAGTGACATTATCTGACTATTCAGACCGTGAAGAGTTAGAAGAGTATCTTAATGATACGCTATGGACAGAAGACAGCGTAACAGGCAATGCAACTAATGACAGGCTTAGTGCCGCACAAACGATTCCGTTTGCCGTGTGCATAATCGTGTCCCAATAGGGGAAGCGAACAAAGAAGTTTTCAACTTCCCCTAAAACAATTCCGCAGACAATAAATACTACAATGACTATCTCCATTATAGGCGGTATATCATATAGCGGAGCATCTGCATGGCAACATTATACTTCACTTTTGTCTTAGGTTCAATAAGAGAAACAATATAAAGAGGTACATATCTTTCGGATACGTCTTCGATATCTTCTGGCTGGATATTGCGAAGGATCTCCAGATCCGCGTAATCTCTGAAAAACTGGCAGCTTAGGATCTTGTCGCCAAAGATCATTTTACTGCTGCTGTCATGAAGCTGTGGACTGTCAATGATCGTTTTGTTTTCTTTACATATAATTTCTCATTTGCTGTGAGTGGTACAGAAAAGGTAAGAGATACAAAGACAAAAAGAAAATTTCCAAACCTAATCTGTCAGTGAAATGTTGGTAAACCGGGGGCGAACTGCCTATGCATCTTTCAACGAAGTTGAAAACCATATATCGTATGAATGAACACGATATTAAATATGTAGAAACTATAACATTTTCCGGAATAGAAGGCAAGTACTTTTTGTAAAAAGTTGTAATGGATATTGTTAGAAGAAGATGATAAAATATTGAAAAAGTATTTTCAAGGTATTTATGAATGGCCGGAAAAGATATTTGCGGTAATTGCTTACAGGCATGGGATGAGGTGCAGACATTGGACAGCAGAGTATATGAGTATGAGTCCATGCTTTATGAAGCAGGGGAGACAGGCGGGGCTTATGTCATCTTCCCCTACGATATCAGGAAAGAGTTTGGACGGGGAAGGGTGAAGGTACATGCCACGTTTGACGGGGAGCCGTATGACGGCAGTGTTGTAAATATGGGAGTAAAGAACGCTGACGGGAGTGTGTGCTATATTATCGGTGTGCGTAAAGATATCCGTTCCCGGATAGGGAAGCAGCCGGGGGACAAGATTCTGGTGACGGTCAGGGAACGGGAATGAGACAGGAAGCATAAGCCCAATATATAAATGGCTGAATTTTCTTTTTCTTTTTTTGCAAAATTTCTTTTCGGAATTCGTCAAATGTGATATAGTATAATAGAATTTGGAATAAGGAGCCGATGGAGATGGCAGAGATGGATGCTGAACAGGAAGCGAGGCGAAGACGTTTCCAGTTGATGAAAAGGCTGCTTGTCATCGTTCCGCTTTCCACGATTCTGATCCTGTTTTGTCTATGCTTGTTTCTGGGGATTAGATTGCATTTTGTGAAGAAAGAATTACGTGAGTTACAAGCCCAGGTGGAGACAATGGCCAGTGTGAGTGATCCTGTTGACACGGCGGAGGCATTGACAACGGGAAGTACAGAAGCGTATACGGCCTCAGGGGTGGACGAGCTTGGGCGTACGAAGTTCGATGCACAGGAAGATGCCGAGGAGGAAGAAGGAATCAGGAAGGTATATCTTACCTTCGATGATGGGCCTAGCAGTAATACGGGTAGGATTCTGGATATTCTGGCAGAGTACAATGTGAAGGCAACTTTCTTTGTGGTAGGGAAAGAGGAAGAAAGATATCAACCGTTATATAATCGGATTGTGAACGAGGGACACACCCTTGCGATGCATTCCTACAGTCATAAATATCAGGAGATTTATCAGTCCAAAGAAAGCTATATAGAGGATTTGAAGAAGCTTCAGGAATTCCTCTATGAGACGACAGGTGTCTGGTGCCGGTATTGCCGGTTTCCCGGCGGGAGCAGTAATACGGTCAGCAGAGTGGACATGCATGAGCTGATTGAATATCTGGATGAGCAGGATATGACTTATTTTGACTGGAACATAGTTTCAGGAGATGCCTCTAACAATTATATCAGTTCAGGGGATATCATTAGGAACTGTACCCGTAAACTCGGGGAGTTTGACGAAGCGATTATACTGATGCATGATGCGGCGGAGAAGGATTCGACAGTGGAGGCGTTACCTGGGTTGATTGAACAGATTCAGGCGATGGAGGATACGAAGATCGTTCCGATCACTGACGATACGGAGCCGATTCATCATATAAGCAATGACTAAAGAATGGAGGATTGGAGAATGGGTTTTTTCTCAGACTTGAAGGATGACTTATCTCAGGCTGTGAATGAACTGATGCCGGAAGAAGAATTAGAAGCAGCTTTGGCGGCACAGGCCGGGACAGAAGAGAAGTCATCCGCTGAAAATGTGATGCAGGAAGAAGCGCCTATGGCGGAACATACCCTGGAGTCTATGGACTTAAGCAGCATGTTGGATAAATTGGAAGAGGCAGCGCCAGTACAGGAAACAGCGGCGGAACTTGAACCAGTGGTGGAACCCGAGCCTGTGATGGAAGAGCTTATGGAAGAGCCACAGCCTGTTATGGAAGCTGAATCGGAGCCGGAACCCGTCATAGAAGAAGTACCTGAGACAGTGCCCGAACCTGAACCGGAAGCTGTCGCAGAGGAAGAAAAGACAGAGGATACAGCAGAGGAAGCGGCAGTTGTGCCTGAGATGGAAACAGAGTCAGAGGAAGATAATCAAGCAGTCCAGAATAGCGGAGGGGAAAAGAAGAAGATGGAAGTGCAGACAAATCGCGTAGCGGTAGATGAAACAGCAGTGGTAACTGAAGGAATGACAATAACAGGTGATATCATGTCAGAAGGCTCCATGGAACTGATCGGAACAGTGAATGGTAATATTGATATCTTAGGCAAATTAAATATTACCGGTACCATTCAGGGTAATTCCAGAGCCGCTGAAATCTTTGCAGAAGGTGCTAAGATTACCGGTGAGGTGAACAGCCAGGGCAGCGTTAAGATTGGTCAGAGTTCCGTTGTAATCGGTAATATCACGGCTACCAGTGCAGTTGTGGCAGGCGCTGTGAAGGGTGACATTGACGTGCAGGGACCGGTCATCTTAGATACGACGGCGATTGTGATGGGTAATATCAAGTCCAAATCCGTACAGATTAATAATGGTGCAGTCATCGAAGGTATGTGCTCGCAGTGCTATGCCGATGTGAACCCGACATCCTTCTTCGAAGAGTTCAAGAAGAAAAAATAAGTCGGCGGCAGACAGATAGTCAGTGGGTTCCGGAAAGGGTATGGTTATTAATATGAAGCGGATACTCTTAAAGTTGAGCGGTGAAGCCTTAGCAGGTGAGAAGAAGACAGGCTTTGATGAAGAGACGGTGCGCGGCGTGGCAATGCAGGTCAAACAGTTGGTAGATGACGGTATTCAGGTCGGCATTGTAATTGGCGGCGGCAATTTCTGGCGCGGACGTTCCAGTGAGAATATCGACAGGACGAAAGCTGACCAGATTGGTATGCTTGCCACGATCATGAATTGTATTTATGTCTCCGAGATTTTTCGCTCGGTGGGCATGATGACATCGGTTCTGACACCTTTTGAGTGCGGATCCTTCACGAAGCTGTTTTCCAAGGACAGAGCCAACAAATATTTTTCCAAGAATATGGTAGTTTTTTTTGCAGGCGGTACAGGACATCCTTACTTCTCCACAGATACAGGAGTGGTGCTTCGTGCTGTTGAGGTAGATGCGGACGTGATTCTGCTGGCAAAGGCAGTGGATGGTGTCTATGATGATGATCCGAGAAGGAATCCCGACGCGAGGAAGTATGACGAGGTTTCGATTGACGAGGTAATTGATAAGAATCTTCTGGTGGTGGATATGACAGCCTCCATTCTGGCACGGGATAACAAGATGCCGATGTGGGTGTTTGCCCTGAATGAAGAGAACAGCATCGTCAATACCGTAAAGGGGAAATTCAATGGTACAAAAGTAACAGTATAACAAAAGCAGCTGGAGGGTAACAGTATGGATGCAAGGTTAAAACCTTTTGAGGAAAAAATGCATAAATCTTATGATTTTCTGGTGACAGATCTGGGTGCAATCCGTGCCGGCCGTGCGAATCCGCATGTCCTTGATAAGATTAAAGTAGATTATTATGGAACACCCACGCCTATTCAGCAGGTGGGTAATATTACGGTGCCGGAGGCTCGTGTTCTCCAGATTGCGCCCTGGGAGAAGAGTCTGATCAAGAGTATTGAGAAGGCAATCATGATGTCTGATGTGGGGATCACACCTTCCAATGACGGTTCATTGATCCGACTGGTGTTCCCGGAACTTACGGAGGAGCGCCGTAAGGATCTGGTCAAGGATATTAAGAAGAGGGGCGAAGAGAACAAGGTTGCAATCCGCAATACGAGGCGTGATGGCAATGATGCTTTGAAAAAGCTGGCAAAGACCGAAGTTTCTGAGGATGAGATCAAGGAACTGGAGGAGCAGCTTCAGAAGCTGACCGACAAGTTTATCAAGGATATCGACAAGCTTGTGGAGGAGAAATCCAAGGAGATACTTACTGTATAGGTATTTCACTGATACTGGAGAGCAGTATAGTTTCAGACGACATAACAGAGAGGGGCTTACAGAATAGGGATTCTGTTGCCCCCTTTCCTGTTTGATAGTTTACATAAGATAGTATTGTGAAATGATGTAGGAAAGGCTGGACAGGTCTTACCATGGAGGGAAGTATGGAAAGGGATAACAAGGTACCGAATCATGTAGCCATTATTCTGGACGGGAATGGCAGATGGGCCAAAAGTAAAGGGATGCCCCGCAATTATGGGCATGTGCAGGGCGCGAAGACGGTGGAGGTGATCTGTGAGGAAGCTTACCGCATGGGGATACAGTATCTGACCGTGTATGCTTTCAGTACGGAGAACTGGAATCGTCCCAGGGATGAGGTGGATGCCCTGATGGGGCTTTTGCGCAGTTATATGAAGACCTGCCTGAAAACAGCGGCCAAGAACAATATGTGTGTGAAGGTCATCGGAGAAAAATCCCGGTTGGATGAGGATATCCGCAGCCGTATCGCACAGTTGGAGGAGGCGACAAAGAACAATACAGGGCTGCATTTTCAGATTGCCATCAATTACGGGGGCAGGGATGAGATTGTCAGGGCTGTCCGTAAGATTGTATCACAGGCATCGGAGCATGGTCTGGCACCGGATCAGATTACCGAAGAGCTTGTCAGTGATATGCTGGATACCGGTGGGATACCGGATCCTGATCTGCTGATCCGTACCTGTGATGAACAGAGAATATCGAATTTTCTGCTGTGGCAGTTAGCTTATACGGAGTTCTATTTTACACCGGTGGCCTGGCCTGATTTTTCAAAAGAAGAATTAGAAAAAGCGGTGCAGGCATATAATAAGAGAGACAGACGATATGGTCTGGTGAAAGAATAGGAAGGGGCCGGTATGTTTCGTACAAGATTGATAAGTGGTATCCTGTTAGTGATAGCAGCACTTGCGGTGATTATGACCGGCGGCGTTTTCCTGGCGGCTGTATTGTGTCTGATATCGGTGATTGCATATAGGGAATTGACGAAAGCCTGCGGATTATGGTCGGCAGGTGGTGCCGTCTGCGGTCTTGAGATTGCAGGTTGTATCATGACAATAGTGTATTATGTGGTTTTGACAGCTTCTTTACGTCAGGGACTTACGGTTGTCTATCCGGCTGTGATGATCGTAGTGGTGGCCACATTTTTGGTACATTTGTTTGTATATGTATTTGCTTTCCCGAAATATCATGCGAATCAGGTGATGGCATCTATGTTCTCCTTTCTCTATGCACCGGTGATGTTATCCTTTATTTATCTGCTGCGGCAGGGATTCGAACAGGGAAGGTATCTGGTCTGGTTCGTGTTTCTCAGTTCCTGGGGAAGTGATACCTGTGCCTACGCGGTAGGTGTACTGTTTGGCAAACATAAGATGACGCCAAAGTTAAGTCCCAAGAAGTCCATAGAGGGAGCAGCCGGCGGTGTTGTGGGTGCAGCCCTTTTGTTTGTGTTGTACACCTGGCTGGTAATTGGTACGTATACGGATGCAGCGTTGTCACTTGGTCTGGCGGCTTTGCTTGGCGGTGTGGGAGCGATGGTATCCATGGTGGGAGATCTGGCGGCGTCTGCAGTAAAGCGGGATCATAATATCAAAGATTATGGAAAACTGATACCGGGGCATGGTGGGATCATGGACCGATTCGACAGCGTGATTGTGACAGCACCAATCATCTTTATCGGGATCGCGATGCTGTTATAACAGGCTGCCAGACAGTGATCAGGACCCAGAGAGGGAATTATTAGAGGCAGCCCTGACAGGGAGGATGAAATTGAAAAATATAGGAATACTGGGATCTACGGGGTCGATCGGAACACAGACACTGGAGATCGTGAGAAAAGAAAAGGACTTAAAAGTGGTGTCTTTGGCGGCAGGGCATAATGTGGAATTGATGGAGAAGCAGATCCGGGAATTTGCGCCTGTCATAGCGGCCATGTGGTCGCAAGAGTCGGCGGATGATCTGCGGATGAGGGTCAGGGATCTGCCGGTGAAAGTGGTAAGCGGCATGGAAGGGCTGTTGGAAGTATCTTCCGTGGAACAGATGGAAGTATTGGTCACCGGAATTGTGGGAATGATTGGTATCAGGCCCACCATCGCCGCGATAGAGGCCGGTAAGGACATTGCACTGGCTAATAAAGAGACTCTGGTAACGGCGGGGCATATCATTATGCCGTTGGCGGCTGAAAAAGAGGTACAGATTCTGCCTGTGGACAGTGAGCACAGTGCGATCTTTCAATCCATGCACGGTGAGAACAGATCCCGTGTGAGCCGGATTCTGCTGACAGCTTCCGGAGGTCCTTTCCGGGGAAAAACGAGAGAAGAACTGGCGGATATGACAGTGGAAGATGCCTTAAAGCATCCCAACTGGTCAATGGGAAAAAAGGTGACGATCGACTCTGCATCTCTTTGTAATAAGGGGCTTGAGGTGATGGAGGCAAAGTGGCTGTTTGATGTGGATCTGGAGCAGATTAAGGTGGTGGTGCACCCCCAGAGTATCCTTCATTCTGCGGTGGAATATGTTGATGGCGGTATTATGGGGCAGATGGGCGTACCGGATATGAAACTGCCCATTCAGTACGCGCTGTTTTATCCGGACAGAAGGCCTATGGACGCAGGAAGAGTAGACTTATGTAAACTTGGAAGCCTGACTTTTGAGGAGCCTGATACCGAAACATTCCGCGGACTTGCCCTGGCATACCAGGCAGCGAAACGGGGCGGTTCCCTGCCCACTGTGTTTAATGCGGCGAATGAGCGGGCTGTGGCGCTCTTTTTGCAAAAGAAGATACGGTTTTTGCAGATACCGGAATTGATCGAGGCATCTATGGAGGCTCACCGTGTGGTGGATAACCCGACCGTAGAGCAGATTCTGTCAGCGGAGACAGAGACCTACGAGTATATCAGGCAAAAATATGAATAAGGATTGCTGCCAGGGACGGCATGGAGGATTAGGTTGATCAGGACAATTATTTTATTTCTAATTATTATGGGCGTGGTGGTGATATCCCATGAGTTCGGACATTTTATTATTGCCAGGAAGAATGGTATCCGGGTTGTGGAGTTTGCGGTGGGAATGGGGCCGACCCTTTTTTCCTTTGAAAAAAGAGGTACCAGATATGCGTTGAAGCTTCTGCCCATAGGGGGCGCTTGTATGTTTGACGGAGAGGACGGCGTCATGGCGCAAGATGCATATGCACCGGGCGAAACAGACACAGGATATCCGGAAGGGGCAGGAAGCGGGTTCGCGTCCGGACGGATGCCGTCACCCGAGGGAGTAGCCTTTACGGAGGCAGGTGTGTGGGCGCGTATCGCGGCTGTGTTTGCGGGACCTTTCTTCAACTTTATTCTGGCTTTTATCGTGGCTGTGGTCTTAAGCGCGTTCAGTGGTGCGGATCTGCCGGTGGTTGGTTCGGTTACGGAAGGCTCGGCGGCACAGGAGGCGGGACTTCAGGCGGGAGATGTGATCACCCGGATCGGGCGGGAGCCGATTCACTTTTACAGAGAAGTAGCGCTCATCTCTTCCTTCAATCAGGGAGAACCGATGAAGATACGCTATGAGAGGAATGGGGAAAAGAAGGAGGCTCTATTACAGCCCCAATACAGTGAACAAGACGGGCGTTATTATATGGGGATTGTAAATGGCGGAGAATATCTGGAATGTAATCCGCTGCAGATATTCCAGTATGGATTTTATGAGGTGGAATACTGGGTCAAGATTACTTATAAGAGCCTGAAGATGCTGGTGCAGGGGCAGGCGACCAAGGACGATGTGGCGGGTCCTGTGGGCATTGCGCAGATTGTGGGAGACAGCTACGACCAGGCAGAAGAAAGCTATGGGACACCATATGCGATTCTGATGATGCTGGAGATCGTGGTGTTATTATCAGTCAATCTGGGTATCATGAATCTACTGCCGATTCCGGCACTGGATGGCGGGCGGCTGGTATTTCTGCTGGTGGAAGTAGTGCGGGGCAAGCCTGTGCCGCCGGAAAAGGAAGGCATGGTACACTTTGCGGGATTGGTCGTGCTGATGGTTTTGATGGTGTTTATTATGTATAATGATATTATGAGGCTGGTGCGTTGAGTGCTGGCCTTTTTGAGCATTTTATAGCTGTTCAGGCTGACATTGTGACATGGGTGTGAAAAGTAACCACCCGTTGTGGAAAATTAATTCCCATCGTAGAAAGTATTGAAGTGTCGAGGCATCTGTAGTATAATGAACACATCGGATTCTATTCAGGAATTCAAAAGGCAGGTAAAGCGGGAATCCCGCATGGTTTCAGAAACAGGGAAGGCAAATATTCGTGCGTGTACGTATGGCTGGCGCGTTACGCGCGGAAATAAATAGCATGTGTTTTTATCGTTGGTGTGCAATGGCATGCTAACAAGTTTTAGAAGTTTTGGAAGTTTCAGGATGAGAGGGAGGTTTGAGCGGCAGGATGCGGTATCTGGCAGGGGTATATTGGTGTCGCGGGCGTGTGCGCAAGGACAATCAGGATTCGGTTGTGCTGCTGCAGGCGTTGACGGCCCGTGGAAGAGTGTTGATGGCGGCGGTCTGTGACGGGATGGGAGGTCTGGCGCAGGGGGAGACCGCGAGCGGCTATGTGACAGAACGGCTGCAGGAATGGTTCTATGAGTCGCTTCTGTATGCGGTTCGCAAAAAGAAACCTTATTGGGTGATCAGAAGATCTCTGGACAGGCTGACGTTTCATATGCAGCAGCAATTGCAGCAGTATGCGGGGCAGGAGGAGATAGAGCTTGGCACTACGATGACGGTACTTGTGATCTGGGAAAAGGTCTGGCTGGTCTGGCATCTGGGGGACAGCAGGTTTTATCGGATGCATGGCGGGCGTATGGACCGGGTGACAAAGGATCATATCATGAAGCGGCAGCAATTGACCAAATGTGTGGGAAGCTTCGGCTATTATGTGCCGGATCATTATATGGGGAGGATAAGAACGGGAGAGGGGATGCTTTTGTGCAGTGACGGGTTCAGACATTGTGTTACCGGGAAAGAACTGCGGGAGGTGCTTGCACCGGGAAAGATACGGGAGGAAGGACAGATTGAGAGGCGGCTCATTGAGATCGGGGAAGCCTGCATGAAGAGAGGGGAAAGTGATAATCTTTCGGCGGTTTATATTAAGGCAGAGCGGTAGAGGAGACATGGGGCAGAGAGAAAGAGAATCTTTAGGATAAGCTTGTTCGTCCGTGGATGGTGAGATTTGGCAAAACGGAATCATGGTCGGACGCATGGGAATAATTTGAAGCGTTGTAGGAGTATGATATGAGTATGGTATGGACAGGAGGGTGGAAACGATGTTAGAAGCAGGACAAGTGGCAGGGAAGTATGAGATTATAAAGCCGTTGGGGGCAGGTGGTGAGGGATGTGTGTACCTTGCCAAAGATGGTACGCTTTCGAGACTGGTGGCGGTGAAGCGGATGGGAGAGCGAAGAGATGAGAAGCCAGAGGAGTTGGAGAAGTCAGAGGAGATAGAGGAGCCAGAGAAGCTGGAGAAGTCAGAGAAGGATACTGCGCGGGAAGTGTTTTTGGCGGCAGGGGAGATGACAGGAGAGACAACAGGGGAGGCGGTCTTGCTGGAAGCGGCGTTTTTGCGGGATTTGGGACATCCGATGCTTCCTGTGGTGTATGATCTGTTTTATGAGGACGGCTGGTATCTGGTGCTGGAATATATAGAAGGAATTAGTTTACATAACTATATTAAAAAGACGGGATATGTTGAAGAGGAGCAGGGACGTATTTGGGCCAAAGCACTTTTAGAGATTCTGGAATATTTCCACACAAGGAAACCACCTGTTATTTATCGAGACCTGAAACCCGGGAATATCATGGTATGCCCGGATAAGAGTCTGCGGCTGGTGGATCTGGGAGCAGCGTGCCTGAAAAGTTATGAAAAGGACAGAGATTTACAGATGGCGCTGACATCGGGATATGGGGCGCCGGAGCAGAGGGCAGGTATAGGAGGGCGTATTTATGCGGATGAGAGGAGTGACATATACGCCTTTGGCAGGGTGTTGTATTATATGATGACGGGAGCAGATCCCGGGAAGCCGCCTTATGGACATCTGCCTGTCCATGTTTACAATCCGCTGATCGGAGAAAGCCTGGAGCGGGTGATTGACAAGTGTACCAGGGAAGATCCCGGGGAACGCTATCAGGTGGTGGAGGAGATCAGGCAGGATTTGTGCAGGCAGAACCGGCGTGGAGGAAACGGCAGGCGCAGAGATTTCCTGCGGCATATGGAAAAACGGGTGTGGCTTACGCAGAAGCTCAAGGTTGGGTTGTGAAAAGTAAGTAGTAAGTAATTTAAAAATGAGTTGACAATATGGATATATTATATATATAATGAGTATATGCTAATAATATTACAAATATTATTACAACACTTTTTGTGGAATGGAGAAGTATGAAAAAGGGACGGATGACATTAAAGGATCAGGTCTATGATAGCATATATCATGATATCATATCAGGATATTATAAGGAAACGGATATTATTACGGAAGGGGATTTGATCAGAAAATACGAGGTAAGTAAATCTCCGGTCCGGGAGGCATTGATTGCCCTGTGTAATGAAAATGTTTTGAGAAGCCTTCCAAGGCTGGGATATCAGCTTGTTACGGTTTCAAGAAAAGACGTGCTTGATATTTTGGAATACAGAATCCTGGTGGAGTCTTATGTGTTGGAAAAGGCAATTGTGAATGCAAAGGAGAAGGATTACAGATATCTTGAGGAACTTGCCGAAAAAGCCAAAAAGACAACAGATATTAACGAGAGTATGCAGTTTAATGAGGAATTCCATCTCTGTCTGTGCGGCCTTGCAGATAATGAACATCTTACTAAAATGTTGGAAATAACCATGAAGAAATGCAACCGCTATTCAGCGCAGCATATTTTATGGTCGTGGGAGAGGGGACGGGAAGGAATGCCTTCCTATCATAGAGAAATCGTATTGGCTATGGAAGCGGGAGATTTAGAACTGGCTAAAAAAATGCTTTTGGAGGATCTGAAACCTTTGAAGGAAGATTTTTAAGTCTTCAGACATAGTTGGGAAGAGAAAACCTGAAAATGGTTTTGTGAGTCTCTTCCTATATTTTTTAAATAGACTGATATTATTACAAATCACATTTAAAATAATATTAATATATTAATAAATGAAAGGGAAGAAGAATGACGGCGAAGATGACGAAAAAGGAAAGAATAATAGCGGCGATAAGAGGGGAGGATGTAGATGGTATTCCATCAGGATTTTTCATGCACTTTCCGCCTGAATGTGTATCGGGAGACGAAGCTGTAAAGGCTCATCTGGATTTTTTCAGGGATACGGACGCGGATATTGCGAAGATTATGAATGAGAATCTGATCCCGGCAATGCCGGAGATTCGAACGGCCGGGGATTATGGCAATATGAGGGGCGTGGATGGTCATGCGGATTTTATCAGAGAGCAGCTTATGCTGGCGAAGGAGATAAGGAAAGCGTGTAAAGAGGAAGTTTTTCTGGTGGGGACGATTCATGGGATTGTTGCTTCCGGAATACATCCAATGGAGCCTTTTATGGGATATGAAGGAGCCAGGCAGAAGTTATGTGAGTTTCTTCGTAGTGCGCCAAAGAAAGCAGAACAAGGTCTTAGAAAAATCGCGGATGCCATGTGTATTCTGGCAGAAGGATATATAAAAGCCGGGGCGGACGGTGTCTATTATGCATCACTAGGCGGTGAAACAGATTACTTTACAGATGAGGAGTTTGACAGGTGGGTCAGGCCATATGATATTCAGATTATGCAGGCAGTCCGGGCAGCAGGCGGATACTGTATTCTCCATATCTGCCAGAAAAATCTGAACATGCTTCGTTATCGCGGATATGAAAAATATTGCGATGTGGTTAATTGGGGTGTTAATGACGCGCCGTTGTCCTTAAAAGACGGAAAGGAACTTTTTCAGGGCAAAACAATTATGGGCGGAATGAAAAACCGTTCCGGAGTTTTTGTAAACGGAAGCCACGAAGAAGTTCGTGATGAGGTCAGAAAAGTCGTGGAGGAAGCAGGAAGAAAAGGATTTATACTGGGGGCGGATTGTACGCTGTTCACCGGTCAGGATTTGAGCAAGATCCGCACAGCCGTGGAGAGCGCCAGAGCACTGTAAAAGGAGGTGACGGGTATGGTGAAATACGTTTTTAAGAGATTGGGGATGTCTCTCATAACTTTTTTTGGAATCACGGTTCTTGTTTTTTTCCTGTCCTGCATGGCGCCCGGTTCACCGCTTGAACTTGTGATGTCAACGCCGAATGCCACGGAGGAAACGGTTGCCAGAGTGGAGCAAAGGCTTGGCCTTGACCAGCCGGTTTATGTGCAGTATGTTCGTTGGATGGGACAGCTGTTGCAGGGAAATCTTGGGACATCGTACAGGACGGGAAATCTGGTCTGGAGGGATGTTTCAGAAAGAATCGGCCCGACTTTGCTTTTGACAATGTCCTCTCTTCTGATATCAGTCCTGATTGCGATTCCTTTGGGGCTTATGTCGGCATACAAGCCTTATTCTCTGTGGGACTATTTATCATCAGGATTGTCCTTTATCGGAGCAGCCATGCCTAATTTTTTTGCGGCGCTTTTGCTGATCTATTATTTATCTGTCAAGCTGCAGTGGTTTCCCAGCGGAGGAATGTACGGCACTGACGGCAGCAGGAGTGTTGGTTCCCTTCTGCATCATATGATATTGCCGTTGACAGTGTTGTGCATACAGCAGGTTGGCGGGCTGATCAGGCAGACAAGGGGAAGTATGTTAGAGGTTTTGGAGGAGGATTATGTGAGAACTGCCAGGGCCAAGGGCTGTCTGGAAACGAGAACTCTGGTGGTTCATGCTTTGCGAAACGGTATGGTGCCGGTGGTTACCAGAATTGGGATGATGATACCATTTCTGGCAGGTGGGGCAGTTGTCACGGAGCAGATTTTTGCGTGGCCAGGACTTGGAAGTCTGATGGTGATGTCGATCAGCGCCAGGGATTATCCTGTCATCATGGGTATTACGGTGTTTATTGCTCTGTGCGTGCTGGCAGGGAATTTTGTGGTGGATTTAATATACGGATTGATGGATCCGAGAATCCGTTACAATTAGAGAAATCAGGTTGCAGACAGAGGAAGGGATATGGTTGTAAAGATGAAAAAAGAGCAAAAAGATTCATAAGTCAACAATGGGACGGAGTGTGATCCGTCTGATCGAGCCTACTGAGGGGGAGATTCTCTATCACGGAACGGATCTTATGAAAATCTCCAGGGAGGAACTGAGGCAGATGAGGCAGAAGATCCAGATTATTTTTCAGGATCCCTATGCCTCTCTAAATCCCAGAATGACGGTAAAGGAACTGATCAAGGCTCCGTTGGATGTATTTTCGAAGGAAACGGAAGAAGGGAAGATGCAAAAAGTCCTTGAGATCATGAAGCTGGTGGGACTTGGAGAAGAGTGCCTGCAAAAATATCCCCATGAGTTTTCAGGCGGGCAGAGACAGAGAATCGTGATTGCAAGGGCGCTGATATTGGATCCTGAATTTATTTTCTGTGATGAACCTGTGTCGGCACTGGATGTTTCTGTCAGGGCACAAGTGCTGAATCTGATGAAGGAGATTCAGCAAAAGAAGGATCTGACTTATCTGTTCGTGTCTCATGATCTTAGTGTGGTGCGGTTTTTATGTGACCGTATCATGGTGATGTATCTGGGAAAGATCGTGGAAATCGGGAGCAGGGAAAATATATACGATCATGCACTTCATCCATACACACAGGCGCTTTTGTCTGCGATTCCGGTTGCGGATGTCAATGTTAAAAGACAGCGAACCCTTATTGAGGGGGATATTCCAAGTCCGTATAATCCGCCTTCCGGATGCAAGTTTCATACACGCTGTTCCAAAGCCAGCGAAAAATGTTTCAAAGATGAGCCGGGATTACGGGAAATAGAACCGGGACATTGTGTAGCCTGTCATTTGATAAAAGGAGAAAGACAGAATGGAAATGAACACGGATGAAATAAGGGAGTGGATTATCAGGCATACGGAAGAGTATTGTCAGGAAGTGGCCGGACTGGTCCGTTTTCCAAGTGTCAGCCAGAAAACATCCGATCAGGATAGACCTTTTGGAAAAGCCTGTGCGGATATTCTGGATTATGCACTTAGTAAAGGGGAGAACTGGGGTTCGAGGCATATAATCATAAATATATGTGCGGGTCTTTGTTATGGAGAGGAAAGGATAAGAAGGAAATCGGCATATTCGGGCATTTGGATGTAGTTCCGGCGGGGACCGGATGGGAATATCCGCCTTTTGAGTTGACAGTGAAAGACGGCTTCCTGATTGGAAGAGGTTGTGCCGATAACAAGGGATCGATGATGGCGGCGCTGTTCGCACTTCGGTATCTGAAAGAGACCGGATATCAGCCTGTTCATTCTATTCGGTTTTTTATGGGCTGTGCGGAAGAAACCGGAATGGAAGACATCGTTTACTATACGGAACATAATCAGATGCCGGAATATTCCATAGTGGCGGATAGTGTGTTTCCCGTTTGTTATGGGGAAAAGGGGATTCTGGAAGTGGAGGCGAGGTGCCCCATAAAAAGCAAGATCTTGCAATCTTTTGAGGCGGGGGTGGCTTCAAACTCCGTCCCGGAAAGGGCGGAGGCAGTATTGAAAATTTCGGTAGAAATAGTTAAGATTAAAATACCGGAACACCTGGCTAAGGTGGAGGAATGTGAGGAGGGCAGCCTGGTTTCGGTAGAAGGAATTGCGGCGCATGCGGCTTTTCCGCAGGGAAGCCAGAGTGCGGAAGTCAAACTGGCACAGATCCTTTTGTCTTCCGGCCTGCTGGATGAGGAAGGAAATCGTCTGATGCTGTCAATTCTGGATTTGTTTCAGGATTATTATGGAGCAGGGCTTGGAATAGGGTATGAAGACGAGATATTCGGAAAGCTGACACATATCGGGGGAATGGCACGTACTTCGGGCGGCTGGTTATATCAGAATATCAATATCCGTTATAATGCACAGGCCGATTATGAGGAAATGATGCATAACATCGAGAAAAGCCTAAAGTACAATGGGTTTGAACTAATCGCTGCAGAGGGCAGTAAACCTTCCTATGTGGATCCGGAAAGCAGTCTGGTACGGATACTGAACCGCGTGGCATCAGCCTATTATCCGGAATCGAAACCGTTTGTCATGGGTGGAGGAACCTATGCGCGGAAACTGGATCATGCGGTCGGGTTTGGACCGGGAGCTCCGAACGGGAGGAATCTTTTTGGAGCAGGAAGGGGAGGCGGGCATCAGCCGGATGAATGTATTGCAATGCAGGAGCTTTTGACGGCAATGGAAATTTACATTGCTGCAATACCTGAGCTTGACGAACTGACAGGAGGAAACTAAATGAAGGACAAAGCGCATATTTTTGCGGCATATGAGAGAATACTGCGAGAGGAACTTGTGCCTGCCATGGGCTGTACGGAGCCGGTGGCATTAGCTTATTGTGCGGCAAAGGCCAGAAGTGTTCTCGGTGTGAGGCCGGACAGGGTTCTGGCGGAGGTCAGTGGGAATATTATCAAGAATGTGAAGAGTGTGATCGTACCTAATACGGATAAGGCAAAGGGAATCGAGGCAGCCGTGGCCATAGGAATTGTTGCGGGGAAAGAGGATAGAAAACTCGAAGTCCTTTCCGAGGTCTCCCAGGAGCAAAAGACGGACTTTTGTGAGTATCTGAAGAAAACGCCCATTAAGGTAACCCAGTTAAAGGACGGTGGTCTGCTGGATATGATGATTATGGTCTGGAGCGGAGAAACGTCTGCTTCGGTCCGCATCACAGGTAAACATACTAATGTTGTAGAAATAAAGAAAAACGGCGAAATACTGTTTTCGAAATCGGTGGATCAGACGATGCAGCAGGAGGAGAAATCTTATTATGAGTACTTAAATGTGGAAGATATATGTCTGTTTGCAGCAGAAGAGGAACTGAACAATGTAAGCGATATTATAGAACGACAAATTAAGTATAATAAAGAAGTGGCCAAAGAAGGACTTAGGGGAAATTACGGAGCCAATATCGGAAATGTCCTGTTATTATCCTGTGAGAGGAGTGTACGCAACCGTGCCAAAGCGATGGCAGCTGCAGGTTCTGACGCCAGAATGAACGGATGTGAGTTCCCGGTGGTTATTAATTCCGGAAGCGGCAACCAGGGACTTACGGTTTCCCTGCCGGTCATAGAGTATGCCGAGGAACTGAAAGCAGGTGAGGAAAAGTTATACCGAGCACTGATTGTTTCCAATCTGATTGCCATACATTTAAAGAGAGGGATAGGGTCTTTGTCTGCTTATTGCGGCGCGGTCAGCGCAGGAGTAGCGGCCGGTGCGGGCATTGCATGGATAAAGGATGGAGACTTTGACACGATAGCGCATACGGTGGTAAACGGGCTTGCGATTGCATCCGGTATGATCTGTGACGGAGCCAAAGCATCCTGTGCGGCAAAGATTGCCATAGCCGTGGAAGCAGCGCTGCTTGGCTATGACATGTATCAGAACGGCCAGCAGTTTTATGGAGGCGACGGTGTTGTGGCCAAGGGAGTGGAAAATACCATACATAATATTGCCAGCCTTGGAAGAAACGGGATGCGGGAGACGGATCAGGAAATATTAAATATTATGACCTGTGTGGACTAGTGCACCACTTACCAATTAGCGATACTTTTTTGC
This sequence comes from uncultured Lachnospiraceae bacterium, assembly GCA_951801245.1. Next base: position 19,966 of record CATOMC010000018.1, read on the forward strand.
TTGCCAGAATTTCCTTCTACTGCGTTGTTTTCGGTCAACGACGCCACCGCATCGCCTCCCTCAAACGCCTTGTATAAGGCAATCCTGGACTTCGCAAAAAGTGTATGCAATTGGTAAAGGGTACACTAGAAAATATTCTGTTGTGGGCAGTATAGAGGGGAAGGATGTTTTGGGTTGCTTTGTTACTGTCTTTCACGCTTTTTTCACACAGCAGATGGTGCAGGAACGAATGTGTACTTTTTGCATGCTATCCTGTATAATGATATAGGTAAGTTTAAATATCTGCAGTATTTGTAGTGCAGAGGGTTGTATGCCAAAGGAAGACGGAGGGTAATTATGTATCGCGATAATACGAAAACAGTGCAGATAGGGGACAAGGTAATCGGCGGTGGGAATCCGGTGCTGATTCAGTCCATGACTAACACGCCCACGGAGGATGTGGAGGCCACTGTGGCGCAGATTCTTAAGCTGGAGGCGGCCGGCTGTGAAATCATCCGTTGTACGGTACCGACCATGGAGGCGGCGCATGCGCTTGCAAAGATTAAGGAGCAGATACACATCCCGTTAGTGGCAGACATTCATTTTGATTATAAAATGGCGATCGCCGCCATTGAAAACGGCGCCGATAAGATCCGCATCAATCCGGGGAATATCGGCAGCAGAGAGAATGTGGCGGCCGTGGTTGCGGCAGCAAAGGAGAGAAATATTCCCATTCGTGTGGGTGTCAACAGCGGTTCTTTGGAACGGGAGCTGGTGGAGAAATACCATGGGGTAACGGCACAGGGAATTGTGGAGAGCGCACTGGATAAGGTGCGGATCATAGAAGGACTGGGGTATGACAATCTGGTCATCAGCATTAAGTCCTCAGATGTGATGATGTGTGTCAAAGCACATGAACTGCTGGCGGAGCAGACAACCTATCCGCTGCATGTGGGTATCACGGAATCGGGAACGGTTGCCAGCGGGAATATCAAGTCAGCGATAGGTCTTGGTATCATCTTAAATCAGGGTATCGGTGATACCATCCGGGTATCTTTGACCGGGGATCCGGTGGAAGAGATCAGGTCAGCCAGACTGATTCTGCGCACCTTGGGGCTTCGAAAGGGCGGTATCGAGGTGGTATCCTGTCCCACCTGCGGCAGAACCAAGATCGATCTCATCGGATTGGCCAATCAGGTGGAGCAGATGGTGGCAGACATTCCGCTGGATATCAAAGTAGCCGTTATGGGCTGTGCGGTGAACGGCCCCGGTGAGGCGAAAGAAGCGGATATCGGGATAGCAGGCGGTATCGGAGAGGGGATTTTGATCAAAAAGGGTGAGATTGTGAAAAAGGTTCCGGAAGCGGAGCTTCTAAATACGCTGCGGGAAGAACTTCTGCATTGGCAGGTGTGAGGAAGCCTGTCTGAGAACATTCGCAGGCATTTGAGCTTTTGAAGCTGCATCATGGAGGTAGTATGAGCAAGGCTTTTTTTGACGTATTTCCGTCCTTAAAACTGGATACGGGCTTACAGGATCTGTTTGCGCAGGTCACCGTGGATAAGGTGACTTCTACAAAACGGAAAGATTTTCTGCGGGTTTATATCACTTCGGAGCGTTTGATCCAGAAGGAGGACGTATTCCGGGTGGAGAAGGATATTAAGAAGCAGTTTTTCCCGAATATGCCTATTGTCATCAAGTTCTACGAGCATTTTCACCTGTCTGCCCAGTATGATCCGAAGAAACTGATGGATGCTTATGGAGACAGCATTCTGGCGGAACTGCGGGAATACTCGCCGGTGGAATATAATCTGTTCAAACGGGCGGATATCGAATTTACGGAAGATAAGATGCAGCTAACCGTGGAAGATACGGTGCTTGGGCAGGGAAAGGCGGAGGAACTTTCCCGGATTCTGGAGAAAATATATAACGAGCGTTGTGGAATTCCTGTGCAGGTCAATATTGCCTATAAAGAGCGTGCGGCCGGGAAATATAGGGAGGAAGATGAGAAGCGCCTGGCCATGCAGGTGGCAGAAATTTCTGCCAGAGCCGGTTATGCCGTGAGCGGAAAGGCGGCCAATATACTTGGCTGGGATCAGGCCGGTGCAGAGGGCGGCCTGACAGATGGCAGTGGCCGGATGACTGCAGGCAGCATGGCAGGAGAAGAGGGCCGGCTGGCAGAGGGCGGCTGGGCAGTCGGCAGTGGACAGCCGGCAGCAGGAGAGATGGCAGGAAGCGGCGGTCAGATGGCGTCAGAGGGTGCACAGATGGCAGGCAGTGCCCTGTATGCCGGTGCAGGAGCGAAAGGGCAGCCTCCGGCAGGCAGTGCAGGAGGGGCGGCTCAGAATGCGGCAGGTATCCCAGCATCCGGCAAGGGACGAAATGGTTTACATAATGCAAAGCAATTTTCCGCACCTGCCCCCGGCAAAAAGGGTGAATGGGGAAAAAAGGGCGACAGAGCGGACGGCAGGCGTGCCGTGAAACGTTCCGACAATCCCGATGTACTCTATGGCAGAGATTTTGACGAAGAAGCAATGCCTATCGAGGATATCCTCGGTGAGATGGGTGAAGTGGTCATCCGCGGACAGATCATTAAGATGGATAAGCGGGAGATTAAGAATGAACGCACCATTCTTATCTATGATGTCACGGATTATACGGATACCATGACGATCAAACTCTTTGCTCATAACGAGCAGGTGGCAGAAATAACAGATGGTATGAAACCCGGTGCATTTATCAAATTAAAGGGGATGACCACCATTGACAAGTTTGATCATGAACTGACCATCGGTTCTCTGGCAGGCGTCAAGAAAATACCGGACTTTACCACGTCCCGGATGGACCGGAGCGTACAAAAGCGTGTGGAACTGCACTGTCATACAAAAATGAGCGACATGGACGGAGTGTCCGAGGCGAAAGATATCGTGAAACGGGCCTATCAGTGGGGACATCCTGCCATTGCCATCACCGATCATGGTGTGGTGCAGTCTTTTCCGGATGCCAACCATGTATGGGAAGATTTGTGGAAAGCGGAGAAGAACCGTTGTAAAGAGGCGGGAGAGCCGGAACCGGACAAACAGAATTTCTTTAAGGTGATCTATGGGGTGGAAGCTTATCTGGTGGATGATCTGCATGAGATAGCCACCAATGACAAGGGACAGGATTTCCAGGCTGACTTTGTGGTATTTGACATTGAGACCACAGGATTTTCACCGGTAGAGAACCGGATCATAGAGATTGGTGCCGTCAAGGTCTGCGGCGGTAAGATTGTGGACAGGTTTTCCAGTTTTGTGAACCCGGAAGTACCGATTCCGTTTGAAATTGAGAAGCTGACTGGAATAACAGATGATATGGTAATGAAGGCGGACACAATTGAGACGGTGCTGCCAAACTTTCTTTCCTTCTGCGAGGGTTGTATGATGGTGGCGCATAATGCTTCCTTCGATATGAGTTTTATTATGGAGAATTGTGACAGACAGGGGATTGGCCATGATTTTACTTATATTGATACGGTGGGGATTGCCAGGGTGATGCTGCCGGGGTTAAAGAAACATACGCTGGACGCTGTAGCCAAGGCTTTGATGGTGTCTTTAGAAAACCATCACAGGGCTGTGGACGATGCAGAAGCTACGGCGGAGATTTTTGTGAAGCTGATTCCCATGATGGCAAAGGAAGAAATCACGACCCTTGCGCAGATCAACCAAAAAGGCATGGTCAACCCGAATATCATCAAAAAGCTTCCCACGTACCATGCCATTATACTGGCTAAGAATAATGTGGGGCGCATGAATCTTTACCGGCTGGTATCGGATTCCCATCTGACCTATTTTGCCAGAAGACCGCGGATTCCCAAGCGGTTATTGAATCAGTATCGGGAAGGATTGATTTTGGGCAGTGCCTGTGAAGCCGGAGAACTATATCATGCGCTCTTAGAGCACAAATCCGATGCGGAAATTGCAAGGCTTGTGAATTTCTATGATTATCTGGAAATTCAGCCCCTTGGAAATAATAAGTTTATGATAGAATCCGAGCGGACGCCGGACATTCAGTCTATGGAAGATATCATGGAGATCAACCGGAAGATCGTGCGGTTGGGCGAACAGTTCCATAAGCTGGTGGTTGCTACTTGTGATGTGCATTTCCTAAATCCGGAGGATGAGATTTACCGTCGGATCATCATGGCCGGGCAGGGATTTCCGGATGCGGACAACCAGGCGCCGCTGTATTTTCGTACCACGGAGGAGATGTTAGAAGAATTCACTTATCTAGGCAGTGATAAGGCACAGGAAGTGGTCATCACCAACACCAACCTGATTGCAGACATGATAGATGCCATGTCCCCGGTGCGGCCGGACAAATGTCCGCCGGTGATCGAGGACAGCGACAGGCAGTTGACAGAGATCTGCTATAATAGAGCCCATGAACTTTATGGGGAGACACTGCCGCAGATTGTAGAGGAAAGATTACAAAAGGAACTGAATTCCATCATCTCCAATGGATTTGCGGTGATGTATATCATTGCCCAGAAACTGGTGTGGAAGTCTGTGGAAGACGGATATCTGGTGGGTTCCAGAGGATCTGTGGGGAGTTCCTTTGTGGCCAATATGGCGGGGATCACGGAGGTGAATTCTTTAAGCCCTCATTATCTGTGCCCTAACTGCCATTATTATGACTTCGATTCGGAGGAAGTGCGGGCCTATGGCGGCGGTGCCGGATGTGATATGCCGGATAAAGACTGTCCGGTCTGTGGCACCCCTTTGCAAAAAGAGGGATTTGACATTCCTTTTGAGACTTTCTTAGGATTTAAAGGAGATAAAGAGCCTGATATTGATCTGAACTTTTCTGGAGAATATCAGAGTAAGGCGCATAAATATACGGAAGTTATTTTCGGATACGGGCAGACTTTTCGGGCAGGGACGATCGGTACCCTGGCGGACAAGACGGCTTACGGTTATGTGAAGAATTATTATGAGGAGCGCGGCAGACATAAGCGGGTCTGCGAGATTAACCGTATTGTCACAGGCTGTACGGGCATCCGCAGGAGTACGGGACAGCATCCCGGCGGTATCGTGGTGCTGCCGATGGGGGAGGACATCAATTCCTTTACCCCGGTTCAGCACCCGGCCAACGATATGACAACGGATATCGTAACAACACACTTTGATTATCATTCTATCGACCACAACTTACTCAAGCTTGATATTCTGGGTCATGATGATCCGACCATGATCCGTATGCTGCAGGACATGACGGGGATCGACCCGGTACAGATTCCTCTGGACGATAAGCAGGTCATGAGCCTTTTTCAGAATACGGACGCACTTGGCATCACGCCGGAACAGATCGGCGGTTGTAAACTGGGATGCCTTGGTATTCCGGAGTTTGGTACGGAGTTCGTTATCCAGATGGTTATCGATGCCAAGCCCAAGTGCTTTACCGATTTGGTGCGAATATCGGGACTTTCCCACGGTACGGACGTGTGGCTTGGCAATGCACAGACCCTGATCGAGGAGGGAAAGGCCACCATTTCCACGGCCATCTGCTGTCGTGATGATATCATGATCTATCTTATCCAACAGGGCGTGGATCCTTCTTTGTCCTTTACTATCATGGAGAGTGTGCGTAAAGGCAAGGGGCTAAAGGATGAGTGGATCAAGGCGATGACGGATCAGGGCGTGCCGGACTGGTATATCGGTTCCTGCAAAAAGATTAAATATATGTTCCCCAAGGCCCATGCGGCGGCTTACGTCATGATGGCCTGGCGAATCGCTTATTGTAAGGTCAATTATCCGTTAGCCTATTATGCGGCCTATTTCAGTATCCGGGCATCGGCTTTTTCCTATGAGCTGATGTGTCAGGGTCAGGCGCATTTGGAGCAGATCATGGCGGACTATAAGAAGAGAAGCGATGAGCTTTCCAAGAAAGAACAGGATGCTTATAAAGACATGAAGATTGTGCAGGAGATGTATGCGAGGGGCTTTACGTTCGTGCCGATTGATATTTTTACGGCGCAGTCCAGGCTGTTCCAGATCGTGGACGGGAAGCTGATGCCTTCCTTGAACAGTATTGACGGTTTGGGAGAGCGTGTGGCGGATGCCATCGTGGAGGCGGTCAAGGACGGGCCGTTCTTAAGTAAGGATGATTTCAGGGAGCGTACCAAAGCGCCCAAATCGGTGATCGATCTGATGAGTGAACTGGGACTTTTGGGCAATCTGCCGGAGTCCAATCAGATCAGTCTGTTTGATTTTGTGAGTTGACGGAAGAGGTTTATGAAAGAATTTGACAAAAAATTTTAGAAATTTGAAAAAACCTCTTGCATTCTTGGCGAAAATATAATAGAATAAGCAAGTGTCAGACAGATGGCTTGTTGGTCAAGCGGTTAAGACGCCGCCCTCTCACGGCGGAAACAGGGGTTCGATTCCCCTACAAGCTGTTGACTGTTTTAGAACAGCCCAACCCTAAAGGATGCTGGAAACCTTGATTTTATTGAGGTTTTTGGCATTTTTTATTTGTCAAAAAAGGTAGGATGATGAGACGTGGGAAAAGCGAGGGAACTTCTGAGGGAACAACGCAAATAATGTGGACGTACTGCAAGACTTGTTGGCATATCCACACCTACTTTCTACATTGAATCATATCCCGCTGATTTCTATTTCATATAGTATACCTTAACTTAGGAGTAAAGTCTATTTGATAATCAAGCAGCTTTTGGCTGTTGGCCGTTAGCAAGGTCATTTCCCCATACATATTGACGTACCCCCAGACATGCGGCACAATATAGCCAAGGCACAATATTTCACATTATGCAGCCGTTACCGCTTAGAAAGCGTGACAGCGTGACAGATGAAAGTGAGGCATTATGGGATTACGGGAAGAAGCGAATCAGATCGTCAGAAAGGCGATTCAGGCTGTACTGCCGGATGAAGCGGTTGCAAAAGCGCTGAGGGATCAGGAATTCGGTCAGGGCAAAGTCTATATGGTGGCTGTCGGCAAGGCAGGCTGGCAGATGGGCAAAGCGACGGCAGACATTCTGGGGGACAGACTGGAGGCCGGTGTGGTAGTGACAAAGTACGGGCATGTGAAGGGCGAGATTCAAAGGACGAAATGTTATGAAGCAGGGCATCCGGTACCGGATGAGAACTCTTATCTGGCAACGCAGGCGGCGCTTGATCTGGCGGCACAGGCAGCGGATGAAGATGTGGTGGTCTTCCTGCTCTCAGGCGGCGGTTCCGCGCTGTTTGAGAAGCCTTTGGTATCCGGAGAAGAGCTTAGGGATATTACGACACAATTGCTTGCCTGTGGAGCCGATATTGTGGAGATGAACACGATACGCAAGAGGCTTTCGGCGGTAAAGGGCGGCAGGTTTGCGCTTGCCTGTGAACCGGCCAGGGTGTTTAGTATTGTACTCAGTGATATTCTGGGAGATCCCCTGGATATGATCGCATCCGGCCCGGCTTACCCGGACGCTTCTACCTGCAGGGAGGCGCTGGCGATTGCAAAGAAGTATGAACTGCAGCTTTCTGATGCAGCCTGGGAACTTTTGGGGCAGGAGACACCGAAAGGTTTACATAATGTTGATGCGCAGATTACAGGCAGTGTATCTGATCTGTGCCGGGCGGCACTCCTGGCATGTGAGGAACTTGGGTATGAGACCTGTCTGCTGACAGATCAGCTAAGCTGTGAGGCGAAAGAAGCGGGCAGATTTTTGGCGGCGATTGCTAGGACGCATCAGAGCAAGGATAAGAGTCTGGCCTTCATAGCAGGCGGTGAGACGGTGGTACATCTGATGGGTAAGGGCAAAGGCGGCAGGAATCAGGAACTTGCGCTGGCGGCGGCAGAGGGGATCGCGGGACTTGAAGCTACGGCGGTGTTCAGTGTGGGAAGTGATGGTACGGACGGCCCTACCGATGCGGCAGGCGGTTACAGTGACGATACGACAAAAGAGAAACTTCTGCAGGAAGGTATTTCCATTTATGAGGTGCTGCAGGATAATGACGCGTATCACGCACTGGCTAAGACAGGCGGCTTGATCGTCACCGGCGCGACGGGTACCAATGTCAATGACGTGGCGGTGCTGTTGATCAGACGCTGAGGATGAATGTGGGAGGAATATAGAATTATGATCGTTTTACGGACTTTATTAGAGAACCAGCTTTCGCACAACAGGGCGCTCACAGCGGAGCACGGATTGTCTTTTCTGGTGGAAACAGAGGGCGGGAAAATCCTGTTTGACTGCAGCGCGGGCAAAGCGGCACGACACAATGCCGGGAAAATGAATGTATCGTTAAAGGATGCGGACTACGTGGTATTAAGCCACAGCCATTATGACCATGCAGGCGGTTATCCGGATATGGTGGAGCATGGGGTCAGGGCACCGCTCGTGACCGGACCGAAGTTTTTTGAGGAAAAGTATGCTTATGATGGCGGTAAGTATGCGTACTTAGGCTGCGGATTCGGAGAGGATTATCTGGAAAAGAACAAAATCACACACAAGGTGTGCGAAGGAAGTATGACGCTCTTTTCAGGCTGTCATGTGGTGGGCGGTTTTGTGAGAAAATATGAGTTTGAAAAGATACCGGCCCGGTTTGTGAAAGAGACGGCAGCGGGCATGGCGACGGATGATTTCGCGGACGAGGTTTGTCTGGTGATAGAGAGTGAGAAAGGTCTGGTGATCGTTGCAGGCTGTAGTCATCCGGGCATCTTAAATATGATAGAGACAGTGAGGACCCGGTTTGACAGGCCGGTTTGTGCGGTCTTTGGAGGTTCTCATCTGGTGGAGGCAGACGAAGAGAGGCTGTCGGCAACCATGGAGATTCTGCAGGATATGGGGATTGGCATGGCTGGATTCAACCACTGTACCGGTGATGCGGCACAAAAGCGCATGAGTGAACTTGAGAATGACATGTGTTATTCTCACTTGAAAGCAGGAGACTGCATTTTCCTGCCCTGACGGGCCGGCATTCTTTTTTCGTGACTGCAGCGGGGCAGAGGCACATAGGTCATTTCCGTGAAGGATTGACAGGCCGCGGTGAATCTGGCAGCATCGCTGTGATCAGATAGAAGGGCAGACTGAGTACCATAAAGTAAACATAGCGGAACTCCGTGGCCACCGGGGTTGCGATGAGCACCGTGATAAGCAGAGCTATGCTTGGCAGATAGCAGGTCAGTTTATGATATTCTCTGCGGATGATCACGGTGCCGATACTAAAGATCATGATCCAGCAGGCCACGCCCATACTCCAGAGGGTGCCGTAGATCGGCACCATGCCGCCTAGCTTGATGGCTATCTCCTTGCCTTTGATCACCAGTGGCCCGCCGATTAACGGCGTGTGGGAGACCCCAAATTTGGTTGCGCTGACGCCCTCGGCTTCCGCCACCAGATAGAAGGAATCCGGATACCAGTAGCCGTAGGTCTGTTTCACATAGGCGGTGAGGTAATCACCCGGATAACGCAGTCCCAGATCGATCCATAGTTTTAGGAATTCTCCCTTATGGGCGGTCAGATACTCCTGATTTCCGGCACGCACCAGTTCTTTGATATTGTCTGCAAAGGTGGGATTGTACAGATCCTTAATATAGGTCAGATCCACCACATTTTCCACCAGGGCAAGCTGTTCAGCGGTCAGTTCTCTGTCATTACAGATAACGGCCGCAATCTGCTGCATGGGAATACAGACGGATTCAATAAAGTCCGGCTGTTGTACCCGGAATGCCCTCATCACAGGATACTTGACGATGATGGCAGTACACAGAATCATAAGTAGGGCGGGATAGAATACTTTGGCCTGCCTGCGGTAGATGAACAGTAAGAAGGGCAGGGCAAACAGAAAGCCGTACCAGCCATTGGAACGGAACAAACATATCATAATACCTGATATTGTAAAGACAGCCATTTCCAGGAAGCGTATCTTTTGCATGTATAACAGCCGCAGAATCGTACAACTAAACAACAGTACCGCTGCCGCAAAGGGGATATCTTTCCAGATGGTAACGGAAAAGACCGCGTGGTAGGGGATCAGCGCATAGAAAGCGGTGATCAGTATCAGCACAAAGGGCCGTATCCTGCGGGCGCGCAGGGTACCGATCAGATAAGCTATGCTGCCGGCTAACAGGCACATCTGGAACAGGGTGTAGAGGGATACGGCAGCCACCATATTTCCGGTCAGCGCATAGCCCATGTGATAGAAAAGTCCAAACAGCATGGTATGCGTCCAGGGATGATGGTTGCTGTAAGGCGCTTTGCCCAGAACCTGCACAAACTGGTTGATGCTGTCAGGGGTCATGATCCCCGGATACTGATAGAGAAAATAAGGAAACCAGCACAGCAGACAGATTAAAAAGGAACACAGAGTCGTGTGATAGCTGTAGAAACTGTGAATCCTGCTGATACATGCGCTAAGGCGCGGGTGTTTTATATGCACATAACAGGACGGGTAATAATCTGACAACAGGAATTTGTACAGATTCATCTTGTTGCAGGTATAGGAAAACAGAAATTTTAACAAATAGTAGAATAAGGTCACAAAGCCGCTAAAGGCCACGGTGAGAATAATGAAACGGTAGAGCCGGCTTGTGAGGTGTTCTATATAATAAGTATAATCCACCAGCATATATAACAGAGTAAAAATGACAGAAATGGTCAAGGCCACATAGTCGGTTACTTTGTCGGCGTGCAGGATAGTAGTGTCCATGGAGCTGTTTTCAATCAGTTCTCCGCGCAGAGCGAGCAAATGTCTGCCGTCTAACCTGCGGTTTACATGGCGATAGAAGAAAAACGCCAGCAGGAAAAAGACAAATGTCAGGATATTGCCCGGTTGCATACGGGAGGCCATCATCAGGGCCCAGGTGGTTAAAAAACTCTGAAATAAATGTAATAATAGTGTCAGCATTGCGTTGTGTCGCATAATTCCCCCTGCAAAGTACACATCATAGGATTGATAAGATACTGCATGTGAAAGCAGATGATTATAGATTAATAGATATCGGCGTTTCTGTCAATCGATGTAACGAAAAGTGCTTGCAATAGGGAAAAAATGGTGCTATAATAATCAAAGTATCATGAATATTACTGAGATAAAGAGTGGACTTGCGAGTCCACTTTTTTCATGGAATTAAGGAAGATGCAACAGCGTAGAACATGTAAGGAGAATGCGAGAGCGAGGAGTAGAGAATGTCGAAAAGAGAGACCTATGAAGAACGGACCGAGAAACTGCTTGGCCCTGTTGTAGAGAAATTGGGTTTAGAAGTTTATGACGTGGAATATGTGAAAGAGGGAAAAGACTATTATCTGCGGGTGTTTATCGATAAGCCGGAGGGTGTCAATATCCTGGACTGTGAAAACGTCAGCCGCGAGTTGTCCGATGAACTGGATAGGGAGGACTTTATCCCGGATGCCTATATTCTGGAAGTCAGCAGTCCGGGTCTTGGAAGGGCGTTGAAGAAAGACAGACATCTGCAGAAGAGTCTGGGGGAAGAAGTGGAGATTAAGACGTATAAGCCCATTGACAAGAAGAAAGAGTTTGCAGGAATCTTAAAAGCATTTGATGATGCACAGATTACCATAGAAGAAGAGAGCGGTCCGCGGGTGTTTGAGAGGGCGGACGTGGCGTTGATCAAACTGGCACTTAATCTGTAATTGTATAATAAATCTGGTGAACATAGGAGGATAATGGAAAATGAATAAGGAATTGATGGAAGCGTTGGATATCCTGGAGAGAGAGAAGGAGATCAGTAAGGAAACGCTCTTTGAGGCGATCGAGAATTCACTGATCACGGCCTGCAAGAATCATTTCGGCAAGGCAGATAACGTGAAAGTAGAGATTGACAGGGACACCTGTGATTTCTTCTGCTATGCGGAAAAGGAGGTCGTTGAGGAAGTGGAGGACCCGGTGCTGCAGATTTCTCTTGAGGAGGCCAGAGAAATATCTGAGGATGCCCAAATGGGAGAAATGATCCGTGTGGAGATCAAGTCCAAGGAATTTGGGCGTATTGCGACCCAGAATGCCAAAAGCGTGATTTTACAGAAAATCCGTGAGGAGGAAAGAAGCGTCATCTACAATCAGTATTTTGAGAAGGAAAAGGACGTGGTCACCGGCATCGTACAACGTTATGTGGGGAGAAACATTTCCATCAATCTGGGCAAGGCGGATGCCATTTTAAATGAAAATGAACAGGTGCGGGGCGAGAATTTCAGACCCACCGAGAGAATCAAAGTATATATTCTGGAGGTGAAGAACACACCGAAAGGGCCGAGAATCCTTGTGAGCCGTACCCACCCGGAACTGGTCAAGAGATTGTTTGAATCTGAGGTGACAGAGATCAAAGACGGCACGGTGGAGATTATGAGTATTGCCAGGGAGGCAGGCAGCAGGACCAAGATCGCCGTGCGCTCCAACAATCCCAACGTGGATGCGGTGGGAGCCTGTGTGGGTATTAACGGTGCCAGAGTCAATTCCATTGTGGATGAGTTGTGCGGGGAAAAGATTGACATTGTCAATTGGGATGAAAATCCGGGTAATCTGATCCAGAACGCGCTTTCCCCGGCTAAGATTGTGGCGGTGTTCGCGGATCCGGATGAGAAGACGGCCAAGGTGGTGGTGCCGGATTATCAGCTTTCTCTTGCAATCGGTAAGGAAGGGCAGAACGCGAGACTGGCGGCAAGGCTTACCGGTTATAAAATAGATATTAAGAGTGAGACACAGGCGAAAGATGCACCCGGCTTCCGTTACGAAGACTATCTGTATGACGATGATGAGTACGAAGAGGAAGCTTATGAAGGCGAGGATTATGCCGAAGAAGAATATGAAGAGGCAGACGGCAGCGAAGAGTACGAGGGCGCAGAGGAATATGTAGGAGAATAGGTGCCGGTAGAAGAGTAGAGATTCGACAGATGCTTACATGGAAAGGACGATGAGATGGCAAAAAAGATAACCCTGCGCCAGTGTGTTGGCTGCGGGGAGATGAAAGATAAGAAAGAAATGATGCGGGTATTAAGGACCGCGGAGGGGCCGATCGTCCTGGATATGACCGGCAGAAAGAATGGCAGGGGTGCTTATCTGTGCAAAGACAGGGAATGCCTGATAAAGGCCAGAAAGAAAAAGGGGATTGAACGTTCCTTTAAGATGAGCATACCTGATGAAATATACGAGAATCTGGAAAAGGAGTTTGAGGAGGGTGAGCATGAATAACGGGCCTGGAAAAGATAAAGTATTGTCCATGCTGGGGCTTGCCGCCCGCTCCCGAAATGTTGTCAGTGGCGGATTTGCAACAGAGCAGGCAGTCAAGAGCGGTAAAGCGTGTCTGGTCATCATAGCGGAGGATGCTTCGGGGAATACCAGAAAGAAGTATAGCAACATGTGTAAATTTTATGAGGTGCCTTATGCGTATCACGGCACCAAGGAGGTGCTGGGACACTCTATGGGCAGGGAAGAGAGATCGACTCTTGCTGTGACAGATGGGGGATTTGCAGATTCAATACAAAAGCATTTGGTAGATTCGGAATAGTTGGAGGTAGTGAGCATGGCGAAAATGAAAGTACATGAGCTGGCGAAAGAGCTGGATAAGAAGAGTAAGGATCTGATTGATTTTTTGCAGGATAAAGGATATGAAGTAAAGGTGGCACAAAGCTCCATAGAGGATGAGGCCATCGACCTTGTGCGCAGACAGTTTGGCGCTGCTGCGGCAGAAAGCAGTAAGGAGAAAGAGACCGGGACGAAGCCCCAGGCGGCACCGGCGCAGGCCCCAAAGCAGGAGACAGATAAACCTGCTTCGGAAAAAGCAGGTGCGGCAGCACCGAAAGCGGAGGACGCCAAAGGAACCAGAAAAGATGCCGGACAGGAGCGGAAGCCGGAACCGTCCAAGGCGGAACCGCCTAAGAAGAAAAAGATTATCTTTGTGAGCAACCCGCATAACTCCAAGATGTCAGGACAGCGCCCTGCGCAGGGAGGCAACGGCGGCGGTAATCGAAATGGCGGCAATAACAGACAACAGCAGGGTAACAGTAACGGCGGCCGGCCGGTGCAGGTACAGAATGCGCCCCATAAGATTATCAGGCCCACACAGAAACCGATCCCTGTGACAGCAGAGCCTTACGAAGTCCGTCAGCGCCAGCAGCAGGAGCGCAGAATGGAGCAGAGGCAGCAGGAGAAGCGCCAGCAGCAGGAGCAGAGAGAGCAGCGGGAACAGAGAGAACAGCGCGAACAGAGAGAACAAAGAGAACAAAGAGAGCAAAGGGAACAGAACCGGAATACGGCTGCGCCATCACAGGGCGGCAGACCGTCTTTTGCAGAACAGGGTAACAGGCCCATGTCGGGGCAGGGTAACAGACCTATGTCAGGACAGGGCGGCAGACCAGGACAGGGGAGAACAGGCAGTGCAGGAGAAAATCGCAGACCTGAAGGCCAGGGCAGGCCGTCTTATAACAATAATCAGAACGATCGCGGCCGCAGCGGCGGCGGTGTCGGCGGTAACCGCGGCGGTGCAGGTGGTGAACGCTCTCAGAGAGGCAATGGCGGACAGGACAATAGATTTCGGAAAAATAACGGTCCGAAGGACTTTGTGCCCGAGACACCTGTCAAGGACGTTGAGAAGCACAGAGATGAAGAGAAGCGCAGAACAAATCAGGAAAGAGATAAACGCTCTAAGAAAGATCTGATCTACGAAGAGGATGAGGCAGCGATCAAGAACCGTAATAAGGCCGGCAGATTTATTAAGCCGGAGAAGAAGGCGGAAGAGAAGGTGGAAGAACAGATCAAGGTCATCACGATTCCCGAATCCCTGACCATTAAGGATCTGGCAGATAAGATGAAAATCCAGCCTTCGGTGATCATCAAGAAGCTGTTCTTGCAGGGACAGATCGTGACGCTGAATTCGGAGATCAGTTTTGAGGATGCGGAGAACATTGCGATTGAATATGAGATCATCTGTGAGAAGGAAGTCAAGGTGGACGTGATCGAGGAACTTCTCAAAGAGGATGAAGAGGATGCGGCTACCATGGTGGCGCGTCCGCCGGTTATCTGTGTCATGGGACACGTAGACCACGGTAAAACTTCCCTCTTAGATACGATCCGTAAGACTAATGTGACAGATAAAGAGGCGGGGGGTATCACACAGGCCATCGGTGCTTATACGGTCAGCGTCAAGGGACAGAGTATCACTTTCTTAGATACACCGGGCCACGAGGCGTTTACGGCTATGCGTATGCGCGGCGCCAATTCCACGGATATAGCGGTTCTGGTCGTAGCGGCGGACGACGGCGTTATGCCGCAGACAGTGGAAGCGATCAACCATGCCAAGGCAGCAGGGATAGAGATCATCGTGGCGGTCAATAAGATTGATAAGCCCAATGCCAACATTGACCGTGTAAAGCAGGAAATGACAGAATATGAACTGATCCCGGTAGACTGGGGCGGATCCACAGAGTTTGTGCCTGTGTCGGCTAAGTCCGGAGAAGGTATTGAGAACCTGTTGGAGACGATTCTGCTCACCGCAGAGATCATGGAGCTTAAAGCAAATCCGAACAGAAATGCCAGAGGTCTGGTCATCGAGGCGGAGCTTGATAAAGGACGCGGCCCTGTGGCCACAGTACTGGTACAGAAAGGTACACTCCATGTGGGCGACTTTATTTCCGCAGGGGCAAGCCACGGTAAGGTGAGAGCCATGATCGACGACAAGGGAAGACGGGTGAAGGAGGCAAAGCCTTCCACACCGGTGGAAATCTTAGGTCTTTCCGATGTGCCCAGTGCCGGTGAAGTATTCATCGTCCACGAAAATGATAAGAGTGCGAAATCTTATGCGGACACTTATAAAGCACAGCATAAAGAAGAGATGCTTGCAGATACTAAGACCAGAATGTCCCTGGATGATCTGTTCAACCAGATTCAGGAAGGCAATCTGAAAGAACTGAACCTGATCGTCAAGGCGGACGTACAGGGCAGCGTGGAAGCTGTGAAGCAGAGCCTGATGAAACTGTCCAATGAGGAAGTGGTGGTGAAGTGTATCCACGGCGGTGTGGGTGCCATCAATGAATCGGATGTGTCTTTGGCTTCTGCATCTTCGGCGATCATCATAGGCTTTAATGTAAGGCCGGATGCGACTGCCAAGACCGTGGCGGAACGGGAAGGCGTTGATGTAAGACTTTATAAAGTCATTTACCAGGCCATTGAGGATATCGAGGCGGCTATGAAGGGTATGTTAGATCCGATCTTTGAGGAGAAGGTGATCGGGCATGCCGAAGTGCGTCAGATATTCAAGGCATCCGCGATCGGTAATATTGCCGGTTCCTATGTATTGGACGGCGAATTCCAGAGAGGCTGTAAGATCCGTATCCATAGAGGTGACGAGCAGATTTATGAGGGCCAGCTTGCTTCCTTGAAGAGATTTAAGGATGACGTGAAGGAAGTTAAGGCCGGGTTTGAATGTGGTCTTGTATTTGACGGATTCGACAAGATGCAGGAACTGGATATTGTGGAGGCCTATATTATGGTGGAAGTGCCCCGTTAACGGCGTGAAAAGAAGTTCTAAGGCTCACAGCAAGGGCTGTTTCGCCAAGAACTTCCAGGAGTTGCAGAGCAACTC
The DNA here is from genome assembly GCA_951801245.1 of uncultured Lachnospiraceae bacterium. Next base: position 36,520 of record CATOMC010000018.1, read on the forward strand.
CGTTTCACGCCAGAGAATGCCTGGAAAGCGGGCATTCTCTGCATGGGCAGGTCGGCATCGATGTGTAGGATATCAAGAGTAATATAATATATAGAAAGGGGGCTGGATCATGCGTAAGAATAGTGTGAAGAATACCCGTATCAACGGAGAGGTGCAGCGTGAACTGGCGGAAATCATCAGGGGAGGCATTAAGGATCCAAGAATAGCGCCGATGACTTCTGTGGTGGCGGTGGAAGTGGCGCCGGATCTAAAGACTTGTAAGGCGTGGATCAGCGTTCTTGGCGATGCGAAAGCGCAGGAAGATACGCTGGCGGGGCTTAGAAGTGCTGAGGGGTTTATCCGGGGCAGGCTGGCAAAGACCATCAATCTGCGCAATACGCCCCAGATTACCTTTATCATGGATCAATCCATCGCCTATGGAGTGAATATGTCAAAGAGGATTGAGGAAGTAGTGGAGACAGACCGAAGGACAGCAAAGGCAGACGAGGGAAATGGCAATGAAGATAATCAGTGAAGTAAAAGATGCGAAGAAAATAGCGATCGGCGGACATGTGAGGCCTGACGGAGACTGTGTATGTTCCGTCATGGCACTGTACCGCTACCTGCAAAAGGAACTGCCGGGGGTACAGATCGATGTGTATCTGGAGAAACCGGCGGAGATTTTTAACTGTATTACCGGAATAGAGGAGATTCAAGCAAGTTTTTTGACCAAAGAAGTATATGACGTCTTTTTTGCGCTGGACTGCAATGATGAGAGACTGGGGGATGCCCTGGCCATCTATCAGAGGGCTGGAAGGCGTATTAATATCGATCATCATATCAGCAATACCGGGTGCGGCGACTTAAACATCATCGAGCCGTCAAGGAGTTCAACGGCGGAACTGCTCTATGATCTGATGGAGCCGGAGAAAGTGGATGAGGAGATCGCGAAGATGATCTATATCGGTATCGCCCATGATACTGGGGTGTTCCGGTATTCTAACACTTCGCCGCATACTTTGGAGATCACAGCGAAATTACTCTCTTTTGGATTTGACTTTTCGGCACTGATCGAAAAGACATTTTTTGAAAAGACTTATGTACAGACACAGATTATGGGCAGAGCGGTGCTGGAGAGTGTCCGGTTTATGAATGACCGGTGTATCGTCAGCATGGTGAGTCGCCGTATGATGGAGTTCTATCAGGTCGGCACGAAAGATCTGGACGGTATCGTGAATCAACTGCAGGTGGTCAGCGGCGTGGACTGCGCGATCTTTATGTATGAGATCGGTACTTTGGAATATAAAGTGAGCATGCGTTCCAACGGTAAGGTGGATGTGGCCAGGGTTGCCGTGAAATTTGGCGGCGGAGGCCATGTACGGGCCGCAGGATGCACGATGAACGGTACATATCATGATAACATCAACAATCTATCCAAAGAGATTGCGGAACAGATGAAAATGGCAAAACAAAAGGAACAGGCATAACTTATGGCAGGGACTTTTGCATACAACGGAATAATGAATGTATATAAAGAGGCTGGCTATACGTCCCATGACGTAGTGGCCAGACTCCGGGGAATCTGTAAGCAGAAAAAAATCGGGCATACAGGAACACTCGACCCGGACGCGGTCGGCGTGCTTCCTGTATGTTTCGGTTCAGGCACGAAACTGTGCGATATGCTGACAGACTGGGATAAGGAATATATCGCGGTACTTAAGCTGGGCATCGTAACAGATACCCAGGATATGTCAGGACAGGTGCTTCAAAGAACTGACCGGACACAGATGGAAGCGCTTACGAAAGAGGCTGTACGGCAGGCGGTCATGGGATTCGTGGGAGAATACGCCCAGATTCCGCCCATGTACTCGGCTCTTAAGGTGAATGGTAAGAGGCTCTATGAACTGGCAAGGGCGGGCAGGGAAGTGGAGAGAAAGCCCAGAAATGTACAGATCAAAGAAATAGAGATCTTGAAAACAGAACTTCCGGATGTGCAGTTTCGCGTGGTCTGCTCCAAGGGAACCTATATCAGGACGCTGTGCCATGATATCGGGGAAACCTTAGGCTGCGGTGGTGCCATGGAATCATTGATTAGAAGCCGGGTTGGGGTTTTCGGTCTGGGACAGGCTCTGACCCTTGCAGAGATAGAGAAACTGCGGGATGAGAATAAAATATCGAGTGTTATAGTATCCCCGGACACTGTTTTTGCAGATGACAGGGCTGTTACGGTCACCGTCACAGGGCAGAAGATGGCAGAGAACGGTAACCGGCTGCAGGAGAAAGTCCTGATGGAGAATATCCTGCTTAAGGAGCAGGAACAGGTTCGGGTTTATGATGAAAACGGCAGGTTTTACGGTATATATCAGTACCATGCTAAATCCGGCGAGCTGAAACCTTTGAAGATGTTTCTGTAAGAGGTATCTGTATAAGGAAAGACACCAGAATTGCACGAATAGTATATACTATTCACACAATTGTTACAGCATTGAGATGAGTTTCGCAATTACCTAAAGAAGCGTGTAGGCGGGATAACAGATGTTGATCATACAAAATACTACAGATTTTACGTTACAGACAAAGAGTGCCGTGGCCTTGGGGAAATTTGACGGCGTCCACCTGGGACACAGGAAACTGCTCGATAAGATTCTGGAAAAGAAGACAGAGGGATTAAAGGCCGTTGTCTTTACCTTTGACACGTCAGCTTCCGCCTTTTTCGGAGGGGAGGATAAGGATTTATCCACCAAAGAGGAAAAGCGCGAAATCTTTCGTCAGATGGGAGTCGATGTGCTGATTGAATTTCCACTGAATCAGGAGACGGCGGCCACAGAGCCGGAGGTGTTCGTGGAGCGGTATCTGGCAAGGCAGATGCAGACAGCTTATCTTTGTGCCGGACCGGATATCTCCTTTGGACGAAGAGGCGAGGGGGATAAGGAACTTTTGGCGCGCTATGCGAAAGCGTGCGGCTATCATCTGGATCTGATCCAAAAGGTGCATGTGGATGGCGGTGAGGTCAGTTCCACCAGAGTGCGCAGGGCAGTCCGGGAAGGACAGATGGAAGCTGTGACTCGTATGCTGGGGGCACCTTACAGCGTAAGCGGCCAGGTGGAGCATGGAAAGAGACTGGGACGCAGGCTGGGGATGCCTACGGCCAATCTTTTACCGGAGCCGGATAAGCTTCTGCCGCCTAACGGGGTCTATTATTCCAGTGTGGTCTTAGGCGGACACTGTTACCGGGGGATTTCCAATATCGGCTGCAAACCTACGGTATCACAGGAGCATGTCATGGGGGTGGAGACCTATCTTTATGACTTTGACGAGTCGATCTATGGCAGCCGGATCATGGTGCAGCTCCATGCTTTTCGCAGGCCGGAGGAGAAATTCGATGATGTGGAGGCATTGCGGGCACAGTTGAAACTTGATATTGCTGCGGGCAGGGACTTTGGATTGTGACGGTATATGTCGATAAGCGTCGGAATTTTTGCACTAAGGGCTTGTAAGTATGTTTTTTTTTCGATACAATATAAACTGATAGTGTTTTATCTGAGGAACAAAGGAAGGAAATGTAAACCAAGATGAATCTAACGATCATTCTTTCCATGGCAGGCGGCCTGGGGCTGTTCCTGTATGGCATGCGTATCATGAGCGACAGTATCGAAAAGGTCGCCGGTGCAAGATTAAGGGGAATCCTGGAACGATTGACGACCAACCGCTTCATGGGAATCCTGGTGGGTGTCTTCTTTACGGCAGTCATCCAGTCGTCCTCGGCGTGTACGGTCATGGTGGTCAGCTTCGTAAACTCCGGTCTGATGACCCTGACACAGGCAGCCGGCGTGATATTTGGTGCTAATATCGGTACCACGGTGACGGCATTACTTGTTTCCCTGAAACTGGAGAAGGCGGCTCCGGTGATTCTGCTTGTGGGTGTGCTGATCGTGATGTTTTGCAAGAAGCAGAAGCTGTCCCGCTGGGGAGAGGTCATTATCGGGTTCGGTGTGCTCTTTATGGGACTTAGCACAATGTCGGGAGCCATGTCGGGCATGAAAGATTCTCCGGCAGTCTTACATATGTTTGCATCTTTGCAGACGCCGATCCTGGCAGTTCTTCTGGGAACCGTCCTGACAGCGGTGATCCAGAGTTCTTCGGTGACGGTCAGTATTATGGTGCTTTTAGCCAATCAGGGGCTGATCGGGATGGACATCTGTATGTTCATCATTCTTGGCTGTAATATCGGCGCCTGCACCTCTGCACTGTTAGCTTCTTTAAACGGTAAGAAAGATGCGAAACGTGCGGCGGCGATCCACCTGATCTTCAATGTGATCGGAACGGTGATCGTGTACATCATCTTTATACTGGCTGTGAATCAGGTAGTGGCGGTGCTTACGGTGCTTGCAGGCAGCGATCCGGGCCGTGTGGTGGCATATGCCCATATCTTTATTAAAGTATTCCAGGTTATCATCATGATGCCTTTCATTAAGGGTATCGTGAAACTGACATATCTGCTGGTACCCGGCGACGATAAGAAGGTTGGCTATCGGGACAGCTATCAGTTGAAATATATTGGTGAAAAGGTGGTCTTAAATCCGGCTACGGCGGTGGTGGAAGTCATCAAGGAGCTTGACCGTATGGCGTCTCTGGCAGATGAGAACCTTAACCGGGCCATGAATGCGCTGATGACGCTTGACCAGGAAGAGATTGAGGAAGTCTATGAGGTGGAGAAGAATATTGACTTCTTAAGCCATGCGATTACCAATTATCTGGTGAAGATCAATCAGACGACGCTTCCGATCGAAGACTTGAAGAGTATCGGTGCACTTTTCCATGTGGTCAATGATATCGAGAGGATTGGCGATCACGCGGAGAATATCGCGGACGCGGCCAGACACAGGATGGAGACGGGCGTAGGCTTCTCCAAGGCAGCGCAGCGCGAGATGGGTGAGATGATAGACATGGTGAATACGGTTCTGCGGTTCTCCGTAGATATGTTCGTCAAGAGCACAGAGGATCATGTGGAAGATATCAGACATCTGGAAGAGGCCATCGACGAGAAAGAGAAAGAACTGCAGCAGAGGCACATTACCAGGCTGTCCAACAATGAGTGTACACCGGAGGCGGGAGCACTCTTCTCCGAAATCGTGTCCGGGCTTGAGAGAGTGGCAGATCATGCAACGAATATTGCGTTTGCGAATACCTATTATGAGCCGGCAGGGTGATGACGGGCACGCAGGGTATTTTGCTTCCGTGATGGAAGAACAGAATCATATTTGACTGAGTAGAAACGGGATGTCATAAGCCGGTGGGCGGATGAGATCCTGTTTTTTTGGAATATATCGGTAACAGTTCAGCCTTCTCATAGTCAAAAGAGAGAAATTTAAAAAGTTTCTCGCGTCAGTTTTCCACAAAGAAAGCACCAACCTGCGTAACCAGCCAGATACTTCTGCGCTTTGTGGACAGCTTTCC
>CATOMC010000019.1 GCA_951801245.1 uncultured Lachnospiraceae bacterium
ATCTGTTCCGTCATCGGAACACGAGTTTTGCGAGTAGTTGCCATAACCAATCCTCCGTAATTGTAGTGAAATAGTCTAACTATCTTCCATTTACAATCATAGAGAAATTCATGAGATTAGAAAATCCGCAGGAATATTTGGCGCTTACCATAAAAGAAAGAATATCCTGCTGATCTCTCAGATCTAACTGTCCATAATAATATAGGAAGAACTTTTCACTTCTGTTTAAGCTTTTAAATTTCTTGTTTTGCTCAGGCGCATTGATAAATTCCAGAAAGGGTGTCAGATCCTCCTTGGATGGGAATGTGTCCTCTGGTGCCTTATTTCTGGCGAAGTCATCGTTAATATTGTAAGTTACACTTCGTTCCACCAGATTTTCCACAGGAATACCGTATAATTTGGCCAGATTATATAGAGAATTGATCGGTGGACTGATGCGCCCGGTTTCATAATGAGAGTAGGTCTGGCGGGTTATATTCAGGTGGGAAGCAACGAACTCCTGCGAGTATCCAAAGGATTTGCGAAGATCTCTCAGGTACTGTTCTAAACTTTTCTGCATATAGGAATCACAGCCTTTCTTAAGTAACCAAATCCATAACTTGCAACTAATTTAAATTTTTACATAAAAACTACTTGAAAAAATATTGGTAATAGCATATTATAATAGAAATGATATTATTAATATCAAAATAATTCATCTAACGAGGAGGAAATACGATGAAAGCAAATTTGGCAAAAAGAGTTTTGACTTGCGCTCTGGCAGGTGCGCTTATAGTTGGTTCTTCTATGAGTGCATTTGCGTATGGTGGATCATCATCATACGGTGGATCCAGCAGCAGTAAGTCAGAGGAGAAAGAGGAGAAGAAGGTTGTAGAGACGATTGTTGAAGAGTCTTCTGGTGGAGAAGTAACCACAGTGGCAGCAGTTCCTACCACAAGTTCCGTAGCAGGCGTTAAGTCTTCTCTGGCAGGTGTGTATCTTGCTACCAATGTAAATGGTACAGCAATCACAACTTCTATGGAGACGATCGCAGCTAGCTATGCTCTGGCAGCAGGTGAGAGACCTTATGCGAGAATCTACAATTTCGAAGGCAAGAAGAGTCCGGCAGCACAGGCAGTGATTGATGCAGCTGCAGCAGCACTTGGTGCAACTGTAGGTCCGGTAGTTAACTTCGAACTTGGTAAGATGGCTGGTGGAAAGTTCTCACTTCTTCCGTCCGATGGCGCAGCAATTGCTGTTAAATTCGGTATTCCGAAGTCCTTTGCACAGGCTGACAAGACATTTGCAGTTATCTGTGTACGTCCCGGCGGTGCTGTAGCAGTTCTTCAGGATATGGATACAGATCCTAACACTGTTACTTTCGCTACCACAGCTGGTCAGGGCGCATATGCTATTGTTAAGTATTAATTGGTAAAAAATAGCATTTTACTTATATATTGGAAGGGACAAGTTCCCTTCCAATATTTATGTGCGGTGATAGGATGCATACGGAGGACGGAATGTACGGAAAGACAAAGAGGGAGAAGGTTTATTTTGGCCTGTATGTGTTACTGATTTTCGGGATTTACGGGTATGGCATACAGCGGCTTTATGGATTTTCTATTCTGGGAGACGAATTCGGATACTGGGCCAATGCGGCATCTTTGGTGGGATATGACTGGAGCTGCTGTGCGCAGATGTCTGCTTATTATTCCTATGGCTATGGACTGCTTCTGGCAATACCTCTTGCATTGTGTAAGTCTCCGCTTGCGGCTTATCGTATGGCTGTTGGTATGAATGCTTTGCTTTTATGTGGTGTTTTTCTGTTTTTACAGAAAATTTTGGATGGGCTGTTCGAAGAGACTGACTATGACAAAAAGATTTTCAGCCTTCTGATCGCGGCTTTCTATCCGGTGTCTTTGTATTATATGCAGATGACATTGACGGAGACGCTGCTTTTGTTTCTGTACTGCTTAGTCGGCTATTTAATGCAGCGCTTTTTGAAAGCAGGCAGTGGAAGAACACTCATTCTGCTCATGGCACTGTTGTCTTATATGTTTTTTGTACATATGCGCACGGCAGGCACTTTGATAGCCTGTGGCGTGATTTTGATTGTACATGGAATTCAAAAGCGGGAAGACAGGCGTGCTTTGGCAATGGGGGCAGTGGCGTTTTTGGTATTTTTTCTGGCAGGATTCTTTTTAAAAGGGCTGTTTAATGATGCAGTTTATGGGACAGCAGCGACATCTCTGGAGGATGTGAATGACTTAGGGGGGCAGGCAGGTAAGATTTTGCGTTTATTGTCCCTGGATGGTATTTGGCATTTTACAGTCAGTTGTATCGGGAAGCTGTTTTATATCGGCATGGCTTCTTTTGGAACTGTTTATTTTGCAGTGGGTTATTGTATCAGGCATATTCGGGACAGGCTCAGTCAGTTTTTGCTGTTATCGTTATTGGGTCAGTTTGCTGTTTCAGCTGTTTTTATGGCGGGTACCACCCGTATTGATGGTGTGGTTTATGGAAGGTACAACGATTTTCTGATACCGGTCTTTATTGGTATTGGAGTACTATCCATGTTTCATTGCACGCATTTGCTTATGAAGACAGCCTGCTGTATTGCTGTGCATGGCTGTATCGTACCGTTACTGGCATGGTATGTGAAGCAGGGAGAGATGAACGTCTTCAAGGGATATTTTGCGGCGGGTATCGGGTATACGTTTCCGCTGACAGACTTTGACAGGATAGAATCTTTTGGCTCAAAGCTGGTGGTGGCTTATCTGGTTTGCAGCATTTTGGCAGTGGTGCTTGTGGCGTGTATTTGTGTGGCGCGGCGGTTTGCTGTTCTTACCTGGATCTTATCGGTATTTATGTGTGTAGAGATCGTTGGCGCAATGATATTAAATCATAACTATACTTATTGGTTCAATGATGTCAATCTGGAATGCATGGATGTTATTGAGTACCTGAAAGAGCAGAAGCGCCAGAAAATTGTCTATTTGGATCATGGCGGATATCTTTTTGAGGATCTGGTGCAGTTTCATCTTCCGGAGCAGGAGATAGATGTGATACTTTTTGCGGATTTAGAGACGGGTATAGAAAATATTGATTTTCATACGGGATATGTGCTGGTAGATCAGTACTACCCTGATTTAGACAACATGAGAAAAAAAGCAGAACCGGTGGCAGAAGGAGCCAATCTGGTTTTGTTTACGATAGAGACATTAGAATGAAGGAGAAGGATAGCGGACATGAAATTAATCATTCAGATTCCATGTTATAATGAAGAAGAAACGCTGGAGATTGCATTGAATGATCTTCCGAAAGAACTGGAAGGGATTGATGAAATTGAATATCTGATCATTAATGACGGCAGCCACGATCATACGGTAGAGGTGGCCAGGAACTGGGGCGTGCATCATGTGGTGAATTTCAATCAGAACAGGGGTCTGGCGAAGGGATTTATGGCAGGGCTGGATGGATGTCTTCGCAATGGAGCAGATATTATTGTCAATACCGATGCGGATAATCAATATTGTGCGCAGGACATTGCGGCACTGATTGCACCGATTTTGGAAGGCAGGGCAGATATGGTGATCGGGGAACGGCCCATAGACCAGACGGCTCATTTTTCTTTTATTAAAAAGAAATTGCAGCATTTTGGGAGCTGGGTGGTGCGTAAGGCATCCAATACGGACATTCCGGATGCACCCAGTGGATTCCGGGCATTGAGCAGGGATGCGGCGATGCATATCAATGTGGTCAATGATTATACGTACACACTGGAGACGATTGTGCAGGCTGGCAGGCAGAGGATACCGATTACCAGCGTACCGATCAGAACCAATGAAGAGCTTCGGCCTTCTCGTCTGTTCAGTAGTATTTGGGGATATGTAAAACGGTCTATGCTGACAATTATCCGGGCTTATGCGATGTACAAGCCTCTTAAGTGTTTTTCTTTTATAGCATGTATACCGACCCTGATCGGTCTGGTTTATATTTTCCGGTTTTTGTTGTATTATCTGATGGGTACCAGCGGCGGACATGTGCAGTCTTTGATTCTGGGCTGTACGCTCCTGATTATGGGATTTCTGACTTTTATGATCGGTATTGTTTCTGATGTGATCGCGGCGAATCGTAAGATTCTGGAGGATACACAGTATCATGCCCGAAAGATGGAGTATGAGATGTACCAGCAAAAAGAGTGTGAGGATGTCGGATAAAGGTTGTTAATTCAGAACTGTTTCATGAAGTACTATAAATTACCCTCTGAAAATGTTACAATATCTTTAGACATGGGATAACGTTACATTTTTGAGGGTATTTTTATGAGCAAATGGATGGTATCTGCCAAGAAGGCAGACTTTAATGCAATAGCGAGGAAATTTGGGATCGATCCGGTGATCGCAAGGATCATCAGGAATAGGGATATCATAGGAGAGGAGCAGATAGAGCGGTTCCTTCACGGCACACTTGCAGATCTACATGACCCGCTTGCATTAAAAGATGCTGAACGGGCCGCTGATATATTGTGTGAGAAGACATTGGCCGGACTTCCCATACGGGTGATCGGGGATTATGATATCGACGGAGTATGTTCTACCTATATACTGATCAGTTGTCTGGAGCAGTGTGGCGCGGTGGTGGATGCGGTGATACCGCATCGGATTCAGGACGGTTACGGTCTGAATGATAAGTTGATCGAAGAGGCGCATGATGCAGGGATTGATACGGTGCTGACTTGTGACAATGGGATTGCGGCGATAGACCAGATTGCCTATGCGAAGCGGCTTGGCATGACGGTGGTGGTGACGGATCATCACGAGGTGCCTTATGATGTCGGACCGGACGGGTGCCGGACAGAACGGCCGCTGGCGGCGGATGCGGTGGTGGATCCGAAACAGAGTGATTGTCCCTATCCTTACAAGGGCATTTGCGGCGCGGTGGTGGCTTATAAGCTTATGCAGATTTATCTGGAAAAGATGGAGCGTTATCCTTTGGGGCAGGCGTTAGGGAACAAAAGGCAGGAGATTTTGCAGGAATTACTGGCTTTCGCGGCATTTGCCACGGTGGGAGATGTGATGGAACTGACAGATGAGAACCGGATCATTGTCAAATACGGCCTGCGACAGATTGAGCAGTCACATAACTATGGTCTCAGGGCACTGACGGTGGTGAACGGCCTGCAGGATAAGGCACTCTCGGTATATCATATAGGGTTTGTATTAGGACCCTGCCTGAATGCCACGGGCCGTCTGGATACGGCCAGCCGGGCGCTTACAATGTTTCGCACCAAAGACAGGGCAGAGGCGGTTGCCATTGCAGGGGAACTGAAGGAGCTGAACGACAGCAGGAAGGGCATGACCCTCCAGGGAACCAGTCAGGCAGTAGAGATGATTGAGAATACGGATTTGAAAGAGGATAAAGTATTGATTGTTTATCTGCCGGACTGTCATGAGAGCCTGGCAGGGATCATTGCCGGGCGTATCAGGGAACAGTATCACAAACCGGCCTTTGTGCTGACCAGGACAAAGGAGGGTGTGAAGGGATCGGGACGATCCATAGATGCCTATCATATGTATGACAGAATGAGTGAGTGCAAGGAGTTCTATACAAAGTATGGCGGACATAAGCTGGCGGCGGGCGTATCCATGCCGGAAGAAAATGTGGAGAGGTTCCGCCGTTACTTAAATGAACATTGTCAGTTGACTGCAGAAGATTTTGTGGAGACGATACATATTGATGTACCCATGCCCATGTCGTATGTGACGTTGGATTTTGTCAGGCAGCTTGCGGTATTAGAACCTTTTGGCAACGGAAATTCCAAGCCTGTTTTTGCGCAAAAGAATGTCAGAATACTAAGAGGGAGCATCTTAGGTAAGAATAGGAATGTGGGGAAATACCGGGTGGAGGATGAGCATGGCGGACGATATGATATGATGTACTTTGGCAATCTGGAAGACTTTCATGCCTTTTTAGCCCAATCTTTTGGGAAGCAGGAGGTTGACAGACTATATGGGGAAGGCAGCAATGAAATCTGCATCAGTATCGTGTATTATCCGGATATCAATGTGTACAGAGGACAGGAAAATCTGCAGATCATCATGCAGGAGTATTCCTGATTCCCGGGCAAACGAAAAGGCCTGGGGGCTTCCCAGGCTTTTCCGCAGTTTTCTTATGAGGGGGAGATAGTGAATTCTTCAACTATCTTGCTTATTATCATAAAGCCGAATTGTGTCCAAAATGTGTTTAGATTGTTATAAAAGAATAAAAAAACATTAAGAAAATTTAAAGAGAATATGAAAAAAGACTGCTTGTGCAGGAAATGGCGTCATAAGTTGAAAAGATAAGGTTTTCATGCTATCTTAATTTAAGAGGATTTGATAAAGGAGAAAAAGTATGGCGGTATTGAGTAAGTTGTTGGAAAAGATTGATTATGAATGCGTCTGCGGCACCTTGGAGCGGGAAGTTGCAGATGTCATCTATGATTCCCGCAAGGTGGTGCAGGACTGTATGTTTGTCTGTATTCCGGGTGCCAGGATAGATGGTCATGTTTATGCGAAGGATGCGGTGAGGGCCGGGGCGACCACGCTTCTTGTGGAGAAAGAAACTAAACTGCCAGAGGATGCGGACGTGACGGTGATCCGGGTGAAAGATACACATTATGCCATGGCGTTTATCTCGGCCGCTTATTTTGGTTATCCTGCGGAAAAGATGCAGATTATCGGCATTACGGGAACAAAGGGGAAGACAACGACAACTTATCTGGTCAAATCGATTCTGGAACAGGCGGGCAGGCATGTAGGACTGATCGGTACGATAGAGACGATCATAGGAGAAACACACATTCATGCGGAGAATACGACGCCTCAGTCGTATCTGATCCAGAAATATTTCAGACAGATGGCAGATGCGGGATTGGATACGGTGGTGATGGAAGTGTCGTCCCAGGGGCTTATGCTGCACAGGACCCAGGGATTTATCTTTGACTTCGGTATCTTTACGAACCTTGAGCCGGATCATATCGGTGAGAACGAGCATAAGGATTTTGAAGATTACATGCGGTGTAAGGGACTGCTCTTTCAACAGTGCAGAATCGGGATTGTCAATCATGATGACGAGCACTGGGAGGAAGTTACGAAGGGCTGCAGTTGTAAGCTTGAGACTTATGGGATTGATACCCAGGCCGACCTGCGGGCAGAGAATATTGAATTTTTAAGCGGATCGGGACGGCTGGGGATGCGTTTTGCAGTGAAAGGATTGATGGATTTTCAGGTAGAGACCGCTTCGCCTGGTAAATTTAATGTATACAATGCACTCACGGCCATTGCCATCTGCCGGCATTTCGGGGTGCAGGAAGAAAATATCCGGTCGGCGCTTCTTGCGGCCAAGGTGAAGGGCAGGACAGAGATGGTCAAGGTATCGGATGACTTTACACTGATGATTGATTATGCGCATAATGCCATGGCACTAAAGAGCCTTCTGACTACGATGCGGGCCTATCATCCACATCGTCTGGTCTGTCTGTTTGGATGCGGCGGTAATCGTGCGAAGTCGAGGCGGTATGAGATGGGAGAAGTCAGTGGAAGTATGGCGGATCTGACCATTATTACTTCTGATAATCCGCGTTTTGAGGACCCACAGGATATCATTGACGACATTAAGACCGGCATGGGTAAGACGACAGGGAAGTATGTGGAGATCTGTGACCGGAAAGAAGCCATTGCTTATGCGATAGAGCATGGGGAGCCGGGGGATATTATTGTGCTGGCGGGCAAGGGGCATGAAGATTATCAGGAGATCAACGGTGTGAAATATCCTATGGACGAGAGGGTTTTGATCCAGGAAATTCTGCAGGAGTGCCGTGGAAACTGAATCCTATCTATAAACAGAGCGTATGGGCAGCATTCCATCGTAAAGGCAGACGGGAGGAGATGTAGCTTCATGAAAGAACTATACGCGGATATTATTGTGGACATATCCCATGAAAAAGTAGACAGACCCTTCCAGTATAAGATTCCGCAGGCGCTTGCGGATATCATACAGCCCGGCATGAGAGTACATGTACCTTTTGGCAGGGGCAATCAGGATAAAGTGGGTTATGTGGTAGACATATCCGATCAGACGGATTATCCCAGGGAGAAGCTGAAAGAAATTACAGATGTGGATGAAAGGGGCATTTCCGCACAGGGCAGACAGATTCAGATAGCATATTGGTTGAAAAGACAGTATGGCTCCACTATGATCACAGCCCTTAAGACGGTACTGCCCGTGAAACAGAAGCTGAAACAACTGGAGAAAAAGAAGGTAGTGCGCGTCATACCGGAAGAAGAACTGCCGGAAATGATCATACGGTGCAAAAGCAAACATCAGGCAGCGAAGGTACGGGTACTGGAGGCGCTTCTTACGGAAGAAGAACTGCCCTATGAGTTGATCAGGCAGAAGCTTAACGTAGCACCGGCTACTCTGCAGGCCTTGGAAAAACAGGGATGTCTTAAGATCGAACGGGAATCCTATTATAGGAATCCTGTCAGAAGGATGAACAGGGAGGAAGAAAGACCTCAACTGAATGAGATGCAGGAACGCATCATAGAGGAGGTGCTTGCGGATTACCGGGCAGGCTGCCCCGGGACTTATCTGGTACATGGCGTTACCGGGAGCGGCAAGACAGAAGTGTATCTGGGCATCATAGAGCAGATGATCGCCATGGGGAAACAGGCGATCGTGCTGATCCCGGAGATTGCACTGACGTATCAGACACTGCTCAGGTTTTATAAAAGATTCGGTGACCGGGTATCAGTGATGAATTCTACGCTGTCTATGGGTGAAAAATATGATCAGATCGAGCGGGCGAAAACAGGGGAGATAGACGTGATCATAGGGCCGAGATCGGCGCTTTTTACGCCCTTTATGAACCTGGGTGTCATTGTCATGGATGAGGAACATGAGAGCAGTTATAAGAGCGAATCAAGTCCCAAATATCACGCAAGGGAAACGGCAATCCAGATTGCTTCTTTGTATGGAGCCAGTGTCGTATTAGGATCTGCAACTCCTTCTTTGGAGGCATATTATCGGGCAAGGCTGGGACAATATAAGTTATATGAGATGAGAAGCAGACCAGGGTGCAGTGTACTTCCACAGGTTTATATTGTGGATCTGCGGGAGGAATTAAAGCAAGGCAACCGTTCCGTATTCAGCAGAAAGCTCAGAGAACTGATGGAAGAGAGGCTGCGGGAGAAAGAGCAGACGATACTCTTTCTAAACCGGAGGGGCTACGCGGGATTTGTCTCCTGCAGAGCCTGCGGGCATGTGATGAAATGTCCGCATTGTGATGTGTCTCTCTCGGAACACAGGAATGGCAAGCTGGTATGTCATTATTGTGGCTACGAGGAAGTAAAGAAGAAAAAGTGCCCTTCTTGTGGCTCTCCGTATCTGATGGGATTCAAAGCCGGAACCGAGCAGATTGAAGAGGCCATACATCGGGAGTTTCCGGAGGCGCGGGTACTGCGCATGGATGCGGATACCACCCGCACGAAGGAAAGCTATGAGAAGATATTATCTTCTTTTGCCGATGAAAAGGCGGATATTCTGGTGGGCACGCAGATGATCGTGAAGGGGCATGATTTTCCCAACGTGACATTGGTGGGAGTGCTGGCGGCAGATCTGTCACTGAATCAGAATGATTATCGCGCCGGAGAACGTACTTTTCAGCTATTGACGCAGGCGGCCGGCCGTGCCGGGCGTGGAGATAAACCTGGCGAGGTGGTATTGCAGACGTATCAACCCGATCACTACAGTGTGGTCCATGCGGCCAGCCAGGATTATGGGGGATTCTATGAGGAGGAGATCGCTTATCGTGATTTCATGCAGTATCCGCCGGTAGCACATATGCTGGCTGTGCTGATTGTTTCTCAGATACAAGAGCGCGGAAAAGCATTGGGCGAACAGATGACTAATTTGGTCAATACAGAGAAGGAGCATACAGAGGGACTTCATGTGATTGGACCTGCAGAGGCAGCGATCGGTAAACTGAATGATCTCTACCGTCATGTTTTTTATGTGCGGCACGAGAGCTATCAGGTACTGGTGGAAGTAAAGGACCGATTGGAAGCTTTTTGCAGACAGCAGGAATTGAAGCATCAGACGGTTCAATTTGATTTTGACCCGATGACTACATATTAGAAGAAATGGGAGGAAGAGATAGTATGGCGACCAGAAAGATAAGAGAGATTGGAGATCCGGTCCTGACCAAGAAGTGTAAGGAAGTGATTGAGGTTACCCCCAGGATACAAGAGCTGATCGACGATATGTTTGAGACGCTGTATGAGGCCAATGGAGTAGGTCTGGCAGCACCTCAGGTGGGTATCCTTAAGAGGATCGTGGTGATTGATGTCACGGGAGAAGAACCGCTGTTGATGATCAATCCGAAAATATTGGAGACCAGCGGAGAACAGGAAGGGTATGAAGGGTGTTTAAGTGTTCCCGGCAAGACCGGACACGTCAAGAGACCTAACTATGTTAAGGCAATGGCTTACGATGAGAATATGAATCCTTTTGAAATAGAAGGCACAGAATTGCTTGCAAGGGCCATCTGCCACGAATTGGACCATCTGGAAGGCCATCTTTATGTGGAGAAGGTGGAAGGACAGCTTCTGGATACAGAAGATCTGACGGATGAGGAAGAGTAGGTGGTAAAGATGAGAGTAGTATTTATGGGAACGCCTGATTTTGCAGTGGGCGCACTGCAGGCCATCATAGAGGCAGGCCATCAGGTGGCGGCAGTAGTGACCCAGCCGGATAAACCGAAGGGCAGAGGAAAGGAATTGCAGATGACGCCGGTAAAGGCATGTGCACTTGCCCACGATATTCCGGTATTTCAGCCGGTAAAGATCAAAGAGCCGGCGGCTGTGGAGGTATTGCGGGGGTACCAGGCGGATGTTTTTGTGGTGGCAGCTTTCGGGCAGTTTCTGTCAGAAGAGATACTGAACATGCCTCCCTATGGCTGTATCAACATACATGCTTCCCTGCTTCCGAAATACAGAGGAGCGGGGCCCATTCAGCGGGTGATCATGGATGGCCAGACAATGACCGGCATCACCATCATGCAAATGGATAAGGGGATCGATACGGGGGATATCCTGCTGCAAAAAGAAGTGGCGATCGAAAAAAAGGAGACCGGAGATTCTCTGCATGACAAATTGGCGGCGGCAGGGGCAGAACTGATCGTGGAAGCACTTGTAAAGCTGCCTGCAGGAGAGTTAACGCCCCGCAGACAGAACGAGGAAGAATCCTGTTATGCAAAGATGCTGCAAAAGTCCATGGGAAAGATCGACTGGAGTATGCCTGCCGATAAACTGGACTGTCTGATCCGCGGCCTCATATCCTGGCCGGGAGCCTCTACGACATTTCGCGGCAAGAACTTGAAAATCTGGGAAGAGGAACCGGTGGCGGAAGAAGAGTTCGGAACACAGATAGCTACGGATAGGCCGGGCACAGTGATCGGTGTGGAGAAAGACGCCTTTTATGTGAAGACCGGAGCAGGAGCGCTCAAGGTGCTCTCGGTACAGATGGAGGGCAAGAAGCGTATGGATGTGAAAGATTTTCTGCTGGGATATCCCATCCGGGCAGGAGAATGCCTCGGATAATATGAGAGTATCTTGGACAGCGGGGCAGAAAGGGTGGTAAAATGGGACATTACGGGTATTATGGTTACTATTTTGATCCAACGTATATACTGGTATTGATCGGAGCCATGCTGTGTATTTATGCACAGATGCGGATCAATTCTACTTATAGTAAATATGCAAAGGTGCGCAGCAGGACAGGTATGACAGGAGCACAGGCGGCACAGAAGATTCTTGCCATGTCAGGCATCTACGATGTGCATATTGAGCATGTGAGAGGCAGCCTGACAGATCATTACGATCCGGCGAATAAAGTACTGCGGCTTTCCGATTCCGTGTATGGATCGTCTTCTATCGCGGCGATTGGTGTAGCGGCGCATGAGTGCGGCCATGCGGTACAGCATCAGCAGGAGTATGCGCCGCTCAAAATACGTTCGGCTCTTGTACCGGCAGCGAATATCGGATCCAGGGCAGGGATTCCCTTAGTTATTCTGGGAGCGGTTCTGGGGATGAATCAGATGCTCATTCAGATCGGTATATGGGTATTTGCTTTGGCGGTGCTCTTTCAGGTGGTGACGCTCCCGGTAGAGTTTAATGCTTCCGGCCGTGCGCTTGCTATGCTTGGTGATTATGGCATGATGGAGCGGGATGAGGTGAGCGGGTGCCGTAAGGTATTAAAGGCGGCAGCACTGACTTATGTAGCGGCGGCAGCATCGGCAATCCTGCAATTACTCCGGTTGGTATTGTTGTTTGGAAGACGGGATAGAGACTAATATGAATGGAAGAGAAATCATACTGGATATGTTGTTGGAATTGTCCAGGGAAAAGGAATACAGTAACGTTCTGCTTGCAGGCGTGCTGACCAAATACGATTATCTGGATGGCCGGGAGAAAGCTTTCATCAAGCGGGTGTGCGAGGGATGTATCGAGCGCAGGATCCAGATAGATTATGTGCTTGATCTGTATTCCAGGACGCCGGTACGTAAGATGAAGCCGCTTATTCGGGAGCTGCTTCGCATGAGCACCTATCAGCTCCTGTTTATGGATCATATTCCAGATGCGGCAGTTTGTAATGAGGCGGTGAAACTGGCCAAAAAGAGGGGATTTCAGACTTTGCAGGGCTATGTCAACGGGGTCTTAAGAAATATTGCACGGGGACGCGGACAGATCGCCTGGCCGGACAAAGAGACATCCTATCTAGAATATTTATCCGTGTGTTATTCCATGCCGGTGTGGCTGGTAGAACACTTTATTAAATCATATGGTGAGGCATCCTGTGAAAAGATTCTACAGGCTTATCTGGACAGGCGTACAATAGGAATCCGCCTGCGGGAAGAGATGCCGGAAGAAGAACGGGAGAGGCTGCTGCAAGTCTGGTCACAGGCGGGTGCCGGTGTCAGAAGACATCCTTATCTGCCGTATGCGGCAGAAATTGAGGGGATAGAGGGCATTCACAGGATGGAAGGGTATGAGACAGGGCTTTTTGCCGTGCAGGATGTCAGTTCCATGCTGGTGGTCGAGGCGGCCGGGATCCAGCCAGGGGATACGGTTATTGATGTCTGTGCGGCACCGGGCGGTAAGGCACTGCATGCGGCGGATAAGCTTGCAGGAACAGGGCAGGTCATTGCCTGTGACGTATCCGACTATAAGACGGACAGAATAGAAGAAAATAGGAAAAGGCTGCAGGTTAAGAATGTATCCGTAAGGGTACAGGATGCCCGCATCCAGGATCCAGACCTTGTGGGTAAGGCAGATGTGCTGTTGGCAGATGTTCCCTGCTCGGGACTTGGTGTCATCGGCAGGAAGCAGGATATCAAGTACAGAGTAACGAAGGAGTCTTTGCAGGAAGTCAATCAACTGCAAAGGGAGATCGTGGCCAATGTGATACCATATATCAGACCAGGCGGGATCATGATGTACAGTACCTGCACCATGAATCCGGCAGAAAATGAAGAGATGGCAGAGTGGATCTGTCGGGAGTTTCCGATGGAGAAGGTGAGCATGAAGGCATTTTTGCCAGAGATACTGCAGCCATATAGTAAGGAGGATACCTTGCAGCTTTTGCCCGGAATCCATGAGACAGACGGTTTTTTTATGGCGAAGTTCAGAAAGAAATAGAAGAAGCAGGAAGAGCGGATGGAAGCAGAAGAGAAGAGGGATATCAAGTCTCTCACACTGGAAGAACTAAAAGAAGAGATGCGAATGCTTGGAGAAAAGCCTTTCCGGGCAGTGCAGCTATATGAGTGGATGCATAAGAAACTGGTGAGAGGGTATGAGGAAATGCCTAATATCCCGGCAACGCTTAAGGAAAAATGCAGGGAATCCTACCGCTACACGGCGCTTCAGATGCTGGAAGTACAAGAGTCCCAGATAGACGGAACAAAGAAGTATTTGTTTGCGCTTCCTGACGGGAATGTGGTCGAGAGTGTTCTGATGCACTATAAACATGGTAATTCCGTGTGTATCTCTTCTCAGGCAGGGTGCCGGATGGGATGTAGATTCTGTGCGTCCACACTGGACGGGCTTAAGCGTAATCTGCTTGCCTCTGAGATGCTGGATCAGGTGTATGCGGTCACACTGGAGAGCGGGGAGAGAGTATCCAATGTGGTGGTCATGGGCACGGGGGAACCTTTGGACAACTATGAGAACCTGCTTCGATTCATCACCCTGCTTACGGATGAAAACGGGCTCCATATCAGCCAGAGAAACCTGACGGTTTCCACCTGCGGCATTGTGCCTAAGATGCGGGAACTGGCCCAAAAGAAGCTGCAGATCACGCTGGCACTGTCTCTGCATGCGGCGACAGACGATAAGAGAAGAGAACTGATGCCCATTGCCAATACCTATTCTCTTTCCGAATTGATGCAGGTCTGTTCCTATTATTTTGAGCAGACAGGAAGACGGATTACATTTGAATACAGCCTGGTGCGGGAAGTGAATGATACGAAAAAGGATGCACAACAGTTGCTAGAACTAATCAAAGGCTTGAACTGCCATGTGAATCTGATTCCCGTCAATCCAATCAAAGAACGGGATTATGTACAATCGGACAGGCAGGCGGTGGAGGCTTTTAGAGACAGACTGCAAAAGGGCGGCGTTACGGCTACCGTCCGCAGAGAGATGGGACGGGATATTGACGGAGCCTGCGGACAGCTCAGGCGGAGATTTATAGAAAAACAGACCTGTCAGACAGGGGGCAGATAAGGTGCACAGGCGTTTTTGGCTTGCTCTTTTGCAGCTTATATGCTAATATTATTAACTGGTAAAAAGTCGGGGAGGACAACACTGTGCTCAAGTCTTATGCGCTGACAGATATTGGAAGAAAGAGACAACTGAATCAGGATTATATTTATCTGTCGGAGACACCTGTCGGGAATCTGCCCAATGTATTTATTGTGGCGGATGGAATGGGAGGTCACAATGCGGGAGACTATGCATCCAGACTGGCCGTGGAGACTGTGGTGGAGGAGATCGGCAGATCTTTTGAAAAGAGTCCCGTCAAGATCCTGAACAACGCCATAGCCCGTGCCAATGAGCAGTTGAGAAAAAGGGCCAGAGAGAACAGAGCCTTAAGCGGTATGGGGACTACAATTGTGGCGGCAACCTGTTTGGGCAGATATCTGGAGGTCGCAAATGTAGGCGACAGCAGACTTTACGTGATAAACGATGAGATCAGACAGATTACAGAGGATCATTCGCTGGTGGAGGAAATGGTCCGTATGGGTGGTCTCGATAAGGCATCAGCCAGAAACCATCCGGATAAAAATATCATCACGAGAGCCGTTGGCGCAAGAAGTGATGTGGAAGTAGATTTTTTTAATGTGGAATTACAGACAGGAGATATGGTTTTACTTTGTTCTGACGGTTTGACTAACATGGTGGAAGACGAGATGATATGCCGGATCTTAAAGGGCGATGGAAATCTTGAGGACAGGGTAGAAGAATTGATGAGAACGGCCAACCAAAACGGCGGCAAAGACAATATTTCCGTGATTGTCATTGAACCGTTAGCAGACGAGGTGAAACATGATTAAGATTGGTATGATGATAGGGGACCGGTATGAGATCTTAGAAAAGATCGGTACCGGCGGTATGTCGGATGTATATAAAGCAAAAGATCATAAGCTGAACCGGTTTGTGGCAGTGAAAGTACTGAAACAGGAGTTCAGTGAGAACGCCAATTTTGTGTCCAAGTTCCGTGTGGAGGCACAGGCGGCGGCAGGACTGATGCACCCCAATATCGTCAATGTTTATGATGTGGGAGAAGAACAGGGTATCTACTATATTGTCATGGAACTGGTAGAAGGGATCACCCTGAAGAAATATATCGAGAAGAAAGCAAGGCTTTCCGTGAAGGAAGCTGTCAGTATTGCCATTCAGGTCTCCATGGGCATTGAATCGGCACATAACAATCATATTATCCATCGTGATATTAAGCCGCAGAATATTATTATATCCAAGGAGGGCAAGGTAAAGGTGACGGACTTTGGCATTGCCAAGGCAGCCACCAGCAATACCATCACTTCCAATGTGATGGGATCGGTACATTATACTTCCCCGGAGCAGGCAAGAGGCGGCTACAGCGACGAGAAGAGCGATATCTATTCCTTAGGTATTACCATGTTTGAAATGCTGACGGGACGAGTACCCTTTAACGGGGAGACTACAGTGGCTATCGCCATCAAACATATACAGGAAGAACTGCCCTCTCCCAGAGATTATGTGCCGGAGATTCCGATCAGTGTAGAGCATATTGTATGTAAATGCTGTCAGAAGAGCCCGGACAGAAGATATCAGTCCATGGCGGAATTGATTGTTGACTTAAAGCAGTCCCTGATCAACCCGGATGAAGATTTCGTGAAGGTGATTGACCCGGATGAAGAGGCATCTACCAGAATGATCACAGACCGGGACATGGTGCAGATCAAGCGTCAGTCAGACAGCAGGGACTCCATGGATGAGGCTATGCGCCTTCGAAGGAACAATGTACGTTCTTATGAGGACTATGAAGACGACGAAGAAGATGAGGATGACGAGGACTGGGATTACGATGAAGAAGACTATGATCCCAGAATGGAGAAGATTACCACGATCTTGGCGGTAGTGGCTGCTTTGTTGATTGGCGGTATCGTGATTTTCCTGATTGGCAGGACGCTTGGTGTGTTTGAGTTTGGTCTGGAAGAGGCAGATACGGCGCAGGAGAGCGTGGAGCAGGTGGAAATGATCCGCGTGGTCGGCATGGATGTGGAAGAAGCAAAACGTGCTCTTCTGGAGCTTGGCCTGACACCGGAAATTCAATACGAAGTGTCGACGGCATATAAAGCAGGAACCGTTCTGCGTGCTAGCATCCAGGACGGTATCATGGTCGATAAGGACAGCAATGTGGTTCTTACCGTGTCACAGGAGACAGAAGGGATTACCGTTCCGTCCGTAACGGGCAAATCTCAGGCAGAAGCTACTTCTATTCTGGAGAAAGACGGTTTCGTGGTCAACGCAGTGGAAAGCTATGACGCTTCGGTAGAAAACGGTTATGTGATCTCCCAGTCCCCGGAGGCAGAGACTACAGCACCGGAGGGGTCTTCCATTATCATACGGGTGAGCCAGGGGTCAGAGGAGAATAAAGTCAGAGTTCCGAATGTGATCGGCATGACGGAGATGGATGCCACAGCACTTCTGACAGAGAGCGACCTTGTGGTGGGCACAGTGACAGAGGAAGAGAATGAAGATCCTGCCCTGACGGATAAGGTTTGTTATCAGAGTTATTCCATGGGTTCTTATGTTGACAAAGGAACGACAGTGGATTTGAGGGTTAGTATCGGGCCTTCCCAGGGCACCTACAGTTATTCGGAAGGGATTACGGCGCCGACAGAGGATGCGGATTACCAGAACGGCATGGAGGTAAATGTCATCGTTACGACAGCGGATGGCACACAGCTTTTGAATACGCAGACGACAACCTTCCCGGTAGCGGCCAACTATACGGGGATCAAATCACCCAATGGTGTGATCACGTTTACTTTTACAGTGGAGAGACATGAAACAACGACCACAGATCCTGAGACAGGAGAGACTGTGACCATACCGGGCTCTTCGGAAGTTAAGACAGTACACCGTCCGATTACGTTTGTGGGAGAATAAGCTGAGAGCGTATGCAGGGAAAGATTATCAAAGGGATTGCAGGATTCTATTATGTCCATGTGGAAGGACAGGGAGTCTATGAGTGCAAGGCAAAAGGGATATTCAGAAAGGACCATGTGAAGCCGTTGGTCGGGGATGATGTGGATGTGGATGTGCTGAATGAGAAAGAAATGCTTGGCAATATCCGTAGGATCCGGCCGCGCAGAAGTGCGCTCATCAGGCCGGCGGTGGCCAATGTGGATCAGGCGCTGATCCTGTTTGCCATCGTCAAGCCGAATCCCAATTTCAATCTGTTGGACCGCTTCCTGATCCGGATGGAAAGGCAGAAGCTTCCTACGATCATCTGTTTTAACAAACAGGACATTGCGGCGCCTGAGGAAAAAGAAGCTTTGCGAAAAGCTTATGAGACCTGTGGTTATCAGGTGCTTTTTATCAGTGCACTGGAGAACGAAGGGGTGGAGCAGGTAAGAAAGCTCCTTGCAGGAAAGACCACGACACTGGCCGGACCCAGCGGGGTGGGCAAATCCTCTTTGATCAATAAGCTTTCTCCGGCGGCCAACATGGAGACCGGGGCCATCAGTGAGAAGATAGAGCGAGGCAGGCATACGACCAGGCATTCGGAGATCATTGCGCTGGGAGAGGAGACTTATATTGTAGATACGCCCGGATTTACCTCTCTTGATATCTCTGAGATCACCAAGGAGGAACTGGGAGGATACTATCCGGAATTCCGACAATATGAGCCTGCATGCAAGTTCCGGGGATGTGCCCATATGAGTGAGCCTTCCTGCGGCGTGAAGGAGGCTGTGGAGGCAGGTAAGATCAGCCGGGTGCGGTACGATAATTACAGAGTGCTGTATCAGGAACTGAAAGAAGTGAAACGCTATTGATATCATAGGAATGTTTGCAGAGGTAAGAGGAAGGAAAGAGGACAACTTTAACAGGCCGTTATCCGTTAACGCAGTAGGATGGATAGCGGTCTTAGTTTTTGTGAAATATCTTCAATTGCATTTTCACATTGATTGTGGCATGATAATTAGTAGAATGCAATGACAGAAAACAAAAGACAGTTTCAGAATGTCATGATGGGGTAACGTAATTGATAGAAAAGAGGAGGCAGACTATGAAGTTATTAGTGATCGGCGGCGTGGCGGCAGGAACAAAGGCCGCTGCAAAATTTAAGAGGGTCAATCCGGAGGCGGAGGTGACGATCGTCACCAAGGGAAAAGACATTTCCTATGCCGGCTGCGGCTTGCCTTATTATGTGGGCGGTGCGATTTCAGAGAAAGAGCAGCTTATCGTGAATACGCCGGAAAAATACAGTGCCCTGACCGGGGCAATGGTTTATCCCCAGCGGGAAGTCGTGGCGCTTGATCCTGTGGAAAAGAAGGCAACGGCGAAAAATATCCGCACGGGTGCAGAGGAAGTGTATGCGTATGATGCTTGTATCGTGGCGGTCGGGGCTTCTCCGGTGGTTCCGCCTTTGCCGGGATTAAACCTGCCGGGGGTCTTCGTGATGCGCACACCGGATGATGCGATCGAGACCAGAGATTATATAGCGAGAGACGGTGTGAAACGCGCTGTGGTAGTGGGCGGCGGTTTTATTGGCTTAGAAGTGGCCGAGAATCTGTTGGAGAAGGGTCTTTCGGTGACCCTGATCGATATGGCACCCCAGATCATGCCGGGGTTTGACGGGGAAATGGCAGATTATGCGGTTCGTCATCTGGCCAAAAAGGGAATCAAGGTGATGACCAGTACAAAACTGGAAGGTGTTACCGGCGATGAGAGAGCGCAGGGCGTACAGACGGATAAGGGACTTCTTCCGGCAGATGTGGTGGTTCTTTCCATCGGTATCCGTCCGAATACCGGATTTTTGCAGGATACGGGGATTGAAATGTACAAGGGAACCATTCTGGTGGATGATAAAATGGCGACCAACGTGGCAGATGTTTATGCGGCCGGAGACTGTGCGATGGTGAAAAACCGCATTACCGGAGAAAGACAGTGGTCCCCTATGGGGTCTTCCGCCAATATGGAAGGCAGAACGCTGGCACTTTCGCTGGGCGGACGGGATGTGTCCTACCCGGGCGTTTTGGGAACCGGCGTGGTGAAGCTGCCGGGACTGTCAGGCGGCAGAACCGGATTGTCCGAAGAACAGGCGAAAGCCGCAGGGTACGAGCCTGTTTGTGTATTGGCGGTAACAGACGATAAAGCCCATTATTATCCGGGCAGTGCATGGTTCGCGATTAAGCTGGTGGCGGATGCGGCAACTCACAAACTGTTGGGTGTTCAGGTATTGGGACCCGGTGCGGTAGATAAGGTAACGGATATTGGCGTGATGGCGGTGACCTTTGGAGCAACCATGGAGCAGATGACCTGTCTGGATTTATCCTATGCGCCTCCTTTTTCCACGGCGATCCATCCTTTCGTGCAGGCAGTACATATGCTGTTAAATAAGTTAAATGGCGATATGGACAGCTTTACGCCGGCAGAGTACCGGGCAGGTGCAGCCAAAGAATATCGTGTGATAGATGTAAATCCGACAGGGCCTACGATTGCGGGCGCCACTTACGTAGATCTGTTAAAAGTAAAAGGTGAGGTGCCGGGACTTTCAAAGGAGGAAAAGCTGTTACTTGTCTGTGCGAAAGGCAAGAGAGCTTATCTGTTGCAGAACAGGCTGAAACGGTATGGGTATACGAACACGAAAGTGTTAGAGGGTTCTTCCTTCTTCAATGTGGTGAAGGTGGAGAGCAGGCCGGGTGTGGTGACGGTTCCCCCGGAGGAGATCACCCGTGTGAAGGCGCTTGGCTGTCTGCATAATAAGGGGACGGATCGGTTTAATGTCCGTGTGATCACCAGAAACGGCAAGATCACCGCGGCGGAACATAAGAAGATCGCAGAAGCGGCACAGATGTTTGGAAGCGGCGATGTAGTCATGACAACGCGTCTGACCATGGAAATCGTGGGCGTGCCTTTTGAGAAGATAGAGGATGTGCGGGCTTTTTTGGCAGAAGAAGGCTTAGAGACCGGCGGCACGGGCTCTAAAGTACGTCCGGTGGTGGCATGTAAAGGAACTACCTGCCAGTACGGGCTGTTGGATTCCTATGCTTTGTCTGACAAGATACACGAGCGGTTCTTCCACGGGTATGCGTCCGTGAAACTGCCGCACAAGTTCAAGATCGCGGTAGGCGGCTGCCCAAACAATTGTGTGAAACCGGATCTGAATGATTTCGGTATTGTGGGGCAGAGAGTGCCGGTGATCGATTTAGAGAAGTGTCATGGCTGCAAGATCTGTCAGGTTTCGCTGGCCTGCCCGGTGGAGGCATCCCAGGTGGTGGACGGCAAGCTGGTGATCGATCCGGATAAATGTAATAACTGCGGACGGTGCGTGGGCAAATGTCCGTTTAAGGCATCGGAAGAGAGCAGTTACGGTTATCGTATCTATATCGGCGGGCGCTGGGGCAAGAGGGTTGCGCATGGGCATAAGTTAGATAAGATATTCCTGGAGGAAGAGGAAGTACTTTCCGTACTGGAAAAGGCGATCCTGCTGTTTAGAGAACAGGGACGCACGGGAGAACGTTTTGCGGATACCATCAGCAGACTGGGCTTTGAAAATGTGCAGGCACAGCTTCTTGCGGATGATCTGCTTGAGAGAAAAGAGGAGATTATCGGAGCGAAGCTGCATTTGAAAGGTGGAGCGACCTGTTAAGGATATGGAGTGTATTAGTATCAGTCATAAGACGGCGGCGTCCGGGGAGCGGGAGAAGTTCTATGTTTCGAAAGAAGATGCAGGGCATTGGCTGCAAAAGATCCGGCAGGATATGGGGGTGGAGGAGTGTGTACTGTTATCTACCTGCAACCGGACGGAGATTTATGTGCAGGGAGAGCGAAACTGCTTCCGGGCATTAGAGAGTGTGCTGGCACAGGCTTCGGGCAGTGACGCAGAACAGATCAGGAAGCTGGTCAGGAGATACCAGGGACGCAAGGCCCTGCGTCATCTTTTCCGCGTCACCTGCGGGATGGAGTCTATGGTCATCGGCGAAGATGAGATTCTTGGACAGGTGCGGGATGCCTACACGTATGCCAAAGAAAAAGGAGCTGCCGGCTATGAACTCAACAGCATTTTTCAGGCAGCACTTTCTTGTGCCAAACGGATCAAAACAGAGACCATGATCTCCAAGACGGCAGTTTCTGTGGCAACACTTTGCGCAAATGAAGTGATTCATCTGCCGCTGCCCCATAAGACGGTGCTTTTGATGGGCAGCAGCGGACAGATGGGCGGTATTATTTTAAAGAACCTGCTAAGTCACACAAATATCCACGTTATCGCCACGGTGCGCTCCCACAATGGCATCTGTCAAAGCAACAGCGACCGTGTGGAGCATGTGGAGTATCAGAATCGTTATCATTACCTGGAGGCGGTGGATGCGGTCATATCGGCCACCTCCAGTCCTCATTATACGATGACTGCAGGACGGGTGAGGGAGGCCATTCAGACGCCCAAGGAGCGGGTATTTCTTGACATCTCCATGCCGCCGGATCTTGATGGGGAGATCGGGAAGATGGAGCACTGCCGTCTGGTGGCGCTGGATGATATTCAGAAGCTGGCGCAGGACAACAACCGGTTGAAGCGGCAGGCATTCGCCGATGCAGAAGAGATTCTGGACGCAGAACTGGAGAAAATCTGCAAGGTACTGGCGTTTCATCAGTTTACGCAGGAGAATAAGCATTGGAAAGAGCAGTATGCGGCATGTTCAGCAGAAAAGATGCTGTATCTTCTGCGGGACGGGCTGGACAGCAGTTCTTTTGAGGCGGTCTTACAAGTAGTGGCAGGTGCGATGGAATAAGAGGGAGCATTGGCATGGGATATTTTCCTTTTTTTATGGAGATAGAGGGAAAGCACGGCGTAGTTGCAGGCGGCGGAAAAGTCGCGGCCAGAAAAGTAGAGAAACTTTTGATGTTCGGTCCGTCATTGACGGTGATCGCACCTATGATCGAGGAGAGTATGAAAGGACAGGAGGAGCTGTTGCAAAAAGATGCGGCGGCCTCTCTTCAGTTTCGGGAGCGTACGCTGCAGATGGAAGATCTGGCCGGCGCGGATTTTGTGATCGCGGCCACGGATGATGAGGCGTTAAACGGGCGCATAGCGGATTACTGCAGGGCAGAGCGGATTCCGGTCAATGTGGTGGATGACAGGGAGAAATGCACCTTTTTCTTCCCGGCGCTGGTAAAAGAAGGACCGCTCACCATAGGGATTTCCACAGACGGGAAAAGTCCGGCGGCCACGTCATGGGTGAGACGCGAAATCGCCGGAAAACTGCCGGAAGGGATCGGTGATGTGATTGACTTATTGGGTCAAATCAGACCTGCCGTGATGCAGATGGAACTGGAAGAAGAGGACAGAAAGAAGCTGTTCGAAAAGTTGCTTTATCATTGCCTGGAAAGTGAGAATGAAGTATCGCAGCGGGATCTGACAGCGTTTCTACAAGAATGCTTTGAAAAAGGCAATGGGAACGGGAAAGAAAATGAGAAAGAGAAGATGTCATGAGAGTGTGACGGTTAGAAAGATTGTATGAGACTATAATCAAGAGGATAGTATAAAGATGATCAGGATAGGGACAAGAGGGAGTAAACTCGCTTTGAAACAGGCGTCTCTGGTGCAGGAGGCCTTACGGCAGGCGGATGCCGGGCTGGAGACAGAACTGGTGATTCTGCATACCAGGGGTGACAGGATACAGGACAGACCCCTTTCTGCAATTGGAGAAAAAGGCGTTTTTGCGGCAGAATTTGAGCAGGCACTGCTTCGGGGAAAGATTGATCTTGCGGTCCATTCGGCCAAAGACCTGCCGGTGGAGCTTGCGGACGGCCTGACCATTTGTGCGGTTCTGCCAAGAGCGGATGTGCGGGATGTGCTCGTGGTACCGAAGGGAGGAAGAGTGCCGTCCGAAAGACAGGAAGCCGAGGATGGAGGCAGCCGGCGCCCGTTTCGGATCGGAAGCGGCAGCAGACGGCGGCAGATGCTTGCAGAAAAGGTATGGGAGAATATCATCTGTGAGGATATCCGCGGCAATGTGGACACCAGGCTTCGTAAACTGCAGGAGGGCAGTTATGACGGTCTTCTGCTGGCAAAGGCCGGTCTGGATCGTCTGGGCATTGGTCTGGAGCAGGCAAAGGCGTTTGATTTCTATCCCTTGCCTCCGGAACAGTTCCTGCCGGCGGCCTGTCAGGGGATCATAGCCGTGGAAGCGGTGCAGGAGTCTGCGGCGGCCCAAATCTGTAAGAAGATTACGGATGAGGAGACGGCCTTATGTTTTCTGGTGGAGCGGGAAGTGTTACAGCAGCTTTCGGCGGACTGCAGTGAGGCCGCGGCGGCATGGTGCAGACGGGCGGCAGAGGGAACATGCTGTGGAGAGCCGCGTGAGACGGATGAGAAAATCCTCGAAATGATGGGTCAGGCAGAGGGACAGTACTGTGAAGTGACGCACAGGATGAACAAACAGAGCCGGAAGACAGAACATGCCGAGGACAGACTTCTGCTTGACGTTATGTATGCCCGGAAGAGAGTACAGCTTGCTTGTCCGGTTAGCGCGGAGGAAGGCAGAGCGCTGGCAGGGCAGGCGGCGAAGATGATTAAGGAGCAGGCAGAGTGAGTTTGTAGAAATCCGAGAAGCAGACAGAATGAGACAACGGGAATCCAAAGAGCAGTCAGGCTGAGGTTGCTGGAAATCAAAAGCAGTAAAAGAGTAAAAAAGCGGAAGGAAGAAAATTGTTTAGATAGGCAGTCAACATAGAGCTGAAAAAGGAGAACACAGGAATTTGGATAAAGGAAAGGTATATCTGGCAGGCGGCGGCTGTGGGGACGCAGACCTTTTGACGATCAAAGCACTTAAGGTTCTGCAAAACTGTGATACGGTGGTATACGACAGTCTGGTATCGGAAAAGCTGCTGCAATGGAGCAGGCCGGACTGCGAGAAAATATATGTGGGAAAGCGGTATGGAAGCCATGCCATGAAGCAGTTGGAGATCAATGCCCTTCTGGTGAAAAAGGCACGGGAAGGCAGAGTCGTACTACGGTTAAAAGGCGGAGATCCCTATGTATTTGGCAGAGGCGGCGAAGAATTCATGGCGGTACACAATGCAGGAATCTGTTGTGAAGAGATACCCGGCATCACATCGGCCATTGCTGTTCCGGCGGCGGCCGGGATTCCGGTTACCCATAGAGGCCTGTCGGACAGTGTGACAGTGGTGACCGGGACAGCGGCCGGGCAGGACGGACAAGACAGACTGAAACTGGATTTTCCTGCGCTGGCCAGACTGCAGGGCACGCTGGTCATCCTGATGGGGATGCACCATCTGCCGGAGATTGTGGTGGGACTGCTGGCGGCCGGAAAAGATAGCAATACGCCCTGCGCTGTCATTATGGAAGGTACCACCCACAGGCAGAGAGTCTTAAGGGCGCCGCTGTTTGAACTTTGTGCCAGGGCAGACAGGCAGGGCTTTACATCCCCGGCGGTCATTGTGATTGGCGCAGTAACGAAGCTGGAGCTGGTTTCTGAGAAACGAGACGGTTTTCAGCAGGTGGAAGCAGAAGAAGATAAATCGGCGGTTTGGGAGTATGGGGCTTTCTTCACGCGGGAGGTGACGGTAGGCGTGACCGGGACACATCATTTTGCGGACAAGCTTTCTGCTGTACTGCGGGACAAGGGAATCACCTCCTGGGATATGAGTTTCATGGAAGTCAGGCCAACGAAGCAGTTTCTTCCGGATTTTGCGGCGTATGACTGGCTTGTCTTTACCAGTTCAAACGGGGTGAGGGTTTTCCTGGATAAAATGAAACAGGAAAGACGCGACCTGCGCTCTCTTTCTGATAAAAGGATTGCCGTGATCGGTCCGGGAACGGCAGCAGTACTGCAGGAGACCGGTATTTATGCAGACTATATGCCGGCGGTTTATGATGTGACGCACCTGGCACAGGGACTTTGCGACACAATTCTGGCAGGACAGAAGGTGCAAAACGCCGGAAGCGCGCAAGAGCATTACGGGGATAAACAGGAGAATCACAGGAATACACAAGAAAATCAGAAGAAACACTTGGCCGGAAAACAGGTGCTGTCCCTGCGGGCAAAGCAGGGAAGCGACATACTGTCACGGATTTTGCACGAAAAAGGAATTTCCTATGCGGAGTATCCAATCTATGAACTGGGTGTGCAGGAGATAAAACGGGATGCCGTGACAGCAAGGGAACCAGATTATATTGTCTTTGGCTCTGGGATGGGTGCTAGAGCCTATTTTGAGGGACTTCAAAAGAAAGGGCTTCAAAATACGAAGAGCCGTTATGTCTGTATCGGGGAATGGTGCAAAGGAGAAGTGCAAAAATATGTGGCGGTGCCGCTTCTGGTTGCGGAGGAGGCTAGTGTGGATGGGATAGCCGAGTGTATATGCAGGGATGCTGCCATGATGCAGAGACAGAACGGCGGACAATGCAATTGCTATGACAGATGACTGCCAGGTATAGAGGCAATCGGCAAAGATGCAGGGAGGAATGACAGATGATGTATCGATTCAGGAGATTGAGAAGGGATGAGAGAATCCGTGCCATGATGCAGGAGACAAGACTGTATCCTAAGGACTTTATATATCCGATTTTTGTAATGGAGGGAGATAAGATTCAGAATCCGGTGGAGTCTATGCCGGGTGTTTTCCAGTATTCGATTGATTGTCTGGATGGGATTTTGCAGCAGGTGAGAGAGGCTGGTATCGGCGGTATTATGTTATTTGGAGTGCCGGACAGAAAGGATGCGCAGGGCAGCCAGGCTTATGCACCCGATGGCGTTACCCAGAGGGCAGTGCGGTTTATCCGGGAAAAGTATCCGGAGATTTATATTGTGGTGGACGTGTGCCTGTGTGAATATACTTCTCATGGACACTGCGGGATGGTGTGCGGTGAGGAAATTCTCAATGATGAGACACTGCCTTATCTGGTAAGAATGGCTGTCAGTCTTGTGCAGGCCGGGGCGGATATGGTGGCCCCTTCGGATATGATGGACGGCCGGGTGGCGGCCATACGGGAAGGATTGGATCAGGCCGGATTTACCCAGATTCCGATCATGGCCTACAGTGCCAAATTTGCCTCGGCCTATTATGGGCCTTTTCGGGATGCGGCACACTCTGCGCCGGGATTTGGGGACCGCAAAAGTTATCAGATGGATTGTGCCAACGGCCGGGAAGCACTTAGAGAGATACGGGCCGATATAGAAGAAGGTGCGGATATTGTGATGGTCAAACCGGCGTTAGCTTATCTGGATGTATTAAAAGAGGCGGCATTGACGTTTGATATGCCTCTTGCCGTGTACAATGTGAGCGGTGAATATGCCATGGTAAAGGCGGCAGCGGCCAACGGCTGGATTGACGAAAGAAGGATTGTACTGGAGAATCTTACGGCCATGAAGCGTGCCGGGGCAAAGATCATCATTACCTACCATGCGCTGGATGCGGCGAGGTGGATGGTATGAGCCCGCAAGGCAGAAACATGGCAGTTAGTGTGCATCAGGAGGAAGATATGAACTGGGATAAGTCGGAAGAGATTTTTAGGAGGGCACAGGAATTGATTCCTGGCGGGGTGAATTCTCCGGTGAGGGCTTTTGGAGCGGTGGGACGGCACCCTTTTATCGTGGAACGGGCGAAAGGCGCCTGGCTTTATGATGTGGACGGAAACCGCTACCTGGATTATGTCTGTTCCTGGGGGCCGGGTATTTTGGGACATGCCCATCCGCGGGTGATTGAGGCTGTACAGAGGGTATGCGCCAAAGGACTGACCTTTGGGGCGCCCACTGCGGGAGAAGTGGAACTGGCAGAATTGATCCATACTTGTGTTTCGGATGTGGAAATGGTGCGTCTGGTCAGTTCCGGGACAGAGGCGGTGATGAGTGCCGTGCGTGTGGCCAGAGGCTATACGGGCAGAGACAAAATTATCAAGTTCGCAGGCAATTATCACGGCCATTCGGACGGTCTGCTTGTCAAAGCAGGTTCCGGCCTGATGACCCAGTCAGTGCCAGACAGTGCAGGGGTACCGGCAGGGTATGCGGCGGACACTTTAACGGCAGTTTACAACGACGAGGCATCTGTGCGCAGACTGATGAAGGAAAATCATGGTCAGGTGGCGGCCGTTGTGGTGGAACCGGTGGCGGCCAATATGGGAGTTGTGCCGCCCCAAGAGGGCTTTCTGGAAGCCTTGCGGCGCATCACGAAGGAGCAGGGAGCACTTTTGATCTTCGATGAAGTGATTACGGGATTTCGTCTGGCGTTGGGCGGTGCCTCTCAGTACACCGGTGTACACGCTGATCTGTATACTTTCGGAAAAATCGTGGGAGGCGGCATGCCTTTGGCGGCTTATGGGGGCAGACGGGATATCATGTCCTGTGTGGCGCCTCTGGGAGCGGTCTATCAGGCGGGGACGCTGTCAGGGAATCCGGCAGCGGTAACGGCGGGAATCGAGACTTTGAAGATACTGATGGAGGATACCGGGATTTATGAGCGCATAGACAGGCGGGCAAAACGGCTGGCAGAGGCTTTTCGGAGCATAGGGCTGACGGTAAACCGGGCAGGCTCCCTGCTCTCGGCATTTTTTATACCGGATAATGAAGAAGGAGAAGGCAGGGTGGAAAACTACGAAGATGCCAGTCGGTGCGACAGGGAGGCATTTGCGGCATATTTTAACAGAATGCTCTTGCGGGGGATCTATGTGGCACCGTCCCAGTTTGAAGCCATGTTTGTGTCCGATGCGCATTCGGATGAATTGATTCAGATGACTTGTGAAGCGATTGTGGAGCAGGCCGCTGGGGTGAAGTAGTGTAAGAAAGGGTGTAATAAACAGCCTGTTACATTCGACAGGGACCTCAAAATAGGATAAAATAATGAAAAACTATCATTAGGAGGAAATCCATGGAAATATTGGGCATTTTATCTCTTATTTTTGGAATTGCTGGTTTAATATCATCTTATTGGTACATAGGAATGCTTTTATGCTTAATAGGGCTTGTTCTGGGAATTGTCGGGGCGGCAGATTGTTTTACAGAAAACAAGTTCCCGGTGGCAGGGATCCTGATATCCGTGCTTGGCATAGTCATGTCCGTGTATTTTATTGTGTCCGATTTGGATTCCGGAAGATTGCTTGTTTATGCGGATAAATTTGTGAAACATGAGAAAGTAGAGGAAGACGACGACTTTATGCGGTTTAGAAGAGAGGGATGGGAGCCGGAACAAGAGGAAACGGAGACTGTCGTGGAAGAGCTGGATGAAGCAGAGGCACAAGAGGTAGCGGAGAAAGGGACATCGCCGTATTGGATGGGTGATGGAAATAAAACAGAATCAAAAGAAAGTTCTGATCCAGAAGACAACCAACAGGACTTGGCTGCGATGCAAACAGAAGAAAACAATCATGAGGAAGGGCAGGAAGATCAAGGAAGCAAAAGCTCAGGGAACAAAGAATATAGAATAGGGGATACATGGACGGTTGACGGACAGTGGAAACTGACAATTACGGGAGTATCGGAAACCCAGGAAAGAAATTCAGGGAGTGAGAAAAGCCCGGCCTCTGTATATGTGATCGATTACAAATATGAAAATACGGGATATGAGAAAGAATATGATGATGGGATATACTTTTCTATAGAGAATCAGACCATAACGGACAGTACGGGGAAGGTCGGATATGGTTATGATGTAGATTCTACTCTGCAATTTGCTCCCAAAAGTGCACCGGTCGGGGCATACTGCGAGGCAAAAGACAGCATAGGGGTTGATAATTCCGGCGAATTTAAAATATATTTTACCAAATACGATGGGAATGATGAAAGACAAGAAGCAGTGTTTGTTGTAACGCCTTAGAGACAAGAAGATAAAAATCGCTCCTCTAAGTTATAGACAAGTTTATCATGCCAAGTCAATGATTTGCCGCTTTGGCGGGTTTACGTCCTTGACTTGGCTGTTTTACATTTATAGTTTAGGAAGGGCACAAATAGGATTTACGAGTGCTTGTGCTGCTTCTATACATTTTCACTCCCCAAATATTCTTTCAGCAAATCTTCCCCAATAGAATAGGTGGGAACAACTGCAATTCCTAAATTATTCATAACACATCTTTTTACCGCCTCTACGCTCTACACTTTCATGGGCGCATTCAGAACGATATCTTTTTCGACAAGGTATTTATCCATGTCCAATTGATAATAGCCGTCTGGCTCATTACAGATCAGGCTGAACGGTTTGCGTTGGTGCGGCGTAACAAGGCCTCCGCCCCCTCCCAAAAGAAAGCAAACGCAAAGTATACCGAAAAAAGTGCAATCTGTACCATTTTTAATTAAAAATGATCTCTTTCATGTATAATGTGATAACTACGTAACAAACTTTTCAAAAGAAAAAAGGAGTTGACACAAATGTACAGAAAGGATATCCCAAGCCAAGCATTAGGTGTTTTGCGCTCTTTTTTGCGCGTTCGCTCCTTAAAATCAGTATTACATAGTGTCTGCTGATTAATTCTACAACACTTGATTTTACTGATTTGTGTCCCAATATCTGGTATAATATCTACAAAGGTTTCCATGAAACAGGCTTATTTTTCTTGCAGCTATTTATAGATAACGGG
>CATOMC010000020.1 GCA_951801245.1 uncultured Lachnospiraceae bacterium
GTAGAAACCCTAAAGAAAAGAGAAATGGTGATCGTTGAAAACATAAAAAAGATATTTATGGGCACACCGGCTATATTTTAGCCGGTGCTATACCCGTTGCTTCAGCCGGAAGGCTGAACTGTTACTAAAGATGCGGTATCATAGGACTGGTACTTGACAAACGGGGTAAAAGAACATACAATCCGGATAAAAGATGGAAAAGTGGAGCATACTGCTAGTAATGAGGTGCCAAGGCGATTCTTGGTGCCTTATTTTGCATCATGAGAGAACAGCAAAGAAATTGAATGCAGGTATGCAGAAAGGATGATGGGTATGGCAAAAAGAATGTTAGATTGTAAAGCATCTGATCTGGCCGGATATGGTGCGAGGGAGATTCTGGAATCCATAGCGGCCAGTGAAGGACGTGTCATGATGGGCGAGTGTATCGGTATCACGCAGCCGCTTCTGACGGATATCACCAATGCAGAGGTGGCAGCCTCTATGGGGGCAGACATTATACTGCTGAATATGTTCGATGTGCAAAATCCTGTGATACAAGCATTACCAGCGGTAGAAAAGTCAGAAACAGTAAGGGAGATCAAGCGTCTGACAGGAAGGGTCGTGGGGATCAATCTGGAGCCTGTGACTGGTGATGTACCGACTCAGGATGAACTCTGGAAGATGACGGAAGGCAGGTGTGCTACGGCACAAAATGCGGTTCTGGCGTCCCAGATGGGTGTGGATATGGTCGTTCTGACAGGCAATCCGGGTAATGGCATCAGCAATCAGGCGATTACGGATTCTCTGCGGAAGATTAAAAATGCGGTAGGAGATAAACTGATTCTGGCAGCGGGTAAGATGCATGCGGCAGGAGTGCTCACAGAGGCGGCCGATGAGATTATTTCCAAAGAGGACATCCGTGCATTTCGGGAGGCGGGGGCAGATATCATTCTATTACCCGCACCGGGAACCGTTCCCGGCATTACCATGGAATTTGTGAGGGAGTTGGTGGGATATGCGCACAAGCTGGGAGCATTGACCATTACGGCCATCGGAACTTCTCAGGAAGGCAGTGACCGGGATACGATCAGGCAGATTGCGCTCTGGTGCAAGATGACGGGGACCGATATTCATCATATCGGAGATTCTGGTTACGTGGGGATGGCGCTGCCGGAAAATACGATGGCGTACTCTATTGCAATCCGTGGTATCAGGCATACCTATCATCGTATGGCACAGTCGATTAATCGATAAGAAGGCATAACAGAACATTGATTTCTCCTTTTTTGTAGCGTATAATGTAAAAGAAAATACAGTATTTTATTAGAAAAGGGGGGCTTTTCCGTGAAAATCAAAGTAAGGCGAATCAGCATCCGATGGAAAATATTAATTCCGGCAACCTTTTTGATCATTGCCATATGTGTGATCACAGGGGTGAATGCCTATTTTCGCATCAAAACTGGCATGATCCAGTTAGGTGTGGAGGAGGCGCAGATGGCGGCTTCTATCGCAGGATTTGAGGTAAACGGAGACGAGATATCCCAGGCTGGAGCCGGGTTTGAGAAGACCCAGGAGTATCAGAATAATTTGACGGCTCTCAGGCAGATTCAGAATCTTTGCGGCATCGCCTTTCTTTATACGCTGCATACGGATGATAATGTTCATCTCTACTATGGTATTGATACTGACGACAGTGCAGGACAGAAGTATCCCGGAGATATGTTTGAGGGAGAATATAAAGAGTTTGCTGACGTATTTGCCGGCAAGGAATATGTGCAGGACTATATTGACGAAACAAGTGACGGGAGTTTGATATCCGCTTATTTGCCGATAACTGACAGTTCCGGCAGGGTGGTTGCCATATTGGGGTGTGATTATGATGCGGCTTATGTAGTAGGGCGGATTGAAGGTGCACGCAACAGTATAATCCAAATTTCCGTCATCTGCCTCGTCATTGCACTTCTGATCATAAACATCATTGTCAATCGTATTATGAAAAGCCTTCATAAGGTTGACCGTAAAATATATGATCTGGTACATAACGAAGGGGATCTGACAAGGAAACTGGATATTTCTACCGGTGATGAGTTGGAACTGATTTCTGAAAATGTCAATATGCTGCTCGAACATATCCGGGCAATCATGTTAAATATATCCCATAACTCCACACAACTTGGAACTTCTACCGGGACAATTGCAGAAAGCATTGTCAGGGCAAAGGACGATATTTCAGATATATCGGCTACTATGGAGCAGATGAGTGCCGCTATGGAGGAGACTAGCGCTTCTTTGTTTCAGGTAGATGAGTCCGTGACTCATATCACGCAGAGCATAGGCAAGATCGCAGGGAAGGCTTCCGATGAACGGGATGCCGCTGCGGAAATCATGAAAAAAGTACAGGTTATTTATGAAACGGCACAGAATGACAGAACAGAGGCGTCACGACAGGCGGCGGAAATGTCAGAAAATATGAATGAAAGAATCCAGCGCTCCAAGGCGGTAGAGCAGATTGACAGGCTGACGGAAGAGATTATCAATATTACCGACCAGACGAGCCTGCTTGCCTTAAATGCAAGCATTGAGGCGGCGAGAGCCGGTGAAGCCGGAAGAGGATTTGCGGTCGTAGCCAGTGAGATCGGAACGCTTTCCGATAATTCTGCCCGGGCGGCCGAGAGTATTCAGAAGGTCAGCCAGGAGGTGATCCATGCAGTCAATCAGTTGGCCAGTGAATCAGAGCAGATGATTCATTTTATGAACGAGACGGCGATGGCCGGTTATGAGAGACTGTTAGACAACAGTCAGAATTATAAAAATGATGTGAGTCATTTGAGCGAGACGATGAATCATTTTGCAGACGAGAGCATCAGTTTGAATCAAAATGTCGACAGTATTAAGGAAGCCCTTGATGCGGTCAGCTTAGCGGTGGAAGAAAGTGCCAAAGGTGTTGTCAGTGTCACGGAAATGACTTCTGATATGTCTGCGGGCATGGAGAGCATCGAGAGCGAGGCCAAGAGCAACAAAGAGATTGCGGGGCAGCTTGAAGGAGAGGTTCAAAAATTCAAGTTGTAATCAGGTGAGAGAGAACGCTGTTGGCCGGTTTTCAGGAATGGCTTAACAGGCGGGAGAAAAGATGATGGATTATGAAAAAGTATATGCGATGCCATTTCAAAAAGTGTATCCGCTGCTCATAGCCAAGGCGGAGAAAAAGGGAAGAACGGCGCAGGAGGTCAATCAGATTACTTGCTGGCTGACTGGATACAGTGCCAGTGAAATAGAGGATTCCATTCAAAACTCTACCACATACGGAGACTTTTTAGAAATGCGCCAAAGCCAAATCCGAACCGGAAGCTGATTACTGGGAGCATCTGCGGGGTAAGGGTGGAGGAGATGAAAGAACCGTTGATGCAGGAAATCCGGTATCTGGACAAACTGGTCGATGAACTTGCAAAGGGCAAAGCGATGGATAAGATTCTGCGGGAAAACAAGGTCTGAATCATGAGACAGGGAAGCATATGGTATAGGAACCGGCCGCAGAATGTCTGGCGTATGGATTACCCTAACCCCGCGTTCAGCGGGCTATTCTGATCCGTTTTAGATGATGTTTCCTTAAAGAGTGTTATTTTGCACAGGCATCTGCTATAATATAACGCGGCAGGCTGTTACAGCCATTATATAAAAGAAGAACAACACAAATCTGAAAAAATAAGAGCAAATGAAATGTTTCAGGACAGGAGGCTGGTATGAAACAAGCAGTGACAACAGCACAGTTTCCCTGTGACTGTAAAACGGTCTGGGATATTGTGACTAACAACGGTACTTATGGATGGCGAAGTGACCTGTCCAGAATAGAGATTATCGACGAGAAGAAGTTTGACGAATACACCAAAGATGGATTCGTGACGCATTTTCATATCACGGCGAAAAAACCATGCCGGGAATACCGCTTTACGATGGAAAACAAAAACATGAGCGGGCGCTGGAGCGGCATCTTCGAGGAAAGAGCGGGCGGCACGCAGATTACGTTTACGGAAGAAGTGGAGGTCAATAATCCGATCATGAACTTGTTCGTCAAAGCGTATCTGAAAAAGCAGCAAGCCAACTATATTGCCGATTTGAAGAAGGCGATTTCTGAAAGCTGAGGTACAAAAATGACAAAGAAAGGAACAGCCGTAATCGGCATCATGGCAACACTTTTACTCAGCGGATGTGGGAATACGGAAGCTCACAATCCGGAACAAAATATTTCCAATCCTGCGGCGGTAGTGGTGGAGCAGGAAGAGGGCGGGCCTTCTGATGCAAAGCACATTGCCGCCCTCTATCGAGATTTATATGAGGAAGCACAGAGGTCTACCATAATAGGAGACTTAGAGACAACAAGAAGCTTTATCCGGAGGCTCGGGGAGAACGGGTATGCGGCAGTGGATGAGAAGAACCAGATCGACATGACAAACCCGGAGCAGGTCATACATTTTTGCGAGGCGGTAGGGGATAAAGAGGCGGCAGAACTGACGCTGATTGTGGTCTCTGATTCCGGGGGATTTATGAAATACGATTTGCACACGGCGGATGGCATGGTGGAGGTCGATAGAGGATATTATCAGTATGCGGACGGGAAGCTGGAAAAGGTAAATGCGGCAAGTTATATGGCGCAGGAATGGCAGTATACGCAGGAAGGGTATCTTATGTTTTGGGGCAATTATTACTCCGAAAGTTATCATGCGCTTGTGGCCAGTGATGCGGCAGAACACGTGGCGATCAGGGTAGAGCCGTTAGAGGAAAGATGCAGAGAACTGAACAGGTATTATCTGCTGCCCGTGGGGTATGGGAACAACAACCTGTTTCTGGTGAACTGGAGCGAGGCGGACTATGGGACGTTGGATTTTTATGATCTATTCGATCGATTTTATCCTGATATTTATCAGCGGTCAGTGCCTTATGCGGCAGACGATAATTTGAATGCGGGAAAAGTTTATCAGATACCTGCAGATACTTTTGAAACCGTGATCGGAAGGTATTTCAGGATCGAGGAAGAGACGCTTCGGCAAAAGACCGGCAGCCTTTCGCAGGAAGGAACCTATGCCTATAGGCCAAGAGGATTTTATGAGAATGATTATTCGGACGTTCCTTATCCGGAAGTGGTAAATTATAAGGAAAAGGAAGACGGAACCATAGTGCTTACGGTAAACGCTGTCTATCCGGAAGATAATACCTCCCGGTCTTTTACCCATGAAACGGTGATCCGTCCGCTGGAAGACGGCAGGTATCAATATGTATCCAATCAGGTGATCTATCCGGAAGAAACGTATGATGCGTGGTGGCATGCGGAGCGTCTGACCGGGGAACAGTGGCAGGAGACTTATAACAGCCCGGATGACAATAATGTAGACAACGGCAGCGAAACGGGAATGAAAGGTTTAGAAGTAGCAGGGGGTTCGTTGGAACAGGAGATTCTGACGGCGGCCAGGAAAGCAGACGAAGTATACAAGGATGCGGCCATGGAAGAGGACTTGATTTATGGTCATATCGTAACTGATTTTACGAAAGAGCAGAGAAAGCAAGTTGTTTCCCTGCTTGGCGGGGCAGGCTATGTGAGTGTTACAGACGGTGTCAATATGGAAAATCCGCAGATGGTTCAGGACTTTTATGCCGCTTATAAGGCGCATCAGGATGCTGTGGTCACGGTGTATGATGTTCGCCATAATGGGGTGATCGGAGCTTGTACCTTCTTGTATCAGGCGGGGAAATTGCAGACCCGCTATAGGGAGATTGCCTGGAAAGAAGGCGGCGTACCGGAGATAATATCGGATACGGTAAGCGACCTGAAACAGATAAAGTTGACAAAAAAGGGATATTTCATTTACGCTTACGAAGAGATACCCTACCATTCCAGTCTTCGTCAGTACTGGCGGGTTTCTCCGCTTTCGGACAAGTGCAGGGAATTGACGGAGAAATATGTGCAGGGTATAAGTTATGTAAACTATAATGCTTTTATCACAGACTGGGACAGCAGTCATGTGGAAGACATCCTGATGCCATGTATGTTTGAGGATATTTACAGGATGGATACCGGGAAACAAATTCAGCCGGAGAATGGAGAGATTCCTGCCGAAATCTATGAAAGAATCATGACCACCTACTTCCCGGCGACTACGGAGCAGGTCAGGGAACAATGCGGCTACCGTGCACAAACGGACAGTTATCCGTATGAAATGATCTTTCCCAGACAATATCCGCCTTTTGGTGAGGTTGTGGATTATGAGAAGAACCCGGACGGGACGATAACGCTTATTGTAGACGGGGTGTGGCCGGATTATGATTCCGACTGCGCATTTACCAACAGGATTACCATACAGCCCCTTGCAGACGGGACATTTCGGTATTTAACCAATTCC
Source organism: uncultured Lachnospiraceae bacterium (assembly GCA_951801245.1). The sequence continues at coordinate 6,372 of CATOMC010000020.1, forward strand.
ATAGAAAAGGGAGAGCTTGAGATTCCGGTGGTGGAGCTGTTAGAATGACGGCAGCATCAGACGGCTTGCAGGCAGTATTCAACTCTTTTTTGGTAAATTTATGGTTATCCGCTTATGATTGAATTGACGAATGCATCCAAATAGGCTAAATTAACAACATGGAAAAACTTTATTGTAAAATACTGTCGGAAAGGAAGGGCACTCACAATGTTTAAGATCGCGATTGTAGAGGATAACAGTGTAGCGCTTGAGAAGCTGCAGGGATATCTGGAGCGGTATGCGCAGGAAAATAATGAAACTTTCGATATTGCGGGCTTCGGGGATGCGCTGGCTTTCCTGGACAGTTACAGACGCATTTATGATATGGTCTTTATGGATATCGAGCTGCCTTTTATCAACGGTATGGAAGCGGCCCAGAGGCTGCGGGAGATTGATAAGCAGGTGGTCTTGGTCTTTGTGACGAATATGGCGCAGTTTGCGGTGAAGGGGTATGAAGTGGATGCGCTTGATTATCTGGTGAAGCCTGTTCATTACGGAGATTTTGAATTGAAACTTCGCCGGGCTGTAGTAAGATTAAAGGAAGCGCAGGAAGCGATTCTGGTACAGCGGCAAAGCGGCATGGTGCGGTTGAGGGTGCAGGAGATCGCTTATATTGAAGTGCGCGGGCATACGCTGATTTTTCATACGGAGGCAGGCGAAATCACGGGGAGCGGGACGCTGCATGATCTGGAAGACAAGTTAAAGACCAAGGGATTCTTGCGGTGTAATAAGTGTTATCTGGTCAATCAGCGGCATATCGCCGCAGTGCAGGGTTATACACTGGTGATGGCGCAGGGAGAAAAACTGCAGATCAGCAGGCCGCGGAAGAAGACGTTTATGAGTGAACTGGCAGAAACGATGGGGAATGAGAATGTATTATGAGTATGGTATATCATTTTTTGAGACGAACGGATATGTGTTTGAGATTTTGATCGCGGTCTTTTTCTTCTGCGGATGGATGGATAAAAGGCCGCGTTTTCTTTTGCGGGGATGTTTGGCGGGAGCGATTCTTCTTATGGTTTCCATGCTGTGGGCATGGATTCCATTTGATAATGAATGGATGAAGAGTATCCGGACGACATTGTTTTTCTTTTTCTCGGTAGGCGCCGTGAAGGCCTGCTTTGAGGGGCCGCTTCGTCAGGCGGTGTTTTATGTGACGGCGGCGGGCGCGGCACAGCATTTTTCTTTCCGTATGGCACGGACGCTGTTGGCGGTGGGAAATGTGTATCTGAAGCTGCCATCCGGGATCAGTATTTTCTGCTACCCGGTGCTTTCCGTGATTTTTGTGCTGATATGCTATCTGACTTTTGGCAGGGAATTGCGTAAGAAGGATGTGAAGTATATGACCGGATCGCAGACGGTGCTCTTTTTACTGGTGGGAATGCAGCTTTGTACCAATGTGCTGCAGAATCTGTTTGATAAATACAGTACAGGGAGCGGCTTCCAGGCATATACGGTTTACAGCCTGTTTGATATGATAAGCTGTCTGTTCCTGCTCGCTTTGCAGTGTGAGATCACGCGCAGGGAAAGTGAGCAGCATAATGGTGAGATATTACAGCATATTTTGTATCAGCAGAAGCAGCAGATGGAAATTTCCAAAGAAAATATAGAGTTGATCAATATCAAATGTCATGATATTAAGAATCAGATCGCAACGCTTGGCAGCCGGGTCCCGCAGGAGGAGATCCGGGAACTGGAACGAGCGGTCGATATTTATGATATGGCTTTTAAGACCGGCAATGAGGCACTGGATGTGCTCATGGTAGAGAAACTTATGGTGTGTGAAAATAAAAATATCCGCCTGGACTGCATGATGGATGGAAAACTGCTTTCCTTTATGAAACAGTCGGATATTTACGCTCTGTTTGGCAATGCGGTGGACAATGCGATTGAGGCCGTAGAGAGGATTGTGAATGAGGAGCGGCGTTATATCAGTGTGCGTGTGCGCATGGAAAAGGGCATGCTGGTGATCCATTTTGAAAATTATTATGAGGGAGAAATCGCTTTTGTCAAAGGACTGCCGCAGACGACGAAGGAGGACAAAAGGTATCACGGTTTCGGTATGAAGAGTATCCGTATGATCGTGGAGAAATATCAGGGGCATTTTTCAGTGGGGGCGAAGGACGGTATTTTTACCTTAAATATTCTGCTTCCCATTTCCGGGTAACTGCATTTCAGGTTCCTAAAATTACAGTTTGGGAAAGATTGCTTGTTGCGGGCTGGCAAAACTGTTATGGTGACACCATCAAAAAGAAGGATGGAGGAGAAAGACATGTTCAAAAAAACTAACGTTTGGCGTGGTATGTCTTTTGTATGTGCGCTGCTTCTTACCATTTCAGTTATGGCAGCGAATATATTGGAGATCTACCGCACATCGGTTGACGCGTTTGTGGGAACGCGTAGCCAGAAGACCGTGACCGAAGAAACGGTAGACGGGGAGAATGCATGGACTTATCAGTCCAAATTCAAGACAGCCAAAGAAGCTTATGAAGGTTTTAAGGAGCTGGCAGTACGGACATCGCAGGAGACGTATACTTTATTAAAGAACGAAAATAACGCCTTACCGTTATCTGATACGGCGAAGATTACGCTGTTCGGTGTGAGAAGTTATGCTCCGGTATATGGCAATAACGGCGGCAGCGTGCCGGACGGGAAATCGACGGTGCAGATTTTTGACGCCTTCGCAGAACGGGGATTCGAGGTCAATCCTTCCATGCTGGATGCTTATGCGGCCTTCTTTGCGGACAAGGAATGGACGGTTCCCCAGTTTGGCGGCGGTATCCTGCCGGCTTATGAGGCGCTCAGTGTGTATGATGATCCGAATGAACTGACGCTTGAGGAACTGCGGGGATTAAATCCTGACTTTGACAAGGATTATGCTTCTTACAACGATGCGGCGATCGTGGTGGTCGGACGTATCGGCGGTGAGAACGGCAATGGATACTATCCCGGTGAGGCGGGGCGCGCGGCGGGCGTGGAAACCGTGACCGGTAATATTTTGAGCCTGAGTAATGAAGAGATGGCCATGATCGAGGAAGCAAAGGCGAATTTCGATAAGGTGATCGTCCTGGTCAATGCCACGAACCAGATGGAGATTGCGAATCTGGAGGAGGATCCTGACATCGATGCGATTCTCTGGATCGGTTATCCGGGTGCTTATGGTTTCTATGGGGTGGCGGATGTGTTAAACGGCACGGTCTCTCCTTCCGGGCATCTGGGAGACAGCTTTGCCAAGAACAGTGCGCTGGCACCTGCTATGCAAAATTACGGTGATATTCCGTGGGCCAATGCGGCAGACTTTTCGGAACTGGCCAATGTGAATTCCTATCTGGTGGAAGCAGAGGGCATTTACACAGGGTATCGTTATTATGAGACGCGCTATGCGGATATTGTACTTGGAAACGGCGGCAGTGAAGCGGCGGCCGGAACTTATGCCAATGCGGACGGCACAGTGGCGCAGGCGGACGGTGAATGGGATTACGCTAACGAAGTGGTGTATCCATTCGGATATGGCTTGTCCTATACGGAGTTTGAACAGTCTCTGGATTCTGTAGAGATTGCAGGAGACAAAAAAACGGCAGATGTGCGTGTGACAACGAAGAATGCCGGAAATACGGCAGGCAGAGCGGTGGTGCAGCTTTATGCACAGGCGCCGTATACGGATTATGACAAGCAGTATCATATAGAGAAAGCAGCAGTGCAGTTGATGGATTTTGAGAAAACCAATCTTCTTGAGCCGGGAGAGAGCCAGACCATCACGATGAAAGTCGATATGGCAAACCTTGCCAGCTATGATGCGGAGAATGAAAAGACCTTTATCGTGGATCCGGGTGCTTATTATTTTGCCATCGGTGACGATGCACACGATGCGCTGAATAACATTCTGGCGGCACAGGGTAAGAGCGCAGCCGACGGCATGACGGCAGAAGGCGATGCGGCCAAGAGTTATCAGTGGAACTGGGACGGAGACGTGGATGCCGATACGTTCTCTGTCAGCAAGGCAGGCGTGGAGATCACCAACGCTCTCTCGGAGGGGGATTATGCTACGGATCTGAATGCCTTTATGCCGGATACCGTTACATACCTTTCCAGAAGCGACTGGAACGGGACTTTCCCGCAGACTTATGAGGGGATTTCTGCCAACGAAGAACTCTCAAGACTGTTGGGCAACGATCTCATAGCATTAAAGTCCGGGGAGGATACTTCGGATATTGTGTTTGGTGATACCAAAAGTGATCTGACCATCAACGACTTAAAGGGCGCTGATTTTGACGATCCCCGCTGGGACGAATTGACCAGTAAAGTCACTATTGATGAATTCCTTAATTTTGCGTCCAATGCATTTCATAATATTGCGGCAATCGAGTCAGTGGGACTGCCCCAGTATGCGGCCGATGACGGCCCGAACGGCTCCGATTCCCATTATCTGACGGAAGGCGGCTATCAGGGAGTACCTTATGCGGATGCAGCAGAGTATGATTACGGGACACGTGTAGGTCCGACACCGCAGAATGTGGCTTACGGCTGGAATAAAGAACTGGCCTATGAAAACGGCGAAGTGGTATTGGGCGAGAGCACATTGGTATTGAATCTTCCGATCATGATCGGACCGGGTATGAACATTCACCGCCATGCGTACAACAGCCGTGGTGCAGAATACTATTCCGAAGATCCGATTCTCACAGGGTATATCGGCAGTGCGGTGGTGCAGGGAGCACAGTCTAAGGGTACGCTTGTCAATATCAAACATGCGGCCTTTAACGATCAGGAAATCAACCGGTCAGGTATTGCCATCTTTATGAGCGAGCAGAAAGCACGTGAACTGGAACTGCGCGGCTTACAGCAGGCTTTTGAGGCAAATGGGAAACCGGCAGCTTTTGAGGCGGATGAGAGCAGGGCGGATACTTACACAGAGGGCGCTTTAGGCGTAATGTCTTCTTATAACAGGATCGGCGCGGTACCGCCCAGTGCCAACAGAGGCGTGCAGGTACAGATCATGCGTGATGAGTGGGATTTTAATGGCTACAATGTGACGGACTTTACGGGGGTTGCGCTGAAAGCATCGCCCAAAGAATCGATCATGGCAGGAACCACGGCATTTTGCGGATTCGGCGTTTCTGAGGAGATTACGTATTGGAACGCAGAGGCTCTGCGCGGCGACAGACAGATGGCACAGGCGATTAAGGAAGATATTCACTATCTGCTCTATGCGTTGGCACACAGTGCGGCTATGAACGGGGTGAATGCAACGACCCATACGGTTAATGTAATGACATGGTGGCGGATCCTTTATATCATCTGCATTGCAGTCTTTGGTCTGGCTACGGTATTTTGCGGTGCCTGCTATGGTCTGGGAAGACGTAAAAGCACGGCGCAGAAGACTGAGAAAGGAGTATGATGACAATTATGAAAAGTAAAATAATATCCACGAATATCATTTCACTGGCAGCAGTGTTCGCAGCACTTGTGGGAATGATCATCTATATCATTACTTCCGTGACGGGATATCTGGCGGTTTCTGCCATGAATCCCTGGCCGGTCATCTGTACGATCGTGTGTATGGCGCTCTTATGCGGGACGGTCTTTATGCAGGAAAAAGTTACACCACTTTCGGCTGATCTTATGACAGCGGTAGGTTTCGTTATGCTGCTTGTGACCTTTTACCTTTTTGTGATGAGCAGAGTGAGTCTGGCGGCGGACGTTTACTTTATACCGGTCAACTATCCGGAGGCAGAGGTAACGGCACTCCATATTTCCATCGTAGGCGTGGTTTTTTATCTGGCAGCATTGACCTTGCTGATCGTGGAAGGATTTCGCAGGAAAGCATAACAGGATGTATGGAGGTTTGGCATGAGAAAGATTGCATTTAATACAGGCTGGACTTGTAAACATTTAGAGGAAAAGGGGGCGGCGGTGTCAGTTACGCTGCCCCATGACGCCATGTTTGCCGAGAAAAGGACGCAGACGGCGCCGGGCGGCACCAATACGGGCTGGTACGAAGGGTTTGATTATGAATATGAGAAGCGGTTTCTACCGGATGCATCTTATCAGGGAAAGACCGTTATCCTGGAGTTTGAGGGGGTATACCGGAAAGCGGAGGTATGGATCGGTGAAGAGAAAGCCGCATTTCGCCCCTATGGCTACACGAACTTTTATGTAGATCTGACACCCTATCTTGTGGCGGGGGAGGAACTTAGGATCCGGGTGATCGCGCGCAATGCAGACCAGCCCAACAGCCGGTGGTATTCGGGAGCCGGTATATACCGTCCGGTCAGTCTCTGGATCGGGGAGGCGGCGCATATTCCGGTCAATGGGGTGCGGATCCGCACGCTGGAAGTTACGCCGGATGGAACAGCGCAGATAGAAGCGTCTGTGCGGACCAGCAGGCCCGGTCCTGTGAAGGTGGAGATTCTGGATCCGGAGGACGGAGAGATACTTGCACAGGGGATGCAGGACAGTGAGGAAAATGCCGTAATGGTTCTGGATATCCCCAAGGCAAAAGTATGGAGCGTGGAAACACCTATGCTGTATACCTGCAAGGCCACATTTGGCCAGGATACGTGTGAGGAGACTTTCGGTATACGTACGTTAGGCTGGGACCAGAATGGTCTGTGCATGAATGGTAAACGCATTATCCTGCAAGGTGCCTGCATTCACCATGACAATGGACTGCTGGGGGCAGTCTGTGATCCGGATGCTGTGGAGCGCAAGGTACGTATCCTGAAAGAGAACGGTTACAATGCTGTGCGAAGTGCGCATAATCCCTGTTCCAAAGCGTTGCTTGAGGCGTGTGACAGGCAGGGGCTGCTTGTGATGGACGAGTACATAGACCATTGGTATATCCATAAGACGGAATACGATTACGTCCCCTACTTTGAACAGTGGTGGCGCCAAGATCTGGCGGATATGGTGGATAAGGATTATAACCACCCTTGTGTGATCTTGTATTCCACCGGAAATGAAGTCAGTGAGACCGCACAGGAGCGGGGCATCAGGCTGACAGGTGAAATGACAGCGTATCTTCATGCACTGGATGACAGTCGGCCGGTTACCTGCGGGGTCAATATTTTCTTTAACTTCTTAAGTTCCATCGGGTTCGGGGTTTACAGTGACAAGAAGGCCGCCAAAGAAGTCCAAAAGGCGGAAAAGATCAAACAAAGAAAACAGGAACAGGGAGAGGAAGCGGCTCAGGGAAAAGGCGCGCCGGAGAAGAAAAAGGCAGTCGGCAGCCAGTTTTTTAATAATCTTGCAGGCCTTCTGGGAGACGAGTTCATGAAACGGGGGGCCACCCTGCACGGGTGTGATGTGAAAACAAGAGATGCCTTTGCCAACATGGATATTGCGGGCTATAATTACGGCATTTACCGGTATCAGCGCGATCTGAAAAAATATCCGGAGAGACTGATCCTGGGAACGGAAACTTTTTGTAAAGATGCATATCTGTTCCGGGAGATGGCCAAGAAAAATCCGCGCATCATAGGAGATTTCGTCTGGGCCGGCATGGATTATCTGGGAGAAGTGATGGTTGGTTCCTGGGAATATGCAGACTATGCGGCGCGGTTTGACGGCGGATGCGGCTGGGTATCGGCAGGCTCCGGGCGGATTGACCTGACCGGAAAACCGTTATGTGAAATGCTCTATACCAAAGTCGCACTGGAGAAAGAAAAGGGGCCTTTTATCGGCGTCTGCCCGGTGAACCATACGGGCGACAGGCACAGTCCTTCCGCATGGAAAATGTCCAATGCGATAGCAAGCTGGAGCTGGCAGGGATGTGAAGGGCGAAAGGCCAATGTGGAGGTTTATGCCCGTGCCCACCATGTGACAATTATAATCAATGGGAAAGAGGCGGGAACGAAACAGCTTCATGACAATTGTATCGCGAGATTCTCCTGTATCTATGAGAACGGGACAATCGAGGCCATAGCTTACGATGCCGAAGGCAGAGAGCGGGGCAGAACCTGTTTACATACGGCAGAGCCGGAAACGGTGCTCTTAGCAGAGTCGGAAGAAAAGGCTGTGAGAGCAGGGCATCTTTGCTATATCCGTCTGCGCTATGCGGATCGGCAGGGGATCCTCAAACCGTTAGTCAGAAATACCATACGGGTGAAAGCGGAAGGCGCCGAACTGTTGGCGCTTGGAAATGCCTGTCCGTATAATGAGAGAGGATGTCTTACGGACAAAACAGCACCCTATTATGGGGAAGCGCTGGCAATCCTGCGCGCAGGGGACGGGGAGACAATCCGTTTTAAGGCGGCAGGAGGAGAATGCAGGTGCGAGACAGTGATTCCCATCGCGCAACTATGACAGCGGGATAATTATGTATCGGAATGACAGGAAAATCGCGGAATGAAATGTCATGAGTTTTCAGAAAAGAGGATTGTATGGAGAAGATTAGAGATTGGTGGGAGGATTTTGTCACAAGACATAAATTAATTGCACAGTTTATCAAGTTTTATGCTTTTTCCATGCTGGTGACCCTGTTTCAATATTTGCTGCTTACGTTTCTGCCGGGGATTTTTTATCGTTTTACAGATTGGTGTGAGATTCCCTGTCAGTTGATTCATCTGGCAGCAGGGCCAGTGGATACCTATGTGTTTAATTATCCGGTTACCGGGGATGCAACGGGCGGTATGGGATATTTTGCAGCATTTGCGATCACTTTGTTTCTGGCACAATGCATCAATTTCCCGATGCAGAGAAACATCACATTCCGTTCCAAAGGAAATATCTATTATCAGATTATGTGGTATGTGATTGCTTTTCTTCTGATCACAGTGACGTGCAGCTTTCTTATGGGATTGTATGTACCCGTCTGCCGGAAGTTCTTTCCGCCGGCGGTCTATAATATCCTGATCACGGTGATCAACGGCGGTGTGCAGATGGTGATTTACTTCCCGATTTATAAGATCATATTTCCGGAAGGGGAGCAGTAGGGCATGGTATTTGGAGAATTGCCGTGAAGTATCGTGATAGAACAGAAAGGTTCTGGAGCATAGAACTTATCAAAGTGCTGACGGAATGATATTCCGGGGAGACGGCCGTCTGGCCGGGAACCCGGAATATTTTTGCTTTATAGGAAAGTTCTGTCATTTTCACAATATCTAAATTGCGTATTTAATTAATGTATTTCATTAACTGTCGAGAAGTCTTGAAAAGTAAGGAAATATCGTATATAATTGCCTTTAGGGTCAGTCAGAATCATAGGTTTGTGAGTTTGTGAGAATGGTGTTTTCTCACAAGCAGAAAAGTTCTCCAGGAAAGGATACGGAAATCATGAAGAAAATTTTTACAAAACGGCTTTTTGTTTACATGATTGCGGCTTTGACAGTGACAATTGCAGCAATCTTTATTCTGCAGACAGTCACAAACAGCTACAGTAATATGACGTCCAGTCAGAGTAAGCTGGCGGATGTAAAAGAGAAATTGGCTGGCAACGAGGCAAATATAGCACAGCTTACAGAGAATCTGGGGCAGAACAATCTGGCCAAGGCAAGGGCTTTTGCCGATATGCTTGCGGCACAGCCTTCCATGGCGGACGATCAGGATAAGCTTCTTGAGATCAGGGACAGACTGATGGTAAATGAGGTACATATCATTGACGAAGAGGGAATTATCACCAGCAGTTCTATTGATGCCTATGTGGGTTTTGACATGAAAAGCGGTGAGCAGTCCAACGCCTTTATGGTGATTGTAGACGATCCTTCCATAGAGATTGTGCAGGAACCGCAGGAAAATGTTGCGGAAGGGATTATCATGCAGTATATTGGTGTGGCCAGGACCGATGCCAAAGGACTGGTACAAGTAGGAGTGCGCCCGGAAGTTCTGGAGAAGGCGCTTGCGGGTACCGATATAGCAGTGGTATTGAATGAGATTGATTTTGGCACAAACGGTTATGTATATGCGATTGATAAAGAAAGCGGATTATTACTGGCCTATCCGGACACGGCGCTGGTAGGTACACCGGCGGCTGACGCCGGTTTCCCGAAGGAATTCGCAGGACATGGCAAGGTAAAGATAAATGGCGTATCCGGATATTACAATGCCGAAGACAATGGAGATATAGTGATCGGAACGTTTCTGCCCGCTTCGGAATACTATGCGGCACGCTTGAATCAGACGCTCATCGTATCCCTCAGTATGCTTTTGATCTTTGGAATGCTGATCTTCATGATCAGCCGGATGGTTGACAGTAAAATTGTCCAGGGGATTGATAATATTACCAACGAAACGAAGAAAATTGCAGAGGGTAATTTTGATATTATCATAAAGGAAGAATCCACGCCGGAATATGAGCAGCTTTCTTCCAGCATTAACAAAATGGTTGAGAGTATCTGCCAGAGCATGCGGGAGAATGAGCAGCTATTGAACCAGCAGGAACAGGATGTGGAGAGTAATCGCGCGCTGATTCAGAACGTGAAGAATGCCTGCAGGGAATTGAGTCAGGTATCCAGTACGACTTTGGAAAATGCGGACAATATATACAACGGTACGGAGCGGCAGGAGCAGGCCGTTTCTGATCTGGAGAAGATTATGGGACAGCTTACACAGGAATTAAACAATAGTGTAACGGCATCTAATGAAATTGCAGCCTCCTCTGTAGCGACCACAAGGGAAATCGTCACAACACAGTCTCAGATGGCACAACTGCAGGGCTCCATGCAGAAAATCAGTGATATGTCCATGCAGATTGAGAAAATCATCGATGAGATCAATTCCATTGCCGAGCAGACTAACCTGTTGTCCTTAAACGCATCTATCGAAGCGGCAAGAGCGGGCGAATCGGGCAAAGGATTTGCCGTGGTGGCTTCTCAGGTAGGGGAACTTGCAGCGAGAAGTGCACAGGCTGCCAAAGAAACAAACGAGCTGATCACGAATTCCCTTGGCGCAGTCAAAGAGGGACAGGACATTACGGAGCAGACGGCGAGTACTTTTGATGTGGTGGCCAAAAATATTGAGAAGTCCAGTCATGATGTGGAAGCGATATCCAGCATGGTACAGCAGAATGTCTCTATTGTGGACCTTGCCGTCAAGCAGTTGATTCAGATTTCCAATGTGGTGACAGAGAATGTGGAGATATCCCAGAACACGAAGGAAGCATCCTCCAACATGGCTGACATTACAAACAATCTATTGGAAATAATCGAGGCATAAAGTCAGAAATTCATATCGGAAAATGATACCTGAATCCGTAATAATTTAAAGATCAGGTATACTAACAGGGGCGGCTTTTGACCGCCCTGATTGCATTCAAAAAGGAGTAAGAGACAGTGGCGCATAAAATACTTTTACTGGAAGATGATGTCAGTCTGCTTGACGGGCTTACCTACTCTCTGAACAAAGACGGTTACATCATAGATGTGGCGCAGACCATCAAAAAGGCATATGAATATTTGAGCAAAGAAACTTACAGCCTGCTTTTGCTGGACGTTACCCTGCCGGACGGAAGCGGAATGGACGTGTGCAGTTATGTGAGGGCACAGGGCAACCAGATGCCGATTATCTTCTTAACAGCCTTGGATGAAGAGGTGAATGTGATCCGCGGACTGGATAGCGGCGCGGATGACTATGTTACGAAACCTTTTAAGCTGGGAGAACTGTGCTCCAGAATGAGGGCACTGTTACGAAGAAGCGGGGGCAGTGAGAGTAACGGGTCAAAGATGCTGTCATCGGGACCGTTAACGATAGATCTGCTTGGCGGCAAAGTATCGTTCAAGGAGCAGCCCCTGGGATTAACCGCTGCGGAATACAGATTGCTGTGCCTGCTTGTCAGAAACGCGGGGCAGACAGTGTTGCGCAGTACCATTTTGGATACTCTATGGGATAGCGGCGGTAATTTTGTGGATGACAATACCTTGTCCGTTTATATCCGCAGACTGCGTGAGAAAATAGAAGACGATCCATCAAATCCAGGGCATCTTCTGACCGTGCGGGGATTTGGATATACGTGGCGGGCGTAAGGACGCGTTGATTGGTGGTTGGCTTATTAGGTGATGGAGGATTTGTATGAGCATTTTGCAGGAAAAATATACGCGGTACTATGTTACATTTCTGTTTTGGCTGATGTCTTCTATGGTCTTATGTATAGGCTGCCTTTCCTGGTTTCATGGAAAAGAGGCGCAGCATATTCTCTTTGAAAGAGAACAGGCTATGGTCTCATCTTTGATGGAACAGGGAGTCGCCCGGACTTCCATTGCAAGGGCGCTTAAGGCATCCGTGCCTACCCGGGAAGGCGTGGAACTGATGCGGCTGCTTGGACGTACCGGCTCTGCCTCGGTCAGTCTTTTCCCGTCTATACAGGAATCCGTGTATCTGTTTGCAGGAACGTCAATTGCCGTGGCGGTCATGCTGGCGGTCGTGCTGTTTGGCATGACAGTCCGCTATCTGACAACACAGGAAAAGGTATATCGAAAGGCAGAAGGTATCATTACCCAATTTGCAAAAGGGGATTATAGCAGCCATCTGCCGCAGAATGAGAGCGGGAGCCTTTACCAGTTGTTTGCGGCGGTGGAGGAACTGGCTGTGGCCCTGCAGGCGCAAAATGAGAAGGAACAGCATATGAGAGCTTTCCTGAAAGATACGATTTCGGATATTTCCCATCAGCTAAAAACGCCGTTGGCTGCACTGCATATGTATACGGAGATTATGTCTGAGGAACCGGATCATGTGGAGACAGTAGAGCGGTTTCTGCCCAAGACCATGCAGTCTCTGGAGCGTATCGAACAGTTGGTGCAGGCACTGCTTAAGGTAAGCCGTATCGATGCTGGAAGCATTGCCTTTCGAAAAGAGAAGGTGTCCGTCTCTTCACTGGCGGCCGATGCCGTGGAAGATTTATCCGTTAGAGCGATGACAGAGGGCAAACAGTTGATCGTGGAGGGGGATTGTGGGGCAGAACTTTTGTGTGACCGGGAATGGACCAGAGAAGCGGTCGCCAACCTGGTCAAAAACGCACTGGACCACACCGAGGCAGGCGGCAGCGTTAAAGTCTTCTGGGAACAGTCTGCGGCTATGTTTCGCCTGTCGGTGGCGGATGATGGCTACGGCATTGCAGAAGAAGACATTCATCATATATTCAAACGGTTTTACCGAAGCAAGGGGGATGTTAGCAGGCCGGGGATCGGGCTGGGGCTTTCCCTTGTCAAATCTATCGTGGAAGGACAGGGCGGCATCCTCATGGTGACAAGCACGCCAGGAGAAGGTGCGGTCTTTACCATTTCTTTTCTTACCTGAATCGTCGCCTTTCAAAATTGTAAGCTTAGATTCACTGGATTGTAAGATGTTCTGGTTATCCTTATGATAAAGGTCAGGTTAGGGATCCGTTTTACAGAGGATTCTGACAACCGGCGATTTTTATGAAGGAGGAATAGCAGCACAATGGATATCATGAAAGTAGAAGATCTATGTAAGACCTATGGCATGGGCGAAGGGAAGGTGGAAGCCCTGCGGCATGTATCTTTTACCTTGCAAAAGGGTGAGTTTGCAGCGGTAGTCGGGGAATCCGGTTCCGGCAAAAGCACCCTTTTAAACTGTATTGGCGCGTTGGATGAGCCGACCAGCGGAAAGATTCTGTTAGATGGACAGGATTTGTTCGCCATGGGAGAAGCTAAACGGACGATTTTCAGGCGGCGCAATATCGGTTTTATCTTTCAGGCGTTTCATCTGATACCGGAACTGAATGTAGAGCAGAATATTATTTTCCCGTTATTACTGGATTATAAGAAACCGGATTCCGGGCAGGTAGATGAGATTCTGGAAGTGTTGGGACTGCAGGAGAGGAGAAAGCATCTGCCGGGACAGCTTTCCGGCGGTCAGAAACAGCGCGTAGCAATCGGCAGGGCGTTGATCACAAAGCCGAAACTGATCCTGGCAGATGAACCCACCGGCAATCTGGACAGAAAGAACAGTCAGGATGTGATGGAACTGCTGACGAAGGCATCCAGACAGTTTCAACAGACCATTTTGATGATCACACATAATCCGAATCTGATCACTTCTGTGGACCGGGTTATGCGGGTGACTGATGGAATGCTGACGGATTTGGGAGGGAATGTCAATGAAAAATTATCTTGAACTGATTCCGGTATCGGCCAAAGTGCATCGCAGACAGACCCGCATGACCAGATGGTGCATTGTGATTTCTGTCTTTTTGATCTCTGCGATATTCGGGATGGCAGATATGTTCTTACAGAGCCAGAAAAACCTGGCGCTTATGACAGACGGTGCATGGCATGTGATGTTCCGGGGACTGGACGAGGAACAGACGACATTGCTTGCGGCAAGACCGGAGGTGAAGGCGTCCACTCGTTATGCGGCCACGAATTACAGACTTGATATGGGGTATGAGATAAATGGTGTGCAGACAGTTCTGTGCGGCTTTGATGAATCGTTTTTTGAAATATGGCCGGGTGTTCATTTATCGGAGGGCACTTTTCCGAAAGAAATGAATGAGGCGCTTGTTTCAACAAGCGTGCGCGACAGAATGGGCTTTCGCTTGGGAGACCAGGTGGAGATCACAACGCCCGATGGTGCTTTGACCTTTCAGATCAGTGGTTTTGTGGAAGACACTGCCATGATGCTTCAGGCGGACGCGTTTGGTACTTTCATGAATACGGATACTTATATGGCATGCTTTCAGGATGTGACACTGCAGGAGGATTTTACTTATTATGTGGAGTTCGTACCGCACTGCAGGATTCAGAATGCGGTCAGGGATATCTGTGATCAGTTTAAGATTCCGAAGGAGAGCGTCAGTGAAAATGCCAAACTGATGGGAACCCTTATGCAAAGCAGTGACAGCTATATCATGATGCTTTATCTGACAGCTTTGGTTCTGGCAGTGCTGGTGGCAGTCTCCGGTATGATGATGATCTTGAGCAGCATGAACAGCAGTGTGGCACAGAGGACGGAGTTTTTTGGTATGATGCGGTGCCTGGGCGCGACTCCCGGACAGGTTCGGCGTTACGTGCGGACGGAAGCCTTTTTCTGGTGCATTAGGGCAATTCCCATGGGGATTTTGATCAGCACGATGGTAGTGTGGGGGCTGTGCAGGATGTTGAAGGCAGTCACGCCTACCTGGTTTGCAGGAATGCCGGACTTGGGAATCAGTTGGACAGGGATAGCAGCCGGTGTGGTTATCGGCCTTCTGACAGTGTTTATGGCAAGCAGGACACCGGCCCGCAAAGCGTCTGAGGTATCTCCCCTGACGGCAGTCTCGGGTAATGCGGATACGGTATTCGCGGCGAAATGGGCTGCCGATACCAGATGGATGCATGTGGAGACCGCACTGGGACTGCACCATGCGGCGGGCAGCAGGAAGAACCTGATATTACTTACGTTTTCCTTTGCCTTTAGCATTATCCTGTTTCTGGGATTCAGCATAGGGATTGATTTCATGAAACATGCGATCGTGACATTGCGGCCTTATACACCGGACGTGTCCATTGTGAGTCCCGATAACACCTGCAGTATACCGGATTCTGTGTATATGCAGTTGAGGGACAATCAACATATCAAGCGGATTTTCGGAAGAAGTTTTGCCTATGATCTGACGGCCTATATGGAGGGAGAGCGCAAAACGGTCATGCTGGTTTCCTATGAGGCCCATCAGTTTGACTGGGCCAGGAGTCATCTGCAGGCAGGAGATATGGAAAGTGCCAGGAACGGAGAAGGAGTCCTGCTGGTGGCAGAGCCGGGATTTGCGGCCGATCCGGACAGTACAATAGAATTGGAAACAAGTATGGGAATACAGAAAGTGAAAGTGTCCGGAGCGCTTAACTACGCCCCTTTTGAGGGCGGTGAAAATGTGGGCACGATCATCTGCTCCGAGGGACTGTTTCGGGAACTGACCGGTGAGAGGGGCTATACGGTGCTGGATATACAGATGAAGGATCAGGCAGACGAAGCGGTGGAGGAGATTCGGAGCATGGCGGGTGAGGGATACAAATTCTCTGACAGAAGAGCCAATAACAGGGAAACGAGAGCGGTCTATTTTTCCTTTGCCTTGTTTGTCTATGGATTTCTTTCGGTGGTTGCGCTGATTGCCTGTTTTAATATCATCAACAGTATCGGCATGAGTGTATCGGCGCGGATGCAGCAGTACGGGGCTATGAGGGCGATCGGTACCAGTATAGAACAATTGCGGTCTATGATCGCGGCACAGACCCTCACGTATCTTGCGGGCGGGCTGATAACGGGTCTTTCGTCGGGGCTGTTACTCCATTATTATCTATTCGGGAAAGTTATTACGGAAAGATGGAAAGATGCATGGAGTATGCCTGTTTTGGAATGTTTTGTGATCGGGATGGTGATGATTGTTTCGGCGATAGCGGCCGTGAGCGGGCCGGTGCGCAGAATCCGGGATATGTCAGTGGTGGAGACGATTGGGATGTAGGGGGAATGGCTTTATTAAACGATGGATATATCTCAGTTTTATGAAATATATGGATTATATTTTGCATAGAATAAACCAGAATATTATTAGAAGCTGAACGCCTCTTAATTAGTGGCCGGACAAATTAAAAGGTTTTGTATTAAATCCTTTAGCAGATATAATAGATCCTGGTCAATATTCTTTGTCGACATTTGAGAAACCTACAGATGTGAAAAGATTTGCGGGTGCTATGTCGGATATGAAATTGCCTTATCAAATTGCAGTGGGGGAAACCAATCCGAGACATGGTGTGGTACAAAGAATGAGAGAACGTAGAAAAGAACTTCTCACGTTGACGGGTGGTTATACAAAAAGCATCACCATATGAAGAGTTTGAAATGATAGCTGATTTTGGAGAGCTTTTTATTTATATGCGTATGCTGCCAGAATGATGAAAAGGGATGTAAGTGGCTGATTGGAAAAACTAATGGCATAAACATAGTAAGAATGCTTCGGGATGAGATTACAATGCGGCACAATCAGTAAAGGAATTGAACCAATTACAGATGTGTCTGTAGTTGATGCCTTATCTTAGAAGTGAACTCACGTTGTTGATAGCGCAACCAGATACGGACAGTGTAATACTTTCACCATTTAATATTAATAAGATGCTTGAAAAATAGAAGAATTATTTGGCAGGATTCTATGGAGTCACTTGTTTCTTGACAAGTGACTTTTTCTGATGTAAAATTACTTCAAAAGTGAAATATTCGTTTTTGAAGTAATTTTATGCAGGGAGGAGGACATATGAGGAAGAGCATGAAGATAGCCCGCAATCTTTTGCAGGTATACAGTGCAAAGTGTAAACCCTTGTGTCAGGAAATGGGGATACCGCAGACCGCTTTTGACATTCTGATGTTTCTGGCGAATAATCCCGAGTGCAATACTGCCAGAGATATTGTAGAGATCAGGAATATTAAGGCAAATCTGGTTTCCGTTAATGTGGAAAAACTCGTAAAGGAAGGCTATTTGACAAGAACAATAAGCCCCGGGGATCGGAGAAAGACATTGTTATCTTGCACGGATAAGGCGCAGCCCATTGTGAACAGGGGACGGCAGCTGCAGGCGGAGTTTGAGGAAGAACTTTTTGAGAATGTGGATGAACAGTTGAGGGCCGGTTTTTTTCAGGTCATGAGGATATTGGAAGCGAATCTGAAAGATATGCAGGAAGGATGGGATTGATATGGAATGGTTATGGATGGTTTTCGTTACATTTTTTGCAGGAATGGGTGCCGGTCTGGGAACGGGGTTTGCCGGTATGAGTGCGGCGGCGGTGATCAGTCCGATGTTGATCACATTCCTGGACATGGATGCCTACATGGCGGTAGGAATTGCCTTATCATCTGATGTACTGGCCAGTGCCGTGTCAGCGTACACCTATGGCAAAAATAAGAACCTTGATATCAGAAATGGTCTGATCATGATGGGAAGCGTGCTTGCTTTTACAGTGGTGGGCAGTTATGTGGCAAGTCTGATTCCGCCGACGACCATGGGAGGGTTTTCTGTGTTCATGACGTTTTTGCTGGGGATTAAGTTTATCGTCAAACCGGTGATGACAACCAAAGAGGCGATGGGAGTTGTGTCAGCAAAGAAACGGGCCATGCAGTCTCTCATCGCAGGGGTGATGATCGGGTTCATCTGCGGTTTTATCGGTGCGGGCGGCGGCATGATGATGCTTTTGATTCTAACGTCCATTCTACATTATGAATTAAAGACCGCTGTGGGTACCAGTGTGTTTATCATGGCATTTACCGCGTTAACGGGAGCGGTGTCCCATTTTGCCATCGGGGGGATGCCGGACTGGTCGGTGTGGGTATTGTGTGTGGTGTTCACCTTTATCTGGGCGCGGATCGCGGCAGTCTTTGCTAATAAGGCAGAGCCTAAGACTTTGAATAGGGCTACGGGCGTTGTACTGGTGGTGCTTGGGGTTGTGGTGATGGGATTTTCGCTGCTGACTCGCTCAGTGCAGCTATAAAGCCGGCATTTGATATGACATTTGTTCTTTACTTTCCTGTTGATTTTCAATACAATAGTGTGAGAAGTACTTCTAAAACCCAGCAGCAGAGGCTGTTTTGCGAAGGAGTATTCTCACACATGATACGTGATAGGTCTCAATGTTTCCTTATGTGAAGGAAGATATAGAGGCCGGAAATGAGGAAAACAATGGAATATATCAGAGTGCAGGAAAATGGGATTCACATCGTATTCGGCATTACCGCGAAGAAGCAGATAAAGCTTCTTCATTTTTCACACAATGGGTTTTGTGAAGAGGATCTGTGTAAAGTAGGGCCGGAATGTAAAGAAGAGGATTTAGTCAGGAAAGAACAATTTCTGAATGAGGCATTTCAACTGGTACAGATCAGCCTGTCAGGCTATGATCGTCCCTATGAAAAACACGGAAATAAGCATATTGTGACGGCACCGGGATATCTGCTCACCTATGCCGGTATGGAAGATGAGGTCAATGAAACCGGGCGACGTCTGACGATTGTACAGGAAGATGCAGAAGTTACCCATGTCAGGGTGGAGACGGTTATGCAGTTTTATAAGGGAACGTCTGTTGTCCGTATGTTTAATACAGTGACCAATGTCGGAGAGGAGACGCAGTGTCTGGAATATGTATCCTCTTTTTGCTACACGGGCATTGAAAAGGAAGGCAGTGAAAGTTCCGATGCGAAGATGAGAGTGCGGATTCCCTATAATGGCTGGCAGAAAGAGATGAGCATTAAGGAGTATACTTTCGGGGATGTGGGACTGGCTCAAACACAGCCGGGCGTCTATCAGCGTACCTCACAGGTTCTTGAGGTGACGAATACGGGCAACTGGTCTTCCAAGAAATATCTGCCCCTTGGTTATCTGGAAAATACCCAGGCACACACCAGTTTGTTCTGGCAGATAGAACATAACGGTTCCTGGCATTACGAGATCGGTGACCAGAATACGCACTTTTATCTTTGTGTCAGTGGGCCTACGGAAGTGCAGTCTCATTGGTTTAAGAACCTGGCACCTGGAGAGTCATTTACATCCGTCCCCGTGGCAGTAGGGGTTGCACAGGACAGTTTTGAACAGGCAGTAGGGCAGCTCACCAGATACCGCCGCCTGATCCGCAGACTCAATCAGGACAATGAAAATCTGCCAGTCATTTTTAATGATTATATGAACTGCCTGTTCGGGGATCCAACGACTGAGAAAGAACTTCCGTTGATTGATGCCGCGGCAGCCTGCGGCTGTGAATACTTTGTCATTGACGCGGGCTGGTATGCACCCGGTGAGTGGTGGGACAGCGTGGGCGAATGGCAGGAATGCAGGGACAGGTTCCCGGGCGGCATTCGGGAAGTGACAGAGTATATCCGTGAGAAAGGCATGATTCCCGGCGTCTGGCTGGAACTTGAGGTGATGGGAATCCATTGTGAGAAGGCGAAGAAAGCACCGGATGACTGGTTCTTCGTCCGGCACGGCAAAAGAGTGTTTGACAGAAGCAGATACCAGCTTGATTTCCGCAATCCGGCAGTAATCGATCATGTCAATGAAGTCATTGACCGGGTGGTGAATGAGTATGGCGTGGGCTATATCAAGATGGATTATAATATCGAACCAGGTATCGGCACGGAACTTGGTGCTGAGAGTGTGGGGCAGGGTATGTTGGAACATGAGAGGGCTTATCTTGCATGGTTGGATGATGTGTTTACAAGATACCCGGATCTGGTGATCGAGAACTGCTCAAGCGGCGGCCTGCGGATGGATTATGCACTGCTTTCCCGTTACAGCATTCAGTCTACTTCCGATCAGGAGGATTACCGTAATTATGCGACTATTGCGGCAAATGCCGGGGCAGGCGTGACGCCCGAACAGGCGGCAGTCTGGTCTTATCCCATGCGCCAGGGGGATAAGGAGGAAGTCATTTATAACATGGTAAATGCCATGCTTGGACGGATTCACCAGAGCGGTCATCTGGCAGAACTTTCACCAGAGCGGGCACAGCTTGTCAAAGAGGGAATCACATGTTATAAAAATATGCGCTCGGATATTAAAAAGGCTGTGCCGTATTTGCCCTTAGATGTGACGGATAACGAGGATCTGTGGGCCTGCGGCGGCCTTCAACTGGAGGATAAGGCATATCTGGCTGTGTGGAAGCGGCAGATGGAAGGGAAGAATAACGACAGGCGGAAGAGAGCCGGTACGGCATGCTCAGACAACACCTTATTCATCCCTCTTGGCAGTCTGCCTTTTGCCGGAGACGGGATTCGGGTTTCCTGCATCTATCCCGAGCAGGAGCCAGTCAACTTTGCGGTGGACAAGGATGTTTTGATGGTTACATTTGAGAAGCCGGTTATGGCGAGGTTGTTTGTGGTGGATAGAAAGTAATGTGATAGAAATTAATACTTTGGTTGAGTAGATATCCTCCGTAAGGGGGATGACTGCTCAATCATAAGGATATCCTTTTCAGACGTATCTTTCGGGAAAAGCAGGATCTTCTGGATCTGTATAATGCTTTAACTGACAGTACATATGTTGAGGTAAGATAACGATACCTTTTTTGCAGAGGGTGTTATCTTACCTCTTTTTGATGTATGTTAGATAGCATAACTCTTTACGTCGGCTCCTATCTGTCTGAAATAGGAGATACTTTCGGTAGGCTTGTCGCCTGTATCAACTCTGCCGACAAAGCTATAAAAGATTTCGATTTTGCGGGTGTTCGTTTCCTTATCCAGTTCGTGAATAAGAATACGGTCAATAAATTCATGGACGTTTTCGTAGGTCAGTTCGGTAATGGCGGTGTACTT
>CATOMC010000021.1 GCA_951801245.1 uncultured Lachnospiraceae bacterium
GAAAGCTGTCCACAAAGCGCAGAAGTATCTGGCTGGTTACGCAGGTTGGTGCTTTCTTTGTGGAAAACTGACGCGAGAAACTTTTTAAATTTCTCTCTTTTGACTATGAGAAGGCTGAACTGTTACCTTTTTTGTAACTTTTTTCAAAAAATGCTTGACAAAATTCAAAAAAATTGCGGCGAAGCCACTTGAATGTATTACATTTTTGGAGGTTGCGCCTATGATATTTGCAGAACAGGTTAAAAATCAATTATTATATTTAATCAGAGAAATGGCTTCTGTCCCTTGGCTGTTTTCTAAAAACCCAGCGGCTGATTTTTCAAGAAACAGAAAACTTGATTTCACATCTACAGTTCAAATCATTCTTTCGTCGGAAAGGGGCAGCTTAAAAAAGAATTATTGGAATATTTTCATTTTTCCGTAGACATTCTTATGAATGTATCATTACAAATCTACCAAAGAAAGAATTTCCGGCAGACGAGATAAAGAAAATTTATGCGATGAGATGGGGAATTGAAACATCTTTTCGGGAATTGAAATATGCAATTGGGTTAAGCTGTTTCCACTCGAAAAAGGTGGAGTATATCATGCAGGAAATTTACGCACGTTTAATCCTCTATAATTATTGTGAGATTATCGCAATGAATGTAGTGATCCATCAAAAAGATACAAAACATGTATACCAGATGAATTACACGATAGCGAAACATCCACGCAAAAGACAAAAAGCAGGCAGAGATAAGGGCTCATCTATCTCTGCCTGAAAGAATGTGACCACGACAATGTCTTAACTTAATGACATTGCATGTGTGGGGTTCCTTTTTTACCATTTATCGGAGGATTGGCTTGCTTTTTCTTCGCAGTATTTGCAGCGGTAGATTTCTTTTTCTTCGTCTGCCAGTACGAAGATGTGGGGGAGTTCCTGTTCGATGGAAGTGATACAGCGGGGGTTCTTGCATTTAATGACATTGTGGATTTCCCGGGGGAGTACCAGTTCCTTTTTATCTACGATTTTGCCGTCCTTGATCACATTGACGGTGATGTTATGGTCGATGAAGGCCAGGATGTCCAGATTTAGCGCGGTGATGTCGCACTCCACTTTTAGGATATCCTTTTTACCCATCTTGTTGCTTCTTGCGTTCTTAATGATGGCTACGGGGCAGTCCAGCTTGTCCAGTTTGAGATGGTGATAGATGGACATGCTCTTACCGGCCTTGATATGGTCGAGCACAAAGCCCTCCTCAATTTTTCCTACATTTAACATATGAACCTCCTCAATTTAGATTTAAAAGAGTCAGGATGAGTGCCATTCTGACGTAGACACCGTACTGTGCCTGCTTGAAATAGACGGCGCGGGGATCGTCATCTACTTCCACGGAAATTTCGTTGACGCGGGGCAGTGGATGAAGTATCAGCATATCATCTTTGGCGGCGGACAGTTTGGCTTTGTCCAGGATATAGAAGTCTTTTAAGCGTACATAGTCTTCCTCGTTAAAGAACCGTTCCTTTTGCACTCTGGTCATGTAGAGAAGGTCAAGGTCCGGCATACAGTCTTCCAGGCGGATCACTTCTTTATAAGTAATGCCACGTTCCGTCAGCATGTCCGTGATATAGTCAGGCACCTTTAATTCCGGCGGAGAGATAAAGATAAAGTGGATATCCGGGTATCTGATCAGTGCGTTGATCAGGGAGTGTACGGTCCGGCCAAATTTTAAGTCGCCGCACAGTCCGATCGTAAAGCCGCCCAGCCTTCCTTTCAGGGAGCGGATGGTAAGCAGATCCGTCAGAGTCTGGGTAGGATGCTGATGGCCGCCGTCTCCTGCATTGATCACGGGGATACCGGAGCGGCTGGCGGCTACCATCGGCGCCCCTTCTTTGGGATGGCGCATGGCGCAGATGTCAGCATAGCAGGATACGATACGGATGGTGTCGGATACGCTTTCTCCTTTGGTAGCAGAGGAGGAAGCGGCATCTGAAAATCCCAGGACCTGTCCGCCCAGGTTAAGCATGGCGGCTTCGAAGCTCAGGCGTGTGCGTGTGCTAGGTTCATAGAAGCAGGTGGCCAGCTTTTTCCCTTCACAGATATGGGCGTATTTGGCCGGATTGGCTTCAATATCCCCTGCCAGGTCAAAGAGCCTGTCCAGTTCTTCCACTGTAAAATCAAGCGGATTCATTAAATGTCTCATATGTTTTTTAACTCCTTTGTTGTGATGTCTAAAAAAATAGAAGAGAAATGATCTCTTCTATTTGAATTGCTTATGATTGATAGGATAGTAATTCCTCCACGGGTTTTCTTCTGGGTGCAACAGGTGTCTCATCAGGATAACCCACGGGAATAAGTGCTACCAGCTCCCGGTCTTCGGGAAGCTGTAATAAGGACTCTGTTTCCTTCTGGTCAAAGAGTCCAAGGATGACGGAACCAAGGCCTTTCTCATAGGCTGCAAGACACAGGCACTCAGATGCGATACCGGCATCATACATCTGCCAGCCATCGCCGCGTGGTGTGCTGAAAGAGCCGTCACGTTCATAGCCGCTGCGGTTTTTGATGATAGTTACCGCCATCAGAACGGGAGCGGCAGCGATGATATCACCATTCGGAGGATACATGGTAGTACATTCTTTGGCAATCTGGTCTTTCAGTGCGCCCTCTACTGCGATATAGCGGGTAATCTGTGTATGTTTCCAACTGGGAGCGTAGGAAGCTGTCTCTACAATCTCTGAAAGCAGTTCATGTGAGACGGCATCAGCCTTAAACTTGCGGATGCTTCTGCGTCCTAAGATACAATCTTTTGCGTTCATTGCGTATTCCCTCCTTATGATGTGGTGATATGGCCTACATAGCTACATTTTGTATATCATATCATAATGGCATAGGTGTTTCAAGTAGCGGAATGAATAACGAATGTTATTTTGCGTAAGGGAGTGAGAGTGCAACTTGTGCATTGGAATAGGGTATGTTATAGTAGACGAGGGGCTGCGGTATTTTGCAGACGGATAATGTGCGACGAGATGCCGGATAGGGTGGGGAATCATGCAACAGTAAGGAATCAGTAACGAGTAAAGTTGAAAAGAAGGTAAAGAAGGAAGTGGAAGATAATAAGATGGAAGAAAGAAAAGTGCGGCAGAATCTGACAGTGAATGGGCAGGAAGAGAAGGGCGGGAATGAGACCGCCAGGGCGTATGTGGAACGTAAACGCTGGGTGTTCTTGGGACTGCCGTTTACTTTTACCAAATACACGGTAAATGAACAGGTGGTGACAATCAATGCAGGGGTGTTCAGCACAACAGAGAACGATTGTTATTTATATAAGATTCAGGATGTAGAATTAAGAACCAATCTTTGGGAGCGAATCTTTGGACTGGGAACAGTGGCATGTTTTACGGGTGATAACACACATCCGCAGCTTTTCTTAGAGCATATTAAAAACGCGAAAGAGATAAAGGACTATATTCTGCAGGCTTCGGAAGAAGCCAGAAGAAAGAGACGTACCTTAAATACACTGAATATTAACGCAGATGATATCGATGAGGTGTAGGGTATCTGTGAGCGGCGTGTATCAGTCAGAGAACGGATAGTAAGGGCGTGGGCCAGTCAGAGCGTGGATTAGTCAGGGCGCAGGGATTCATCGTTCTCGCGAAGCAGGCGCTCGAACAGGAGACCGGTTAAGAACCAGAAAGGTGCATAGTCCAGACGGATCACCCGGGCCAGATTCCAGCGGGAACGCTCGTAGTTCCAGGGGCACAGTTCACGCCGGTTGAGCCACATACCGGTAAGAAATTCACCCGTGAAGATCAGCCCGGTGTAGGTCAGGCCACGAAAGAGCAGGCTGCGGTTGCGTATCAGGCGGCAGACAGGCGAAAGGAAGGATGCCATACCATATATGGGAAACATCCATATGGAAGTGGCGCCCGGCAGTTTCAGATCTCTTCGGCGGAAAGCGTGAAAGGCCGTGAAGATGATTTCCAGAAACCATCCCAGCAGTCCGCAGTGTATAAAGTTGTGAATCATTTTTTTCATATTCTAAGTATAGACAGGTAGTCAGTTTCTTATACAGTCTGTAATAGCATATGTTACGGATACGAGACTTCATATAGAAGAATGCCGATATGAAGAAATCGGGAAAAGGAGAGAGCCTATGAATTATAGGGAAGCCATGGATTACATAGAAGAACTTAAGCCTCTTGGCAGCGTTATGGGACTTGAGAGCATGCGCAGTTTATGTGAGCGCCTGGGTAATCCGCAGGACCGGTTGAAATTTATCCATATTGCCGGTACCAATGGCAAGGGATCTGTGCTTTCCTATATCTCTACAGTATTGCAGACGGCCGGTTACAAGGTGGGGCGCTATATTTCACCTACGGTATTGGACTACCGGGAGCGGTTTCAGGTGGATGGCAGGATGATTACGCAGGCAGGTCTGTGTAAGTATCTGGAACCGGTCAGGAAGGCGGCAGAAGCAATGACAGGGGAGGGGGCGGCCCATCCGACACTCTTTGAAATAGAGACTGCAGTTGCTTTTTTGTATTTTCTGGATAAGGGATGTGATCTGGTGGTCCTGGAGACGGGGCTGGGGGGATCTCTCGATGCTACCAATGTGATAAATACTACAGTGGCTGCAGTCTTTGCCTCTATCAGTATGGATCATATGGAGATTCTGGGAGATTCGCTGGAGCAGATTGCACTGGTGAAAGCCGGAATAATTAAAGACAGATGTTATGTAATATCTGCCAGGCAGTCTCCACAGGTCATGAAAGTCCTGCGGCAGGCGGCTCTTCTTCGCAAAGCCAAATTCTTTACGGCGGATGTGGATAAAGCCAGGAATGTGAAAAGCGGCATGACGAAGCAGCATTTTACTTATGATAAATATAAGAATCTGGAAATCAGTATGATGGGCCAGTTTCAGATCGAGAATGCAGTGGTGGCAGTGGAGACGCTTTTGATGCTGGGCAGGTGCGGCTATCCGGTACCGGAGGAGAAGCTGCGAGAGGGGCTTATGCAGGCCAAGTGGCCGGGGCGGTTCCAGGTAATAGGAAAGAGGCCGTTATTTATCGCTGATGGAGCACATAACGAGGATGCTTCCCTGAAACTGGCACAAAGTATTCGCTTTTACTATGCAGACAGAAGAATTATTTTTATCATGGGGATGTTGCGGGATAAAGAATATGATAAGGTGATCCGTAACACGTTTGCACTGGCGCAGCATGTGATTACGGTGACGCCTCCCATAAAAGAACGGGCGTTACCAGCTTACGAACTGGCGCAGGCAGTCAAGGAATATCATAACAGTGTGACCGTAGCGGACAGTGTACAAGAGGCGGTGGAGATTGCTTATCTGCTAGCTGGAAAGGATAAGGGGGCGGTGATCATCGCTTTTGGTTCCTTATCTTATCTGGGAGAATTAATGAATATAGTAGAACATAGAGATACGATCAGGAGAGATTCTCATGGTAGATCAGAACAAAATTAAAGAGGCAGTGAAATTATTATTAGAGGGAATTGGAGAGGACACAGGCCGGGAGGGTCTGCGGGAGACGCCGGATCGAATTGCCCGTATGTATTGCAGGATTTTTGCAGGAATGGAGGAAAGTGCCGAAGATCAACTGGCGAAGACCTTTCCGGTAGCCAGCAATGAGATGGTGCTGGTAAAAGATATCACCTTTTATTCTATTTGCGAACATCATCTGATGCCTTTTTACGGCAAAGCGCATATCGCCTATCTGCCAGACGGTCAGGTGGTGGGGTTGAGCAAACTTGCAAGAACGGTGGAAGTATATGCAAGAAGGCCGCAGATTCAGGAACAGATGACCATACAGATAACAGATGCTATTATGGAATATTTGAAGCCGCAGGGCGCGATGGTGCTGTTGGAGGCAGAGCATATGTGCATGACGATGCGCGGGGTGAAGAAACCGGGAAGCAAGACTGTTACAGTGGCTTCAAGGGGATGTTTTCAGGAGAATCCGCAGTGGCAGAGGCTCTTCTTTGAAATGCTCAGAGAGGGCGGAAAATATAATTAGGAATTAAATAACAAGTGACTTGTGGATAGGTGTCGAATAAACAGGAAAAACAGCAAAAGAAGGAGGAAAAGCTTATGAGAATTGGACAAAGGGATTTTAGGACAAAAGGACATACTTACGTGATGGGCATCCTTAACATAACACCTGATTCTTTTTCCGACGGAGGCAAGTATAATGACCTGGATAAGGCGTTATATCACGTGGAGGAGATGATCGGGGAAGGTGTGGATATTGTCGATGTGGGCGGTGAATCGACCAGGCCGGGATATACGATATTACCTGATCAGGAGGAGATTGAGCGGGTGGTTCCTGTGATCGAAGGTATTAAGTCGAGATTTAATGTTCCGATATCACTTGATACTTATAAGAGCGAAGTGGCACGGGCCGGTATAGCGGCCGGAGCGGATATGATCAATGATATCTGGGGACTGAAATATGACGGAAATCTTGCAAACGTGATTGCGGAGGCGAAAATACCGTGCTGCCTGACGCATAACCGCAAAGAACCGGGATACACCAATCTGATCGAAGAGATTCTATGGGATCTGGAAGCATCTTTGGACATTGCCCATAAGGCCGGTATCGTAGATGATATGATCATCATTGATCCCGGTGTGGGATTCGGTAAGACTTATGAGAATAACCTGGAGATTATTGACAAGCTTCAGAACTTCCATTCTCTGGGGTATCCGCTTCTTCTGGGCGCGAGCCGTAAGTCTGTGGTGGGTATGGGTCTGGATCTTCCTGTGACGGAGCGTATGGAAGGAACCTTAGTGACTACGGTATATGGGGTGAAAAAGGGCGCTATGTTCGTGCGGGTACATGATGTGAAGGAGAATGCGCGTGCGGCCAGAATGACAGAAGCGATACGGGACGGTTATAAACATCAGGCTGGAAAATAACAATGGATAAAATTATTATAGAAGAGTTGCAGATATATGCTTATCACGGTGTTTATACAAAGGAGAATGAGACGGGACAGAATTTCTATATCAATGCCCAGTTGGAGACGGATACCAGAAGCGCGGGAGTGATGGATGATCTGGAATTGTCCACCAATTACGGAGAGGTCTGCCGGTTTTTGCATTCTTTTGTGACGGAGCATACGTATAAGCTGATCGAGACGGTGGCGGAGAGGGCGGCAGAGGCGCTGCTTCTTGCCTTTCCGCTAATCAGGAGAGTTACCCTGGAAGTGAGGAAGCCGGAGGCGCCGATACCTCTGCACTTTGGATCGGTATCGGTCAAGATCACCAGAGGATGGCATCGTACTTACATAGCCTGTGGATCCAATATGGGCGAACGGGAGCGGTATTTAAAGGAAGCGATTCAATCTTTTGAAGGAGATCACAAGTGCCGTGTGGTGCGAGTTTCAGAGTGGATGGAGACCACAGCATACGGCGGGGTGGAGCAGGCGGATTTCCTAAATGGCGCGATAGCGCTTGATACGCTCTATACACCGGAAGAGTTGTTGGAGAGGATTCACCAGATTGAGAAAGAACAGGGTAGAGAACGTCTGGTGCACTGGGGACCCAGGACACTGGATCTGGATATTCTTCTGTATGAAGGTTGTGTGATGGATACAGAGGAACTTACGATACCCCATAGGGACATGGTGAACCGGGATTTTGTATTAAAGCCCCTGGCGCAGATAGCGCCTTATGAGAGGCATCCTGTCTTTGATCGATCGATTCTTCAATTGTACGAAGACGTGAGAAAACATGGAGAAGAGCATGTGAAAAGCTGACACCGGATGGTGTCAGCTTATGTTTTCGAAGGCAGACTGTTTGGCAGCCTCAAATGTGGTTACGTTGACAGGGCCGAAAGTACTCGTCTTGTAGACAGGAACCGATTCGTTAAAACTGTTAAAGTAGACATAGTTCGAAGTGATGTTAATGTTCTGGAACACGCCTTCCATGACAAGTTCCTGGGAAGAACCGTCGATCATCATCCGCTTGAGGGCTGGTGCATCGGCGGAACTGACCTGATAATAGATATAATTGCTGTAAACGTTGAACATGTCAATGCGTTCATTAGTCAGTACTTCTACCACGTCTCCGGATAGAGAATAGCGGCAGAGGCGGTAGTTTTCTGATACATCCATATAGTAAACGTAGCCGTCTTGCACGATAGGATTCCAGATATTGCCCTGCCAGACAACGCTATGGTTATCGGTTGCAACATCCAGGGCGTGCAAGTAGTGATCCTTTGAGGTGCCCTGATAATAAATCTTACCGTTCACATAGCAGTTCGGATTGATGATCTCATTTGCCACAGTCTGTTTATCCTGCTTGTCGATCCGTATTTTATCTAAGGAAGTTCCCGCACTGTTATCGTATTTCTCATAGTACAGATAATTGCCGCATAGCTGCATGCTGACAATGTGGCATCTGTCCAGACAGACAACGGATTTCCCTTTTAAGTTGCTTCTGTAGATACCGGAAGTCTGCATCATGTATCCCAGGCCGTCTCCGCCGGATTTGGAAGAGCCGCTGGTCATGGAATAATAGAGATATTTGCCTGCGGCGTTGATGGAAGCGACAGGGCTGTTGGTGAGTTTCACTATTTCTGTCTCATCGGGATTCATGGAATAAAGACAGTTGTTATCGTAAGCGTTGGAAAAGTATACACGCCCATCCGATTCACAATAAAAACCACCGTTATTCAGGTTCCCTGCGGTATTGCCGCTGACATAATCTTCGTTCATAGTCACTCTTCCAAACAGAAAAGAAAGCAGAAACAATGCAATAAGTATAATACCTACTATGGATAAAATCAGGATGTTTTTTCGTTTGCTGGTCATTCGTTTATCCCCCTACTGATGATATCTATATTATATCTATAATCCCGCTTGCTATCAAGGGGGATTTGGGGTAAACTGATGTTAAGATTTGGAGAAAGGGCAGGAAGAAATGGATTTACTAACACTACGAGGCCAACTGGATGAGATTGACGAACAGATTGTGAAGCTGTATGAAGAACGGATGGCGATCTGTTCTAAGGTGGCTGATTATAAGATAGAAACCGGCAAAAAGGTGTTTGACAAGACCAGAGAAGAAGAGAAGCTGCAAAAAGTACGGTCTCTTGCACACAATGATTTCAATGCCTATGGCGTGCAGGAACTTTTTGAACAGATTATGTCCATGAGCCGCAAACTGCAGTATTATAAACTGGCGGGGGCGGGAGCCCTTGGCAGACTGCCTTTTATCGGGGTGGACAGTCTGGAAGCTGAGAAGTCCAGAGTGGTTTTTCAGGGGGCAGAAGGTTCTTATTCCCAGATGGCGATGATGCGGTATTTTGGGGATGGGGTCAATTCTTTTCATGTGGATACTTTCCGGGATGCCATGTGCGCTATTGAAGATGGCAGTGCGGATTTTGCGGTGCTGCCGATCGAGAATTCCACGGCCGGCATTGTCAACGAGATTTATGATCTGTTAGCGGAATTTGAGAATTATATCGTGGGAGAGCAGATCATTAAGATAGAACATTGTCTGATGGGTGTGCCGGGGGCAGATATTTCTCAGATCAAATCGGTATATTCTCATCCCCAGTCTTTGATGCAGAGCGCCAGATATCTGAGTTCGCATGAGCAGTGGAAGCAGATCAGTATACAGAACAATGCCTTTGCGGCCAGAAAAGTCAGTGAGGACAAGGATGTCACACAGGCGGCCATCGCCAGTGAACAGGCGGCGAAGATTTATGGCCTTGAGATCTTCAAGAAGGGTGTCAATCAGTCTGAGACCAATTCAACCCGTTTTATCATTGTCACGAATCAGAAAATATTTCTTAAAGACGCGAAGAAGATCAGTATTTGTCTGGAAGTTCCACATGAGAGCGGGTCTCTTTATCATATGCTGTCACATTTTATATACAATAATCTGAATATGACCAGGATTGAGAGCCGGCCGATTGAGGACAGGAATTGGGAATACAGATTTTTTATAGATTTTGAAGGAAATCTGGCAGACGGCGCTGTTAAGAATGCTCTGAGAGGATTGCGGGAAGAGGCGCGCAGCCTGCGGGTTTTGGGAAACTACTGATGGGAAAGGCATAAGACAATGAGAGAAGAAGAACTGGTTATTTACAGAGAGTTTGCGGATGGGAAGATTCTAAAGGATATGGTGTGGCTGATGGAGCATTACCGGGCGGGCGACGGCAGGGCCAGGCCGCTTTTGTATGCTTGTATTCACGGGTTGTTGAAGACGGCGGCAGATCATGGTTTCTATGGGAACCTCTGGCACTGTTATCTGACGAATCTTCTGGTCAATAACGAAAACAGTTACAGTATGGCCTGTGAGATCCGAGGCGAGGTGGAAGGCAGCATCAACGATCTGGTTCTGCACGATATTACGATTTTTAAAGAGTTTTATGATTATGACTTTACGGGAATGATGGAAATCTTAAGGGCACCGGAGTTTGCGGTAATCTTATCTTATGAGAAACCTTCCCATGCAGGCAAGGTTTACAATAAGCGCATCCGCGACAGGATCTGCACGCTGGCAAAGCAGTTTGTGGAGGATAAGGATGCCCGTTCCATGAAGGCCACACTCACCCAGTTTTATCAGGAATACGGGGTGGGAAATATGGGACTGCATAAGGCGTTCCGGGTAGAACACACTGATGCAGGGGCGCGTATTGTGCCGATCCTCAATATTGCCCATGTACATCTGGACGATCTGGTGGGATATGAGATCCCCAAGAAGAAACTGATCGATAATACGGAGGCTTTTGTGGCGGGAAGACGTGCCAATAACTGTCTGCTTTTTGGCGATGCCGGAACGGGGAAGTCTTCTTGTGTGAAGGCCATTGCCAATGAGTATTATGACAGAGGGCTTCGCATTATTGAGCTGTATAAGCATCAGTTCCAGGATTTGAACAGCGTGATATCCCAGGTGAAGAACAGGAACTATAAGTTCATCATTTATATGGATGACTTAAGTTTTGAGGATTTTGAGATAGAATATAAATATTTAAAGGCGGTCATAGAAGGCGGTCTGGAGAAAAAGCCTGCCAATGTGCTGATCTATGCAACTTCCAACAGGCGGCACCTGATCCGGGAGAATTACAGTGATAAGGAGGACCGCAGGACGGAGGATATGCATGCGGGGGACACGGTGCAGGAGAAGTTGTCCTTAGTCTATCGTTTCGGAGTATCCATCTTCTTCTGTGCGCCGGATAAGAAACAGTTCCAGCAGATCGTCAAAGTGCTGGCGGACAGGAATGGTGTGGCTATGGAAGAGGAAGCGCTGTATCTGGAAGCCAATAAGTGGGAACTGGCCCATGGTGGACTTTCCGGCAGGACGGCCCAGCAGTTTATCGACTATCTGCTGGGGCAGAAGACGGAATCAGAAGGTTAGTGATAAATTATGCGGGGAAGAGGGGATTGGTGTGAAAACATTTGCGGCCATTGACGTAGGTTCTTACGAACTGGCGATGAAGATCTTCGAGATATCCTCCAAGAGCGGGATCAAGGAGATCGATCATATCAGACACCGGATCGACCTGGGGTCTGATACGTTTGCTAACGGGAAGATCAGTTATGAACGGGTGGACGAACTGTGCAGGGTGCTGCGGGATTACGCGTCCATCATGAAAAGTTACAAAGTGGTGGATTATAAGGCATATGGTACCAGCGCCGTCCGGGAGACGGAGAATACCATGATTGTCTTAGATCAGATTGCTCAGCGGACGGGAATTCGCATTGAGGTGTTGAGTAATTCGGAACAGCGGTTCTTAAATTACAAGTCGATCGCTTCCAAAGGGGATGCCTTCAACAGGATCATCGAAAAGGGGACTGCTATTGTTGATATCGGTGGCGGCAGTATTCAGATATCCCTGTTTGACAAAGATACCCTGGTAACGACCCAGAATATGCGGCTTGGCGTGTTGAGACTGCAGGATCAGATCGGACGGCTGAATATCCGCCCGGGGCAGTATGATGAGATTTTGGATGAGATGGTCAGTTCTCAGTTGGCAGTGTTTAAGAAGTTATATTTAAAAGACAGACAGATTGATAACATCATTGTGGTGGATGATTATATCTCGGAAATCGTGGGCAAGAATGTGCAGGGTTTGGAGCAGAGTAATATCGAATCTTCGGCCATGGAGCAGTTTCTGGAGAGGGTTAAGGTGAAGTCCGCCCAGGAGGCGGCACATGCCCTTGATATGCCGGAGGAAAACATACCGCTCTTATTTATTTCCGGTGTACTGGTCAACCGGATCGCCAAGGTAATGGATGCGAAGCTGATCTGGGCGCCGGGTGTGACGCTCTGTGATGGTATGGCATATGAGTACGGGGAAAAGAATAAGATCATTAAAGAGAATCATGATTTCGAGCAGGATATCATCGCCTGTGCGCAGAACATCAGCAAGCGTTATATGGGCAGCAAACGCCGGGGCGAGACACTGGAAAAGATTGCGCTCACGATTTATGACAGCATGAGTAAGGTACATGGACTGGGAAAAAGGGAGCGGCTGCTTCTTCGGATCGCCACGCTGTTGCACGACTGTGGCAAGTATATCAGCCTGGTGAATCTGGGGGAATGTTCCTACAATATCATCATGTCCACGGAGATCATCGGCCTCTCTCATATGGAGCGGGAAATTGTTGCCAATGTGGTGAAGTACAATCATATAGATTTCGAGTACAGCGAGGTCGTGGGAAGCAGCGGCACCATTGACAGGACAGCCTATCTGACCATTGCCAAGCTGACGGCAATCCTGAAGATCGCCAACGGTCTTGATCGCAGCCATAAGCAGAAATTCAAGGATGTCAGGACCACGTTAAAAGAAGAAAAGCTGATCATTACGGTGGATGCTTCTGTGGATATCACTCTGGAAAAGGGACTGTTCACAAAGCGGGCGGATTTTTTTGAGGAAGTCTACAGCGTCAAGCCGGTCATACGGCAGAGAAATTAGGAGAATAAAAAGAAGGAGGCCATAGGGGTATGGCGGAGGTGAAGGATTTTTCCAAAGATGAGTATTATAGCAACAGGGAATTAAGCTGGCTTCTTTTCAATAAGAGAGTCCTTTCAGAGGCGAAAGATAAGCAGCTTCCTTTGCTTGAGAGACTTAAGTTTCTCAGCATTACGGCGTCTAATCTGGATGAGTTTTTTATGGTGCGGGTGGCATCCTTAAAGGATATGGTCAATGCCGGCTACAAGAAGCGGGATATCGCGGGCATGACAACAGAGGAGCAACTGGCAAAGGTGAATGAGGAGACCCACAGGCTGGTGGGGCAGCAGTACAATGCCTACAACAGGTCGCTGCTGCCGCAACTTTTGGAAAACGGACTGCATTTGATCAGTCATCATGAAGATCTGAACAAGGAGGATGCAGCCTATGTGGATCGCTATTTTGCCGATAATGTCTATCCTGTGCTCACCCCCATGGCGGTGGATTCCTCCAGACCGTTTCCGCTGATCCGTAACAAAACGCTGAATCTGGGAGCTCTGGTGACGAAGAAAAACGGTGATGGCGAGTTGGAATTTGCCATGGTACAAGTACCTAGTGTCCTTTCAAGGATCGTGCCGGTCCCTTCTAAGGAGAGCACGAAGATGATCCTCCTGGAGGAAGTGATCGAACGCAATATCCATAAGCTGTTCTTAAACTATGATATCGTCTGTACGTATCCGTTTCGGATCATGCGAAATGCGGATCTGACCATTGAGGAGGAAGAGGCGGAAGATCTGCTGCAGGAGATTGAGAAGCAGTTAAAAAAGAGGCAGTGGGGTCAGGTCATCCGTCTGGAAGTGGAAGAGGGCATCGACAGCAGGCTTCTTAAATTGATCCGGGAAGAATTATCTATTCCGAAGGAGGATATTTATGCCATTAACGGCCCGTTAGATCTGACGTTCCTGATGAAGATGTATGGGCTGGACGGGTTCGATCACTTAAAGGAACATAGTTATTTAAAGCCACAGCCGGTACCGGAACTGCAGGAGGATGCGGATGTGTTTGCCAGGATCAGGGAAGGGGATATCCTGATGCACCATCCCTACCAGACCTTTGAGCCTGTGGTACGGTTTATCAGGCAGGCGGCAAGGGATCCGGAAGTACTGGCCATCAAACAGACCCTTTATCGCGTCAGCGGCAATTCCCCTATCGTGGCCGCACTGGAGCAGGCGGCGGAGAATGGCAAGCAGGTGTCGGTGCTTGTGGAGTTAAAGGCCAGGTTTGACGAGGAGAACAATATCGTCTGGGCCAGAAAACTGGAGAAAGCGGGCTGCCATGTGATCTATGGACTGGTGGGTCTTAAGACGCACAGCAAGATCACACTGGTGGTCAGACGGGAGGAGAACGGGATCAGGCGGTATGTGCACCTTGGCACCGGCAATTATAACGATTCCACGGCTAAGCTTTATACGGACGTGGGGCTTTTGACCTGTTCGGAGGCTATCGGAGAGGATGCTACGGCAGTCTTTAATATGCTTTCCGGATATTCGGAGCCGCGAAGCTGGAATAAACTATCTCTGGCGCCTTACTGGCTGAAAGACAGATTCTTATACCTGATCGACAGAGAGCGGATTCATGCCACGGAAGGAAAGCCGGCCAGAATCATCGCGAAGATGAATTCTCTGTGTGACAAGAGCATTATCGAAGCGCTCTATGCGGCCAGTGCCGCCGGGGTGAAGATAGAACTGATCATCCGGGGCATCTGCTGTCTCAGGACAGGAATCAAGGGTGTCAGCGACAATATCACGGTGCGTTCCATTGTGGGTAATTATCTGGAACATGCCAGAATCTTTTATTTTGAGAATGACGGCAAGCCGGAGTATTATTGCGCCAGTGCAGACTGGATGCCCAGAAACTTAGACCGCCGGGTGGAGATTCTCTTCCCGATAGAGAAGGCACCTTTGCAGGAAAAACTCTGGCATATCCTGGAATGTCAGCTCAAGGATACAGTGAAGGCTTCTATACTGCAGCCGGACGGCAGTTATGAGAAAGTGGATAAGCGGGGCAAGGAAGTATTTAACGCACAACTGAATTTCTGTATGGAAGCTAAGTCTGTGGCCAGAGAGGAGACTGCGGTTTCCCATAAACGCATATTTATCCCTAAGATGCATCATAATGAATAGGAATCGAACGGATTTAGAGCATAGGCAGAGCAGAGGAACGTGAACGGAGGATGAGATGAAAATATATTTAGCCTCGGCATCGCCCAGACGAAAGGAACTGCTTAAGCAGGTAGGGATATCTTTTAAGGTCATGCCAAGTACGGTGGAGGAGAAGGTCACCAAAGAAAAGCCGGATGAAGTGGTGGAGGAATTATCCTACCAGAAAGCCGTGGATGTCTGCGGCAGACTGACGGCGGAGGGAAAGGAAGATTTCGTAGTCATCGGGGCGGATACGGTGGTGGCAGCCTGGGGAAAGATTCTGGGCAAACCGAAGGATAAAGAAGATGCAATGCGCATGTTAGAAGACCTGCAGGGAACGGGCCATCAAGTCTATACCGGTGTTACCATTGCCTGGAAATATAAGGATATGTCCGCTATGTATGCAACGTTTAACGAGTGCACGGATGTGACCATGTATTCGATGACGAAGGAAGAGATCAGGCGTTATGTAGATAGCGGTGAGCCCATGGATAAGGCAGGCGCGTATGCGATCCAGGGTCTGTGTGCGGCCCATATCCAGGGAATCTGCGGAGATTATAATAATGTGGTGGGGCTGCCTGTGGGGCGGCTCTGCCAGGAACTGAAAAAACGGGGGCTTTTGTAGGAAAGAGGTGCTATATATGTTTGATGAGAAGGTTATTCAGTGTTTTTTAGACAATCAGTTACAGCTTTATCCGGAGAAAGTGGCCGAAACGCCTGAGGCGGCGGAGAACTTTCTGGAGGAATGCATGGCGGTGGTGGTGGATTCCCTCAAAGAAGTCTGGGAGTTCTTTGAAGAAGAGGGGATGGACATGGAAGGCGCCGATGAAGAGGAGATTCTGGAGGCGTCCGAAGTGTTTGAAGTCGGCGATGGCCGGTATCTGATTGTAGAAGGTTAATTGAATCATCGCATGGCAGCGATGATTCCGAGATCCGCTTCGCGGACTCGAAAAAGCAGATTTGTGTCAGGGGTGCAGCAGGCGGCACATGGTGTCTGCGAGACCATCGTGATTGTTATCAAGGCCGGTGATGATATCGGCCTTTTGCTTTACCTTTTCCGGGGCGTTTTGCATGGCAATGCCGGTACCCGCGGCGGTGAGCATGGAGATATCGTTCTCAGCATCCCCGGCGGCATAAGTATCGTAGAGCGGGACATCTAAGTAGTCGCAGAGGAAATGTACGGCATTGCCTTTGCCGGCATCCCAGTCAAATAGTTCCAGATACATGTTGTTGGAGTAGATGGTACGGATCTTATTTTCGGCCCAGTCCAAAATGCCTGTTCGGAAGGATTCCAGTTTGTGAAAATCATTGAGGCTGATGGCCAGCATCTTAAAAGGTCCCTGCGTGAGCGCATCCACAAGATGCGGGGAGACGATCAGAGGCAGATGTATTCTGCGGCGGTAATATGTGATTTCCGCATCCTTGGCAGGGGAGACAACGGCATCGTCTCTGTAAGTCTGGATGTGCAGACCGTATCGTTCTGCCTGTGTCTGCAGATAGGATACATAGGAGAGGGGAAGCCTTTTTTCCCAGATGCTGCAGGCACGGTCACAGTCATAGATCTGCGTACCGTTACTGCAGGTCAGAAAGATACCGGACTGTGTGAGTCCGGCTTTTTCTTTTACTTCCAACACACTCAAAAGCGGTCTGCCGGAAGACAGGATCAGCTTGTTGCCTGCCAGCAGGAAATCATCCAGAAAGGCTTTGGTGCCGGGAGATACTTGGCTGTCGTCATTTAAAAGTGTACCATCCAGATCTGTAAATAGAAGTTTCATAGTTTTTATAGTATCCTCATTGTTATCATCAGTTTTAGCATCTCCGTACAATTGTAGCGTTTCCAAACGAAGGTGTGTTCCCGCATTCGGTATGATCTCTAAGTTATCTCGCGTTTTTGAGAAGCTGTAGTATCTCTTCCGGCACAAACAGCCTGCCATAGCCGGTCCCCAGATCCAGGGAGGGTTTGTTGGCACCGTGGAAATCGGAGCCGCCGCTTAAGAGCAGATCATATTTATCGGCAATCCTTCGCATATCCCGTTCATCTTGCAGAGTATAGGTGCTGTAAAAGCCTTCGATTCCCATGAGACCCGTTTCCTTTAGGGAAGCGACCAGTGCGCAGAGCCTTTCGTTGCCCATGTGATAGAGAGTGGGATGAGCCAGGATGGGTATTCCGTCCGCCTGCAGGATCAGTTCCACTGCCTGGGCGGGGGTTACCTTTTCACGGGGGACGAAGTACTTCGTATGGTCCCCCAGATATTGGGAAAAGGCATCCGGCCGGCTCTTGACATAGCCGTGGTCTAAAAGATAAGAGGCGTAGTGTGCCCGAGTTATGACAGCACCGGGGTTTTCTGCCTGTAATTTGTCAAAGGTGATATCGATGCCGGCGCTTCTGAGATTCTGACACATTTTATGGTTCCGGTTGACGCGGGAATCCACAAAGGCATTGAGCCTGTCCTGAAAGGCAGGGGCATCATAGGAAATATAAAGCCCAACGATATGAACGTCCTTTTGCTCATATTTGGTAGAAAATTCGATGCCTGGGATCACTTCGATGTCGGAGGCACCTGACTCATGCAGCGTATCTGCATAAGCCAGGGCTTCATCCAGGCCGCCCGTGGTATCATGGTCTGTGATGGCCACGGCGGCAAGTCCTTTCTCTATGGCATAGTCCACCAATTGTGTGGGCGTAAGACTGCCGTCTGATTTGGAAGTATGGGTGTGGAGATCAACCGGCCGCATTATCAGTCATCCTCTTCTTCGCTGGCGGTACTGGTGTAGACAGTACGTTTTCTAGCCATTTCATCGCTTTCCAGATATTCATCGTAGGTAGTGATCTTATCGATTAAAGTACCGTCCGGCAGAATTTCCATGATACGGTTTGCCGTGGTCTGTACCACCTGATGGTCATGACAAGAGAACAATTCCACGCCTTTAAATTTTTTCAAGCCTTCATTGAGGGCTGTGATGGCTTCCATGTCCAGATGGTTGGTAGGCTCATCAAAAAGCAGGCAGTTAGCGCCGCTAATCATCATCTTGGAGAGCAGGCACCGTACCTTTTCACCACCGGATAAGACCTTCACTTTCTTGACACCGTCTTCCCCGGCAAAGAGCATACGTCCCAGGAAACCGCGGACATAGGTCACATCTTTCACAGGAGAATAGCCCATGAGCCAGTCGGTGATGGTGTAATCGTTATCAAATTCCGTGGTGTTATCTTTCGGAAAATATGCCTGGGAAGTGGTAACACCCCATTTATAAGTTCCTTCATCAGGCTCCATCTCGCCGGTCAATATTTTAAATAAGGTGGTCTTGGCAAGCTCATTGCCGCCCACCAGGGCTATCTTATCATCGTGGCCTACGATAAAGGAAATGTTGTCGAGCACCTTTTCTCCATTGATGGATTTGGAGAGACCTTCCACAGTCAACACCTCATTACCGATCTCACGCTCTGGCCTGAAATCAATGTAAGGATATTTACGGCTGGAAGGACGGATATCATCCAACTCGATTTTTTCCAGGGCACGCTTTCTGGAAGTGGCCTGCTTGGATTTGGAAGCATTGGCGGAGAAGCGGGAGATGAACTCCTGCAATTCCTTGATCTGCTCCTCTTTCTTCTTGTTGGCTTCCTTGCGCTGTTTGATGATCAACTGGCTGGATTCATACCAGAAGTCGTAGTTGCCCGCATAAAGCTGAATCTTGCCATAGTCAATGTCCGCGATGTGTGTGCAGACTTTGTTCAGGAAATAGCGGTCGTGGGAGACCACGATGACGGTATTCTCGAAGTCGATTAAAAAGTCTTCCAGCCAGGCGATGGCATCTAAGTCCAGGTGGTTGGTAGGCTCATCGAGAAGCAGGATATCGGGATTGCCAAAGAGAGCCTTTGCCAACAGTACTTTGACCTTTTCGTTACCGTTCAGATCTGCCATGGTGCTGTAGTGAAAGTCTGTCTCAATTCCCAGTCCGTTTAAGAGCATGGCGGCATTGGTCTCTGCGTCCCAGCCGTCCATCTCTGCAAATTCTGCTTCCAGTTCGCTTGCCCGGATACCGTCTTCGTCGGTAAAATCTTCCTTGGCGTAGATAGCATCTTTTTCTTTCATGATCTGATAGAGCCGTTCATTACCCATGATGACGGTGTCCATCACAGTGTAAGTGTCGTATTTGAAGTGATCCTGTTCCAGAACGGAAAGACGTTGTCCCGGCGTGATGGACACATCGCCGTTGGTGGTCTCGAGTACGCCGGAGAGAATCTTAAGGAATGTAGATTTTCCCGCGCCGTTGGCGCCGATGAGTCCGTAACAGTTGCCCTCGGTAAATTTGATGTTGACATCTTCAAAGAGAGCCTTTTTGCCTACACGTAATGTTACATTATTAGCTTGTATCATATTGAAACCTCATATTTTCTTAATTGTTGCCTTTGGTTACTCATATCATTATACATGAAAACGTTGTTTTTTCAAGGGAAATCATGACGGGGCGTGAAATGTGGGCAAAATGAAAAATAGGTGATTCGTTATGGAATAAGACCAAAACTTAATTTTGAAAAGAAATAAATTGAAAAACGATATATAAAGTGGTAGGCTTAATAGAAAGAGGAGTAATCGCGTTACAAGGTGGTAGCCTCCCGGGCTTACAAAAGAAGGGAGCGCCGTATTATATACCAGATATGATAAAGTTTCAATCTCAAATTTAAAATTTCTTTGAATCTCTATTCTATGAATTTGTTGAATCCTGAAGCGATTTTTGTAGAAAAGCAATATAGAAAATGAAACTTTTCCCACAGCTCAATCGTATTATTATAAACACCCGTAAGAGGAGGAAAGGCATGAGTGGATTTTTCCTGACACCGATGACGCGCTTCTATGTGGAAGCTTTGCAGAATATGAAGAATACCGGGGCGGGCAGTGCTGTCAGCGGACAGAACAATGGAGGCATGGCAGGTCAGGCAGGCGCTTCAAGCTTTGCGGATACGGTCAATGAGAAACTGTCCCAAAAGGAGGGAAATGTTTCGGGCAATACCGGAATTACCGGGGTCAGAAACGAAGCGATGGTGCAGGCCATGTCTCGGGAGGAATATAAATTCTATATCTATCAGAAGATTGCAGGGATACCTATGCATCCGTTTCAGAAATGGGATGCGGTCATGGTCAATATTTCGGAAGAAGGTTTCGCGGCCATGCAGGCGGATCCTGCTTATGAAAAGTGGGTGCTTGATACGCTCAGAAGAGACTTTGCAGCGTATAATCCCTGGAGTGACTATGCAGGCGGAAGGTATCGGATACATTATTTTGGCGCAACCAGAGAGGAATACCGCGGGGAGAGCTTTCCTATGGGATTCCGCGGGGAACGTAAGCGCACGAACTCTTCCAAGAAGAAAGAAAAAAGTTATTGGGAAAAACGGGCCGAGCGGCACAAGTGGTATATGGATCTGGCGCAGAAAGCCTGGTATAAACATGAGAATGACCTTCAATATCAGGAAACCATCGACATACAGCGTAAAGAAGTGAGCAGTGCGCTGCTACGGCAGTGGGCCATAGAGCGGGCTACGGGGGAAGAAGTGGAACTGGGAATCGATCCTTCCGTGCTATCTCAGGCGGCAACCGACTATGCTCAGGGATATGTGTTCTTTAAGATACCCAGCGCACGGATGAATCCACGTCCGAAGTCCGCGAGGTAAGTGAAGGGATTCTGCCTTAAGATGTGCAGTGTCAG
Source organism: uncultured Lachnospiraceae bacterium (assembly GCA_951801245.1). The sequence continues at coordinate 20,817 of CATOMC010000021.1, forward strand.
GGAAGCATGACTGTAAAGATGCTGCCGCCGCCCGGCCGGTCGGAAACTGTGATCGTACCGTGGTGGAGTTTGATGATCTCATAGGCAATCGACAGACCTAGCCCGAAGTGCCCTTTGGTGCTTCGGGATTTTTCTGCTCTGTAAAATCGGTCAAAAATCTTATTTTTATCCTCATCAGAGATACCAATACCGGTGTCTGCCACGATGAGGTAGAAACGGTTCTTTTGATATAGAAGAGACAGATCGATCTGCCCGCCCGCGGGCGTGTAGCTGATGGCATTGTGCAGGAGGATAGAAAGCACCTGGCTGATGCGTTCATCGTCTGCCTGACAGACAGGGACCATGGACTCCGGCAGTGTGATGCCAAGGGTCAGGGAATTTTTCCTGGCCAGAGGTTCAAAGGCTTCATACGTGTTCATCAAGAGCGTATCCAGTTCCACTTCTTTCGGGCGGACGGGGAAGCTATGGTTATCAGAACCACTCAGAGTGAGCATATCGTTTATCAGCGAGGACATCAGAGCGCCTTCCTGCTGTATGGTGTCCAGAAATCCTTTCTGTCGTAAGGTATCGGCGTTGCGGCAGCAGTCTGCTGCCGAGAGAATGACAGATAAGGGAGTGCGCAGTTCATGGGAAGCAGCGGCAATGAAAGCAGTCTGACTGCGGCGGCTTTCGATGATGGGCTGTAAGAGCCTGCCGGTAAAAAAGAAAGAAAAAAGTGTCAGTAATACAATTGCCGTTACATCAATCAGAAGGAAGCGGGTTCTCTGACGGCGGATCTGTTCTTGCAGAAAATTTAAAGAGCACAGGACTACCATCTGGAGAGAGGAATCATTGCGGCGCAGTTCGATGACGCTTGCGAAAAACTCATGTTTCTTTTCTGTAGGGTTAAAAGGGAATTCTACATGAAAACAGGAATTGTAAAGGCCGAAGTTTAATTCTCCTTCTGATTTGATCATTTCAGATGCAAAGGAATCCATATATACGGCAAGGCATTGATCCAGAAGGACTTTGGTATCTGATATTTCGGACAAGCCTTCCAAACGGTTGTAAAGAAACGGTATACCGTTATCCATAACAAAAAACGAATAATTGCCCCGGGATTCCATCTTGGAAAGCCACTCCATGGAAATGACGGATTGATGTTCCAAGCTGGTGGCGATGGTGTTGATATCGTTTTGAAAAGAAGCGTACTGGTTGTCATAGAGTCCCTTTTCCGAGATATACAGGTAACATAGGGACATGATAAGCATAATGGCGGCAGTGATGCCGGCGCACATGACCGTCAAATATAAGTGGATTTTGTGAAACATAGTTCCTCCGATAGCAGGTGAGATATAAAGGCTGGCTGGTGAAACCGGCGGCTTTGTGCGCAGGCAGGATCAGCCGGGGATAACGATACAGTAACCTACGCTGCGGACTGTTTTCAGGACAAGGCGGCTGCCCACAGTTTTTAACCGTCTGCGAAGAAAGTGGATGTAGTTGTCCAGATTACCTTCCTCTACATCACTGTCGGGTCCCCAGACCTTAAGAAGCAGGGTAGAGCGGGGGATCGTTGCCTCGCCGCTTTTGAGGAATGTCTCCAGAAGAGCGGCCTCCCGCCTGGAAATGGTACAGCTTCCCGCAGGTCCGGTCAGACGGTTCTGGTCGGCAAACCAGGTGATGTCGAAGAGGGTGATCGTTTCTTCGTCCACGATCTGGCGGGGACGCCTGGTCACACAGCGGATTCTGGCCAACAGTTCTTCCAGAGCAAAGGGTTTCACCAGATAGTCATCGGCACCCATGTCCAATCCGGTCACCTTATCGGAGAGTGTACCGAGGGCGGTGATCAGAATGATGGGAGTATAGATTCCATTAGCACGCAGAGAAGACAGTACATCAGTACCTTCCATGTATGGCAGCATGCGGTCTAAGAGAATCACATCATAAATATTCTGTTCGCCGTAAAAAAGGGCATCTTCCCCGTCAAAACAGGAGTCTACGGTAAAACCGGCCTGTGTCAGTCCATAGGTGAGCGTTTCATTTAGTTTTGCATCGTCTTCTGCAAGTAGTATTCTCATGGTAGCAGCTTCCGTTCGTTTATGATAAAAACTATAAGAATTATACCATAACAATCTTAAAATAATCTCTAAAAATTCATTATCATATAGAGTTTCCAAATTGAAAGACGGCAGTTCATGCAACTCTATTCTTTATCTGGAAAAAATTCCCGGTACAATTGGTCCCGATAGGTACTGTCCGAAAGAATACGTTGCATTTCTTCGGTTTTCCCGGCGTCCGACAGGGATTTGAGCAGTTCGGCAAGATTGTCCAGACCGGTTTTCATGCCTTCTTCACGTCCGATTTCCCGCCATTCTTCCCTTTCACTTTTTATATGTTTTTCTTCATCATATTCAAAGATACTCACTGCAATTACCTCCGCTCGATTCTGTGATAAAAAGTCTGTAAGTATTCCGTTTTGGATACAATGTGCTACCGCTTTCTCAACGTCTTTTGGGAAATCGAAAGTATCCGACAGGTACAGTATATGCTGTTCCGGTTGAAAATCCGTTCCATTATAAAAGACAACAAACCTTGGCGCCGGAATTCGGACAAGCGATCTGCTGTAAAGGTTCTTGTCTCTGATTCGGTTTTGCAGCACTCTGGATACATAGAGAAGATCCCGTAGTGGCATGTTTGGGTTTAACGTGGACTGATGCTCATAGAGAAAAAGTTCAAAATCAAACACAAAGGAAATGTCATTCTTATAATTCATATAGACTGCATTTTCCAGTGTGGTAATCTCAAGGGGTTCTACAAATGTGTAATCTGTTCCGTTCAAGGCATTATACAGACTCAGTAGGTTTTCTTTTTTCTGAAAGAGCATCCGGAATACGATATCCTTGTAATTGCGCTGTACGGCTGTTTAGTACAATTCTCCCTCACTTATCGTTGTTGAGGTGTTTGTAGTGACGGGGCCTGTCTTTTCATGATTCATTATTATATCCTCCTTAAGGTGCAGGAGAATCGTTCCAGAGCCTCCTGCTTTGTGTAAATGTGAAATGGATTCAAAGCATGGATTTTCTGAAACTGAGAAAATAAAGAATTTACCGATCTGTTCATGATATAAAATATACTTTTTATTACTATAGCATAAATTCAATGTTGTTGCAAATATTTTTTTCGGAAAAAGACTTTCTATTTTGGGTGAATGGAGATTTGTAATTTAAAGAATTAAAAACAGGTCAAGGCAGTTTGGAGGCACGGAAATCAATTTTCAAGAATCACGGTTACTATTAGCACATTGTCTATAAGCGACGTCTGAACAGTTATAAAATGCTCCGTCGGAACGCTTTCGCTCCGTTCATAGCGTAGCAGACACGAAGCTCGTGAGAAACCTCGCTAAGTGCTGCCGAGTGAGCTTACTCACTCGGTTTTAGGGCCTCCTTGAGTATTTTGTATCTGCTCAGGCTGGTATACTGATATGGTGTTAGAAGTTAACTTGTGAAAATTGATTTCCGTGGTTTGAAGAAAATTTATGTTGACTGACCTACAATCTCGTGATAATAATATATAAATATATATATTATAAATTTTCTAGTGATAAATACATACTATAACTAGGAGTCGTATACACGGGACTTGGAATTAATTATGATGTGGCATCGCAGGCGGTGTTTACGATACCCGAATGTATCAAAAGAGTCTCAGCGTGCTGAAGAGGAACGTATCCGTCAGGAGTTTAGTTTTTTGTTTAACCCGGAAAATGTATTTGACAGGATTGGTACGCAATTTAGTGCTATCAGTAATACATTATCGGAAATGGGATTTTACGATCGATTGAGCGATGATGAAACTTTTCAGGTTGAATGTCTTTTGGCAGAAATTACCTATGGTATGGATAGTATTAGCGTTGGTGGTAACTTGGCAGAAGAAAATCCTGCCTGCGGACAATTATCATCCTATGCTGCCAGATTTGAATTAGAATCACCGACAGCAGCTCTGAGGCAGTTTTCTGAAAAATTTGTACCAGAAGATATGCAGGAAACTTTAAATGCGCTTGCATCCGGAAACAGCAAAAATCAAAGTTTGCTCCAATATGTCAGCCAATGGAATTCGTTTTCTATTGAAAATGCGAGACATTATTGGAATTTGCTAGTTTGAATACTGTGTTTGATTTCGCCTCGTGCAAAAAAATTGAAAATATTGTTAAGTTTAGGGGATGCCATGGACATGAAAAAAAAGATATCTGTAAAATTATTTTGGTATATTCTTCTGATTGGTTTGATCCTTTTGGCTGCTGGCATAACGATTAGGTATAAGCAGGGGAGAGGCAATTTGGAACTCCAGACAAAAACAGCATTAAATCAGCTTCTTTCTTGTACCCAACAGCAGGCGGAGGATTTTGATGCGGCAATCATGCAGTCTGCAACAGAAGCAGTGACGGATAGAGAAGTAGGACTGATACAGAGTGACGAAAAGCTAAGAGAGTATCTCGTAAACCAGTTTGCTGATTCCATGACATATGCATGTATTGAAGAACTGGCAATGAGTCGTACTTTTTATAGAAGTGTCGCGTTAGCAAAAAATCTCACTACGGACATTAGAGTAAGCGAACTTGAACTTATAAAATGTTCTGACCATCAAGAATGCTATAATTTTTCGGCAAAGCTGTTATCATCTGTTGGGAATGAAGTAGGCACTGCGAGGGGAACGATTTTAATGGAAAAGGACGGAACAAAGTGGAAAGCATCTAAAATAACTTTGACAGTGGATGAGTTACATAGCTGATATAAGAAAGTTTTGTAAAGAAAGATGAAGATGTTTGGACTGCCGCATGAATTTAATTCTAATTGCGGCAGTCCTGTTTTTAATTACTTCTTATCCCCCCGCTTTGATATAATAGCCATGAAAGCGGGGGATTTATGGTATCGGGTATTTTAATACTCCCTATTCTGGAATATAAAGGCAGTGAGCGGGCAGGATACGGCAAATACCAAAATACTGCAGACAAGAATCATCACACCGCTGATAAGAATCTGTAAAGCAGTCATGCCGGAGGGGAAGAATGTGTTGATCAGGGTTGCTAGTCCCATGATGCTTCCGATGCCGCCAAGCAGACTGACAACCAGAAATACCTCATTTCGTTCTTCACCGCCCAGAAAAAACAGTGGAAAGAAAATAGCACCCATGAACAGACTGATACCAATGCCCACCACAAACAGCATGAAAACATCAGTATTTTTGTCAAAAGGATTACCGTGCAGGGTGATAGACAAAGCTGTGCTGACTGCGGCAAAAGCGATTCCCACAAACATCCATAAGAGTTCGCTTACGAACAGGCTTTTGATGATATCGGTTCGTTTGACCGGAGCGGTCAGTTTGTGCTTATTCCATTTGCTGGCGTATTCCTTTCGCAAACTGGATATGGAATTAAGCGAAAAGCCGATTATGACAAACAATATATAGCCAATGATCAGCGAAGGAATCGTATTATCCATGGCAACGACAAAAATTCCAAGTAAGATTATCATGCCTGCCAATGTTCTGGCACTGGAAAGTGTTGCATAAAAGTTATTTCTTACTACCTAAACTCCCGGAAAAAATTATAACAACGCCCCTAACCTTGTTGGTCGTACCTGAAAAACCCCCGGAAATATGCCGTTTTTTACAATAAAGATAACAAATACGACTTGTATTTCCCTTCGTATGT
>CATOMC010000022.1 GCA_951801245.1 uncultured Lachnospiraceae bacterium
CTGACATCCTCGATGATCTCCATCCATTCCAGTAACTGCTCCATATTCCCATCTCCGTTTTTATTTTCATTATAACGGATAGTGGAGTAATTTGTTCACATTTTATTTACTCATGCGTTTGTCGTGTTTTTAGAACATTTGTTCTTTTTTTTTGTAAGGACAACAAAAAAGAACGCCTGCCCAACCCGCTAAGCGTTCTTCCTCCATGAAAGTTACCTCTCCACTAACATCATAAATTACAGTGACAGGTATGATGCCCTGCCGCCAGACCAGAAACCATTTCTTCTAATTTCTCCTGCCGTCCTTTTTCCCGTCCGATTTTCTCTCCAGCTTCCAACCCCTCCTCGCGGCCCTCCCGAAAAGTATTCTTCAAATGCTTTTTCTCATCATATTCTGTTAAGAGCATATGCGTTACCATCCCTTTCCTGATATTCTCCTCGACCTCTGCCGACAGCTCCGAATATTCCCATAGCCGGTGGCACTTATCCATCAGAGCCTGGTTATGGCGCCGGTTGATTTTCCCGGAAGATACGCCGGAACAGAACATCCTTATACTTGCAGTTAAACCAAAGCCTCCTCCACCAGCTTCCATACTCGTACCATTTCTTCATTTTTCGTTTTGTCATAGATTTTCCTCCATTATACAGTTTTTCGAGCTGAATACAAGAGGTTTCGGTCTTTTATTCAGTCCGCCAACAAAAGTAAGGGATTGTTTCCGATCACCGGAAAGAATCTTCATAAGACGGAGATATTTTCCTAAAACATCTCCACAGACAGAAAAGAAATCTGTCAATGTAATATTCATTATAAGACCTGCCACTGCTATTTTGCAAGTAAATATTGTAGGAAAGCACGTAAAAGCAAAACCGCAGCAAAATTTTTCTTGATTTCTTCTTAGAAAAGCGGTTAAATAATATTTAAAAAGCAGGCATGTTGTCTGCGTATCAAGTGAGGTTATCTATGGAACATTTACTTATTCCCAAAGATTACAGATCCGCCTTAAATCTCTACGACACACAGGTGGGTATTAAGACGGTAAAAGACTTTTTTCAGAACCTGCTGGCAGAAAAGCTACATCTTTTGCGCGTGTCGGCTCCTCTGTTCGTGGATCCGGCATCTGGCTTAAACGACAATCTAAACGGTGTGGAGCGCCCCGTATCCTTCGGTATCAAGGAACAGAATGACGCTGAGGCTGAGATTGTACACTCTCTGGCCAAATGGAAGCGCATGGCCCTGGATGAATACGGTTTTACGCACGGAGAAGGGCTTTACACCGATATGAGCGCCGTCCGCAGGGATGAGATCACGGACAATATCCACTCCATTTATGTGGATCAGTGGGACTGGGAAAAGATCATCTCCCGGGAAGAACGCTGCCTGGAATACCTACAGGACACAGTGAAAAGTGTCTATAAGGTTCTTCGGAAAACAGAAAAATATATGGCAATCCAGTACGATTATATCAATGAGATCCTGCCCCATGACATTTTCTTCATCACCACGCAGGAATTGGAGGACCTTTATCCCGACAGCACGCCGAAGGAACGGGAATATTACATAACCAAAGAAAAAGGTGCCGTATGCCTGATGCAGATTGGCGATCTCTTAGCCTCAGGTGTTAAACATGACGGCCGTGCACCGGACTACGACGACTGGGCGCTCAATGCGGATATTCTGGTTTACTATCCAGTACTTGACATTGCCCTGGAGCTGTCTTCCATGGGAATTCGGGTGGATAAGGCGGCACTGCTTTCCCAGCTTGACAAGGCAGGCTGTCCGGAGCGGGCTAAACTCCCTTTCCAGAAAGCAATCATCGATGAGACGCTTCCCTTCACCATCGGCGGCGGTATCGGACAGTCCAGAATCTGTATGTTTTTCCTGCGAAAAGCTCATATCGGCGAGGTGCAGTGTTCTCTCTGGCCTGCCGATATTGCGGCAGAAGCTAAGAAAAACGGAATACAACTCCTATAACGAATCATCGCCTGGCGGCGATGATTCAGAGAATGCTCCGCATTCTCCCTCAATATTTTTCTCTGCTGCATTTTCCTACAACAGCATATTCATCGCCCGGCGGCGATGATTTAAGCCCCACAGAATACAGATTCTGCGGGGCTTATCAATTTCTATTATTATGCTTTTATATCGTTCACCCTTTTACAAAACACTTACTCCTGCAACATTTATCAGCCTTTTACTGCACCGGCAGCAAGTCCTCCATATACCTGCTTCTGGAAGACAAGGAAGATGATCAGGATTGGAATGATTGTAATCAATACGCCTGCACAGATATAATTGTACTGACTGCCGTAAGGGCCTGTGAAAGTATACAGCGCCGTAGATATGGTCTTTAATTCTTTTGACTGTAAATACAAGTTTGACGCATAGTACTCATTATATACGCCCACACCTTTTAACACCAGTGTCGTCATGATCGCCGGTTTTAAAAGCGGCAGCAAAATCTTGAAAAACACGCCGAAATATGTACAGCCGTCAATAATAGCAGATTCATCCAGAGATGTCGGCAGGTTCTCAAAGAACTGCAGGAAAATATAGATGGAGATAATATCCGTCCCCATTAAACAGATCATGTAACCATACAGATGATTGATCAGGTGTAGGGTGTTCATAATCTCATAAATCGTGACCTGCATGGCGATTCCCGGAAGCAGGGACGCAAACATGAACAGATTCCTGATCAGCCCGTTGCCAATAAACTTGAAACGATTTAACACATAAGCAATCATGGAACTGACGAGCACGGATGCCGTGAGCACTACCACAAGAACAAGTGCTGTATTTATGAATCCGCGAAGCATGTTTGCCTGCGTAAATGCTACTTTAAAGTTCTCAAAGTATAGGAAATTCTTCGGAAGCGCCAGCGCTGAAGAACTCTGATATTCTTCCTCTGTCTTAAATGCTGTGAGTACACATACAACCACAGGGATTATGGCAATCAGAGCCGCCATGATCAACATGAAATATTTAAAAAATGTAAAAACTCCCATTTCCACTTTAGCTTTATTCATCACCTTCACCCCTTCCTATTTCGATCCCCGATTCATTTTGTTCTGTTTCTTCCTTCGCCTTACGGCTGCCTTGGATTCATCATCCGTTCCGTCATCAAACACATATGCAAAGAACAGTTTCTGTGCAACGGTACACAGAATGATAATTGCCAACAGTACGATTGCCATGGCACTGGCAAGTCCAACCTTCTGGTTTTCATGTGCCAGTCTGTTCATGATTACAAAGTAAGTACCCGTACCCATAGTACCGTTCGTAATAACGTAAGGCGGTTCAAATGCGCTCAGGGAACCGCTGATAGATAAGATCAGGTTCAAGACTACAATGGATTTGATACTTGGTAAAATAATATATTTGAACTGATGCCATTTGTTCGCACCATCTAAAGATGCCGCTTCATAAAGATCTGCATCCACAGACATCATAGCACCCAAAAACAAGATCATATTCTGTCCTGTATATCTCCATACGGATGTAGCCGCAAGGGATATGTTGTTAATACTCGTATCCTGTAACCAATACGGAATATTCTCCTGTGCCACCCCAAAAAGAGAAATAATGGAATCCAGCACATAGCCTCTTGCATAAAAGAACTTAAAAATAAAACCGATCGCAATACCTGAAATCAAATAGGGAAAGAACATCGTTGCCTTAAAAATGGATTCGCCTTTTACCTTAAAAACCATCAATGTAGCAAAGAACAGTGCAAGTGCCAACTGAATAACTGCGCCGCCCATATAGTAAACACTGACGAACAACGATTTGAAAATCTCCGGCCTCTTAAATACTTCAATATAATTTTTAAATCCAACAAAGTTACGTTTGCCAATGTACTTCATATTATAGAAGCTAAACTGCACCATTTTCCCAAAAGGAATATATGTATACATTAACAAAAGCAAAAGTGGTACAAACATAAATGTGAAAATGACTAAAAATTTCTGGACTTTTCTGCTTCTAAACCATTCCCCAAAGGTCTTTTTTGTTTTACCCATATTTCTCTCCTTTTCACCCTTTTAATCACTCAAGGCAGATGCTGCTATTTCCATCCGCCTTGAGAAATAATTCATGTTTTACTGGTTTACTTCTACACCCAAAGACTCCTGTGCAGAAGACCACTTCTGATTCCACTCATCCATGATTTCATCCAGTGTCCTTGTTCCGTAGAGTGCTGCTTCCAGAATTTCACAGTCAGGATAATCGTTATTGTTAATACCAACTTCACTTTCGTTGTTGACATTATCAAACAAATCTTCTTCTCCTTCGGGTGCCTGGCTGTTGGAAAGAAGTTCAACACCGTCAAATGCCTCCAGCACAGACGGATACTCTCCATCCTTGCGGGCCGGGATGCTTCCCTCGTCCAGATAAATCGTAGACTCCTCAACCAGCCATTTCATATAAAGAAGAGATGCGATCTTATTCTCATCGCTTGCCTGAACATTGATACCGAAAGAATAGTTTCCGCCAGAACCTGCATACTGCTTTCCGTTTACACTGATCGGGAAAGGCATATAACCGATGTCATCAGGATTTTCACCTGCTTCTTTAAACTGCTCTACGCACCAGGAACCAAGTACCATCGTAGCAATCTCGCCCCTGTTAATAGCGCCTTTGGAAGACTCCCAGTCTGTACTGGCCGGATCGTCTTCTACCAGTCCGCGTGCAACAGCCTCATAAAGGATGTAGTATACCGCATAAGGCCCTGTCATATCATCTCTCTTGGCAAAAGGATTGCTCATATGTACCATATTGTTCTTGAAGTCCGGATCGCCTGTTGCCGCACAGTCCGTATAAGCATCCCATGCACCCATCGTCCAGCCGGCTGCAAAGTTTGTATACAGCGGAACCGCATCTGTCTTATCTTTGATAATCTGCAGATCCTCCAAAAACTCTTCCGGTGTCTTTGGCATTGTCGTGATACCTGCATCTGCCCATACTTTCTTATTGTAAGCAATACCGCTCGCAGTACCTCCATTCGCGATACCATATACTACGTTGTCAAAGGATTTTTCTTCCATAAAGTTATAAATACCGTCTAATGTTGCGAAGTCACCTAACGGCATGAAATAAGTTGACAACTCATTCTTGGCTACTGATGTCGGGATAAACATAATGTCACCCCAGTCACCTGCCGTAAGCCGAAGTGTTACGGACTCTTCATAATCGGTAATACCTTCATATTCTACTGTGATATTCGGATATAACTCCATGAACTGCTCTGCATATCCCTTATAAACCGTATCAACAATATCCGTTCTGTTGGTCAGTACTTTGATAGAAGCCGTTAGATCTTTGTAATCCTCTCCTACCGTGATCGCATCAATAGAGGGTACGCCTGACGCTGCGCTGTCCCCGTCTGTTTCACCTGCTTCGTCTCCGTCAGCGGTATCAGTCGCTTCTGCCGCGCTGTCCGTTGGTGCCTCAGTAGTACCAGATGCACTCGTTCCTGCATTATCGGAACCGCCACATGCCACTGTAGACATTGCCAAGGCGGCTGTCAATCCAAGTGCCATAAGTCTCTTACATTTCATGTTAAGTCCTCCCATATTTTTATTTTATTTTTTGTTTAACACGTATGTTTGTTAAACTAATTTTATTTTAATTTAACTTAACCATTTAGTCACTATCTTAAATTTGCATTTATATTCAATTATTGATCTTTCTTGTTATTTCTTCTATTTTTACAAATTTAAATATTTATTTTTGTTCATATTAACCAATAAAAATTATTATTTAACTTAAATTTACCATTTTTTATGTTTATATTTGAATTTATAATTTACCAACCCATTCTTTTATTGATTTTATTAGTATTTTCATTTATACTAATTTTAACTCTTATTAACCACTTTTTTAAAGAAAGGAAACCCCATCATGTCCGTCTCCTTATTCGCTTCTGATTTTTATGATTGTCTCATTTCATCCGAGACGAGCAGCCGTTTTTCCTTTTCCGATTACTTTCGAAACGAATACAAAGAAATATACGACTTTTGTGACATTCTTCCTCACCTGCTGTGTCATGGAAATACTGCCGTCACCTCCCCCTTTTCCTATGAAATTGCCGGGCTGAACGCCTTTTGCCTGCTTTACACCAAGAAAGGAGCCGGAAAGCTTTTCTTTCATGAAAATATTTTACCCCCCCCCCTGGAAAATTCCTGCGAACTGCTGCCCGGCACCCTCGCTTTCATTGACTGCCGCAAGATACACAAGCTTGTCTGTCTGCATAACATCTGGGAATATACGGTCTGTTTCGTCACTGCTCCCATAAGTTCTTACTTCCATCAGAAACTGGAGTGCCTGGACAGTTGTGTTTATCATTTGGACAAGGATGCTGATGCACTCTCTTTATGGGAACGCCTCCTGAAAATAGAGGATGATGACGAAACGCACAGTCTGATACGTTCCCGCGAATTGGTCTCATTTTACACGCAGCTTTATCTGACTGCCTCCATGCGGCAGTCAGGTTCCTATCATATCCCTTCCTACCTCGCAGAAATCAAAAAAAACTTTGATACGGCCTATCAGGAGCAATATACTCTGGATGACCTTTCCGCCAAATATCATGTAAACAAATTTACACTGGGCAGACAATTCGCCAAATATTATATGGATACCCCTCTGCAATATTTAAACAAGGTTCGGATTGAGAAAGCAAAAGAACTTCTGCTCCATACAAACGAAAAAATAGGAGCCATCAGCCAAGCCGTCGGCATTGACAACACCAACCACTTCATTCGGCTCTTCAAAGAAAAAACCGGCGTCTCCCCTTCCGTTTATCGCAGGGAAACACCGGTTCTGTAATGGATGTTCTGCTTTGTCGATTTTAAATCAGTTTATTAACAGTATTACGCTCAATCAATTTGCCGCTGACTACATATACCCTGGCATCTGCCATGCCGTTAGCAATCCTTTTGACCAATACTTGTAAGGCAGACTGCGTCATTGCCTCAGTATCCACAGCATACGTTGTGATTCTGGAGTCGCCAAATTCTGCATAAAGATAATCATCATATCCTACCACAGAAATATCTTCCGGCACACGATAACCATTATCCTTTAGCTGTCCGATCAAAGCATATGCCGTTATATCGTTATTGCATACAAACGCAGTTGGCATATCTTTTTTATCAAAAGCCACTTTATAGGGAAGTCCCATGCATCCGTCTTCAACATCCCTGTCGTTCATAATCCATTCGGGGCGCCGCTCTATCCCATGCTCCATAAGCGCCTTACAATAACCGTAATAACGATCTGTGATGCTCTCCGTATACATTACTGTTCCCACGAAAGCAATTTTCTCATGCCCCCTTTGAATCAGGTATTCCGTCATTCTGTACATACCATAATAGCCTTCGGATATCACAGAATCAACCACCAGTTCATCGTCATAGAAATCCAAAAACACCATGGGCGTCTTCCGGTTCTGATACAACATCTTTAAATATTCTCTCTTGGGCTTCCCAATCACAATAATACCGTCTACCCGTTTCTCCTCCAACAGTTTCGGCCACATCAAATCATCTTCATCGAGAATAGCCACCACTTCCAACATACAGAAACAATTTTGTTTAATCGCTTGTATCGTCAGTTCCTGATACATCTTCCAATAAAAAGAGGCTAATTTATTAAAATGCCGTTCAAAGGCTATCACTCCGACCGTATAAGTCCTGGTCTTTTCTTCCTGCATCGTATGGACCGGTCTGTATCCCATCTCGTCCGCAAGCATCCTGATTTTTGCCCGCATCTCTTCGCTGACTCCCTTTTTACCTGACAGCGCTTTCGATACAGTCACCACACTGACTCCCAGTTTTTCTGCAATGTCTGTCAACCTAACTGATTTTGTCATATCACGCATCCGTACCTTTCTCTTAACCTTCTACCGCCACAAGGTGGATCAGTCTGGCCTGAAAATCACCCGGCATATCCGGCACCAGAATTCCGGCTTTCATCAGTGTATCGCCACTGTAAACCTGTGCCTCGTCCGGGATTTCTTTATCTTCTCCCTGCCACTTTATTTGATAATGCTCATGATCCGCCAGTCCCTTGAGCAGAATACGTCTTGACTTATAATTGGCACGATTCAACACTTGTACAAAGGTTACCAGTGTCTCTTTCTTATCTTCACTGACCACCTGCCAACAGTCATACATATGATTCTGGGAATAAGATGCAATGCGATAATATGCTCCCTCTCTGATCAGGTCATTATATTTATGGTACATCGCTACCTGCTCCGGTATCTTTTTCCTGTCTTCCTCTGGGATTTTGGTGACATCCAGTTCATAGCCAAAGGTTCCTGCAAGCGCAATGGCCGCTCTTGTATCAAAAGGCGTCGCTCTTCCTACAATATGATTGGGGCAGTCCGAGACATGTGCTCCCATGGTCGAAAGCGGATAAAGCAGTGCGGTTCCTTCCTGTATCGCCAGACGCTCTATCGCATCCGTATCATCCGAACACCATATCTGGGGACTATAATAGAGCATGCCCGGGTCAAAGCGCCCACCCCCGCTGGAACAGTTCTCCAGGAGCAGATCCGGGAAATCATGGATCAACCTGTCCTGCATCTCATATACAGCAAGCACATATCGATGATACAATTCTCCCTGTCTGTCTGCCGGCAGCGCCGTACTGCCTATATCTGAAAGCTGGCGGTTCATATCCCATTTTACATATTCAACGTTAGCACTATTGAGCACTGACGCCATCATCCCATATATATAATCTACCACTTCCCCTCTTGATAAGTCCAGTACATACTGCTGTCTGGACTCGGTCCCCGGCCTGCCCGGTATGGCGATCGCCCAGTCCGGATGCTCCCTATACAAGTCTGAATCCGGCGAAATCATTTCAGGTTCAAACCAGATGCCAAATTTCATGCCAAGCTTGTTCACCTCGTCAACCAGATATGCAAGTCCGCCGTCTAGCTTCTCTTCATTTACAACCCAATCACCCAGTGCACATCCGTCAAAATACCTGTTTCCAAACCAGCCATCATCCATGACGAGCATCTCAATCCCCAGTTTGGACGCCTCTTTTGCTATGGCAAGAAGCTTCCCGGTATCAAAATCGAAATAAGTTGCTTCCCAGTTATTGATGAGAATGGGGCGTTTCTTATCTTTATATTTACCGCGCAGCAAATGCTTCCTATAAAGTCTGTGAAAGTTGTTTGTCATAGCATCCAGCCCCTGATCCGTATAGACCATCACCACCTCAGGCGCCTGAAAGTCCTCTCCCGGTTCCAGTTTCCAGCAAAAATTCTCCTGATGAATCCCCATGCTCATGCGCACATAATCAAACTGAGACACCTCCGCCTGGGCACAAAAATTACCGGAATACACGAAATTCATTGCGTATACCTCTCCGTGCTCCTGTGTTGTATGACGGTCAACAAGCGCTAAGAAAGGGTGGTCCTGATGACTGGATTCCCCCCGGAAAGAGCTTACATTCTGAATGCCGTATCCCAATGGCTTCCTCTGCAAGTGACGCTCTCTCGCCCAGCTTCCATGCAATGTGATCATATCATAATCACGATTATCCATGTCCAGGCAGGCCGAATATACCTTCGTCAAATAGAACGGTTCGCTTCCCGTGTTCACTACTTTGGCGCTTCTTGTTATCACATCAACATCCGAAAATACCGTGTACAGAAGTTCTACTTGCATACATGCACAAGTATCTTCACAGATGATCTTAAGTGTCTCACACTCCTCTTTTTCGCCAAAAGTCGCAGGGAGTCCCGGGAGTTCAGGTTTTCCCTCTATGATTTCATGTGATACATAGGAAAGCGCAGAACCTGCATGCCCTCCCTGTGTACGGATACTTAGGCAGCTTTCTCTATAGTCACCCACGCCCCCAGTAGGATATTCGAATGGAAAACAGTCATAAAACGCGCCCCTCTCCCTGTTATTCTGCCCCGGCACATACGGCGGTTCCTGTATCCTGAGCAAATAAGAAGCCTTTGCCTCTTTTAATCGCTTTCCATAATAAATATGGCCAACAAAATTTTCCTTATCAACAATCCCTATCATATAGGTGGTATTCGGCGAATCCAACTTAAAAATGCGTTCTTTCTCGTAATACGTTATCATGATTTTCCTCCTCATAAAATCTTCAAAGTATACACAGTGCTCTTTGATGCATTTTCATACATTGCTCTTTCTTTTCATAAAATAATAGCATATTTTATCCAGATTTTAAACTATTTTTAATTAGAATCTATTAAAATTTATTAAAAAGTCAGGATAAGGCATTTGCTATTTCATGCCATATCCTGACTTTATACATGCAGATTATTCTATTGATACTTGAGAAAATCAATCACTGACGTTCCACCTTCACATCACCTTCCACACGGGTAACCTCCGTCATCCCATGAATCACCAGTACCGGCGCTTTCTCCGGCCTGTTAGTCTCGAACGTCACGGTGTCCCCTCTGCGGGCTGCCTTCGCAGTCATCACAATCCTGCCCGTAAGATCCGGAATCCGGCAGACTGCCTCCGCCCCGTCCCCCAGCGCATACAGATGCAGTGTGAGTCCTTCCGTATAATCATAATCCGGCAGTTTCTCGTTACTGCCCATGGCCAACAGCGTATTTTCCCGCACAAACACCGGCATGGAGAAATAATCGTAGGACTCGCGGTACCATCTGCCGCCTTCCCTTGCTTCCCCGCTGATCAGATGCGTCCACTTCCCTACCGGAAGGTAGTATTCCCCGACACCGTCCTCTCTGAAAATTGGCGCCGCCAGAATAGCGTCTCCCAGCATATACTGCATATCCAGGTCTTTGACCCCCAACTGCTCCGGGAATTCCAAAACCATGGGCCGCATCATGGGAATACCGGTCTCGTGGGCATACACTGCCTGTCCGTACAGATAAGGCATCAGACGGCATTTGAGATTCACAAAATATCTGACCACATCGCAGGCCTCCTCATCGAACAGCCACGGCACGCGGTAACTCTGGGAACCGTGCAGTCTGCTGTGTGAGGAAAAAATACCAAACTGCAGCCATCTCTTATAGATATCCGGTGAAGCCGTCTTTTCAAAGCCCGAAATATCATGGCTCCAGAACGAAAATCCGCTCATGGCAAAGCTTAAGCCTCCTCTCAGCGTCTCTGCCATGGATGGATAAGATGCGGAACAGTCTCCACCCCAGTGTACCGGGAACTGTTGACATCCTGCCGTAGCACTTCTGGCAAAGAGCACTGCTTCCTCTTCTCCTTTCACCTCTTTTAACATCTCAAACACAGCCTTGTTGTAAAGGTACGTATAATAATTATGCATACTTAAAGGATCTGCCCCGTTGTGATATGCCACATCAATGGGAATCCGCTCGCCAAAGTCCGTCTTAAAGCAGTCAACGCCCATATCCACCAGTGTCCGCAGCTTTCCGACATACCACTCCTTCGCATCCGGGTTGGTAAAGTCCACCAGTGCGATCCCGGGATTCCAGAAATCCACCTGCTTGGCTCCTTTTCCATCCTTACGCATCACAAAATACCCTTTTTCCATTCCTTCCTGAAAGAAAGGCGTTCCCTGTGCAATATAAGGATTGATCCAGACACAGATCTTGAGTCCCTTCTCCTCTTTATACCGTTTCAACATGGCCCGCACATCGGAGAATGTCTGATCATCCCACTCATAATCACACCAGTGCAGTGCCTTCATCCAATAACTGTCAAAGTGAAATACCCGCAGCGGAATATCCCGCTCGGCCATGCCGTCAATAAAGGAACTGGTCGTCTTCTCATCATAATCCGTGGTAAAAGACGTGGTCAGCCACAAACCGAAAGACCATGCCGGCGGCAGAGCCGGTTTTCCCGTCATATCCGTATACTTCACCAGCACTTCCTTGGGTGTCGGGCCGTAAATAAAGTGGTACCGCAGTTCCTCTCCCGGTACGGAAAAGCCCACATATTCTACCTTCTCGCTGGCCACTTCAAAGGAAACCGGTGTGGAATGATCCACGAAGATACCATAGCCTTCGTTGGTCATGTAGAAGGGCACCGTCTTATAAGCCACCTGGGAGGAAGTACCGCCATCTTCATTCCACATCTCCACCACCTGTCCGTTCTTGGTGAAGGAAGTAAACTGTTCTCCCAGACCATAAACCCGCTCTCCCGCTTTCAGGGAAAGTTCCGTGACCATATAAGGCGTATGCCGCTCTGACAGATAATTCTCCTGCGGGAACATAGTGCTTGGCTGTTTGTCATAACGGATATAACCAAGGTTCCTAAACCCACAGCTTGTGATCACCTTTCCATCCGCCTCGAAACAGTACGTCCCTTCCTTTCTGTCAAAACGAACCGTCACGGCGCCGCTTGTCATCACGGCTTCCTCTTCCGTGATCCGTACGTCAAAAGGAACCTCTTGACCAGTTAAGTCATACCTTGCTTCCGCATCCTCATAAGCCTCATAATGCCTGGCTTTAACCAGAATATTGTCCTTTGCAAAGGCAATGAAATCAATCGTGATCGTCGAGATATTCTGCGCATCCCAGCGATTCAAAATCTTACGCTCCGGCGCCACAATACGCATACCTCGCTCTGTTTCCGATGCATAAAACCCCTGCGACGCATAAGAAGCCGCCACCCGCTCACTACGTAGCCAATAACCTTCCGTAAATTTCATACCACTTCCTCCTTATTCCTGTTATTTTAATATTTTCTTACTGCTTCCGGCTTTCTTTACCTTTCGTCCTCAACGTGTTTTCATACTCTTATAACTCTTACTATCCTGCCATTCTGAATCTCTCAGCCTTACTAACTCAGTCACTCCTACGATTTCAGTCACACTGCCGCTCCTTCTTACCTCTCTATTCGCAAAAATCAACAGACCAACTCAGTCAACTAAAATAACACCCCTGTCACTTCCACCCAAACACCACCCGCCCACCACCTATCCACTCCTTCATTATACAACCAAAACCACCCCTGCACACTACTTTCCAAGCACTAAAACACAACTATGACACAACTGACAGCTATACCAATCACTATCCACCAACCACCACCACTTTTTCCGTCCCTAACCGGACAAACAACTTTTACACTTTTCGTCATATCTTTACTTTTACAGCAGCATGACAAATTATCCAAGTGAGTCAATATCCAGCCCAGGCAGAGGCTAAGTTCTAAAGGAGCCCCTTAAAAAGCGCCAGTGCTTAACGAGGTTCCACACAGAAAAAGACTCCCATCTTTCATCGCCACGCTCTCCGAGGCCTCCGAAAGACAGCAGCCTTTCCCTATATCAGCACGTTTATCAGCACATCACTTTCATACATGAACGCCTCATCCGTACCCTCTTTCCATTCATAATACTCTCTTACTTTGCTCCGTCAATCGCTGCCCACTGCTCTTCAATCTGTGTGCAGGAGGCATCTTTGTCTGCCGCACCGGAGATATAAGACTGCATGATCTCACCGAAAGTCTGGTGCCAGCTATCTGTGGAATAGCAGATGGACAGATCTGCAGCACCCTTGGAAGCGCTCAGCGCGTCACCCTGCTTAACTACTTCAAAAGTGCTCTCTACATCGGACACAACAGGCGGTACCACACCGGCTACATCTATGAACCATGCCTTACCATAATCAGAAGTATACCACCAGTTCACGAAATCCAGCGTAGGCTGTAATACATCGGAGTCTGCAGAAATACGCAGAGCCTGATCGGAACCCGCAATTACCTGGCACTGAGCGGCATCATCGGTCACCGGATAGCCATTGAAGCCAATCTGCAGGTTAGGATCAATCGCCAGTAAGTCGCCTTCTACCCATGCACCCTGTCCTACTACCATAGCTGCTTTACCGGTACCAAATGCGGAAAGTTCGCCGTCAAGAGCTGTCTCAAGCGGTTTGTCATCGCCATATTTCACAACCAAATCGATAAAGTTAAAGAAATTATCATACAGTTCCGGATAATCGGCTACCTTCGCTTCGCCATTCTCAAACTTCGCTACCAGTTCTGCAGAAGAAATACCTGCATTTGCTGCTGCCGCATCCAGGAAATGCTGCCATACGTGTTTGAATACCCACCACTCATTAAAACCTGTGGTAAAAGGCTTGTAACCTGCTGCAGAAATCTTCTCACAGGCTGCTTCCATATCGCTCACTGTCTGAGGGAATTCTGCGATTCCGCACTCTTCAAAGATTGCCTTATTGTAAATCATACCAAAATAGTTACCCTTGATCGCGATACCATAAAGTCCGGCACCGTCTTCGGGGGACGCCATCATGGATGCCACTGCAGGCTGCATGGTTGTTTCCAGCGCTTGACCACTTAAGTCAAATGAATATTCTTTGTACACATCAATCTCTTTACCGGATGTGGAAGAGAAAATATCAGGTACTTCTCCGGAATTCAATTTGGCTTTCAACAATGTAGGATAATCGTTCTGCGTAGTCTCATAATTGATCGTCACGTTCGGCGCTACATTTTTGTACTCATCAATCAGCGTGTTGATCGCATCCGCGTACTCCGGAGATGAGATGAACATATAGATTTCTGCCGGCTCATCAGAACTTGCCGCAGGAGCTTCCGCTGCCGGTTCCTCTGCTGCCGGTGTTTCTGCCGCAGATTCCTCTGTTGCCGGTTCTTCTGCCGCCGGTGCACTGCTGCTGTCATTTCCTGAACCACAGCCGGCGAGTACAGTCGTAATCATGGTCGTACATAACAATACACTGAGTAGTTTCTTTTTCATGTATATCCTCCTTCTCCCATAATGATGGTATGGGTTCCATTTTATATATTATCAAAGGAAACTTGTAAGCTTCCTGCGATAACCTTACCCTTTCACGGCACCTGCCACGACACCTTCCACGATATACTTCTGCAGCAGGATAAACACGATAACGGACGGCACGATCGCCAGTACCATAGCAGTCAATGCATAATTCCACTTGGTATTCATCTGTCCCACGAACGTATATGCTGCAAGCACCAGTGTTTTCGTCTCATTGTTGCTGTTGACCATCAATAACGGCAGCAGGAAGTCATTCCAAATCCACATCACGTCCAGCACGATCACTGTCACAACCACTGATTTTAACAGCGGGAAAATGATAGATACAAAGGTGCGGAAAGTGGATGCGCCGTCGATCGTCGCGCTCTCATCCAGTTCTCTGGGAATGGTCTTCATAAAGTTATAGATAATGAAAGTCGCCATAGGAATACCGAATCCCCAGTACTGAATTCCCAGTCCGATCTTACTGCCGGAAAGATGGAATATGTTCATGGATTTTAACAAAGTGATCATAATCGCCTGAAAAGGAATTAACATGGGCGTAATGATGATCGTGTGTGCAATCTTACAATATCTTCCCTCTCTTCTCTCCAGGATATACGCCGCCATGGAAGAAAATACCACAATACCGGCAATGCCGATTGCTGTGATGATCACGTTGTTACGAAACAGCAGCAGATATTTCATCTTATCCACAACATAAGTGTAATTGGAAAGATCAAAACTCTTTGGCAGTGCGAGTACATCCCCTATAATCTCGCCAAAAGGCTTAAAGGAGTTCATGACCATCAAAAACACCGGATAGATATAGAAACATGCCACGATGGTAAGACAGATGATCATAGTCCACTTGTTTACTTTTCTTTTCATATCCCGACTCATTACAGATTAACCTCCTTCCTGCTGAATCCTTTCAGTACAAGCTGTGTCAGAATCAACACAAACAGGAAATAGATAATGGACTGTGCCGAACCCAGACCATAATTATTATTGGTAAAAGCTTCCTTATAGATCTGCAGTGTCACACTGTTGGTCGCCGTACCCGGTCCGCCCTTGGTGAGTGCCAGAATGATATCAAACACCTTTAACCCGTTGGTCAGTGACATAAAGATACAAGTCGTAAAGGAAGGCCCCAGAAGAGGTAATGTCACCTTAAAGAATTTCTGACTGCTGGTAGCGCCGTCCACCACCGCTGCTTCCATCACATCTTTGGGCACCGCCTGCAGTCCTGCTATGTAGAGTACGATATAGAAACCCAGAGACTGCCATACCCCTACGAAAACCACCGAGTAAAATACCAGTTTCGGATCGCCCAGCCAGCTAAAATTCCACAGCCCCCACTCCGTCACTTCGTAGAGTTTTTCAAATCCGCTGGTGAAGATAAACTTCCAGATGAAGCCTACAATGGTCATACTCATAATGTAGGGAATAAAAAAGACACCCCTGAAAAAGTTCGCCGCTTTAAACTTCTTCGTGAGAACCACCGCCAGCGCCAATGCAAACACATTGGAAAAAATCACAAAAAAGAATGTGTAGCGGGTCGTAAACCAAAGTGACTCCCGAAAGTCTTTACTCTCCACAAAGATTGTCTTAAAGTTCTGCAAGCCGATAAACTTTGCATCTTTGGAAATACCATTCCACTCCGTCAGCGAATAGTATCCACTAAGAACAAACGGCAGGTACATCATCAGACATACCAAAATGATCGCCGGCAGTGAAAACAGTACCGTTTCCAACTGCCTTTTTGCTTTCTTGCTCATAGACTGTACATTCCTTTCTCGTAATATTTAAATTCCCCGGTTACCTCTGGGACTGCCATTCAATCCTCGAAAAATCAATTTCTATGGGAATTTACCCTTATTATAATTTATTCATTTTGTCATCAAAATGGAATTTTCCAAACAGATGGGTGCAAATTTTTGAACAATTTTTATTACTATTGTCCGATTTTTGAAAATATAGTAAGATATATTTGTAGAAAATGTGTGGTACCGTTATTCCTTTCACAGCAGTTTGCACAATTCCGCGCAGGAGAATTATGAGACAGCGAAAAGTCATAGATAAACTGAAAACTTTCTGCAAAGCGCTGCTTAGCCGGACAGCACTTTGGATGCAATTAACTATTTTTATGGTACTGATCACTACTCTGGTCGCCGGCTATCTGATTTATAAAGACTATACTTCTACCAGGAATCTGACCATCAACAATCAGATTCACACCACAGACAAAATCCTGAAACTGGAACTTGAAAACCTGGACAATTACCTTTTGGATCTTGCCAATTTCTGTATACAGCCTTACTATGATTCCCGTTTTACCAGGATCGTGGAGCAGGATGCTCCTCTGACTGCCGATCAGATTTCCTATGCAAAACAGCAGATGTTCTACTATTATTATACGAGAAACGATATTCTGGACTATGAACTGTATCTGATCCATCAGGATCTGTCCATCGGCCGTACCAACGGCCAACAGCATATCACCACGCAGGAACTGCCTCCGGAAGGACTAAGTGAAGCGCTTACGGACTGTGAAAAGAGCAGTATGAACCACAGCATCAAGGCTACCGATGCCTCCACAAGCCTAATCTACTATCATTCCCTTTTTCAGATCAAAGGCCGGATCAGCCAGGCCGTAGTACGTCTGAAACTGGATGATACTTATGCCAGACAGCTCGTAGAAAATCATGCAGAACACGATGAAATCATTGTCTTTCTGAATGATAAAGAGGAAATCATTTTTTCCAACCACCCTGAAATCCCGGAAAGCTGCCAGGAATTTCTGGAAGCGCTTTCTGCAAAGAAACTACAGCCGGACGGATATGAGACAGTAAAATTCACCGGACAATCCTTCCTGCTTGTGGAAAACGTCAGTCAGACTACCGGTATCCGTTTAGTCAGCCTGACGCCGCTCTCCTATATAGATTCACAGATCGGCAAACTGCGGCAGTCTATCCTGATCAGCGGCCTTTGGGTCTGGCTCTTTACCATCCTTTTCATCTACATGCTCCTGCGGCTTTTGACAATCCCCCTGCGGATGCTTGCAACCCAAATGCAAAAGACAGGGGAAGGAGATTTCCGTGCCCGGATCAATGTGACAGGGAGCACTGAAGTCTGCGGACTTTCAGAAAGTTTTAACTCCATGGTGTCCCATATAGACCTGTTGATCAAACGTACTTATGTGGCGGAACTGAGCGAAAAGGACGCCAAACTGGCCGCCTTGGAAGCCCAGCTAAACCCTCACTTCCTATATAATACCCTGCAGGCCGTCTCCACGGAGGCGCTGGTTAACGACCAGCCGCAGATTCACCGGATGGTCACTGCCCTGGCCTCCAATCTGCGATACACCATCAAAGGCGACACGCTGGTACCATTAAAGCAGGAGATGAGTTATGTAAATGACTACATTTTTCTGCAGAAAATCCGCATGGACGATGCTCTGGAATTTGTCAGCAGCATTGATTCCGCTGCCGAAGACTGCCTGATCCCCAAAATCAGTATTCAGACACTGGTAGAAAATTCTATCATACATGGAAAATCCGGCAACACAGACACCATTCACATTGAAGTCTCGGCAAAATATAATGATGCTACTGTCATTATTGTAGTCAGGGATAATGGATGCGGAATCGCACCCAGACAGTTGGACAAATTATATACAGATTTTGACCTTCAAAAAAACACTGGTAAATATGGCGGCATTGGGCTTGCCAATCTCTACAGCAGGATACAACTGCTTTATGATGAACCGGCCTCTCTGGATATCCATACCCGTGAGACAGAGTATACGGAAATTGTATTGACTCTACCAGTCATGAAAGGAGTACCCTATGTATAAATCATTGATCATTGACGATGAAAAACCTGTACAGATTGCGATACAGAAGCTTGGACACTGGAAATATTACAATATGGAATCGCCCCGGCTGGCTGTCAATGGCAAAGACGGCCTGCAGGCCATGCGGGAATTCCATCCGGATCTCGTGTTTCTGGATATGAATATGCCCGTCATGGACGGTGTCTCTTTTCTGATGAAAGCCTCCCAGGAATTTCCGGAAAGCCAGTATATCGTCGTCAGCGGTTATGACCAGTTCTCCTATGCCCAACAGGCCATTCGCTACGATGCCTGTGAATATCTGCTCAAGCCTGTGGTGGAAGAAGAATTAAACACCGCGATTGAAAAGGCGATTCTGCGCATTCACCCGGATACGGTCTTTGGGAACTCTGCGCAGACCGGCCCGGAAGAAATCTCTCCCGATGAAGCAGTCTCCATTATCAAAGAATATATCGAAAGCAACTACTGCCAGAATATCAAAATTACCATGTTTGCCGAGAAATATTTTTTCTCCATCGAATACCTGACCAAGCTGTTTCGCAACAAATATGGCTTCACCATCTATGAATACGTCCTGAAACTGCGCATGGAACGGGCCAAAGAACTTCTGGAAGACGAAACCAATAAGATCATCGACATCGCAGAACGTCTGGGATATGCAGATAACCATTATTTCAGCAAGGCTTTCCGCACTTACTATAACATTTCACCCAGTCAATACCGAAAGGAACTGCTGCAGAAAAAACCGCCGCTCAACAGCCACCCCGGCACCTGACGGTCTTTGCGGGCAATGCCCCTAACTTTGCCTGTGGATGGTACTTTCGGTGCCAGAGATATCTGCCTGCAGACAATACTTCCGAATTGCCTTCCCCACACCGTTATGATCATTATCTGCCGTAACCACCCTGCACAGATGCTTAATATCTTGTGCCGCATTTCCCATGGCCACCGGCAAACCCACCGCCTCCAGCATGGCCCTGTCGTTATCCGCATCACCGATTCCCATTGTCTGCGCCATGCTGATACCCAGATGAGAGACAAGCGCCTGCAGGCCGCTTGCCTTCGTCACACCCTGTGCGTTCGTCTCAAGAGATGCCCCTTCCGCAAAGGCAAAGGACAAGGGCAGATGCTTTAGCGCTTCATAGGCCTCCAGCCTGTCCTGCGTGGAACGAAAATAAATATTTACTTTAGGAATCTCATCATAGCGCAGAGCCTCTGCTTCCATATCTTCTACCCTCTTTACCAGTTTTTCAAACATGGACTGGTAGATGCCCATATGAAAATCTGCCATCCTGGCTACCTGATCTCTCCTCACAATCGACTCATGCTCCCGCAAAAAGTGCGCCATGGCATCATACTTCGTGGCCATCCTGACAATTTCTCTGACACATCCGCCCGATATTGCCTGGGAAAAAATACTCCTTTGTTCCTGCAGATCGTACACCAGTGCCCCGCTCATACAGATAGCGTACCGCATAGAGGGAAGTTGTTCCAGATAAGATGTCAGTTCCATGGCGCCGCGTCCGGAACAGTACACCACCTCAATGCCCCGTCCGGATGCCTCCTCGATATCTCGAATGGTCTCTACATCGAGGGATTTATCCGATTTCAAAAGCGTGCCATCCATATCAAGAGCGATCAATTTGTATTCCATCATGTAATATTCCTCTCTACTACAATATATTTATAGTTAATACCCCTTACAGCCAGTAAGGAATTATCCATCTTGTTACTTAAGCTGTTAGAATGAGTGGTGCAAGTGGTCTGGCCGATTCCTCCTGGAACTTTACGTCCGTATTTAAGTCAGCCAACCAGCCCTCATTCGCAGCATTCGTATTACGCAGGATGAACCCTAATGCGTTCGTGTGATACCCAGTAGATTGAACAGGCAATGAGTAAATCTGGTATTAACCATTGCTAATACATTCCAAAGGAGTATGGCCCACAGCTTATGGCTGAAATCGGGATATGATGCGTTTCGCGCACCGCGGGGCGCTGACCCTGCGTCCATTGTACCACAAACCTATAACAGCAGTATACAAATTCCTAAACGTCTGGTTTTTCATTGTATTTCATATATAATACAGAAAAAAGGCGCTCCTCACGCCTTTTTCCTTATAAACACCGGAATCACATCAAGCGGTGCATCAGCCTCTATCTTCTGACCGCCCGCATATTCCTTTCCTGTCGCGCTCTCCACCCAGTCATTACCCTTTGGCAGATCTGTTGCTGCTGTCTGAGTGCCTGAATCAATTCTTCCTGATTCGTTGCCCGGATAATCTCCCACCCCGTCTCCTCATCATGCACCGTATATATGGAAAGTTCCGTATCTCCCAGACGCCCTGTCTGCATGGCCGTCTGCTGATAAGCCGCTCTTTTTGCCGCATCGTCCGCCTCTTTGCGGTGAATAGACTGACCCACCTTAACAGAACCGGCACAGAAAATCAGATACCCCTCGCTGTCCACAATAAAATTCAATCCGCTCTCTGTGGTAGAACAGATTCCCTCCAACAATTCCTCATCAATACTGACAAGCACAACCCCGCACTGCTTGTCCACGTCCCGATAATCAATGATCCTATGGCCGATATGGAACAAATAGCAGGAATTACTGCCCACCACCACTTTGTCCCCCGTGGGAATCACATGCGTCTTATTGTCACTGCTGATGGCGCGATAGAGTTCTGCCTGAGACATAGAAATGCTGTCCATCCACGAGGTACGCGTGGTGGATGCCGTCAGTTGGTCATAGAAGACCAGTTCCCCGCTGTCCGTGATCACGGAAATAGACTTTACATAATCCTTGGTATAGAACAATCCCCGCAACGTCTTGCGAAGTATCTGCCTGTTGTTGGCCACATCCTCCCCGGCATTGATCTTATCTACCAGATTCACAATATCATCATCCGTGTACACCTGAAACAGAATATCTTCGTAGGAATCCAGCCACACGTCCAGACTCACTCTGGTCTGTTCCAGATTGGCATTGGTCATCCCCTCCACGTTCTGTCTGACTAACCTGGATGTATTGTAATAAGATACGATATTTACCAGGACAATCGGTAGAAACGACGTCACAACAAAAGCTGTGATCAACCGTGTCCTGATACTCTTTCTGTCAAAACTGATCTCCCGCATGGCAGTCCCTCCCCTTTCATTATACGGGGTATCCGGGATAAAAAAATGGGAAAAATGTAAGATTGGTGGAAAAATATAAGCAATAAAAGAAGCGCACGATAAGTATGATACCCAATCGCACGCTCTTATAGATTTACTGACAATTCAATTCATAAACCGCTGTTCCATATGCCGGAAGCGTACACTCCCCGGAAACCATTTCCTCTGTGTATAACATTTTTGCCTGCTTTTTCAGCACATATGACATTTCTTCCGCCTGAAAATTTAATACAAACAAAAACTCCTTTCCCTCTTTCTTCCGCATAATAATCTCTGCGGTATCCGGTGCCTCTATATATTCCTGAAAAGGTTGTGCAATGCTAAGATACTCAAAAAGTATTTTCACATTACTTCTGGAAAAGGTACTTCCAAAATGAATCACTCTGCCCTTTCCAATCCGTTTCTCTGTCATCGCAACTTTCCCGGCATAATAACTGTTTCCATAAGATGCCAATACATCCGTATTCTCCAGAGGCTCTATAATATCGTTAAACAACGGCATATCTATTTCCAGATCTCCCATTCCGGCCCATACCGGCTCTTCTGCCGGACTCGTAAATGTAAAATCCCTGACATCCGTACCCGTTAGTTCCTGTAAAAGCCCCGGCTGCGGCATCATAACACATCTGCCATTCATATCCTTATAGCCTGCACGGCATCCAATCAGCAGAGTCCCTCCATTTTCAACATAAGCCTTTAAAATCTGCACTCTCCTCTCATCAACTAACACGGGATGAGGATACACTGCAACCGGATATCTGCTGAGGTCTTCTATTTCACTATCTGTTTGCAGATATATTACATCGTATGGAGTATGATTCTTCTCGGAAGCGATAAAAATTTCCTTTTCACTTTTCCGGCTCACTTTGCGATGCCAGGAATCTACCTCTGCATCCCACTCATTATCATAGTCCTTGATCAGCGCAAACGCAGCTACATACTCCGCACCGCAAATAGGATCCAATTTCCTGAACTTTGCATAAAAATCCTTTACCTCTGCAAGTTTTCTGTTATCCCGGTTATCATAATCCAAAATCCCGTGCCAGTACATCTCCGTTCCTACCGTACATGTCCTCCACCGGAAGAAGGAAATAAAATCCGCTCCGTGTGCGACACTCTGCATTGCCCACAAGGTAAGCTGCCCCGGTCTGGGTGCCGGTCCTTCCATACGAGTAGTCCATCCATTTGCACCGGACTGCTGTTCCATAATGCCAAAATGCGGGCAAATGGAGCGAACTTCATGTAAATGCATCGTCCATTTTCTGTCATTTAAATCATCTGTCTGCGCCGGATTCCTGTCCAGTCCAAAGGCAAAACTTGGATAGGAATCATATGTATAAACATCCAGATATTCCTTTTCCATCAAATGATTATCCACATTTGCAAACATGCCATTCGTTGTCATAAAGTCTTCCGGTTTCTTATATTTTCTAATGATATCTGCCTGCATTTTACAAAATTGCAGTGTACTATGGGAGATAAATCTGATATAATCCAGATGTTGATGCGGATTAATCCCCTTGTTTAATGTAGGCCGCGGCACATAAATCTGTTCCCAGGCCGTATATGTCTGGTTCCAGAATACAGTTCCCCATGCCTCATTCAGTCTGTCTAATGTCTGATAGGTATTCTGCAGATATGACCGAAACGCAACGGAGTCTGCCTCGGAATAGAACTCACATGTCTCACAATTCAGTTCATTATCAATCTGCCATCCGATAATTGCCGGATGTGCCCCATAATGCATTGCCTCCTTTTCTACAATTCGTGCACATAGCCTTTGATAGACAGGCGCATTATAATTATAATGTTTACGGCCTCCATGCCGGTATAAAATGCCATCCTTCGATGCGTTTAGAACCTCCGGATATTCTTCCGTCAGCCATGCAGGCGGCGTTGCCGTGGGCGTTCCAAAGATTACTTTCATCTTTTTGTCACTGCAAAGATCCAGAAATTCATCAAAAAAGGCAAACGTAAACTTCCCTTCTTCGGGCTCTATTTTATTCCATGCAAATTCTGCGATGCGGATTACGCTGATACCCGCATCCAACATCCTGTCCAGATCCTGTGCCCATAACTTCTTATCCCAGTGTTCCGGGTAATAACATACCGCCATTGTCATATTTGTCCATTGATAATTCTGCTTACTATTCATGTCTTATCTACTCCATTTCTGCTTTCTGCCTCAACTCTGTTGAGGCAAAGTGCCCTCATTTTGGAACCTAACCGGGATGAGAAACGAAATTTTCGTCCCCCTCCCACATTCACTTTCCATATGAAATTCACATCTGTGTCCATATAATAGCTGATCTGTATCTCCTCTTCCACGGTAACAAGATCTGCCCTCCTGATACTCGCCCTTAATAATTTCGCCAGCGAAACAGAAATAACCGATATTTCCATATTCCCACTTGTATAACCAAGCCAGCTAATCGTATCCAGACTATTATACAAAAAATGCGGATTAATCTGCATTTTCAGAAACTCTATTTCCGCTTCCTTATTGGCAAGTTCTAATGAGTATACCTTTTCCATCAAGTTCTGGATGTTATCTGCCATTTGATTATATGCCTGCGCTATTCGTCCAATTTCATCCTTCCCTTGTATCACAACCCTGGCATCCAATTTTCCCTCACCAAAGCTGGACATGCTTTCCAACAGATCTCCTGTCGGTGCAAGCAGTTTTCTGATGGCTGCCATTGTTACGATAAGCGAAATTGCCAGCGCTATGATAAGAATAACCACCATTTGAAAAATACTCAGCAGGATATGCCTGCGAAAAACTCCTGTACTGACCGTGGCTATCAGTGTCCACCCGTTTGCCATTGGTTTACCAATATAATAATAACTGGCCTCACCTGATTTCGGGTCGGATATTGTCCTATCATCTCTTCTTTGTAATTCAGAAAGGCGATACGGAAACGACTCACCTGCTATCGTATTGTTTCCTGCGCCTATAATCGTACTGTCTTCATCTACAAGATATACTTTTCCCGAATAAGCATTTGGAAAAGTAGACAACTTATCGCTCAAATATTCATTTTTGCAGATAATCACCATATAACCCAGCGGCTGTATATTATCTGTACTCAGAATAGCTCTTCCGAGGCAAAGGTAATGATCCTGCCCCGCCATCCCCCATACTGCCGCGCCATTCGCTTCATATATTTCTTCCGGTGACATAGAATATTCCAAATACTCCCTGTTGGTCGTTCCTACGAAAATCTCCTGTCCATTTACCGGATATATCCGCAGAGAAATAATCCCCTTTATATTGAATACACTTCCCCGCACCTGCCTTGAAATCGCAGCTTCATTCACTGAAATACTGCCCTTACCGGTTTCTTCATCACGCTTTCCATACCTTTGGTTGATCACTTTCAAATTGTCCTGCACAATCTGATCGATTATGATGGATACAGAAAGCTGGTCTATCTGCTCTATCATATTCGAAATACTTCCTGTGGCCATGGCCGTCAGATCTGCCATATGAGAATCTGCCTGTATTTTATACACCTTATTAGAACGTACGGAAAATGATAACAGGAGGATGACAGCCGTTACCAGAAGCAATATCATATAAAGGATAAAAATCTTTATGCGTATACTATAATGCAGTATCGTCTTCCCCATCTTCTCTGCTCCACTTACTCTTCGCAATATGTTCTAATATCTCATGAAACCGTATGCCTGATACCATATTTTCCTGTTTCTTATATTCTGACGGACTGCAATGAAAAACTCTTTTAAATATCTGTGAAAAATATCGCTGATCATTAAATCCTGCTTTCTCACAAGCCCGATTGACTTTATCACCTTCCGCCAAAAATTTCGCGGCATTCATCAGACGGATAGCGTTCAGTATCTCTATAAAGGAATACTCCGTATCCTGCTTAATTCGCTTGGATATATAACTACTTGTAAAATGATGGCGCTGCGCCAATTCGTTTAAGCTGATTGATTGTGAAAACTCTTCTGCCATATCTACTAAAATATCCAATGTAGGGGAAGATACCTTGGCAAAATGATTCCGAATCTGTGATACTGTGTCAAATACCCCTTCACATGCTTCGTATTTATGAACCATTTCCTTTTGATAACGTCTCTCTTCCAACTGCCCTTTGACCTTTCAGACCCAGACACTTCTTTTGCATCATCCTTATTTACAGTTGCTGCATCTGTGCCCGTTACATTCGTATTTGCCGCATTATCACTTCCACATCCGGCTAACAATCCCATGCACAGTATACCTGCCGTCATTAGTTCTCCTGTTATGAAGTGACCTTTGTCAAGAGGAAATTTCAAAAGAAACTTTTATCCCTTGATTCAGCCACATTTGTTATTGTCTGACAGCATCCGGAAAGAGCCATTTTAACAGTCTCCGGCATGT
>CATOMC010000023.1 GCA_951801245.1 uncultured Lachnospiraceae bacterium
TTATCGAAACCCTGAAAAAACGAAATATGGGAATGATCGAGAATATAAGGAAGTTATTTATGGGCACACCGGCTATATTTTAGCCGGTGCAATACCCGTTAGTCTGACCGGAAGGCTGAACTGTTACGATTGATATTATGACGGCTGCATCTAAATTTTGTACCTTTTAAGATCCGTCTGTTCAATGCGACCAGTCAGGAGGAAGTGCTCAATACATCCTGCAGCTTTTGCAGAATCTCGGCGAAGTTCCCGTAGAACTTGCAGAACAGATAGGATCCCAGCAGAACAATGAGACATTGGATCAGTGGTTTCAGACAGCGATGAAGGCAGAGAGCATCGCACAGTTTCGTGAGAAGGAAAATATATAGCTGCTTTATAATTGTAGAATGGGAATCGGAAAAGACTTGCCGCAAGGAGGTCTTTTCTTTGCTTTTACCTGTACCCAGTCATACAAATAAACAGCAAAATATAAAAATGTTATATTTTAGGGAGTTGCGGCTTTCGGCGAAATCTTGTATAATATAGGCGTTAGTGTAAAAATGCGGGCATTATGTCCCGGATTTAAGCCAGGGGACGGCCTAAAAATATGCTTTGCATATTTAAAATGCATCAGCACTTTAGCAGAGCAGAGCACTGAATTGAAAGAAAAAACTGGAGTTGGATTATGGACATTATTCTCAAATTAAAAGAAGAACTGAAAGTAGAAAAATGGCAGGTAGAGGCAGCAGTAGGATTGATCGATGAAGGCAACACAATCCCTTTTATTGCAAGATACCGTAAAGAAGTCACAGGGTCATTAAATGATGAAGTTTTAAGAAATCTTCATGAAAGACTCGTGTATCTGCGGAATCTGGAAGAGAAAAAGGAGCAGGTATTAAAGAGCATAGAAGAACAGGGTAAACTGACAGACGAGCTGAAAGAAAAGATTGTGGCGGCTGAGACGATGGTAGTGGTAGAGGATTTATATCGTCCCTATCGTCCGAAGAGAAAGACGCGTGCCAGCGTGGCGAAGGAAAAAGGGCTTGACGGACTCGCAGACTTCATTCTGGCGCAGGAGACTTCTGCTCCAATCGAGGAGGAAGCACTTAAGTACGTCCATGAGGATGAAGAGCCATCCAAGGCTGTGAAGACAGTGGAAGAGGCAGTGCAGGGTGCGAAAGACATCATCGCGGAAATGATTTCCGATGAGGCGGACTATCGAATCTATATTCGTGATATCACCATGAAAGAAGGCAGTCTTTCCAGTTCAGCCAGGGATGAGAAGGCTGAGAGTGTCTATGAGATGTATTATCAGTATGAAGAACCCATCAGCAAGGTGGCGGGCCACAGGACGCTGGCGATTAACCGCGGAGAGAATGAAAAATTCCTGACAGTGAAGGTGGAGGCCCCAAGAGAGCGTATCTTACAGTTCCTTCGGACGAAGACGATTAAAAATGACAACCCTGTCACATCTCCCCTTTTGGAGGAAACGATCGCTGACAGTTATGACAGGCTGATTGCGCCGGCGATCGAGCGTGAGATTAGAAATGACCTGACGGAGAAAGCAGAGGACGGCGCTATTTCCGTATTTGGCAAGAATCTGGAACAGCTTCTCTTACAGCCGCCCATCAAGGGTAAAGTGGTTCTTGGCTGGGATCCGGCTTTCCGTACAGGTTGTAAGCTGGCGGTGGTGGATGAGACCGGGAAGGTACTTGATACCAAGGTGATTTATCCTACGGCGCCCCAGAATAAAGTGGAACAGGCCAAGGCCGAGCTTAAAAAACTGATCAAAAAATATAATGTTTCTCTTATTTCTGTCGGTAACGGAACGGCATCGAGAGAATCCGAGCAGGTGATCGTGGAACTGATCAAAGAGCTGGATGTACCGGTGCAGTACGTGATCGTCAACGAGGCGGGGGCATCTGTCTATTCTGCCAGCAAACTGGCTACAGAAGAATTTCCCAATTTTGATGTGGGTCAGAGAAGTGCGGCGTCTATCGCAAGGAGGCTGCAGGATCCACTTGCAGAACTTGTTAAGATTGATCCCAAGTCTATCGGTGTGGGACAATACCAGCATGATATGAATCAGAAGAAGCTGAGCGAGGCGCTTGGCGGTGTCGTGGAGGATAGTGTAAACCGCGTTGGTGTGGATTTGAATACGGCTTCCGCGTCCCTTCTGGAATATGTTTCCGGTGTGACTAAGGTAATTGCCAGAAATATTGTGGATTACCGGGAAACCAATGGCCGTTTCAAGAATCGTGCGCAACTTTTGAAAGTGGCGAAACTAGGGCCTAAGGCATATGAGCAGTGTGCCGGATTTATGCGTATCACGGACGGCGACAATCCGTTGGATGCAACCAGCGTGCATCCGGAATCCTACGAGGCGGCTGAGAAACTTCTGGAAAAGCTGGGCCTTACCATGGAAGACGTCAGGGAGGCACAGAAAAAGGCGGCTGCACAGAAAACAGCAGCTAAGAAAGCGGCTCCGGTGAAGGAAAAGAAGCCCCGTCAGTCTAAGATTGTGATCCGCAATACCAATACGGCGATGGGCAAAGCGCTTGCGGCGGCTATGGGCGGTATGAACCTGGAACAACAGGAAAATGACACAGGTGTCATGGATTCCAAAACACAGGCACCTAAGGAGGCAGCGGCCGGCAGTCTTGTCAGAAAGATCAAAGACAAAAAGAAACTTGCGGAGGAACTTGGCATCGGTGAGATCACGCTCATGGATATTCTTACAGAGCTTGAGAAACCGGCCAGAGACCCCCGTGACGATATGCCTGCACCAATCCTTAGAAGTGATGTACTGGATATGAAGGATTTAAAACCCGGTATGATCTTAAAAGGAACGGTCCGCAACGTGATTGATTTTGGTGTGTTTGTGGATATCGGGGTGCATCAGGACGGGTTGGTGCATATTTCCCAGATCACGGACAAGTACATCAAACATCCCTTAGAAGCTGTCAGCGTCGGTGATGTGGTAGACGTGCAGGTTCTGACGGTAGACACGGCCAAGAAACGGATTGGTCTGACCATGAAGATCGGGCAGGAAGCGGCAGGCAGGAAACAGCAGTAGAAAAAGCAGGCGCAGGCGGGTCTGCGGTGTAGTCAATTGTTAGAAAGGAAGTTTCATCATGGCGAAGTATATTGTAAAGAGAATTTTACTGGCGATCGTGACGATTTGGGCGGTTGCCACACTCACTTTTTTCCTTATGAACCTGGTGCCGGGCGGCCCGTTCTTATCGGAAAAAGCAATCAGCCCCCAGGCACAGGCAGCCCTGGAGGCGAAATACGGCCTGGACAAACCCATGTTCCAGAGATACCTTAACTATGTCACCTCTGCGGCACACGGCGATTTCGGAGACAGCTTAAAACAGAGAGGTCGTACGGTAATGTCGATCATTACCATGAAATTCCCGGTATCAGCGAGGGTAGGCGGTTTATCCGTTCTGGTGGCTTTGACGCTTGGCATTCCCTTAGGGTGTATAGCGGCCCTGAAGCGAGGAAAGGCGGCAGATAGTGTGATCAGCGTGGTGGCCACCTGTGGTATTGCGGTACCCAGTTTTGTTATCTGTACGGTGCTGATGTATTTCTTGGGCGTCAAGCTGGGGATCTTACCGACCATGGGATTAGAGACCGGGAAGCATTATGTGATGCCGGTCATAGCCCTTTCCTTCTATCCGACGGCTTATATCATGCGGCTGATGCGTTCTTCCATGCTGGACGTGCTGGGACAGGATTATATGCGGACAGCCCGTGCCAAGGGACTGGCCGGCGGGAAGATTCTGTTTAAGCATGCGCTGCGTAATGCCATCCTGCCGGTTGTCACTTATGTAGGTCCGATGCTTGCCTACACGATTACTGGAAGCTTTGTGGTGGAGAAGATATTCGTAATCCCGGGTCTTGGAGGCGAGTTTATCAAAGCGATCAACGGACGTGATTATACGCTTATCATGGGTACCACGATTTTCCTTGCTACGCTGGTCATCGTAATGAATGTGCTCGTGGATATCGTTTATAAGATTGTGGATCCCAGAATTAAATTGAAGTAGAAATCAGAACGGTTGGCAAATTGTATAGATAGTAAGAAAGGCATGATACTAAGATGAAAGAAAATCCTTTAAGTTTTCAGTTAAAACTCAAGCCGGAGGATTTCCTGCCGGCAACGGAGGAGGAGAAACAGAGCCAGGTTATTATGCGCGAGAGCGTGGGATTCTGGCAGGACGGTTTCAGACGTCTGCGCAAAAATAAAGTGGCGATGGTCTCTTTGGTGGTGATCATTCTGGTCATGATATTCTCCTTTATTGTTCCGTCATTTTATCCTTATACGTATAAAGAACAGATTAAGGGAGCCAATAATCTGGCGCCCATGGAATATTCTCAGGAGGAACAGGCCAGGATTGACGCAGGCGAGAGTGTGTTCCCGCATATCTTCGGTACGGACAAGATGGGGCGTGATTATGCAATCCGTGTGATGATGGGAAGCCGTATCTCTCTGCTGGTAGGTTTGATCGCGACAGCCATTATTCTGGTCATCGGTTCCGCTTACGGTTCGATTGCGGCCTTTTTTGGCGGCACGGTGGATCTGGTGATGATGCGTATTGTGGATATCATTTATACGATACCGGATATCCTGCTGATCGTGCTGTTATCCTTTTCCCTCAAGGCACCGCTTGCAAATCTGGCCCAAAATGTACCGGGGTTCGGATGGGTTAATATTGTAGGTGAGAACTTGATCAGTATCTTTATCGTGTTTGCCCTGCTCTACTGGGTGGGTATGGCGAGAATGGTGAGAAGCCAGGTGCTCATGCTCAAGGAGAGCGAGTATGTGACGGCAGCCAGGGCATTGGGCGTAGGTAACGGCAGGATCATCAAGAAGCACCTTCTGACGAACTGTATCGGTACGTTGATCGTAACAACGACCCTGCAGATTCCGTCCTCCATCTTTACCGAGAGTTTCTTAAGCTTTCTGGGAATGGGTGTGGCGGTTCCGCTTCCTTCGCTTGGCAGTCTGGCCAGCGATGCGATCAACGGTATGCAGACTTACCCGTATCTGCTGTTTATTCCGGCTCTTTTGATCAGTTTGATCATTTTGAGTTTTAACTTGTTTGGCGATGGTTTAAGAGATGCTTTTGACCCGAAACTGAAAAACTAAGAAGGGAGTATGAGAAGATGGCAGAATACCTTGTAGATATTAGAAATGAAAGACTTTCTTTTTTCACTCCCGCAGGGGAGGTTAAGTCTCTGAATGATGTCTCCATCCAGCTAAAGGAGGGGGAAGTGTTGGGAATCGTGGGTGAGAGTGGATCCGGTAAATCCGTTACAGCCTACAGCTTGATGGGGCTGACGGCACATCCCGGCAAGCTCCTTGGCGGAGAACTGCATTTCAACGGGCATCAGATTGAAAAGATGACGGATAAAGAGATGCGCAAGATCCGTGGTAATGAGATTTCCATTATTTTCCAGGATCCGATGACCAGCTTGAACCCGGTGTACACCATTGGCAATCAAATAACAGAAGTTATTAAACTGCACACAGACAAGGACAGCCAGCAGGCGAAGGCACGTGCCCGGGAACTTCTGGAGCTGGTCGGTATCAATGAACCGGACAGGCGTTTGAAACAGTATCCGCATGAATTATCAGGCGGTATGCGCCAGCGTGTGATGATTGCTATCGCCCTGGCCTGCGAGCCGAAGCTTTTGATTGCAGATGAGCCTACTACGGCTCTGGACGTGACCATTCAGGCCCAGATTCTGGAACTGATGATGGATCTAAAGGATAAACTGGGTATGGCGATCATTATGATCACCCATGACCTGGGGGTAGTGGCCAGCATGTGTGAACGGATCGCGGTCATGTATGCCGGCAGGATTGTGGAATATGGCACAACAGATGATATTTTTTATCATCCGAAGCATCAGTATACGAAAGGGCTGATCCGTTCCATTCCTAGATTGGATACTAAGGAACATGAGAGACTTGTGCCGATCGAAGGAACACCGGTGGATCTTCTCAATCCACCCGAAGGATGTCCTTTTGCCCCCAGGTGCGATGCAGCCATGAAGATCTGCCTGCGGGAAATGCCCCCGGTATCCACATTTGGAGAGGTGCATTATACGAAGTGCTGGCTGAATCAGAAAGAAGAGTTTGAGAAAGGAGCATCCCATGAGTGAGCATTTGATTGAAATAGAACATCTGCGTCAGTATTTTCCGGCGGGAGGTTTTGGTAAAAACAAAAAGTTTATCCGGGCGGTGGAGGATGTTTCCTTTTATATTGACAGGGGAGAGACGCTGGGACTGGTTGGAGAGTCGGGCTGTGGCAAGACCACCACGGGACGCGCCATGCTCAGACTCTATGATCCCACAGGAGGCAGATTTACCTTTGACGGTGATGTGGTTTTTGATGTAGAGAAAAAGCAGTATGCGGACATGCTTCCTTACCGCAAGCGGATGCAGATCGTATTCCAGGATCCTTATGCGAGTCTGGATCCCCGTATGACGGTAGGAGATATCGTAGGAGAGGCAATCGATGTCCATAAAATGGCGGCCAACAAGCAGGAACGATACGATAAGATTATCAGCATTCTGGAAAGAGTTGGACTAAATTCCGAGCATGCAAATCGTTATCCCCATGAGTTTTCGGGCGGTCAGAGACAGCGTGTAGGTATTGCCAGGGCATTGGCGGTGCATCCGGAATTTATTGTCTGTGACGAGCCGATCTCGGCATTGGACGTGTCCATTCAGGCGCAGGTCATCAATATGTTTGAAGATCTGCAGGAAAAGCTGGGCCTGACCTATTTGTTTATTGCCCATGACCTGTCGGCAGTAAAACATATTTCCAACCGCATCGGCGTTATGTACCTGGGAAGAATGGTGGAACTGGCAGACAGTTATGAACTGGTGGACAGGCCGCTGCATCCCTATACCAAGAGCCTGATTTCTGCAATTCCCATTGCGGATCCGGTACAAGCCAGGGCAAGCCAGCGTATTGTACTGGAGGGAGATGTGCCAAGTCCTCTAAATCCCCCTTCCGGATGTGCGTTCCGTACCCGCTGTCCTTATGCGGATGAAAGGTGTGCGGCGGAGGTGCCGGAGTGGAAAGAAGTGGAAAAAGGCCATTTTTCCGCATGTCACCATATTGACAAGTGCAATTAGATGTGGTAAACATGTTAAGTGAGACTTTTAAAAATATGAAAAGAGGAGGAAAAAGTTATGAAAAAGAGAGTAATCGCGCTTATGATGGCGGCTGCTATGGTAGTTGGCGTGACAGCTTGCGGCGGTACTGACAATAATACCACCACACCGGCTGCAGAGTCCGGCGATACAGCAGGCGATGCTGCCGCAGATGATGGCGCAACACAAGAAGACGGTACAGAAGCACCGGCTGCAACCACAGAGGGAGGCGGCAAGATTCTGTCCGTACAGATCGGCCCGAACCCTGAGACCATTGATCCTGCCCTGAACAGTGCAGTTGATGGCGGTAACATGATCTTACACACATTCGAGTGCCTTTTGACGGTGGACCAGGAAGGTAAGCTTGCTCCCGGTCAGGCAGAAAGCTGGGAGATATCTGAGGATGGTCTTACATGGACATTCCATTTAAGAGACGGTCTGAAATGGTCTGATGGCTCTGCTCTTACGGCAAACGACTTTGTATATAGCTGGCGCCGTGTCTGCGATCCCATGGTAGCAGCACCTTATGCTGAGACAGTTCTCGGTATGGTAGAAGGTTATGCAGACGCAATCGGCGGCAATCTGGAGGCACTTGGCGTGGAAGCTCCGGATGATTCTACATTAGTAGTGCATTTGTCATCTCCATGCTCTTACTTCGGTTCTCTGGCAGCATTTGCTACTTTAAGCCCGGTACAGCAGGCAACGGTAGACGCAAACGGAGACAGTTGGGCAGTAGCGGCAGATACTTATATCTGTAACGGTCCCTTCTACATTTCCGAGTGGGTTCCCAGTTCCTATATCATGTGCACCAAGAACCCCAACTACTGGAATGCAGATGCAGTGAAGCTTGAGGGCATTAAGTTCAATCTGATTGAGGATCCTAACGCTTCTTACAGCGCATACCAGACTGGTGAAGTGCTCTTTATCAAGGATGTTCCGACAGAAGAGATTCCTTCCCTGGAAGGCAATCCGGAGTTCTATGTAGATCCGATCATCGGTACCTACTATCTGAGCGTTAACACACAGAAAGAGCCTTTCACAGATGCGAAAGTACGTAAGGCACTGAGCCTTGCAATTGACCGTGAGTATGTAGCAAATACTTTGATGCAGGGTACTTATTCTCCTGCAAGCAACTTCATGGGTCCTGGCTGGATTGATACAGACGGTTCCGTATTCTTTGACAATGCAAATGGCGGCAAACCTTATATTGACACTGCAAACCACGATGCAAACGTAGAAGAAGCTAAGAGGCTTCTTGAGGAAGCAGGTTATCCGAACGGAGAAGGATTCCCGACCATCACATATTCTACCAACGATGCAGGCTATCACAAAGTAGTTGCTGAGTATTTACAGCAGGCATGGGCTGAGCTTGGTATCGAACTGCAGGTAGATATCGTTGAGTGGGCAAGCTTCACACCTATGAGACGTAATGGTGATTATGAGATCTCCCGTAACGGCTGGGTAGGTGACTACAGCGATCCTTCTAACATGCTGGATCTGCTCTACTCCAGTAACGGTAACAACGATGGTAAGTTCAACAATGCAGATTATGATGCAGCAATGGAAATCTCCAGAACAACTCTGGATACTGCAGAGCGTTCTGAGGCTCTTCACAAGGCAGAAGATATTCTGATGGAAGAGGCTGGATGTATTCCGGTAGCTTACTACAATGACTTCTGGTTACAGAGCGATAAGATCACAGGAATGTGGCACTCCGCATATGGTTACTGGTACTTCATGTATGCTGATATTGCTGAGTAAGGGTATGAGAAGATAAAGATAATATATATCAGGGCGCAGCTTTGGCTGCGCCTTGATTCTTTCCATCGCTTAATGAGCCAGGCGGCTGTTGGCGGTGGAATCTTTGATTTCATGAGGAAGGAGGCTGGCGAATGATGTCGAATAGCGCCCGTTATTTTTGTAACAGGGAGTGCGAATATTATCCCTGCCATCCGGTGGGGGACAGGGAGGAATTTAACTGTCTGTTCTGTTATTGCCCGCTCTATGCATTGGGAGATCGCTGCGGCGGGAACTTTCAGTACAATGAAAAAGGAATCAAGGACTGCTCAGGCTGTTTGATTCCCCATGGTGCGGGAGGCTATGAGCATGTGATGGCAAAAATTCGACAGGTCATCGCTATGGGGAGCAGGTGACAGTCTGCACCTATACTATTTTGGAAATGAGAAGCAGACAGAAATAACGGTGGAGAAAAAGTCGTTTCTATTGTATAATGGTTAAAGTGTTAGAAATGTTTTCATGAGGGATAGGTAAAAACCAAGCAAAGGAAAGGAAGGTTACCAAATGGCAAGATTTACATTACCAAGAGATGTCTATCACGGCAAGGGAAGTCTGGAAGAGCTAAAGAACTTGAAAGGAAAGAAAGCAATTCTGGTAGTAGGCGGCGGCTCTATGAAGCGCCAGGGCTTTCTGGACAAAGCGGTGGGATATCTGAAAGAAGCCGGCATGGAGGTGGAGCTCTTTGAAGGCGTAGAACCGGATCCGTCCGTTGAGACAGTGATGAAAGGCGCAGAGGCGATGCGTGCTTTTGAGCCGGACTGGATTGTGTCCATGGGTGGCGGTTCCCCCATTGATGCGGCGAAGGCAATGTGGGCTTTTTATGAGTATCCGGAGACCACGTTTGAGGATCTGATCACACCGTTTAACTTCCCGGAATTGAGACAGAAGGCAAAATTCTGCGCGATTCCCACGACTTCCGGTACGGCTACCGAGGTGACGGCATTCTCTGTTATCACCAACTATCAGACGGGCGTGAAATATCCGCTGGCGGACTTTAACATTACACCGGATGTAGCGATTGTTGATCCCGACCTTGTGATGGGACTTCCGGTCAAACAGGTGGCTTATACGGGTATGGATGCATTGACGCACGCAATCGAGGCTTATGTATCTACTCTGAACGGACCGTTCACCGATCCTCTGGCTTTGCAGGCGATCGAGATGGTACTCGATTATCTGCCGGCATCTTACAAGAATGACATGGAGGCCAGAGAGCAGATGCATTATGCACAGTGTCTGGCAGGAATGGCTTTCTCCAATGCATTGTTAGGCATCGTCCATTCTATGGCACATAAGACGGGTGCGGCTTTCTCGACAGGGCATATTCCGCATGGCTGTGCCAATGCGATCTATCTGCCATACGTGATCAAGTATAATGCAAAAGACACGGTTGCGGCAGGACGTTATGCGCAGATCGCACGCAGGATGGGACTGGAAGGGACTTCCGACAAGGCGCTCATCAATAGTCTTTGTGCGAAGATTGACGATTTCAACGTGCGGCTGAATATTCCTAAGACATTAAAGGATTTCGGTATTGATGAGGCGGAATTCAAGGAGAAGATTGCGAAGATTGCAGAACTTGCAGTGGGAGATGCCTGCACAGGTTCTAATCCCAGAGAAATCGATCCGGCAACGATGGAGAAATTGTTTACTTGTACTTATTATGGCACAGAGGTGGATTTCTAAGACACTAAAACATAAGCATGCCGCCTGAGGGTAAGGCAGAGTGATTATAGGAGTGAATGGAAAGGCTGTTGCATGGTTGCGGCAGCCTTTTTGATTACTTCACACATTAGACAGAAAGTGATGCCTGAACAGACTGATTTGAATTTGAAAAGTAATTCTTTTGTCATTTCAAACAGCTACTCAAATTATCTTATTGACAAGGTTATTCTACTGTGATAGAATGCAATTATAAAATTCTATTGCAATAGAATGAAAGAGGGAATCCAAATGGAAAAGAAGCTATATGACAGTGAACTGAAAATTATGGAGATTCTCTGGAAACAGGGCGAGCTTACGGCCAAGGAAATTGCAGAGACACTTCACGCACAGATTGGCTGGAGCAAAACGACCACCTATACAGTGATCAAAAAGTGCATAGAGAAGGGGGCGATAGAGCGCAGGGATCCACACTTTATATGCCATGCGCTGATTTCAAAAGAAGAAGCACAGAAGTATGAGACCGATGAACTGATTGAAAAACTGTATGACGGCTCTCCGGACAGGCTGATTGCCGCACTGCTTGGGGATAAGAAGCTGGACAAGGCAGGAATTATGCGGTTAAAGGAACTGATAAAGGATTTATA
This sequence comes from uncultured Lachnospiraceae bacterium, assembly GCA_951801245.1. Next base: position 11,260 of record CATOMC010000023.1, read on the forward strand.
AAGGTATGGGCCAGGCAATTTTGTATTGTAGTATGACGGGGAGTGATTACGTGGAATGGATCTTTAACAGGAATATAACGGTAGGCTTGGTGGTTATCTGTATCGTGGCGGCCAGGAAAATATTTCTTTATCGTATTCCGGGAAGAACCTGGTTACTGCTGTGGAAATTCCTGATTCTGTGTTTCGTATGCCCCATTACACTGAAACTGCCATGTAAAGTCGATGTCTTGCACACAAGCGCGGCACACATTGTTTGGATGCAGGAAAAAATAGAACTTGCAGGAAGTCAAATACTTCGGTCAACTGCCGGCCAGATGATGAAAATAATATGGCTGATGGGAGCAATCGTGATTGCCGTTGTTTTGATCGGGTCACACCTGCGAAACAGAAGCGTATATGGCATGGCGCTGCCTGTTCAAGGTGCATATTTTGAGGCATGGAAAAATAACCATTTGTTAAAAAGACCGGTGGAAATCAAAGAATCAGACAGAATAGGGATGCCGCTTACATACGGGCTTTTAAAGCCGGTCATTCTGCTTCCAGCGCATAGAGAGTTATTAGAAAAAGGCCTTTCATTTGTATTAGAACATGAATTTATTCACATAAAGCACATGGACGTTTTACTCAAATGGATTTTGCTTCTGGTCTGTTCGCTTTACTGGTACAATCCGCTGATCTGGGTCATGTACATTATGGCAAATCGTGATATGGAACTTGCCTGTGACGACGTGCTGTTAAGGCATCGGACATTAAGCGATAGAAAGGAATATGTGCAGCTATTGGTTCACTTGGAAGAGAAGAAAGCAGAGAGCGGCATTTTATGCAGTTTCTTTTGCAAATATCCAATAGAGGAGAGGATAAGGGTGATGATGAAAATGAAAAAAGAAAATCGTAAAAGTATTGTGACAGCAATGTCAATTATCTGCTTCATTGCGATATTAAGCATCGGAACCATGGTGAGGGCAGAAACGCCGCATTCCCATGATGAAAGGAAGCGCGCCTTAAAGGAAACGGAAGCATCTGGAGAGATTCCCCATGTCATTGGATATGATGAGAAGAGTGCCTGTGAAATCCTTCGCAGGCAGGGGCTGGCACATCATTTTGTAACAGTTCAGCCCTCACATTCATAAAAGCGTCTGCTTCGCATCCGACGCCGCTATGCGGCTCACCTTTTATTTCATGTGAGGGCGCTCCGCTCATGAAATGATATGCAATCAGTGCTCTGTGTGCAAGCACCCACGCACAGCTTGTATATCATTTCATGGCTGAACTGTTACATCATTTTTGGTAATCATTTGAAAATTTCCTTGTCAATCATAATTTTGTATTATATAATGAATAAATATTGACAGGTTTTTCTTAATCTGTCAAAGGAAATAGCGGGAGAAGTCCAAAACATATCCTGCTGTTTTCCGTCTTTTAGGTTCTTTCCGATAGTCGGAAATAATCCCGTAACTGTTGTTATCTGACTGAATAAAAGTATCTTCGCTGTTATCTGCTGTCTGCACGGTATAGGAATCATCTGAATCAATTCTGATATGTGCGAGTCTCTAATGATATCGTCAAGATTTCCTTGTATTCAGTCACCAAAAACTGTATAATGGAGGAAAATCTATGGCAAAACGAAATGTGAAGAAGTGGTACAGACATGGTAACTGGTGGAGGAGGCTCTGGTTTAACCGGAAATATAAAGATGTCCTTTTCAGACGGCTCTTTCAGGATAAACAGGACCTTCTGGATCTGTATAATGCCTTAAACGGCAGTACCTATGACGATCCGGAGGATCTGGAAGTGGTCACGATGGAAGATGTGATCTTTATGAAGATGAAAAATGACCTGTCTTTTATCATCGGAAACCGTCTCAATCTCTATGAACACCAGAGCACTTGGAACCCGAACATGCCGCTGCGTGGACTATTATATTTTGCACAGCAGTTTGAGGGACTGGTCACTGCCAGGGGAGATAATCTCTATGGAAAAGGAAAAGTAGAACTTCCCACGCCGGTGTACGTTGTCTTTTATAATGGAAGCGGCATGGAGTCCGATCATCTGCTGCTCTACCTGTCGGATTCGTATTCTGCAGGCCGGGGAAGCGGATGCCTGGAGTGCACCTGTGAAGTGCTCAATATCAACCGGGGACATAACCGCGCACTGATGGATAAATGCCACCGCCTGTGGGAGTATTCGGAACTGACGTCTGAGGTGGAAGGAAACATCCAAGATGGCATGCATCGGGAGGAAGCGGTACATACAGCCATAGATACTTGTATTGAGAGAGGGATCCTTACAGATATCCTGCTGACAGAGAAAGGAATGGTATTGCATATGCTCTTGACAGAATATGACGAGAAGAAACATTTGAAGAGTACCTTCGAGGAAGGACGAAAAGAAGGCTTAGAAGAAGGGATAGAGAAAGGGATAGAAAGAGGAATAGAAAAAGGGATAGAAAAAAAGCTTCGGGAGCAGGTTCAAAAGAAACTTTCCAAGGGGAAAACCCTTCCGGAGATTGCGGAGGAACTGGAGGAGGACATATCCGTCATTGAGCAGATGGCTTCGAAATCTGTTCAATGATGATATCCTTCAAAGATGATATTCGCTAAAATGCTTGCATTTATCGCCGGAAAGTAGTATGATAATTTCCGTAAACAAAATAAGAAAAAAGTTCTTCGGGGCAGGGTGCAATTCCCTACCGGCGGTATAGTCCGCGACCCGTCGTTACAAAGCGTTTACCCGCGCGATGTGCTGATGGCTGATTTGGTGAAATTCCAAAACCGACAGTATAGTCTGGATGAGAGAAGAAAAGAAAAAGTGACATATGTGTCATTTTGTCAGGCAAAATCTGTGCCGTCGGACCGGTGCAGCATGGATGCGATGAAACGCCCCGAAACTATGGTTTCGGGGTCTTTTTATTTGATCGGATTTTGCCAAAGGAAGAACTTTTTCCTGGAATGTAAGGAGTATGATACTCCGGAAAGAGAGGAAAAGAAAATGGGTAATGGTTTATTGGAAAGTATTGCGGATAATGTGGTCTTTGTGTTTGTCTGTGTGGGGATTGCCGCAGCGCTGTTTTTCATTGCATATGGGGCTGAAAAATACGCACAGAAAAGAGCCGGGGTTACAGAGAGAATCCTGACGACCAGAAAGATTACGATGATCGGGCTTTTTTCGGCTCTGGCAGTGATCCTACATATTCTGGACTTCCCAATCCTGTTTCTGGCACCGGGCTTTTATAAACTGGATTTTAGCGAGATACCGGCCCTGGTGGGCACCTTCGCCTTCGGTCCTGTGGCAGGTGTGATGATAGAGTTTTGTAAGATTTTATTAAAGCTTATCATCAAGGGCACCAGCACAGCCTTTGTGGGAGATCTGGCAAATTTTGTGATCGGCTGCAGCCTGATACTGCCGGCTTCCATCCTTTACATGCTCAAGAAGACGAAGAAGATGGCCTTTGTTTCCTGTCTGGCAGGTTCTCTGATCATGACGGTGTTTGGCACGGCTTTCAATGCGGTTTATCTGCTTCCGGCTTTTTCCAATTTATTTGGGATGCCTATGGAAGCTATCATCGCGGCAGGTGCGGAGATTAACGGCAATATCCATAATGTGACTTCTTTTGTCATTTTTGCGGTGGCACCTATTAATATAATCAAAAGTGCGGCAGCTTCGGGCGTTACCCTGTTGATTTATAAGCCGCTTAGTCCTATCCTCAAAAACGCCAGTCCCGCTATGGGCAGACAGCGCGTCGGGGAGATGCAGAAATAAACATTCATCGTTAAGGAATTGAATAAGATGGTATGATACCTCTCAGGCAGACGACGGAAAGAACCGGAAGCTGCCCGGGAGGTCTTTTTATTTTATGACCTTCAAGCGGTTTCCGTCTTTATTTATGTCATAAAATGCTACTTTTTTGAAGTAAAGTGGTATTGATGCACCACAGGATTTATAGTAGTATGAGAAGAACTTCTAGTCGCTCACAGCAGAGCTGTGACATGGAGGTTAGTATGAATCTTACAGAAATGTTAGAATTCATTTGTTATTCGAAAGATTACTGTAAGATTTGTATTATAAAATGGCATAAGAATAATTTAAGATTCCTTTAAGGATTTCTAGTGAATCTTTTAAGAAAAGAATGCTATGATGGAACAGGCTTAAAATTTATGGCCGTTTTTCTGATTTGAAGAATGATAAATGAAGACAAAAGACATGCTGTTTCGTTTACAATACTATATGTGCGAAGGAGGGGAGTGGCATGGACACATTAGTAGAAATCCGGGATATCTGTAAAGTGTACAATCCCGGAGAGAATGAAGTAAAGGCACTCGATCATGTGAGCCTGACGATCCGGGAAGGGGAGTTTGTGGCGATCATCGGGCATTCGGGTTCTGGCAAATCCACACTGATGAACATGCTCGGGTGTCTCGATGTGCCTACCAGCGGCAGTTATTATCTGCACGGGCATGATGTGGGGAGCATGACGGATGACGAACTGTCGGATATCCGCAACCAGGAGATCGGTTTTGTATTTCAGGGGTTTAACCTGATCCCCAGCCTGACAGCCCTTGAAAATGTGGAACTGCCGCTGATCTACAGGGGTGTGGGCAAGCGGGAACGTGTGGAACTGTCGGAAGCGGCACTGGACAAGGTAGGCCTGGAGAAACGAAAGACCCATAAGCCGTCGGAAATGTCCGGGGGACAGCAGCAGAGAGTCGCCATCGCCAGGGCGATCGCGCAGGCACCGCCCATCATCCTGGCAGATGAGCCTACGGGTAACCTGGACTCCAATTCTACCAGGGAGATCATGGATATTTTAAAGTCCCTCCATGAAGAGGGCAGGACGGTCATTTTGATCACGCATGACGATGAGATCGCGGCCAAGGCCAGAAGGGTGATCAAGATCATGGACGGAAAGATTGAGGAGGATTATGAAAATGTCACAGATATCTGAGAGTAAGACAGAAGAAACGAAGATGACCGATACGGTCAATGACGGGACGGGAATATCTGCAGATACTGGAACAGACAGTCTGGAGGTACCGGAAAAAGCCGGCAGGAAGAAAAAGAGAGAGAAGAAAGAAAGGACACCCATGGATAAGGCAAAGAAGAAAAAGATACGCCGACGCATCGCACTGGTCGTGGCGGCGGCGTTGGTGGCAGGATTCTTTGTGCGCAATTCCCTTGTGGCGAAGAACACAGCGCCCATGGTCTTTACGACAGAGGTGACAGTGGCGGATGTAGAGCAGACGCTGCGCACCAATGGTACGGTGAAGAGCACGGAGACGAAGACCTATTTTGCCGATGTGACGGTCCCGGTGAGTGAGATTAGGGTAGCTGTGGGAGACAAGGTCAAAAAGGGAGACGTGCTCCTGCTGTTTGATGAGCAGGCCCTCAGTGATGCAAAACGGGAAGCAGAACTGAAACTGGCATCCAGCCAGGGGGACTATTCCAGTTCTGTTCATAAAGACAATAAGTATCTGGCAGACCTTTCTGAGGCCAACACGAACCTGGCAGTACTGGAACAGCAGATCTCGGATCACGAGACTTATCTGAAAGGACTGCAGAAGACCATCGAAGACAAGAAGGCATGGTATGCGAACCAAGGGGCGCTTTTGCAGGTATCCCTCCTGGAATATGAAAAGATGATCAGTGATGAAAAAGAGGCCCTGGCGGAGCGCAATGCGGAAGAAGAAAAGTCGCTGGACATGAGCGATAAGGAAAAGAAAGAAAAACGCGAGAGGGACGAGGCGGCGAAGAGCCAGATAGACTATAACGAAGAGACGTATCTGAGCCTGCAGGAACAGGTACAGTATAACTCCTATGAACAGCAGAACAACCAGGAGATCCGCGACCTGGAACGGGAGGCGGAAGAGATACAGAAGATCATCACGGATTCCAAGGAGCTGAAAGCCAAGATGGAAGCGCAGAAGGAAAGTTCCGAGGATGCCATGCTGGATTCCGGCAGTAAGGAAAAGCTGGCTGCAGACGCCGCGCTGCAGGAGTTGACGAACGGGGAGACGCTGCAGTCCATTGAGAAAGTGCAGTCCGGCATAGCCGCAGACTTTGCAGGGGTGGTCACGGAGATCGCAGCAGTGGAAGGGGCGGCTCCTGCAGAGAATGGAAAGTTAGTCGTGTTAGAGAGTACGGAGCATGTGGTAGTACATGCCAATGTATCGAAATACGACCTGGAAAAGCTGGCAGTAGGCCAGAAGGCAGAGATAGATATCGCAGGCAATCAGTATGAAGGAAGAGTGGATAAGATCGAGGGCATGGCGACGACCAACAACAACGGTGCAGCAGTGGTGGGCGTGGATATCAGCATAGACAGGCCGGATGAGAACATCTTCCTGGGCGTGGAAGCCAAGAGCGTAGTACATACGGCACAGGCGGAAGGTGTGGTGGCCATTCCCATGGAACTGGTCAACAGTGATAAGGAAGGAGACTTTGTCTATGTGGAAGAGAATGGCATCGTGGCGAAGAAGCGTATCACGGTGGGTATTTCTTCCGAGAGCCTCTGTGAGGTCAAAGAAGGGCTTGCGGCCGGAGACCAGGTGATCATGTCCATGGGGCAGGAGTATGAAGAAGGCATGGCGGTGACGGCGGTCCCGCAGGGCTGATAAGGAAGGGTGAGCATATGGCACAGATATGGGAATACATTAAGATCGCCCTGATGAATATCAAAAGCAATAGGGGACGTTCCGTCCTGACCATGCTGGGGATCATTATCGGCATTGCCTCCGTGATCATGATCATTTCCATCGGAGACGGTATGCGCGGTTCCATTAATGAGGAACTGGAAAACATGGCGGGCGGTCAGATAGCAATCTATACCAACAGCGATGCGGAAGGCAATGACGTGGTCTTTACGGAGGATGATTTTGACCTGATCGAGGAAAAGGTGGAACATGTCAAAGGTGTTACGCCGCAATATGGCATGTGGGGTACGGCGATTGGGAGAAAGGGAGAATTTGAAGCACTTCTCTACGGCGGGACTACGGCATTGCAGTACGCTACCGGAAGTGAGCCTATTGTGAAAGGCAGGTATTTTAGCAGGGCAGAGTATGACGGGAGCAGTATGGTCTGCGTGATCAATGAGAACAGTGCCAGAATGCTTTTTGGAACCACGGATGTGGTGGGGATGAGTGTGGAGATATACCTGTGGGGCGTGACCCAGGAACTCACAATTGTAGGCATCAGGCAGGATACCAAAGCAGGGCTTATCTCTGCCATGAGCGGCGGCGGGTATCTGCAGATTGAGATGCCGCTCAAGGTGCTGAGTGACGGCTTTGGTTTATGGGTGGAGGATTTTTCGCAGATATATATTATAGCGGAAAGTTCAGAATATTCAGCCCAGGTGGCGGCTGACTGTATCACGCTTTTAGAGAACAAGTTTAATGTGCGCGGAGAAAATAAGATCATGATGGAGAGCTTCGCAGATTATCAGGCACAGTATGACAGCATTCTGGGGATCATCACGGTTTTTATCTCCTTTGTGGCAGGTATTTCCCTGCTGGTGGGTGGTATCGGTGTTATGAACATCATGCTGGTGTCTGTGACGGAGCGTACCAGAGAGATTGGTATCCGCAAGTCGTTGGGTGCCAGGACGCGGTCGATCCTGTTACAGTTTTTGGCAGAGGCCGGCATCATCACGCTAATTGGCGGCCTGATCGGCATAGCCATCGGCGGTCTGGGCGCTTATGCACTCTGCAGTTCCTTTGGCTTTGCGGCAAAGGTGAAAGCGACAACGGTAATATTTGCCACCATATTTTCTTCGGCCGTGGGTATTTTCTTCGGAATCTATCCGGCCAGAAAGGCGGCAAGACTCAGCCCGATCGAGGCACTGCGGCATGAGTAGGATAAGATAGTTACTTTTCACATGTTAGCCAGAAAGTGATGCCTGAACAAATAGAATAGACTCCTCACATGTTTTTCTTGCACTTTGTGTAAATTAAAGTATAATAGAAGTCAGTAGAGAGCACCTGCATTGTAGGTGCTTTCTTAGAGAATCGGGAAATAAGCCGCGCTTGTATGGAGATTCGTTATGGAAATAGAGTTTGATGTCAAAATAACACCTAATATTTTATATGATTATATGTTACAGCATACCTATTCCCGTCTGCCAGGCCTGATGGGCACTCTGGTGGGGGCGTTGATGCTGATATTATTTGCCTCAAACAGGCAGCCGGTGGTGCTAATCATAGCATTAGTTATTTTATTGTATCTGCCCTGGACACTTTTTTTGCGCTCCAGACAGCAGGCCCAGACAACACCGGCATTTAAGAAGCCGCTTCATTATAAGCTGACAGAGGAAGGGATTGAAGTATCTCAGGACGAGACGACGGAGAAGATGGCATGGGACGGTATGGTCAAGGCCATTTCCACCCCTAAGAGTATCGTGGTTTATACCACGGCGGTGAGTGCCTGCATTTTTCCCAAAAAGGATCTGGGAGAGGGCAGATATAAGGTGATTGAGATCATCTCTACCCATATGTCTCCGAAGAAAGTGAAGATACGCGGATAGTGTAACATTTACCAATTAGCCATACTTTTTTGCTTGCCAGAATTTCCTCATACTGCGCCGGGCAGAGGCATGGGATTAGGGAGCAAAGTTGAGTGGATATGGAAAAAGTGTTGGAGACGAATAGTGCGGAAGAGACTTTTGCATGTGGTAAAAGTCTTGGGGAGCAGGCAGAACCTGGCCAGATTTATACGCTGATCGGAGATCTGGGTGTCGGGAAGACGGTCTTTACCCAGGGTGTGGCGGCAGGGCTTGGTATAGAGGAGCCGGTGAACAGCCCCACGTTTACAATTTTGCAGATTTATGAGGAAGGCAGGCTTCCTTTTTATCATTTTGATGTATATCGCATCGGTGACGTGGAGGAGATGCAGGAGATCGGTTATGAAGACTGCTTTTACGCAGGAGGCATCTGCCTGATTGAGTGGGCAGATCTTGTGGCGGAAATAATTCCCCCAAGACATACCCGTATCATCATCGAAAAGGATCTGGCAAAAGGATTTGCATATCGCAGAATAAGGATAGAAGAGAAGGGCTTATGAAAATACTGGCATTGGACAGCTCCGGACTGGTGGCCAGCGCAGCGCTGGTGGAGGATGACAATCTGATTGCGGAGTACACCATACAATATAAAAAAACACATTCCCAGACACTCCTTCCCATGTTGGAAGCTATACGGAATATGGTGGAGCTCGACCTGCATACGGTGGATGCAGTCGCAGTGGCGGCAGGACCGGGATCCTTTACAGGTCTTAGGATAGGCAGCGCCACAGCCAAGGGACTTGCTTTTGTCCTGGATAAACCGATAGTACCGGTGCCCACAGTGGACGGTCTTGCCTATCAGATGTACGGCACGGATGCAGTGGTATGCCCGATCATGGATGCCAGAAGAAGCCAGGTGTATACGGGAATTTACGAGTTTCTTGCGAAAGAAGACGGATATGACATGCGTGTCATCAAAGAACAATGTGCAGTAGCCTTTGATGACATTGCACAAGAGTTAAATGACATAGGAAGAAAAGTTGTTTTTCTGGGAGACGGCGTTCCGGTATTCCGGGATCGGATGGCGGAAGTGGTTAAGGTACCTTATTTACTGGCGCCTGCCCATCGAAGCAGACAGTCGGCCGCCTGCATTGCAGTACTGGGCAGCTTGTATTATGCCGAGGGCAGGATGGAGAGCGGTGCGGAACATGCCCCGGTTTACCTGCGGTTGTCACAGGCAGAGCGGGAGCGTGCCGGGAGGATGAACGAAACATGATCACATATAGGGCAATGACTCCCAAGGACGTGCCTTTTATCAGCAGACTGGAGGAGGAGACTTTTTCCATGCCCTGGTCGGAGGCATCTTTTTTGCAGATGATCACACAGGAAGATACCAGATACTATGTGGCCGAGGAGGAAGGACACCTGCTTGGCGGATGCGGGCTCTGGATGGTTGCCGGAGAGGGCAATATCACGAATGTCGCCGTAGCGAAGGATGCAAGACGGCGTGGCGTGGGCACCGGACTTCTTACCCATTTGATGCAAGAAGGAGACCGGGAGGGGGTTATGGCTTATACATTGGAAGTCCGGGTCAGTAATGAGGCGGCAATCCGTATGTACGAGAAACTTGGTTTTGTGTCGGAAGGAATCCGTCCTGGTTTCTATGAAAAACCGACAGAAGATGCTATGATAATGTGGAAGAGATAGGAAGCGCATGGAACAATTACCACCGAAATTTCCTGTTTTATTTGATAAAATGGGAACGAGGAGAATAAGTAAGATTACAGGAGGATTGTCATGCGCGTTTATGATGATGAAAAAGAACTGGTCAAGGTAGTCTGCAATGCCTGCGGTAGAGAATTATTGGTAAAAAATGGAATTTTAAAAGAGGAATGTATCCATGTGGACCATGATTTTGGTTTCTTTGGCGCCAAAGACGGTGAGAGTGAGAAATTCGATCTGTGTGAGGCGTGTTACGAGAAACTGACAGCCGGTTTTCAGGTGCCTGTCGACAGACAGGAGAGAAAGGAACTGCTCTAGACTGCCCGGACGTTTGACAGAATGGGAGCACACATGTTAGATATCTGCTTACTGGGTACGGGAGGAATGATGCCTCTGCCGTACAGATGGCTTACTTCGCTGATGGCGAGGTACCAGGGCATCAGCATATTGATAGACTGTGGAGAGGGAACGCAGATTGCCATGAAGGAAAAAGGGTGGAGCCCGAAACCGATTGATGTGATTTGCTTCACCCATTTTCATGCGGATCATATCAGCGGCCTGCCGGGGATGCTTCTCACTATGGGGAATGCGGAACGGACAGAGCCGCTATTGCTGATTGGCCCCAAGGGATTGACCAGAGTAGTCAGTGCTTTGCGCGTGATCGCGCCGGAACTGCCCTTTGAGATTCATTGTCAGGAACTGACCGAAACCGAACAGACAATTCGTTTTGACGGTTTTCGCATTGAAGCCTACCGGGTAAATCACAATGTGATCTGTTACGGATACAATATTGTGGTGGAGCGTATCGGCAGATTTGATGTAGAACGGGCCAACCAGATGCAGATTCCCAGAAAATACTGGAATCGTCTGCAAAAAGGTGAGATAATAGAAGAAGAAGGAAAAACGTTTACACCGGATATGGTGCTGGGAGCGCCCAGAAAGGGTATCAAAGTCGCCTATTGCACGGATACCAGACCCACCGAGGGCATTGTCAAAAATGCTGCCGGAGCTGACCTTTTTATCTGTGAAGGAATGTACGGGGAGCCGGATAAAGTGCACAAGGCCAGAGAATATAAGCATATGACGTTTTATGAAGCGGCGGATCTTGCGTTACGCGCAAACGTACGAGAGTTGTGGCTGACACATTACAGCCCTTCCCTGATTCGTCCGGAAGACTATATGCAGGAAGTCAGGAAGATTTTTCCAAATGCCATTGCGGCCAGAGACGGCAGGAGTGTCGACCTTCTGTTTGAAGATTAGTGCACCATTGGAGATACGGAGGAGTGCGTATGAAAGGTTCCAAAACAGTTAAGATTGTTGTCATAGCAGTGTTTCTTGCGGCTTTGGTCCTTGGGTATTATTTTTATCTGGGGACTAAGACAAAAAAGGCACAGGGGGAAGAAGTGGTTCAGGTTACAGCGGTACAGAGTGTGCTGATGAAGGATCTGGAACGTAGTTACCCGCCTACGCCCAAGGAAGTCATGAAATACTATTGCCAGATAACACAGTGTTTTTACAATGAAGAATACACCGAGGAGGAACTGCTCCAGTTGGCGATGAAGATTCAGGAACTCTATGACGATGAACTGGTGGCAAACAAGACCCAGGAAGAATATCTGAATGATTTGAAAACGGAAATTGCACAGATGAAAAAGGATCAGTACACGGTTGCCGGTTATGAAATCTCGGCCAGTACGGATGTGGAACGCTTTGTGGAGAACGACCGTTCCTGCGCCAGATTGTATTGCACGTTCAGCCTCAAACAAAGCGGTACGACAGGGACTACGAATTCAGTGGAACAGTTCGTGCTGCGGCAGGATGAAGAGGAACACTGGAAGATTTTGGGATGGGAGCTGGCACAATGAGTACGATAGATATTCTGGCGATAGAGACCTCCTGTGATGAGACGGCGGCGGCAGTGGTGAGGAACGGGCGGGAAGTCCTTTCCAACATCATTTCTTCCCAGATCGATCTGCATACACTTTATGGCGGAGTGGTTCCGGAGATTGCATCGCGCAAACATATTGAAAAGATTAATCAGGTGGCAGGCGAGGCGCTTCGCGAGGCAGGCAGGCAGTTGTCTGATATGGATGCCATTGCAGTCACCTATGGCCCTGGGCTTGTGGGGGCTCTTTTGGTAGGCGTATCTGCGGCGAAAGCAATCAGCTTTGCATCAGGGATTCCATTGATCGGCGTTCACCATATCGAGGGGCATATCAGTGCCAATTATATAGAAAATAAGGAATTGGAGCCACCTTTTGTCTGTCTGGTCGTATCAGGCGGACATTCTCATTTAGTGGTGGTCAGAGAGTATGGTGAATACGAGATTCTGGGGCGTACCAGAGATGATGCGGCAGGAGAAGCTTTTGACAAAGTGGCCCGTGCCATTGGCCTGGGATATCCGGGCGGCCCTAAGATTGATAAGGTTTCCAGACAGGGGAATCCTGATGCCATCAAGTTTCCCCGGGCCAAAGTGGCGGATGCGGCTTATGATTTCAGTTTCAGCGGTCTGAAATCGGCAGTGCTTAATTACCTGAATTCCTGTGAGATGAAAGGCATTGCAATCTGTCAGGCTGATGTGGCAGCTTCCTTCCAGAAAGCAGTGGTGGATGTGCTAGTGGAGCATTCTATCAGGGCTGTGGAAGAGAGCGGGCTGGAGAAATTTGCCATTGCAGGGGGTGTTGCTTCCAATTCGGCATTGCGGGGGGCACTGACAGAAGCCTGCAGTAAAAAGGGGATAGCCTTTTATCATCCTTCACCGATTCTGTGTACGGACAATGCGGCGATGATCGGTACGGCGGCGTACTATGAATATAGAAAAGGTGTGCGACATGGATATGATCTGAATGCGGTGCCAAATCTGAAGCTGGGGGAAAGTGTGTAAGGAGCGATAGAAGCGTTATGGACGGGAAAAGATGTACGGCGGTTGTCTTAGCAGCAGGAAGCGGCAGGAGAATGGGCGGCGATGTGGCAAAACAATATATGGAGCTGGGAGGCAGGCCGTTGATCTGCCACGCTCTGCAGGCAGTGGAAGAGTCTGCGGTGATTGATGACTGCATCCTGGTCACTGGCGCAGAGGACATTTCCTATGTTATAGAAGAGATTGTGAAGCGATATGGATTTCATAAAGTAGACAGGATTGTGGCAGGCGGAAGGGAACGCTATGATTCTGTCTACCATGCACTGCAGATGATCAGAAATAGGCAGATGCGGATTCCTAATGAAGACGGATTCGTGTTTATTCATGACGGGGCAAGGCCGTTTCTGACAGAAGAGATTCTGACACGGACATTACAAGCTGTGAGGGAAGATCATGCCTGCGTGGCGGGCATGCCGGTGAAAGACACGATCAAGATCGTGGATGAAAAGGGGTATGCCTGCAAGACTCTTGACAGAAACAGCTTGTGGCAGGTGCAGACTCCGCAGGTATTCGATACCGCTCTTATTATAGAAGCCTATGAAAGGCTTATGCAGGAGAAAGAGAACCTGGAGACAAAAGGAATCAGGATTACGGATGATGCGATGGTGGTAGAAACCCTGATGAGGCATCCGGTCAGGCTGGTGGAGGGATCTTATGAAAATATCAAGATCACGACGCCGGAGGATTTGGTAGCGGCAGAGGCTTTTCTGAGCCGTGGATAAGAGCATATTTCAGGGATTTTTGTGTGGATAAAAAATTTTTTCAAATTTTGGATAAAAATAGGTTGACACTGTATTTCATTTTTGCTAGAATAATTTTTGCGCTGACCGAGAGGGAAGATGCAAAACGAACCTGGAGAGGTATCGAAGTGGTCATAACGAGGCGGTCTTGAAAACCGTTTGTCCGCAAGGGCGCGTGGGTTCGAATCCCACCCTCTCCGCTGGAGATACCTCTCCAACCGAGCCTCAAGTCTCGATAATTTAAAATGATGAGTTTGATTTAGCTTTGTCTGGAGAAGTACCCAAGATGGCTGAAGGGACACCCCTGGAAAGGGTGCAGGTCGTTAATAGCGGCGCGAGGGTTCAAATCCCTCCTTCTCCGTTGGACTGATAAGTCCTTGCAGATATGTATATATCTGTGTACAAGTGCAGAAACTTGTGTTGAACCTTGACAAATAAACAGTAATGCAACCCTGAAAATTCAAGAGAAAAGGTCTCGGACACAAAAGGAAGAGACCGGACGCGAACGAGAGGCACTGTCTCGAGTGAGCGATGAGAATTATTCAGAGAGTATCAGAGAACGATACGAACATCTAATAAGTAATGGGAGTAAATTTCTAAAGAAATTAACACCGGAGCAAATCCCTTACGGGATGGACTCACGGGGTGGATTTCAGAAGGGATAGACTCCACGGATTCAAAAGAGCCAAGCTTGTTTTGGACCGGATCAGAAGTCTTTGCCGGGAGGGAGACACCGAGGGCCGCGTAAGAGGTA
>CATOMC010000024.1 GCA_951801245.1 uncultured Lachnospiraceae bacterium
TGTCACTAAAAAGGAAGCGTTTTAATATAAGCTTTGCACCGGGACAGTTTATTGAAGAACTAATGAAAATTTAAAAATCCGTAATTGGGCGTTTGGGTTGGGGTAGACATTCATGCGTTTGTCGTGTGACGGCCATGTCTTTCATGGACAATGTCAGTAATTCATGGTAAAATGATACTAATATTATTTATTAAGGGAAATAACCAGACACATAGGGAATATCCATATAAGATATGATAGTTACGGGGAAAGGAAGGTATCTATGTATAGGTTTACGGAGGATTGTCTGATCGGGGTTGAGGAGATCGATAAGGATCATCAGGAACTTTTCAGGATTATCAATGATGTGGAGGAGCTTCTTGCAAATGATATCAAAGAGGACAAGTACGATGCAATCGTCAAACTCCTTCAGGAACTTCAGGATTATGCAGAATATCATTTCCGGCATGAAGAGGAATATATGAGTAAGATAGGGCATCCGGAACTGGAACTGCAGAAGAAGCAGCATGCGGAGTTCACCACAAAGATGCATGAACTGGATACCATTGCGGATTTTGGCAAACAGCAGGACCTTCTGGATGAGCTGATGAAGTATCTGGTTACCTGGCTGTTTCGTCATATTATAGGAAGTGATATCATGATCGGCAAGATGCTTCCGCCTAAAGAGAGGGAGAAAAAGTTAGACTATGCATACTCGACACAGTACAGCACAGGGATCACTTTTATTGACGATGAGCACAAGGAGTTGTTCCGGATCATCGGTGAAGTCCACCGTGTGATCGTACATGATTATGTTCATGATAAATATGATGAGATCGTACATTTGCTGGAGGAATTAAAAAATTATACGAAGTTTCATTTTGGTGATGAGGAGGAGTACATGGAGTCCATTCAGTATGCAGGGCTGGAGGCCCAGAAGAAGGCTCACGATGCCTTTGTAAGCCGGTTAGAGGGGATGGATCTGGAGTATGTGGATGACAACCAGCAAAAGACTTTGGAGGACCTTTTGGAGTTCTTAGTAGGTTGGCTGGTGAACCATATTTTGAATATGGATAAAAAGATTGGAAAATAGACTTGACATATCCGCCAAAAGGCGCTACAATAATATTCGTTCGCAGGAATGGCGGAATTGGCAGACGCGCACGGTTCAGGTCCGTGTGATAGCAATATCATGAGGGTTCAAGTCCCTTTTCCTGCACGATGAAAAGGACATCGCATAACGCGGTGTCTTTTTAGTGTTCTGCAGTCGTAAGAACAAAAAGATATTTTACTTTTTCAGTGTAGTATGGTAGAATAAACCCGATTTAGGTGAACTGCTACTGAAATCATCTGGGAGGGGAAATTATGAAAAAGGCCAATAAGGCGGCAATTGTGCTCATTGCGGTTATTTTACTGACTGCGTGCGGCAAAAGAGCCGACAGTACTGTGACCATGGAAGAAATTGTTGTACCGGAAATATCTTCAGAAGATCTGCTGGTAGATTCCTTAGAATACTTATTGCAGGATGATGAGGAAGCGTCCATACAAGAACAGGAAGTATCGGCAGATGATGGGGAGGAAAGTGAGACGTCAGAGTCTGTATCACTTATATTATATTATCGTAACGGAAGCTGTGACGGTCTGGATTCACGGACGGAAGAAGCGGAGGAGCTTACGGCGGATACACTGATTGCCGCACTGGCAAGACATAATATTGTGTCACTTGACACGAAGGTGCTTTCTTTTACGGAGGAAGATAACGAGGAGGGGAAGGTTTTATATCTTGACCTTTCTGCGGGAATGAAGCGGTATCTTGGAACAATGACGAGAGAGGCAAAGGATATTATCATAGATTCCATTGCAAATACTTTTTTGGTAAACTATGACGCGGATACTATTTATATCCAGATTGAAGGTAAGCCTTTACATCAATCGGTAAAGGTGGACGAGGTATGACGGGGAGGAAGCAGGGGCATGAGCACGATCAGTGAACGAGAACAGTTGATATTTAATGTTGCGCAGATGGAATGGGAGTTGTTTCAGCAGGTGTATAATACTGGCGGGAGGGCTTCTTGTCAGGATGATCCGGATACTTTTTTTAAAATGAGAATGAGCCAGTGGATGGTGTATTCGGATGAGGTGCTGCAAAGTTACCGGGAAGATTGCGAAAATGCGTGCAAAGAAGGCAGGAATGTGATTTTTGAGAAATACGGCAGGATGATGGAGAGCACATTCCCGGAGGAATATGAGGGGATCAAAGACCATTTGCCGGATGTGACCCAGAAGATGGATATTGTGGAGAAGATTGTGAAGGTCAATCTGGAGTGGGACGCTCAGATGATGCAGGAGTACCCTAATCTGCGCAGGCGCGGCAGGGTTGCGACTACAGCGGAAGACGGTGTTATGGCCGGTTCTTCGATGGAGAGTTATCTGCGGGGAGAACTTTTGACTTATTCCATGAAAACATTGGAGCTTGTCTGGAAGGAAACACAGGAAGCTTATCAAAAGGGTGAGAGTCTGTTGAAACAGACCATCACGAACGAGACCTCCTTCTATGGGTACCCGTCTTTGGAGGCGGCCGAAGCCAGGTACGCGGAGGCATAATTTGAGGAGAACTTTCCGGTACGGATCAGAAATGCAGGCGTCTGCGTACTTCGTTGCGCAGGCGTTTTTTGACGAGTATTGTGACCAGCGCGAAGTCAATGATCGTGCAGACTGTCAGGACCACGGCAGACCAGGTAAGGAGCAGGGGTTTAGAGATCATATGCCGGATCAGGAGTTCCACTGAGACGCAGAATAAGGGAATCTCAATAAAAAGGCAGAGTGCTCCTGACAGGATAGTAAAGGGAAATTTGCGGGCAAGGAGTGTAAAGATCTCCATCAGGGCGGTAATGAGTGCCACAATGGGAAGCCCTAACTGCCAGAACCAGTTGTGTGTAGGGGTCAGGAACCCGATCATATACAAATAGACGGCCACGGCCACACCGTCCGCCAGTAAGGAAACATAGACAGGTGTCTTGCTGTAATATACGGCCGGAAAGGTGAAGACGAACAGGCAGATACAGATGCCGATCACGAGCAATGACCACAGAGAGCGATTGAAAGCTAACAGATTTAACAGCAGGCATGTGCCGCTTGTAGCGGTCAGGACCACAGACAGTAATATGCCCAGATCTTTTCGCTTGACAACCTCAACCTGGCCTTTGTTGACCGGGTAGGGGGAGGGAGGGGTGCTTTGTCCTATCAGATTGGGATTTAAGACCGGCGTATGGCACAGAGGACATTCTTTGAGGGAGGCTTCCAGTTCTACGCCGCAGTTTACACAGTATGACATAATAAATTCCTTTCTTGGTATTGTGAATCGTGTATGGGTAAGACTTATGTCCGGTTGCTTTCGACCTTTACATGGATGCCGTCTTGTACCAGTTTACGGAAAAAATGTCGCTCCACGTCAGCTTCAATGATGCTGCTGGCAAAGTTGATGGTCAGGATATCTTCAAAGCTGATGATGGCGCAGTTGGTACGGGAAGAAAAGGGCTGGCCCATATAGATATCGAAGCGTTCGATGTAGGGCTTCATGTCTTCCGGTACCCGGAGGGCGCCCATATTGGTGAGACCGGCAGAGGAGTTCTTATCCTGCACCCTGGTATAGAAGGTTTTCACAACCATATCCTTGATAAAGAGCGGGACCACGCGGATGACGGGATTGTGCTGGGTGGCGGCGTTGGTGGTGATGTCGCCGCACAGGAATTTGTCGTTTATATAATAACGCATGTAATTATGAACCTGCGTCACAATCTCCTCGAAGCTGTATTCCCCCAGACGCGGATCGATGGAAGGATAGACCATGGTGATAAAGTTGCGCAGTGTGTTAGATGGGAAAAAGCGGCGCAGGTTTACCGGCATGGCAATACGTACGGGACGAAGCTTTAAGTGGAACTCCTCGTTTTGTTTCTGCAGGAGGGCATAGAGCAGTACTGCATTTAAATATTCCGTGATGGTGGCCCCATATCGCTTGGCGACCGTCATTACTTCCTGCACGGACAGGACGCCGTCTATGACGTTTAGTGTATAGAAGGGTTCTTTGGTGCCGCGGACGCGGTAGGTTTGCTCGGCAGGCCGCGGCGGCTTGACTTTGGCCGTGGCATAACGCATATAGGCATCTTCCAGTTCGCCGGGATCCGGCGTTTCGTTGAT
Organism: uncultured Lachnospiraceae bacterium; assembly: GCA_951801245.1. The sequence continues at coordinate 4,177 of CATOMC010000024.1, forward strand.
ATTCAGGACGAAGCCGGAGGGGGTGATGGAATGTCCCTGGAGGCCCAGATACACGGCTGTCAGTGTCTGCAGCAGGCACATGCCGCCGGTGCCGTCGCCGAGGCAGTGGTGTGCTTCCAGAGAAATACGGCGGCCATAATAATATATTCTAATAAGATAACGGTTGTTACCCTTAAAAGGCATGGGCATACAAGGATTCTTGATATCTTCCTGCACATAGGGGCCGGGTCTGTTATTGGGTTCCAAGTAGCGCCAGAACAGTCCTTTCCGGATGGCTACTTTGTATGTGGGGAAACGGGTCAGGGACTTATCCAGAGCCTGCTGTAAAAGATCCGGATTGACTGGATCTTTTAGGACAACGGACAGACGGTAGACGGAAGAAAAGTCGCGCCGCTGCAAAGTGGGATAGACAATGGCGGACAGATCCAGTTTATACCAAATGTCCTTCTTATTCCTGCCGGATTGTTTTGCAGCCGGTTTATTTACTTTTGGAGTAGTTTTTTGATTTAATGTCATAATTTATAGTAGTCTCATTCATTAGCAGTATCATTTAAAGTATAACACAGATTATGAAATTTATGGTAAAATGTAAGCAGAATTCATAATATTTTACGATTTGGGGAGGAAATGAGAAGGCACTATGGGAAGAGCAGATAAGAAAAATGCAAATCTGATGAATCTTATCAAAAGAATGCACGGCGTAGTAGAGAATGTGGATATTGAGAAGCACCGTCAGTCACAGGATTATTTCGGGGCACTTCTTGGCAATAAGAAAGAGGTTATCGTGGAAGATCTGGATATTGTCATAGAGGCGGATGAGGGAAGGATCCTGCATAGTGAGTGGACTTATGTAAATCGCGCTCATATGAAAAAATATGTGATTTTCTACTGTCATGGAGGCGGATATTCTACGGGCAGCAGTCTTTATGCCAGAACATTAACGACCAAGCTGGCCACATCCACTTCCATGGATGTGCTCAGCTTTGATTACAGACTTGCACCGGAGCATCCCTATCCTGCGGCGGTGGAGGATGCCATGCATGTATGGGATTATCTGATGCTCTTAGGATATGGCGCCAGGGATATCATTCTGGCAGGCGATTCCGCTGGGGGGAATCTGGCACTTAGTTTGGCCCTGCAGTTGAAGAAGCAGGAACGGCTTATGCCCCGCGGGCTAGTGTTGATGTCGCCCTGGACGGACCTTACGGTTTCCGGGAAATCCCATGTGACCAAGGCGGAGATTGATCCGGTCCTGAATGCAGAGTATCTGGAACGGATGATAGTCAATTATGCTGACGGACAGAATCTTTCCGATCCGCTGATATCTCCTTTGTTCGGGGATTTTGAAGGATTTCCGCCCACTTATATTCAGGTGGGGAGCAATGAAATCCTGCAGGACGATGCCGTCATGCTGCATAAGAAGATGTTAAAGGCCAATGTATCGGTGAAGCTTGATATATTCCGCGGTATGTGGCATGTGTTCCAGATGTCACCCTTTAAGACGGCCTATGAGGCCATGGACAAGAATGCGGAATTTATCTATGATATATGCCGCTGAGGTAAATTCCTTCGGAATTAACCTCTTGAGGACTGCTTCGCAGCCTCGTAATTTGATATGTTGTAATTAATATATTTTCTCACAAAGAAAAAGGATTTCGGCGTTTTTGGGCGAATAATAGTAGTAGAGCGGTTGTTTTCTATCGAGAAGAAAGGCATACCTATGAATATACGGGAAAGTTTGGAACAGTGGGAGAAAGAGTATCTCAGTCCCTATGCCATGCTCAGTATGAATTCCAGGGGGAGGCTTAAGGAGGAGGAACAGTGCGATATCCGTCCGGTCTTTCAAAGAGACAGGGACAGGATTATACATAGTAAGTCGTTTCGGCGTCTGAAAGATAAGACCCAGGTATTCTTAACGCCGGAGGGGGACCATTACAGAACCCGTCTGACGCATACGCTGGAGGTCAGCCAGACGGCCAGGACCATCGCCAAGGCTCTTAAATTAAATGAGGATCTGGTGGAGGCCATTGCCCTTGGTCATGATCTGGGGCATACGCCTTTTGGGCATGCGGGGGAGCGGGCGCTTGACAGGGTGTGTCCTTACGGTTTCAAACACAATGAACAGAGTGTCCGCACGGTAGATATGTTGGAGAAAGAAGGCAGAGGGATCAATCTGACGCAGGAAGTGCGCGATGGCATCTTAAATCATCAGACATCGGCGATGCCTTCCACGCTGGAAGGAAAGATTGTCAGGCTGGCCGATAAGATCGCCTATATCCATCACGATATGGATGATGCGGTTCGGGCGGGTATCTTGAAGGAGGCCGATGTGCCCCGGGAGATTGGCTCTGTGATCGGTTATAGCTGCGGGCAACGCCTGGATTTCTTTATTCATAACATCGTGACCAACAGCCGCGATAAGGATGATATCTGTATGTCGCCAGAGGTGGGGCAGGCCATGCAGAAGATGCGGGAGTTTATGTTCCGCAACGTGTATAGGAATCCGATCGCCAAAAGTGAGGAGGGTAAGGCGGAGAATCTGATCATCACATTGTATGAGTATTATCTGGTACATACGGAGAAACTGCCGAATTTTCTTTTCAAATTATTGGATGCGGGAGAACCGCTTGAGAAAATCGTATGTGATTATATTAGTTCCATGACAGACCGGTTTGCGATCGCACAGTATCAGAAGATATACATTCCGAAAACATGGCACGGTTGATATAGAATACTATTGGGAAGGGATAAAATGCGTTATCCGGAAGAACTGATCGAAGAGATCAGAATGAAAAACGATATCGTGGAAGTGATCTCGGGCTATGTCCGGATGCAGAAGAAGGGAAGCAGCTATTTCGGGCTGTGCCCGTTTCATAATGAAAAGTCACCTTCCTTCTCGGTATCGCCCGGTAAACAGATGTATTACTGTTTTGGATGCGGCGCGGGCGGTAATGTGATCACTTTTCTGATGGAATATGAAAACGCCACCTTTCAGGAGGCGGTAAAAATGCTGGCTGACCGCGCCGGGGTTTCTCTGCCGGAGGTGGAATATTCGGAAGAGATGCGGCGCAAAGAAGGAAGACGGGCCAGACTTTTGGAGGTCAACAAGGAGGCGGCCAGGTATTATTTCTATCTGCTGCGTTCGAATAGAGGACAGACCGGGTATCGTTATCTGACAGGCCGTGCACTCTCGGATGAGACCATGAAAAAGTTCGGGCTAGGGTATGCGGACGGGGCGGGTTCCGACCTGACGGCGTATTTGAAATCCAAGGGGTATACAGATGACCTGATTACAGAGTCAGGGCTTACCGGGTTTGATGAGAAGCGGGGGATCCATGATAAGTTCTGGAACCGGGTCATGTTCCCGATTCAGGACGGAAATCACAGGGTGATCGGATTTGGCGGCCGGGTCATGGGGGATGCTAAACCCAAGTATTTAAACTCGCCGGAGACCGCGATCTTTGATAAGAGCCGTAACTTGTATGGATTGAATTTTGCCAGAACATCCCGCAAGGGGAACATGATCTTGTGTGAGGGATATATGGATGTGATTGCTATGCACCAGGCCGGGTTCACACAGGCGGTGGCGTCTTTGGGCACGGCTTTTACGGCCGGCCAGGCCAGTCTGTTAAAACGCTATGCCGATGAGGTGCTTTTGGCATATGACAGCGATGGCGCAGGTACGAATGCGGCCCTTCGTGCCATCGGGATACTGAAAGAAGCGGGTCTTAGGGGACGCGTGATCGATATGCATCCCTATAAGGATCCGGATGAATTTGTGAAAAATCTGGGAGCGGAGGCTTTTCAGGAGAGGATAAATCAGGCACAGAACAGTTTCTTCTTTGAATTAAAGATTCTGGAGCGGGACTATCACCTGGACGATCCGGAGTCCAAGACCGCATTTCACCGGGAGATCGCGAAGAAGCTGTGCGGCTTCGAGGAAGAGGTGGAGCGGGAGAATTATATAGAATCTGTGGCGAGGCATTATCATATCGGGTATGAGAATCTGCGGAAACTGGTGAGCCGTTATGCGGCACATACCGGACTGGTCAAGCCGGTGGAGAGGCCAAAGAGCACCGTGTCTTCCAAACCGGGGCCACAGGATAATATCAGGAAGTCTCAGAGGCTTCTGCTGACATGGATTGTGGAGGAACCGAAGGTGTATTCGAGGATTAAGCCTTATATCCGGGCGGAGGATTTTACCGAGGAACTTTACAGACAGGTGGCGGACAAGCTGTTTGCAGGACTGGACCAGGGAGCTTTTAATCCGGCCTCCATCATCAGTACCTTTGAGGAGGAAGAAGAACAGCGGGCGGTAGCAGAACTGTTTAATACGAAACTGGCCGAACTTGCGACGGACCAGGAACGTGAAAAGGCTTTTCACGATATTGTTTACGCGGTGAAGAAGAACAGCTTCGAGTATTATTCTGCCAGAATGGGCTCCGATATGGAGGCGTTAAATCAGGTGATCCAGGGCAAAAAAGAACTGGAAGAACTTAGCAAAACGCATATTTCCCTGCAATAAGGGTAAGATAATCGAAAAAAGGCGCGTGTTTAGAAAGTGACAGTAGTTGAAACATAGGAAGGATGGACCAATTAATGGACGAAAATGTACAGGCAAAGTTTGAGGAGCGTTTAAAAGAGCTTCTGGCTATTGCAAAGAAGAAAAAAAATGTTTTGGAATACCAGGAGATCAATGACTTTTTTGCGGATATGTCTCTGGAAGAGGAGCAGTTCGACAAGATTTTGGAGACACTGGAACAGAATAGTGTGGATGTCCTGCGCATCACCGAGGATGATGATGTGGATGATGAGGAGATCATTCTGACAGAAGAGGACGATGTGGATGTGGAAAACATCGACCTGTCTGTGCCGGATGGTATCAGCATAGAGGATCCGGTCAGAATGTACTTAAAAGAGATTGGTAAAGTCCCGCTTCTTAGCGCGGAGGAAGAGATTGAACTGGCCAAGAAGATGGAAATGGGAGATTTGGAGTCTAAACAGCGTCTTGCAGAGGCCAATCTCCGTCTGGTGGTCAGCATTGCAAAGCGTTATGTGGGCCGCGGCATGCTCTTTTTGGATCTGATCCAGGAAGGGAACCTGGGCCTGATCAAGGCGGTGGAAAAGTTCGATTACCGCAAGGGCTATAAGTTCTCCACCTACGCCACATGGTGGATTCGTCAGGCCATTACCAGAGCCATTGCCGATCAGGCGCGGACCATTCGTATTCCGGTGCATATGGTGGAGACCATCAATAAGCTGATCCGTGTGAGCAGACAGCTTTTGCAGGAACTGGGGAGAGAACCTACCCCGGAAGAGATCGCGGAGCAGATGAATATGCCGGTGGAGCGGGTGCGTGAGATTCTAAAGATTTCCCAGGAGCCGGTATCGTTGGAGACACCGATTGGTGAGGAAGAGGACAGCCATTTAGGCGATTTCATACAGGATGACAATGTACCGGTGCCGGCGGATGCCGCAGCGTTCACTTTATTAAAAGAACAACTGGTGGAAGTGCTTGGTACTTTGACGGAGCGTGAACAGAAAGTGCTCAGACTGCGTTTCGGGCTGGATGACGGGCGGGCAAGGACACTGGAGGAAGTGGGCAAGGAATTCAATGTGACCCGTGAGAGAATCCGTCAGATCGAAGCCAAGGCGCTGCGTAAACTCCGTCATCCCAGCAGAAGCCGCAAGCTAAAGGATTATCTGGACTGATGAAGCCTGAGATATTATCAAAAAGATTACAGACTGTAGCCGATATGGTGACCAGAGGGAACCGTGTCTGCGATGTGGGTTGTGATCATGGATATGTGTCAATCTATCTGGTTAAGCAGGGCATCAGTCCGGGAGTGCTTGCCATGGATGTGCGGGAAGGGCCGCTTAACGCTGCCAGAGAGCATGTGGCAGAGCAGGATCTGGCAGATAAAATCGAGACAAGATTGTCGGATGGTTTACATAACTATAATGCGGAGGAGGCGCAGTCCCTGGTATGTGCCGGTATGGGCGGCAGGCTGATGAGACGGATTCTCGAGGCAGATCAGCATAAGACGGCTTCCTTCCGGGAACTGATCCTGCAGCCCCAGTCGGAGATAGAACAGTTTCGACGGTTCCTGCGAAAGAACGGGTATCCGATCCGGGAGGAAGAGATGCTTGAGGAGGATGGAAAGTTCTATCAGGTGATCCGCGCGGTACCGGAAAGTGTTCCAAGGGTCAGATGGACAGCGGGAGAGAACGTGTTTTCAGAAGACGAGTTATGTAAACTTGAAGATCGTTATGGAGCAGTTAATTTGAATAAAAAAACGACTGTTTTCTTATCTTACCTGTCCAGAGAAGAGAGAATTTACGGAGAGATCCTTGAGAATCTGTGCGAAAACGGGCTGACGGACGGCAAAAGAGCAAGCAGATATGCACAGATAAAGGAACTTCTGATGGATTGCCGGAAGGTGCAGGCCGTACTGGGTCATGGAAAGGAATTTTAATAGGTTAACATAATATACAAACATACATAACAATTTACACAAACAGAAGGAGGACTTGCCTATGGTTACAATCAAGATCAACGGAAAAGAGAGGCTCTATGAGGATGGCATCAAGTATGAAATCATAGCGGAGGAGCATCAGAATGAGTATGTCAGTCAAATTGCCCTGGTGACGGTAAACGGCAAGATCCGGGAATTGATGAAGCGGGTGGACAGAGATTGTGAACTGGAATTTATCACTTATGCGGATCAGATCGGCCATAAGACTTATGTGAGGACTGCGATCATGCTGATGTTGAAGGCGGTCAAGGATGTAGCGGGTATGGAGGCAGCGGCTAACGTGAAGGTGGAATTTGCCATCGGTGCCGGTTATTATTGTGCCTTTAGAAACGGTCTGACCATGGATGAGAAGACGATTGAGAGAGTCAAAGACCGCATGGGGGAACTTGTGGATATGGACCTGTTGGTGACGAAGAAAGCCTATCCGGCAGATGAAGCAGTTGCCCTGTTCCGGGAAAACGGTATGATGGACAAGGTCTCTTTGTTTCGTTACCGTAGAAGTTCCAATATCAATGTTTATTGTATGGGCGATTATTATGATTATTTCTATGGCTACATGATGCCAAGTACCGGCTATATCAAGAATTTTGATCTGTTTGCTTATGAGGACGGTATGATCTTGTTATTGCCGGAACCGGAAGAACCGGAGACATTACCGGAGTTTGTGCCCAGGAAGAAGCTGTTCCAGACGCTTATGACCACCGGAGAATGGGGCAAAGAGATTGGAATTGACACGGTGGGAGATTTGAACAATCAGATCTGTCAGGGGAATATTGCCGACATGATCCTTGTGCAGGAGGCGCTGCAGGAGCGGCGTATCAGTGAGATCGCCAGGGACATTGCAAGGCGGGAAGGGGTTAAATTCGTTATGATAGCGGGACCGTCTTCCTCGGGCAAGACCACATTTTCCCACAGACTTTCAATCCAGCTTCGTACATACGGCTTAAAACCGCATCCAATCGGCCTGGACAACTATTATCTGGATCATGATAAGACACCTTTGGATGATTATGGCAATCCGGATTACGAGTGTCTGGAGGCTTTAGATGTAGAGCAGTTTAATAAAGATATGGCAGATCTTCTTATGGGGAAGAGTGTACAATTGCCGACGTTCAATTTTAAGACGGGCAAGAGAGAGTACAATCAGAAAGAAACGGTTCTTGGCCGGGAAGATATCCTTGTCATTGAGGGAATCCATGGGCTGAATGAGAAGATGTCCTATTCCCTGCCGGCAGAGAGCAAGTTTAAGATCTATATCAGTGCACTCACCACGCTCAATGTGGATGAGCACAACAGGATTCCTACGACGGACAACCGGCTTCTTCGCCGTCTGGTGCGGGATGCCAGAACGAGAGGTACCTCTGCCGAACAGACGATTGCCATGTGGTCTTCGGTCAGACGCGGGGAGGAAAAGTACATCTTCCCCTTCCAGGAAGAGGCGGATGCCATGTTTAATTCGGCGATGCTCTTTGAACTGGCCGTACTCAAACAGTATGCGGAACCCTTGCTTTTCAGTATAAAGAAAGGGGAGCCGGGGTATCATGAAGCCAAGAGGCTTTTGAAATTCCTCGAGTATTTCCTGGGAGTCAGCAGTGAAGAGCTGCCCAAGAACTCCTTGTGCAGGGAATTTGTGGGTGGAAGTTGTTTCGATGTGTAGGCAGTGTCTTATGATATTGTGAAATGTGTGACAGGAGTATATACTATATAAGATAAGTAGAATAAATGATCGCGGCTGTACAGACGAAAGGGTACAGGTGAGGAAAGTCCGGGCTTCACAGGGCAGGATGCCGGATAACGTCCGGTGGAGGTGACTCCAAGGCCAGTGCAACAGAAAATAAACAGCCCCACAACGCGTAAGTGTTGTGGAATGCAGTTTTGCGAAGCAATACTGCGAGGTTATGGTGGAATGGCAGTGTAAGAGACTACCGCTGTCCCGGTAACGGGGCAGGCTGTGTAAACCCCATCCGAAGCAAGACCAAATAGAAAGCAACAGGCCGGCCCGGTCTGCTTTCAGGTAGGTCGCTTGAGATCTTCGGTAACGAAGATCCTAGATAGATGATCATTCACGACATAACCCGGCTTATCGTTCTGCTTATTGATGAAGGTCAGTTAGATACTTCTGAAAAGACAGGAAATACAAGGTGTAGCGTGCAGGGCACAGGAAGCACTTTTCTCCTGAACGGGGAGAAAGAGGGGGCTTCCTGTGCTCTTGCAATAGAGAAAAATTGCGGAAACGGCGGCGTAGAAGGAGGCATGGATGCAGCATGCAGCGTGCAGAGGATATGGGGAATAAAATATCGCTTCTTATCGTGTTTGCGCTGTGGATATTCCTGTGCATGCCGCAGAACGTGCAGGCGAAGGAATATCCGCTGCCGCCTCATTTGATCCAGGCCGTGAACGATCAGGATATTTATGAGGGGTTAGTGGCTCTTGATCTCCTTACGTGTGAGACACTTAAGGAGGAGGATCTGCCGCGGGCCTGTGAAATGGTAAAGGACTGTGTAGTGCGGGTCAATATGGGGAATGCTTATGGAAGCGGCGTGATCTGGTGCTTTACCAAAGACGCGGTGATCATTGCCACCAACGGGCATGTGCTGGCATACTGGGATGATGCGTCCGGATTTATCCATTTTCCCAAAGGGTATTTTGTAAGTGCCAGGGTGCTTGGTATTTCTGAAATTTACGATGTTGGTTTCCTGATGGTGGACAGGGAAGAACTGGGCTATGAAGCACTGGCATCGCTTCGTCATGTCAGTGCGGATGAGGCAGTCTATGCAGGGCTTACCCCCGGCGATCTTATGTTCTGTGTGGGTGCCGGTTTTGCGATCGGTGCAGCGGAATACCACGAAGGGACCGTGGAAGATCCCTGGTTGTATATTGCGGATTTTGAGAGTGATATGCTGTATGGACACGGTTTTGCCAGGGCAGGTATGTCCGGCGGCGGTGTTTTTGACGGTTATGGGCATTTTATCGGCATGCTTGCCGGAGGAACGCAGAGAAATGAGATTGCCGCGGTACCGCTTCCCTCTGTGGCAGAGGCTTATGAGGAAGTGATGGAGAAAGAAGGACAGGATGGAGCAGGAAGATAGGATCAGACTGAGCGTAAGAGAGAACAAAATTGTGCTGGCCGGCGGGATGATTGTCATTGGATTCAGCCTGTTTATTCTGGTGATGGGAATTCGTTATCCGTCGGCAGAGGGCAATCATCTTGTGTTTGCGGCGGGTTTGTTTCTGATGATGCTCTGCGGCATGATGATGTGTGTCGCTTATTTTCATCGGGAACTGACGGTGGAGGATATGAATATACATTATGTTAACTATATTGGGATAGGAAAAGAGTTTTCCCTGGATGATATCGGGTACTGTAAGTTAAAATTATACGGGAATAAGAAAGAAGCACTGATCGAGTCACTTGTTCTGTTTAATCTGCTTGGAGACAAATTATGTAAACTTGAAATGAATATGAGGGGCGCCAGAGATTTCTTACAGTATCTGGTGGATAATCAGATTAAAATAGAATATCCGGGGGCCAAAAGAGAAAAACGGTCTGTGGCTGAGCCACTTCTTTGGGAGAAGGCTGTCTGCAGGGAAGAAATCGGCAGATATGCGGAGGAGTTCTATGACAAAATGCGTCCTGTTTTTATGGAATGGGAGAAAAAGTATCAGCGCTTTGACGCCCAGTGGGAATTCGGGCTTTCGGAATATGTGCAGGATGATTTCACGGAGGACAGGGATATGTGGCAGTGGAAGAGTACGGTGCAGGAGGCGGGAAGCGATGAGGTGCCGGAAGATTATATCTGTGTCGGTGAAGCTTATTTAAAAAGGGACGGGGAATATGTCATGGACCGCAAAGGGCATGTGGTAGGGCTTTTGATCCCCTATATCCGGCAGGCCAAGTCTTATCAGGTGGGGGAAAAGAATCGAATCCGCAAGATGGACGAGGAGCAGCTAAAAGAGCGCCTGACAGACTGTCTTACGCAGATTGCCAGAGAACTGCCAAGGCATGCTTATCACACACAGAATCTGACACTGGCACATGTACTGAAAAGGACAGCGGGAACTTGCTCGGGGAAGATGCCTGAGCAGATATAAAAGGCCGTGGCGCGCTTGCACTCCTTTCACAGGGTAACAGCGGACATATCCGCGCGGGTGTGAAAAAGAAAGGCGAAGCAGGAAAAGTCTAGGATATACGTTTATCATAAAATGTGATAGAATAAACAGGATGGGTATTTATATGGGGTATTACTAATTTAGGACAGAAAGGGGTTTACTATGGCATTATTTCAAATCAGTAACGATAAGATCACCATACAGGTGGACAGTCTGGGGGCGGAGCTTAAGTCTTTGAAAAGCGTTGCGCAGGGCAGGGAATATATGTGGCATGCGGATCCGGCCTACTGGCAACGGACTTCACCGGTTCTGTTTCCGTTTGTGGGCGGCTTGAAAGGCGGCGTTTACCGCACGGAGGGCAGAGAGTATCCTATGGGACAGCATGGGTTTGCCAGGGATATGGAATTTCAGCTAAAGAGTCAGGTGGCCTCCGAAATCTGGTTCCGGCTGGAAGCGAATGAAGAGACGCTTACGAAATATCCTTATCCGTTCCTGCTGGAGATCGGTTATGAACTGACGGGGGATACAGTCGTGGTCAAGTGGCGGGTGAAGAATCCGGGAGAGGAGACCATGTATTTTGCCATCGGCGGGCATCCGGGCTTCTTATGTCCGATCGACCCTGACAGGAAGCAGACGGATTATGGTCTTGTGTTTGACGCAAAAGATCAGGTCGTATCTTCTTGTATTGAAAACGGGCTGATAAATGGCCAGACGAAAACATATGCACTGCGAAACGGTATCCTGCCTGTCACGGAACATCTTTTTGGCGGGGACGCGCTTGTGATCGAGAACAACCAGGCGCAGAGTGTGGCGCTTGCAGGGCCGGACGGAAAGGCATATCTGACGGTTGCGTTTGATGCGCCATTATTTGGTGTCTGGTCGCCGCCGGGCAAAAATGCACCGTTTATCTGTATTGAACCATGGTACGGCCGGTGTGACAGTATGGATTTTACAGGAGATCTCAAAGAACGTGCATGGGAACAGGAACTTCCGGCAGGGGATGTGTTTGCCGCGGAATATAAGATCACGATCGCATGAGGAGCGAAGGAGGTAATATATGGCACCGATTGTACAGTGTATGGGACTGACGAAAACCTATGGAAGAAAGATAGCCTTAAATCAGATACATTTGAATCTGGAGCGAAGCAGGATCATAGGCTTACTGGGGCCAAACGGAAGCGGGAAGACCACGCTCATTAAGATTATGAACGGCCTCTTAAAGCCTACGGCCGGTGATGTGCTGATCAATGGACAAAGACCGGGGATTGATACCAAATTCAGGATTTCCTACCTGCCGGAGCGGACCTATCTGAATCCGGCCATGAAGGTGATCGAAGTGGTTCAGTATTTTCAGGACTTTTATCCCGATTTCCGGATGGACAGGGCTTATGATATGCTTTCGCGCCTGCAGATTCAACCCAATGAGAGATTAAAGAATCTGTCTAAAGGTACCAAAGAGAAGGTGCAATTGATCCTGGTCATGAGCAGGGATGCGGACCTGTATATTCTGGATGAGCCGATCGCTGGTGTGGATCCGGCTTCCCGGGACTATATCCTGCATACGATTGTCAGTAATTATAACAGAAATGCTTCCATTCTGCTGTCCACCCATTTGATCTCGGATGTGGAGAACATTCTGGATGATGTGGTATTTATCAAATACGGAAGTATTGTCCTGCAGGCAGCAGCGGAGCAGATCAGGCAGAATGAGCATAAATCCATAGACCGATTCTTCAGGGAGGTGTTCGCATGTTAGGCAAATTGATGAAATACGAGTGGAAGGCCACTTGGAAGTTTATGTGCATTGCGAACCTGGCGATCATCGTGATGACGATTCTGGCGGACATTACCGTGAAACTGGATTTTTTCTCATATGATAAGGATGATATGCTGCAGTTTATAGCCATGATGGTCATGATGACATATGTGTTAAGTATGTTTGCGATGGTGATTGGGGTGGCGATTTTCCTGGTGTATCGCTTCTATACTTCTACTTACAGTGATCAGGGGTATCTATTACATACATTGCCGGTAGACAAACATCATATCATTATCTCTAAGGTATTGGTGAGCGCACTGTGGATTATCATATGTGAACTGATGATGTATTTGTCCATTCTGGTGCTGATTGCGTCCAATGGAGAATTGCTTGAAATTATGGCTGAAAGTATGGAACAGATTGTATCACTGGTAATCTATGATGATACGCAGTTAAGGGGATTTGCGATATTTATGACCATAATAGCGGCTCTGTTTAGTTTGTTTGCCAAATTATTGAAGGTGACGGCATGTATATCTCTGGGACAGCTTTCGGCGAATCATAAGCTGCTGTTCTCGGTGCTGTACTATTTTGGAATCTATATTGTACAGAAGATTTTTACGGCAGTTACTTTTGTCTTTGAACTGGCGATCAGCAAAGACAGTTACCGGATGGATTTGTACGGATGGGAGAGCATGCTGTTGTCGGGTATCTTATATAGTGTGATTTTCTATCTGATCACCTGGTATGTGATGGATAAGAAGTTAAATTTGGAATAGCCATTATGAAAGGTAAGAAAGGAAGGATGTAATCATGACAAAAATTGATATCGTCTCCGGATTCCTGGGAGCCGGCAAAACAACATTGATTAAGAAACTTTTGAAAGAGGCTCTGGCGGATACGAAAGTGGTATTGATTGAAAATGAATTTGGCGAGATCGGTATTGACGGCGGTTTCTTAAAAGAGGCAGGTATAGAGATCAAGGAAATGAATTCCGGCTGTATCTGCTGTTCACTGGTAGGGGATTTTGGCACATCCTTAAAAGAAGTATTGGATACTTACTCGCCGGAACGGATTCTGATCGAGCCCTCAGGTGTGGGCAAACTGTCAGATGTCATGAAAGCGGTTCAGGATGCCATGGCGGACAGAGAAGTAGCGTTAAACAGCGCTGTGGCGGTAGTGGATGCCTGCAAGTGCAAAATGTATATCAAGAATTTCGGGGAGTTCTTTATCAATCAGATTGAACATGCGGGGACGATCGTATTAAGCAGGACAGACAAACTGAGTGAGGAGAAACTGGCAGCCTGCGTGGCGATGGTCAGGGAGCACAATGCGGAAGCGACCATTATCACGACACCCTGGGATGCCCTGGAAGGCAGGGATATCCTGGAGACCATTGAGGGCGCCAAGGATCTTGAGGCACAACTGATGCAGGAAGTGATGAAGATGCATGAGGAGCATCATGAACATGGACATGAAGGGCACGACGACGAGCACGATCATGAGTGCTGCCATCATGAGCATGGACATGAAGGGCACGA
>CATOMC010000025.1 GCA_951801245.1 uncultured Lachnospiraceae bacterium
GCAGCATATCGCATTATCCATATATTATTTCTTTTTGACCGCAATTTCTTCTTTTTTCTTCTTACCATAAGAGCATGGCTTATCATACTTTCATCCACTAACCCTAATGCATCACTGATGTCTTCACTTTTCATCAAAGAATCCCTCCTGCTCCAAATATTTTTTTAATCCGATACGGGTGCGGTACAACATACTCTTTGCCTTGGACTCACTCATGCCATAATATCCTGCTACCTGACGGATGGAATCCGAAAAGAAATATCTTCCAATAAATACATCTCTTGTTTCCCCCGGTAATTCTGCAAGATAATCCTGAATAGCCTTTGCCAGAAGGTGCAGGTCAACATCCTGTTCTGTTGTGTTTCCGGCAGAAACGCAGTCCTCCAATTCAGATAGAGACAGCGCATATTCTGATGCCTGCCTTTTCGCACTGTTCCTTTTTCGGAAAACATCGATTGATATCTGCCTCGTAATCTTACAAAGGTATGTTAAAAGAACACTTGGCCTGTGCGGGGGCATGGATTTCCATGCACTTAAATAAGTGTCATTTACGCTCTCTTTGCTGTCCTCCCAATCAGCAAGAATGTTATACGACAATTTCATCAGGTAATGTCCATATTTCTGGTCTGTGTGCCGGATCGCCGCCTCACTGCGCTCCCAGTATAATTCAACAATTCTGTCATCCTGCATGGTCTCACTCACCTCCCTGGCTGTTATGCCCTTCATTGTATATCCCGTAAAAATTCAGATTTGGTTGCAGAGAAAAATACTTTTTTTATTTTAACTCAAAAAAATATTAAAAACACCGTCATTTTTAGAAAGAGTGGAAGTGAATCAGAAATACCCAAAAGAAAAAAGGGCCATTGAACAGCCCTTGCCCTCCTGCTAACATTTTTCAATTTTTCTGTATACTATCACGCAAAACCCCATATTATCACGGAAACTCATATACAAACACGAAAACTCCAGGCAGTTTCCGTGTTTGTATCATATCCCCCGTTTTTCAACAGCATTTTCCGTCATGCTAATACGCCTTTCAGCCAAAACCGCCAATATCCTACTCCTTTTTACCTTTCCGTTTTATACTATCACGGAAACCCCTGACTTTTGCGTGAAAGTATACTTTTGCCTGATAGTACGATTTTTGCCCCAATCGCCATCCTATCAGCGGCATCTAAAAACATGAAAAAATGGGGTTCACCAACCATTCCAGTGAACCCCACCAAGCCTAAAAATCCCTTGATTTTAAGCCATTCTTCCATACTTTCGCCTGTTAGTACCCAAATTCCTATGGCATCAATTCAAGATTGCCGCCTGCGCCGCCGCCAACCTGGCAATCGGCACCCTGAACGGTGAACATGACACATACGTCAACCCAACCTTATGGCAGAACTCCACGGATGAAGGATCGCCACCGTGCTCGCCGCAGATACCAAGTTTAATATCCGGTCTGGTCGCACGTCCTTTCTCAGCCGCCATTTTCACAAGCTGTCCTACACCGTTCTGGTCAAGTCTTGCAAACGGATCAGACTCATAAATCTTATTCTTATAATAATCACTTAAGAACTTACCTGCATCATCACGAGAGAAACCAAAGGTCATCTGTGTCAGATCATTGGTTCCGAAGGAGAAGAACTCTGCTTCCTCGGCAATCTCGTCAGCCAGAAGTGCCGCACGCGGAATCTCGATCATGGTACCCACATGGTACTTGATATCGGAATTTTTCTCTTTCTTCACGGCTTCGGCCACTTCTACAACAACGTCCTTAACGAACTTAAGCTCTTTCTTTTCGCCTACTAACGGGATCATGATTTCAGGCTCGATATCGAATCCTTTCTCATTCTTCACTTCGATAGCAGCTTCCATCACAGCTCTTGTCTGCATTCTGGCGATTTCAGGATAGGTTACTGCCAGACGACATCCACGATGTCCCATCATTGGATTGAACTCATGGAGGGAATCACAGATTTCCTGCACTTCTTCTGCAGTCATCATCATCTTCACTGCCAGATCGTCTATATCAGCCTGGTCTGTAGGCACGAACTCATGTAACGGCGGGTCTAAGAAGCGGATGGTCACCGGTCTGCCTTCCATTACTTCATACAGCGCCTTGAAGTCACCTTTCTGGAACGGAATCAGGGCATTGAGTGCTTTTTCTCTCTGTTCTGCCGTTCTTGCCAGAATCATCTGACGGATCTTCGGAATTCTGTCGGGATCAAAGAACATATGCTCTGTTCTACACAGGCCGATACCCTCTGCACCGTATTTTACAGCATTGGCTGCATCTGCCGGTGTGTCTGCGTTGGTACGGACTTTCAGTTTGCGGTACTTGTCAGCCCACTCCATGATGCGTCCGAAGTTACCGCTGACAGATGCCTCAACGGTCTTGATGTCGCCTTTATAAATCTTACCGGTAGAGCCGTCAAGAGAAATGTAGTCTCCCTCGTGGAATACTTCTCCGCCAAGTTCAAACACTTTATCCTGTTCATTGATTGCAATCTCGCCACAGCCGGATACGCAGGCTGTACCCATACCACGCGCTACAACGGCTGCATGGGAAGTCATACCACCGCGCACGGTCAGGATACCTTCTGCCGCATGCATACCTTCGATATCCTCGGGGGATGTCTCAAGACGCACAAGTACCACTCTCTCTCCCTTTTCATGAGCTGCTTTCGCCTCATCTGCAGTAAAATATACCTTACCTGCTGCAGCACCGGGAGATGCGGGGAGTGCCTGTCCCACTACCTGGCCTGCTTTTAAAGCATCCGGATCAAAGGTCGGATGTAACAACTGATCTAAAGATTTCGCTTCTATTCTAAGCACTGCCTCTTCGGGAGTGATCTTACCTTCATCCACCAGGTCACAGGCGATCTGTAATGCTGCCGGTGCGGTACGCTTACCGTTTCTGGTCTGTAAGAAGAACAGCTTGCCGTCCTCAATGGTAAACTCCATATCCTGCATGTCGCGGTAATGGTCTTCCAGACGGTTTGCAATCTCCATGAACTGTTTATAACATTCGGGAAGATCCTGCTCCAGTTTGGTGATAGGCTGGGGTGTACGGATACCTGCCACCACGTCCTCACCCTGCGCATTGATCAGATATTCACCATAAATACCTTTTGCACCGGTAGAAGGATTTCTGGTGAAAGCAACGCCAGTACCGGAAGTATCACCCATGTTACCGAATACCATCGCCTGCACGTTAACAGCGGTACCCCAGTCTCCGGGAATATCATTCATGCGGCGGTATACGATGGCTCTCTCATTATCCCAGGAACGGAACACGGCCTTTACAGCCTCCATCAACTGTACTTTGGGATCCTGCGGGAATTCCTCGCCTTTATTTTCTTTATAAATATTTTTGAAACGGACGATGATCTCTTTCATGTCCTCGGCTGTCAGATCGGTATCAAACTTAACGCCTTTGGACTCTTTGATTTCGTCTAAGATTCTCTCAAAATAAGATTTCGGGATCTCCATGACCACATCGGAGAACATCTGAATAAACCTGCGGTAAGAATCATAAGCAAATCGTGGATTCCCGGTCTTAGCCGCAAAGCCTTCCACTGCCACATCTGTCAGACCTAAGTTCAAAATGGTATCCATCATACCCGGCATGGAAGCCCTGGCACCGGAACGGACTGACACCAGAAGAGGATTTTCTGTATCACCGAATTTCTTGCCCTGCTTCTGCTCAAGACCTGCAAGTGCTGCAAAGATCTGTTCCTTAATCTCCTCGGAAATCTGTCTTCCATTGTTGTAATAGTCTGTACAGGCTTCTGTCGTTACAGTAAATCCCTGCGGGATTGGCAGTCCCAGATTGGTCATCTCCGCAAGATTTGCTCCTTTTCCACCCAGGAGGTTGCGCATATCGGCGTTACCCTCCTCAAATAAATAAACCCATTTCGCCATTTTCGTAACCATGCTCCTTTCTTTGCCCGCGAATTAGTGTCTTAAAGCACAATTCTTTGCGCCTTAGCTTGAACTGATTTTTTACATTTTACCATATTCTTGGAATTTTAGCACTGATTTTTTGAAATTTCTTACAAAAATAAGAACAAATTTCCAAAATTATTTGTCAGATATTGATTATTCTGCTTTCACAGGACAAAATCCGTCAAAAATAAACACGTCATACTCATCTTTAAGCTGCTCTAAATCCTTCTGGCTCTGAATGGTCCAGGCTGCCGAAGGGCGGCGGTAAATATGTCTGCATATCCGCCTGCTAGGTTCCCTGCCAAACTTATGGTTATAGGCAATAAAATCCGGTTTTGTCAAAAAGTTCAGCAAAAGGTGCGCCATCACAAAGTAAAGCACATTGCGGTAATCGCCATCTTTTCGAAAATTGGAGGAAAGCTGCCCCCGCACCACCCCGCCGTGATGTCTGCGAAACCACCACAAAACCATGGGATTGAAGGACTCAATGCAATAGGCTCCGCCATAAGCGCGCAAAAGCCCGTCTATAATGGTACAAAAAGAAACGTTCGCCGTCTCTGCCTTGATCTCTACGATAAGGGGCACCTGCCCATCCACCATGGCAAGAAGATCTGCAAACTTCGGAATACATTCTTGGGACTGACAAAGTGTATAAGCCTGCAGTTCTTCATATGTATGGTCTTTGATTTTCCCCTCCACACCGCATATCCTGTCCAGTTTAAAATCATGGAAAATGACCGGCACACCATCCTTGGTCACCTGCACATCAAGTTCCATGCCAAGACCGGCCTCCACTGCCTTGCGAAATGCCGCCATGGAATTTTCCGGGGCATCTGTCGCATTATCGTGAAGCCCCCTGTGTGCAAAATATACCTTTTTAAAAAGTGTAGTGTCCGGTCTCTTAATCATACGCGGCATGATTGCCAGCATATACAAAAGGCAGATACCGCCGATAATCTCCAATGTAATTCTGATGATCAGTGAGATCATGTTCCCCATCCTTTGCAGCTACTGTAACGTTTATGTTCCATAAAAATCCCACTGCTATTGTACATCGGTGAAGGGGAGTTTTCAATACCTGCCGGAGCAAACACAGGACAAAAACTTCGCAGAATTTTCGTAAAATTTTTGTTACATTTTATGGTTCTGCCAGTCTCACCACCTGCCCCTTCTCCACTTCCTTGCTGGAAGAAACAATGATCCGGCTATCTGATGAGAGCGCACCTTCTACGGCCGCCCAGTTGTCATTCTTATCGATCACGTTGACATTGATCTGCTCCACATAGTATTCCTGACCGAGAATACCTTCCCGCTCATTTACCACATACACATATGACCTGCCGTTTTCGGAATAAAGCGCCAGTATGGGTACGCAGCAGGGCTGTTTTTCGCCTGCTTTGGCACATTTCAGGACACCGGAAAGGCCCGGAATACCCGTTTCCTCCGGAAGCTGCACGAACGCCGTATATGTGCCCGGCGCACTCTCGTTCTCTGCCAGATAGTCTATGGATACATTAATTGCTTTTCTGCCGTCCAGTTCCAGTTTGGCATCATCATTTAAGTTTACATAACTTTTCTGTTCTTTGGTAAGCGTCGTCCGAAACTGGCAGGCCACTTCATCGTCTGCCAGAAGAAGAGACGCTGTGTCCGGTACTCTGCCGCCCACTTCCACATACACATCCGTCACCATACCGTCCCTGTCTGCTGTGATTTTCCCCCCCTGATTTATGATCGCCTGATACTCCGCCATTTTTGTGCGGATGCTTTCTATCTCCGTCCGATAGACGGCAAGCGTTGCATCCACATTTTCTTCCGAGAGTATGTCCTCCACCTTACGTCCTGCGTCCTTCATGGTATTCTCACGGTTCCATTTGGCATCGGCCTCTGCGTAAGCGGCGGCTTGAAGCTGTTGTTTCAACCTTTCTTCCTCCTGTCTTCGCGCCTCCTGTTCCTCCTCGGTCTGGCCCGCATTTTCATTCTCCCTGTTCTCATCATACATCTCCTCCAGATCCTCTTCGGCCTGCGCCACATCTTCCGCCGCCCTGCCCACCAGCGTATCCTGATACCGGGCAAGTGCATCGTAATCTTCTCTTGCCCTGGCCTCCTCTAAGGCTTTCTGCGCCTCGGCAAGTTCTCTGTTATGCAGGATGGCATCAATCTGCAGTTGTACTTTCTGACAGGCTGTCTCCTGTTCCGCTATCGTCTCCCGTATCTCTTCCAGATCCACCGTAAAAAGAAGGTCTCCTGCTTCCACCTTATCTCCCACATGCACCTCCAGTTCCTCCACCCGCAGGCCGCCCAGGACAACCACCGGCAGTTTCGCGCCCGCCTCCACGATTCCTTCCATCTCGACCACATGCTCAATATATTTAGACTCAGTCCTAGTGGTAGTGACCATCGGCAGTTTGGAAGCGTATATACTCTTAGACACCAATGTACATACCCACATAAACACCAAAAAGAACACCAGCCCCCCGGCAATCCTCTTCTTACGCTTCTCCATCCTGACTACTCCTCCTTATAACCTGATGCTTGTATTATTCTTTTAGCCCCGAATAAATAATCCCCTGCTCCAGATAATCCTGTCCCAACACAAACACAAATGCTGCCGGAATCAATGTGATGAGCGAGGCACACAATGCGAAGCCCGCCTGCATCCATGATATTTCCGGCAGATATAAGGACAAAGGCCATAACGCCTTATCTTCCAGAAAGGCCAGCGGCTGTTCCATCAAATTCCAATACTCCAAAAACCCTAACACTATGGCAGACAATAACCCGCTTTTTCCTAAAGGAATCCCTATTTTAAGAAAGATTCTAAGTTCTCCGGCGCCATCAATCCGTGCCGCCTCCAGAAGTTGCATGGGAATTGCCCGGAACCCTCCATAGGATAAAAAGATGGGAAAGGTTGAGAACACCGCCGGCAGAATAATTGCCGGATGGGTATTCATCAAAGACAGTCTGTCAAGCACCAGATAACTGGACAGCATGGTCACCTGAAACGGCATTAACATCAACACCACATACAAAACAAATAACATCCTGCTTCCCCGCACCCGGTACGCCGCAAAAGCCCAGGCCGCCGGTACCCCTATGATCATCTGCCCTGCCAAAATACAGATGACCAGTTTCATGGAATTCCAGAACAGCACGAAAAAAGCCGGCGTCATAAAGAGCAGTCTTCCGTAATGCTCGAAGGTGGGGTAATCCGGCATCAGCTTCCAACGGATGAATTCCTCCCCGCCGCCAAAAACAGGATACAAATACTGTTTCAGTTCAATACTGTCCATGACCGAACCGGTAATGATCAGCACCACCGGCAGGCAGATCAATACCGCCGGCATAAGCAGCAGCAATATTGTAATATTCCTTTTCAAAGAGTGCATGAGAGTTCTAAACATCTCCTGCCACCTGCCTTTCCACTATTCCGCCTTATCCCACAATCTCTGTAGCAGCATGATCGCCCCAAACAAAACAACCCCAACGCAGACCGCCGCTGCCGCCATCTTGTCAAACTCCATGTTCACAAACCAGTTATTAAACAGATGCTGCAGCAGATAAATGTCCTCCTGCGGGTAAGATCCCGCCACCAGATACGCTTCTCTATATATTTTAAAAGAATTTAGAAAAGACAAGATCACTATGGTATAAAAACTCCCCTTTAGATTCGGCAGGATAATATAGCGGATACATTTCCACCGGCCTGCCCCGTCCACCCGTGCGGCCTCCAGAAGTTCATTGGGAATCGCCAGAATCCCGGCTAACCAGAGCACCACCGTATATCCGGTGTTCTTCCACAGATAGCTGGCGACCAACACCCAGAAAGAGGCTCCGGTACCAAGATAATCCGTCATCACAGGCACCCACCATCCCGTCACCTCACCGATTCTGGTAAGAAACAGATTGAAAAATCCCTGTCGGTAAAAGACCATTTTCCAGACCAGCACAATGGTCGCTGTAGGCATGGCTAGCGGAAAAAGATACACGGATTTGATCAGCCCTGCACTCTTTAAATTGCTCAGCGGAAATGCCACAAAAAGCCCCGCCAATACCAGAAGCGGAATACAGACCAAGGTAAAGCGCAGGGTATTATGCACTGCCAGAAGGAAAGCCTGATTATGAAAAATGACACCGTAATTTCTGATGCCCATAAATTCGCCGGTAACCGCAGTCTGAAAAGACCGCTTCATCACATCCAGAAATGGAAGCAGCACGAAAATTGTCACCCCCGCAAAACTGGGCAGCAGAAACAGCGCAAAGGGAACGCTGCGCCTGACTGCCATCCTCATACTGCCTTTTCTGTTTCCCTTTGCTCTCTGCCCTGTCATCTAACTCCCCATTTCCTGCAATGTAATCTATCTTCCAGTCTGTCCGTCTCACCTTATGCCTTACCGTGCTTTCGGCCAATGATGCCAGCGCATCCTTACTCCGCCATATAAATATCCACCTTTCCCTTAATCTTCTCTACTGCCTCCTCCAGAGAAAGATAGCCTTCCAGATACTGGCCGCCAAACTCTACAATTGCGTCTTCCACCATCGGCACCGTAATATACGGTGTATCCAGTTCACAGAAGATATCATACAGTTCCTGGAATTCTTCCTTCGTAGGCATATAGACATTCATCGTGAATTCTCTGCCGTCTCCCGTACTGCCGCCGATGCTGCTTGAGACTTCACCATAATCCACATTCATACCGCCATTTGCTAGAAGACTCCACGAAGGACTGAGCTGACTTTGAAGCGCTGCCCTGTTGACCGCAAATCCGTCCCAGAAAAGTTCCTGCACCTCTTCTCCCATCAGCATATCAAAAAACGCTGCTGCCTCCTCCATATGCGCAGAAGAAGCATTGATGCCCGTCATGACATCCGGAACAAACACATGACTGCAATTTCCGTCAAGTGGAGCAACGTCCATATCTTCCAGTCCCTCCACCCGGTTAAATGAAATCACTTCCCAAAAAGCATACGTACTATCCAGTTTACCTGCTCCAAACACAGAATCGCCCATGATAACCTCCATTGTGGCATTACCCAGATTATTATAGGCTTCCATATAGTAATCATCGGCGCCTGCTGTATGATACATTTCCCGCCTGTTAGCATAAGATTTCACCATCGCCTCAGAAAGCCCCTCCTGCGATGCCGTATAAATCCGTTTGATATGCTCCAGATAATCCGAGATCACTTGTCCGTCCAGATTGCCTGCCTCATCCACAAAGGCCGGACCCGAAATCGGCATAAGCCACTTCACTGCCGCTTCTTCCGCGAACATTCCGATGATTTCCTGTCCGGGATGCTCCTTGCGAAGCCGTTCCACCGTCTCTGTCAGGGAAGCCATATCGTGAATCTGTGCAAGATCCTCTTTCCTGCCAAAAACCGCCGGAATCGTAAAGGTAACCGGCATGCTGTAAATCTTACCGTCTTTTCTGAAACTTTCCACAATATTGGGCAGCAACTCCTGTTCGCCGCTCATCTGGCTGATATGGTCACTGAGATCTAACAGCACGCCCTTCTCAATATAAGAATCCATCGGCAGACCATCCAGGATCAGAATATCCGGTCCTGCACCCGACATCAGTTCCGTGTTCAGTTGCTTAATGGCATCTTCTCTGGCTACCGCGTCAGAACCGCTTAAACCTACTTCATATCTGACAAAAGCCTGGGGATTCTGAGCCTGATACTGGGCGATCGCCTGACGCACTTTATCTTCTTCCTGCAAAGAATAAACCGTCACCAGATCATCCGGCACTGTAGGTACATTCGGATCATACGTATAGCGGACTAATTTGCCGCCACTAAAGAGTACCATAAAATCATTATTATCCAACGGAACCATACTGACGATACTCATAGAGGGATTGCCAAAGCTGGACAGTGCCCCATCGATGATCTGCTCCATCGCACTGCCGCCGATCACATGACGATATACCCCGCCGTCACCGCCCTTGTGTGCTACATAAATGGTGCCTTCTTCTCCCGGCGCCATATACACGGTAAACGTGTCCGCGGCATAATAATCATCCAGGCAGTTTTGCCGCATAAAATCTGCAAGCACATCATCGTCCACCCATGTTTCTTTATTCATATCATAGAAAGTAACGCCGTCCTGATACGTCAGAAAAATCATATAATCTCCCTGGAACTGGAGCAGATCCGGATTCGCACGGAGTGACAGATATTTATGCATCTCCCCGGACTCACAATCTACCTCGTAGAGTGCGCTGCCGCCTATAATTTTGGCAAACAGTCTGCCATCCGGCCCAAACCAGATGTCCCTCACATACCCTTCCTCCGCGGCCGTCAATTCTGCAATTGTCTGGGAACTGCCATCCGGCTTTGTAAGGATCAGTCCTGTGTGTAATTCCCCGTCTTCCTCCAGACTGGGAGAAAACAGCACTGCCGTTGTTCCATCCATATCTGCTTTCATGGTAAAGATATAATTGTCTTCGTTAAAAGCTGCAAGATCCGGGATGCCCGGTATTGCCTCCGTCTGCCAGGTCACACCGCCATCCGTAGATACCAGCTTACCCGCCGTTCGATCCAATATGACAAAACTGCCATCGGAAAGTTGTGTGATCCCGCAGGATAAGGTTGTGTACTGCGAAATATCCACACTGCTCTCCACGTACCGCCCCATAGGCTTGTTCCCTTCTCCTGCGCTGTCCGTGTCCTTCTGTCCGTTTTCGCCCTCTCCTGCAAAACCGGATGTTTCTTCTCCCGTTGATGTATTCTGCCCTTCTTCAAGCACTGTAGGACTACCGCTTCCGCAGCCGCCAAGCAGGCTGATCATCATGGAAAGTACCAGCCAGACTACCAACATCCGGCTTTTTCTTTTCCTATTCTTGTGTTCTATTTCTTTCTGATAGCAATACGGATTCATATACTATAGTCACTCTGCCTTTCTCTATGTAATAATCTTATTCTTTTGCAACATCATGATTGCCGTCCTGCCGAACGCCTCTTAATTCATCCTGCAATTATCTATTCGGACATATTCCGATTCCCTGTCTACTGCAGCAGGCAATGTCTTTCAGACAAATTCCATCATCCTGATACTGTCCGCATAGAAAGCGCCGTCCTGCCAGTTTCCCTTAATGATACATGCCAGTCCCTCTTTCAGATCTCCAAAAGAGCCTTCCCTCTCTGAGATATCCTCCGGATTAACGCCGCCGTTTCGCACCGTCTCGTACCAATATGAACAGTTCTGATTCACATACACCGTAACCAGATCATCAGGCTCTTCCATTCCCGGTGCAGGAGCAACTGCAATATCACTGTCCCCGTCAGAATATGTAGTTTGTTTGCAGATGACAAAGCTGTCCTGCCCTACCGTTTTCACATTGCCGTCCAACTCTTCGCTTGCGGATGCCTGACCTGATTGTATATCGTTACTGTCCGGTTGATCCTGCACCGGATTCTCTCCCGCTTTCTCCTCTTTGGCAGACCTGTCATCGTCTGCGGAATGTTCCTCCGCACCCTGCACCGGATTCTCTCCCGCTT
>CATOMC010000026.1 GCA_951801245.1 uncultured Lachnospiraceae bacterium
CTTCCAGGCTTCCCAGCTTCCGGTCCATCCTCTCTTCCAGGCTTCCCAGCTTCCGGTCCATTTCCTCTTGCAGATTTTCCAACTTGTCCTCTAACAAATCTGCCATTGCCGCTAACATTTCTCTGTCTACCATATCTTTCGTCCTCCTTTGGTGTGTGCAGGCGGAGCATATCGCTTTCCGCCCTCTTTTATGTGTGTCATGAATCTCTGGCGAAAAGCCGGACACCGAACTA
This sequence comes from uncultured Lachnospiraceae bacterium, assembly GCA_951801245.1. Next base: position 234 of record CATOMC010000026.1, read on the forward strand.
ATCGGTGTATCGCACATCTGAATTTAGAATTTATTGTGCGAGAACAGATTTCATGTTTTCACTTTAACACACTTATCTAAAGAACGCAAGTTAAATTTATTAGAAACGTTTTTTCGTTTACATTGCCAACACATTTCTTTCCTAATGCAAGATATAAAATTGTCAATGTACCATTATTTGCTATTTTTACTATCTTCAAATGCTATTTTTGTCAATCATTAATATACTACAGTATTTTTACTCTGTCAAATTTCTTTTTATAATAGTATATAAATCATAGACTCTACAGACGTAAAAGGAGTACCGTATGACCCTCAATGAAAACATCCGGCGTCTTCGCCTGGCCAAAAATATTTCACAGGTAGACCTGGCCAAAGCCCTGGGCGTTACCAAGCAGAGTATTTCCAACTGGGAAAATAACAACATACAGCCCTCTATTGACATGCTCATCCGTATCTGCGACTATTTTAGTGTCACCACGGATTATATGCTGGGATTAGAGGAGAAAAATTACATAGAGATCAGCGGTCTGTCAGATTGTCAGCTTGCCCACATTACCGCCATCATAGATGATATCAGAAAGCATAAATAAGCAAGCCGGCCACTCCTATCATAAGAAGCGAATCCGGCTTGCTGTCAGTCTTGTAAACATTTTCCTTTTATGGGAACTATAAATATAGGAACCCCTGAAACTACATATTATTAATCTATCAATCAATACTCCACGCGAATGGTCTCTGCACTTGCCTCATATTCTTCCATTCTGTCATAATCGTTTGTCTGGGAATACGTGATGACATAGCTTTTATCCGCATTGATGGCATACACGAGCTGGGTGATCGTAACATCCCCCACCTGATAATGACACCGTATCTGAAACGCCGGATAGTCCTGCAGTGTGAACTGTTCAAAACTGTCGATGGTTACTTCCACTTCTTCCCCGTAAAGTTCGAGAAAATCCCTTTGCGTCTGCTCTTTAAAAGATTCCTCCGTCAGAAGCTGTAGTGCCATATCCTGCTCAAGCTGCGCATAGTAGATGGTAGAGGCGTCTATCGGATACCTTCCGGTCACATACATTCCTTCCACATCCTCTGAAGCCTCAAAGCCCTCCGGCAGTGTAAAGGAGCATCCCTTGGTAACACGGGTATTTTCCACCACAGAGGTATCCAGATGATTTTCTTCCAGAAGTTCTGTTGTCAGTTGGGTTTTGAAGGGTTCCTCTATCATCATTTCATCCGCTGCCAGTGCATCTCCATCGGAAGACGTTTGCTGTCCGGATTCCGTTCCCGTCCCGGCTGTTTCCGTGTCTTCACCTATTGTCGGCTCCTGGCTTGTTTCTGCTTCCATTGTATTTTCCGGTGATTCTGTCTCTGTCTGGTCCTTTAGTCCCTGCTCTGCCTCAACACCCTGCGCTTCAGCATTGGTATGTACTGCATCATCACCCCCACAGCCGGACATCATCCCCAGAAGTCCCAACAGCAGAAGTAACGTGCGTATTTTTCTTATGTTCATATTTATTTTCTAACCTCCATGTCAGAGCAGTTTACTGCGATTTCTCAACCTACACCTTTCTGACGAATATTAGCATTTCTTCCAATCATTTCATTCAGACTTCAAAAGAATTACTTCGTAATTCTTGGGACGCAGGTTGCTGACCCTGCGTCCATTCTACCACACAAATCATACAGCGGGCAACTCACAATTCCTGTCAGCCGCCCGCTGTATCTATTTCTGATACTTTTCACGGCTCAGGAGCCGCTCATAGTAACGATTCGGGGCGATATTCCAGATTTGCTTCGCAAAAATCGCCCCTCACACCTGAATCATATTCTCACGGAATGCGCAGCCGGTGCGCATTCCTGACCCTTGAAAAGTAACCTATCTCTGATACTTTTCCACATTTACGCCAATCTATAAGATCCGACTAACCAGATAGAAAGTTTTCCTCCGTGATTACGATTCGCGGAAGGTAGCACACTGGGTCTCCCTGCAGTCGCAGGCGCCGCAGCCTCTGATATCCACATGTTCCGCATGGCATTTATAATTGGAATTATACACACACTTTACCGCTTCGCAGTCAATACTTATCGTTCTGCACGGATGATCCAGGGAACTGACATAGGCATCGTCCCGCCTCTGAGAAAAGCTTTCACAGCACGTCCCGTCGCAAGTATCCGCGTGACTGCCCGCTACCATGATATCTCCTTTACAACAACAGTCATCCTGATTATAGGTACAGTTTTCTACACCACATTTTAGTTCCGCCATAATAACCTCCTGTTTCGTTTGTCTGCCCTACTCCTGCCAAAGCCCTATGCATAAGCTTTTGCAGGGCCCAAAGCAAAATTTCTAATGTCGTCAACTATAGTATGGACATGAAACAGGATTCTATGCTTTGAACATCACTTTTCCTAATAAATGGATTTATTTTGAAATTTTATAAAGGTTAAACCAGTAGCGCTCTAACAGATAGCTTCCTGTTTCCTCCACGCGCAGCCCTTCCTCCCGCCACTGTGCAGCAATATCATCACGGCTGTTGAAGCTTCCGATAAACCACACTTGCCGGTCCTCATGCTCTGCCTCGCCCTCACTCTGTGTCAGCCAGCCTTTGATCGTATCCGTTTCTTCTATCGTCCCGCAAGAGCCGATGATTTCCTGAATCAGCGGCTCCGCCGTGACATTCCACAGGTAACGCTCCGTCCCCTCTTCCAGATAATAGGAAGTCACCGCTTGTACCTGATCAAAATTGTAGATTACGATATCTTCCGGCCTAATCTGTGAAAGCGCTGTCTGGGTCTCTTTCATAAGCCGTATTTTGTACTCTTCTTCTCCAAGGAATGCCCGGTAATTTCGCAGACCGACGATCAAAAATAAAACGATAAAAGTTAGTAATATCCGCTTTGCACTGTACAATGCTCTGCGGCTGTTTACTTTTGCCGCCGTACTCTCTCCCTCACAGACTGCCTGTTCTGTCTGATGTAATTGATTCACTGTTTCACCGCTTTTGAACCGCTGTAACAGCAACGCCAAATCAAGTTTACATAATATATCATCCAGACAGATAACAAAGCACAGCCAAAAGCACCCCATTGCAGGAATCATATAACGATACACAAACACCGGCCGTATCAGAATCGATGCAGCAAAGCCAAATAATACCAGTCCGATCAGCACACATAGCCCTGCAGCCGCATGTAAAACGCTGTCATTATGATAGACATTTTCAATGCTTTTCAGTATTTTTGCATCGTCACTGACGTTGTCCTCTTTTTCTCTTTTGACTGCTCTGACATATCTTATCAGGCTGCCGCCGACCACCTCTGCGTAAATCACGAACAATACGACCGCCAGAATGACATTTAAGGTATCATTTTGAAAGGCTGGTTTAAGCAGAAACTTAACACATCCTCCCAAAGACCGCCAGGTCAACGGCAGAATCCAGTAGTTATCACTGACTGCTTTCAGCTGTCCTGTCAGGGCAAAAAGCCAGGGCACGTATCCTGCGATGGAAATTACCACATACAGGCACCACTCCTTGATGCGTGTCTTGTCCTGCCGGGTGAAGCCAATCAATACATACAAGTACACCATCACCACTGCCACGCAGGCAAAGTACTGGGTGTAAGCCGCAGCAAGCCCGTATAGAACCAGTGCCGCACCGTGTAGTCTTTTATTCCACCTGCGTCTGCTTTTCGCTTTCGCATCGCTCTTTGCCATATGCTCACTTTTTCCGGTTGAAACTTCTATGCCGTCCATTCCTCCGGCAAATCGACTTCCTGCCGTCACACATCCATGTGCATGTAAAAAAGCCGCCGTCACAAACAGAAGTGCCCAGCCATACATCCGCACTTCCACCATGTACGCAGACATCTGCGGCATGGCCGCCACGCAAAAAAGAAACAGACCGCCTGTAAAAATGCCAAATCTCTTACGGATAAACGTCACACTGTAGAGAAGCAGAATAAAATAAGGCAGTACCGACATAATCTTTGCTGGAATAATGGTACCTGCCCCTGGAATAATAAGTTTACATAAATCTACAAACAATTTCGTCAAACAGTAATATAACGGCGGATGCACATCTGCCGCCGTAAAACAAATCAGTTCACCGTAGGAATGTTCAATCATTCCCACGGTAAACAGTTCATCATACCAGATGTCATTACTAAAACACAGTGCCACACTTTTTACAAGCATCAGCACACTAATGCCAATAAAAAACCACCCCAAAGCATCCTTGCTTGAAACTTCAATCTTGCTCTTCATACCAACCTCCATGTCAGAGCAGTCTACTGCGATTCCTAATCCCCACACATACTGCAAGACTAAAACACTTATTTTCCTTCTTCTGTAACCTCTTCTTTACGAATCTCCTTAGTCCGGATTTCCCTGCAGATCTGGTCAATAAAGTCGCCCAAAGGCTTCACGCCCTCATCTCCCGCATAACGGCTTCTGACAGACACGGTCTTTTCCTCCGCTTCCTTGGCGCCGACTACCAGCATATAGGGCACCTTATTCAGACGCGCCTCGCGAATCTTAAACCCAATCTTCTCAGAACGATTATCCACTGTCACATCCACATCATTTCTGGCCAGTTCTTTTCTCACTTCTTCCGCATACTCCTCATACTTTTCGGAGATTGGCAGGACACGTACCTGCTCCGGGCACAGCCAGGTCGGGAATTTACCCGCATATTTCTCGATCAGCCACGCCAGTGTCCGCTCATAACAGCCAAGAGATGTTCTGTGAATGATATAGGGACGGACCTTATCGCCATTGGCATCGATGAAATACATGTCAAACTGCTCCGCCAGCAGTGCATCCCACTGTATGGTGATCATGGTATCCTCTTTGCCGTAAACATTCTTCGCATTAATGTCCACCTTCGGCCCATAGAAAGCTGCCTCGCCCACATCTTCCACGAAAGGAAGTTCCAGTTCTTCCAGAATATTACGGATATGCGCCTCTGTCTCATTCCAGACTTCCGGCTCCCCAATGTATTTGTCCGGATTTTCCGGATCCCACTTGGACAAGTGCCAGGTAATATCATCCAATAGCCCCAAGGTTGACATAACATATTTTGCCAGAGCAATACACCCCTTGAACTCTTCCACCATCTGATCCGGGCGCACCACCAAGTGCCCTTCGGAAATGGTAAACTGTCTGACTCTGGTCAGACCATGCATCTCACCGGAGTCCTCATTTCTGAATAAGGTAGATGTCTCACCATAGCGGATTGGCAGATCACGGTAGGAATGCTGGGTATTTTTGTAACAATAATACTGGAACGGGCAGGTCATCGGCCGCAGGGCGAAGACTTCCTTATCCACTTCCTCGTCCCCCAACACGAACATGCCTTCTTTGTAATGATCCCAGTGTCCCGAAATCTTATACAGATCGCTCTTAGCCATCAGCGGCGTCTTCGTCCGCACATAGCCCCACTCTTTGTCTTCCAGATCTTCGATCCAGCGCTGCAATTTCATGACCATCTTAGTACCCTTGGGTAATAGCAGCGGCAGTCCCTGACCGATCACATCTACTGTGGTAAACAGTTCCATCTCACGGCCCAGTTTATTATGGTCACGGCGTTTGATATCCTCCAGATATGCCAGATGCGCCTCCAGTTCCTCTTTCTTCGCAAAGGCCGTACCATAAATACGCTGCAGCTGCGCTCTGTTAGAATCACCCCGCCAATAGGCCATGGAAGAAGAGATCAGTTTATACGCCTTGATATTCTTCGTACTCATCAAGTGCGGCCCCGCGCACAGATCCACGAATCCGCTCTGATCGTAGAAAGATATCTCCGCGTCCTCCGGCAGATCCTCGATCAGTTCCACCTTAAAAGGCTCATTGCGGTCTTTCATATATTGAATGGCTTCCTTTCTGGGAAGTGTGAACCGTTCCAGTTTATGCCCTTCCTTAATGATCTTCTTCATCTCTGCTTCCAGTTTATCCAGATCCTCTCTGGAAAAAGGCTGGGCATCGAAATCATAATAAAATCCGTCTTCAATCGCCGGGCCGATGGTCACCTTTGCCTCCGGGAACAGGCGTTTCACTGCTTCCGCCAGCACGTGGGATGTGGTGTGTCTGACAACTTTTAATCCCTCAGGATCATTGGCTGTCAGAATATTTAACTGACAATCTCTGTCAATGACTGTCCGTAAATCCTCCACCTTACCGTCTACTTCGCCGGCACAGGCCATTCTTGCCAGTCCTTCCGAAATGTCAAGGGCGATGTCGTAGATGCTCATCGCCTGCGCATACTCCTTGCAGGAGCCGTCTTTCAATGTAATCTTCATGATCTTGTCACCTTTTCCTCTCTGAAAATTTGCAATGCTGCGTTTTTCTATCTGTTTCTATTTTGCTTTCTCACCACAATTTCCCCGGTCATTTTCGCTGTCATTGCCATTAATGTTGCCATTGTTACAGCCGTTATGACTTCCGATTGCAATCCCATGGGTGAGGGGCGCTGTCAAAAGCCCCAGACAAATCCCCGCAAGCAGCAATACTGTTCCCAACAGGAAGAAATTCAGCTTGCTGAGCGTCACATTCTCCTCCATCAGTTCTGTCGTACGTTCTTTTAATGCTGTCATGTCCATATCAATCTCCTCCTTATAATTGATTTTTGGGATAAAATTGTTTGTCTGAGCAGATGCCAGATGCTTCTAACCGGCATTCGTGCCGCTCAATGCTCTTATCGCGCAAAAAATCCCCTGCACCATCACCTGGATAGTGCAGAGGACGTAATATACGCGGTTCCACCTCGCTTGTTCTGTGCGCCCCTGACGTCTTACCAGAACCTCTCATTCAGGCTGTAACGTAAGCCACCGGGCCGGATTGGGGCCACTCGGAGTTAGTTTTCAAATGTTTCCGGCAAAGGCACTTTCAGCACAGGGCGCCTCTCTCTGATGCTTTCTGCATTCTACTCTTCTCGTCAACGTGTTGATCCATATCTGTTATACGTATTCTATGCTATCTTTCCATAAAAGTAAAGTATTTTTTAAATTTTAACATGATACGTCCATCTATCTATGTTATTATACATACGAAGACAGCCGCCCACAAGGTGGGTTGACCTGATGTTAAAGTGGAAACTCCACCCTGCTGCCAGTCATAGTTTTGGGACGGTTTTTCTATATAGTACTATTTTTCGTTTAACAATTCTTCTTCAATAATCCCCGCCGCACATTCGATCAGATGCGGGCAGGGCCTGGATTCATAGTATTCTTTCGTACGCGGCTGAGGCTTCGCACTCTCTTCAGCCTCCGTGATTCCCAGAAGTTCCCTGCAGATAATACTCCCATTCTCTTTCCGAAAGCGGTCACTCATCTGCCGTACCCGCAGATAAATCCGCTCCTTGGCTTCCTCGTCCTGAGGATCGGCATTGCCCTCTTTCAGGCCGGCCAACATAGCCATGGAAGAGACGGCTCCACAGACTTCTCGCATTCTGCCGACACCGGCGCCCATGGCGCTGGACATCCGCAAAGCCGTCTCCCTGTCCATACCGAAGCAATCCGCATAGGTCGCAAAAACTGACTGGGCACAATTATAGCCTTCATAGAAAGTTTCAACCGCCTGTTTTGTCCTGGATGTATTCAGCTTCTGTTTTTTATGCATTTTTACCACAACATTTCTTATACTTTTTGCCGCTGCCACAGGGACAGGGATCATTGGGATAAACTTTCTTCTCTTTGTGAACCGTGGTAGATTCCTTCTGCTCTCTGTAAAGAGCCTTTCTCTTATCTTCGTCGAAGATATCGTTCCACTCTTCCAGTTCATAGAGCCAGTCAGCGCCTGCCGCCACCATATTTTTGTAGAGAAGTTCCTTGTCAAATCCCAGATTTACCTCGGTGTCTTCCTCCATCTCCTCAATCGGATTCTGTTCTTTCAGGCTGTCGTTGATACCGTCCAGAAAGCCAACCATGGTCATCAGTTCCACTTCATATTGATCCGCCAGTCCTTTGACCGTACCCTTCACTACCGTGTCAGGTGTCTTTAAAAGCTGCGCGTAAATTTCTTTTTCTTTCTGAAAATAGTCGGCCCAGAGCCTCTGTAAATCTCCCTTGTTCGCTGTCTCGGAATACGCCATGTCGCGCCATTGTTTTAATAATGCCATCGTATTTACCACCTTTTATCCTAATAATATACAGTGTTCCCGCAAAGGGACAACATGCTACGCTCATTAGTATATAACATTTCTTCCAAAAAGTAAAATATTTTTGCCAGTCGTGTATATTCCCTAAAAAGCCGACCATACTACTTAATAGTCAATGGACCCCCTCCTTTGATGGTTACCAAAGAGAAAGTAAAATACTTATCCTCCCCTAAGGAAGCCTCTGGGAATGCCAAAGCCGCATTTCTGGGGGCTTCCGCTATGTTTGAGGGTTTTAAAATGGGGATTTTGGGGTGTTGCCAAGTGTTGCCAAGCATGGAGCCAGTGTTTATCAGGGTTTCAGAGTTTTCCTTTACTCCGCATGATACTTGCTTCATTGCTGTAAGCACTGATAGTTACTATGTTTTTACGCATAATGTGAATGAGATGTTTTATGCGAACACAGGTTCTTTTTGCACACCGCCAAAGTCGAAATCATATATCTTAAAGATTTCATTCTGGATTGCCAGATTGTCTTCGTAATCGTTTTTGCACTTATAGTAGGTGTTTAAGGTTGTACTTTTATTCTTATGCCCTACGTTTCTTGAAACCAGCGCCAGCTTCATGCCTTTATCCAGACAGTTAGTCACATAGCTTCTTCTACAGGTATGGGATGGCTTATATTCTACTCCAACATTATTGCAAAAAGCTTTGAAAGTACTGGTAATATTGCTTTCCTTTACCATCCTTCCACTGTTTGCCGGAATGACATATTCGCTTTCAATCCCTGCCTGCTTAGTCCTGCGTTTCTGTTCCACCAGCCATTTATATGTAAAGTCGTTGATCACTATGGTTCTACGGGAAGTTTTGTTCTTCGGAGTGCTTTCCTCATAGATTTTGGAATTGGTATCGTAGTCCGTATACTCTGTCTGTGTTCTCTCTATCCTGATGGTTCTGCGTTCAAAATCGACCTTGCTCCATTTTAAAGCTAACAGTTCGCCAAGCCTTAAGCCAGTGCCACAAAGAATAAAAAGAGCCGGAGAATTGCGGTATTTCCTGCATTTGTTCCAGCAATTCATGGAACCGGACTGCAAAGTATTAATCTCATCATCTTCCCATACGCCAAGTTCCTTATCTTCATGCTCTTTACATCTGTCCTCGTTGATTTTTACCTTCCGCATAAAGTTCCAACTCATAATTTCTCTGTCACAGGCATAATCAAATGCCTGACTGACAATGCATTTTATCTGACATACATAAGAATAAACGATTGTTCCATTTGTCAAGGTACGGATAAAATCATCACAGTGATACTTCTTAATCTTCCGGGCAGGGATTTTTCCAAAGCTGCTATCTTTCACATAATTTACATATGCCCTGTAATATCTGCTATGTGTCTGCTTCTTGAGATCCCCTTTGGCAAATTCCAGAAACATTTCTACCACCTGTGCCACCGTATCATTTTTATGCTTCTCTAAATCCACCTGACCTGTTATCGTCCTTCTTGCTTCCTTACGAAATTTCTTCTTTACTTCGTCCTCTGAAACTCCTGTGATCTGGTGGCGTTTTCCGGTCTCTGAATACTTAGTAGGAATCGTGGTATAAAATTGTATCTGTAGTCCCTTCTGCCGGGAATTGATTTTCGGAATTGTAATCTCGCTCATGGTAATCTCCTCTTGCGTCTTGCACAAAAGGACATCTGCCACGTCCTCTAAATCTATATTTATTATACCACATTTTATCAGATTCAGCAATTCTCTGTTTGATATTTCGATTTTAAGCTAACCTCCCAAGCGTCTCCTTTCTCGAATTTTCTTCTTTAGGCGTTTGCGAAACACCAGAACCCGCATAAATACGGGATTCTCTTTGTTACAAAATAAAACAACTCCTCACTGGTTTATGGTAAAATTGAGATGTCGAATAACAATCAACCATCCACCGGAAAGGAGTTGTACCTACATGATACCATACAAACAGCTTTCTTTGGCAGATTTTTTTACCGATTGCCAAAATAAATTTGATAACGATAAATATGAGTTTCTTTCCATACTCGATGAAACCATTAACCTTGATGAATTTGTTCCCGTGTCTTTCATTTCTCATTTTCATGCTGCCACCGGCAGGCCGCGCAGGCATCTTCTTTATCCAATGCTCAAGGCCCTGTTATTACAGCTTATTTTCTCGATCCCTACCACTTCCCTCCTGATCGTTTTCCTCAAATTTTCTCAGGAATTACGGGATTTCTGTGGTTTTG
>CATOMC010000027.1 GCA_951801245.1 uncultured Lachnospiraceae bacterium
TGTCACTAAAAAGGAAGCGTTTTAATATAAGCTTTGCACCGGGACAGTTTATTGAAGAACTAATGAAAATTTAAAAATCCGTAATTGGGCGTTTGGGTTGGGGTAGACATTCATGCGTTTGTCGTGTTCTAAAAACCTGTTGCATTGTCAGGAGAAGAATGATATGATAAAACAAACACATGTTCTACGTGCCGGGCGGAGGTATATAGATAGGAAGAGATGAAGATTTTATACTGAGAAGGAGTGCGGTTACAGCGATGGAGGTCAGGATTTCACCGCAGATGTCGGTTTTGGAGAAACTGAAAATATTGGGAGAGGCGGCGAAGTATGATGTGTCCTGCAGTTCCAGCGGTTCTTCCCGGAAGAATGACGGGCAGGGGATTGGCAATACGGTGGCGGCCGGTCTGTGTCACAGCTTTGCGGCGGACGGCAGATGTATTTCGCTTTTGAAGATTCTGTTTACCAACGAATGTATATACGACTGCCGCTATTGTATCAATCGTTGTTCTAACGATGTGCCAAGAGCCTCCTTTACACCGGATGAAGTATGTGAACTGACGATGGAGTTTTACAGACGCAATTATATAGAAGGTTTGTTTTTAAGTTCCGGGATTCTTTATAGCCCGAATTATACCATGGAACTGATCTGTGAGACGGTGCATAAGCTGCGGGCGGTGCATCGCTTTCAGGGGTATATTCATATCAAGGCCATACCGGGGGCGGATCCGCTTCTGATACAGCGGGCGGGGTATCTGGCAGACCGCATGAGTGTAAATCTGGAGATGGCTACCGCAGAGGGACTTAAGGAAATGGCGCCCAATAAGCACCGCAGGAATATCCTGAAACCTATGCGGCAGATTCAGAACGGTATTGCGGAGAATAAGAATGAACTTACTTTATATAAACATGCCCCGCATTTTTGTGAGGCGGGACAATCCACCCAGATGGTGGTCGGGGCTTTGCCGGAAAGTGATTATCAGATTATGTCGGTGGCGGAGAACCTCTATGATAAATTTTCGTTAAAAAGAGTGTACTACTCGGCTTTTGTGAACGTGAATGAGGATAAGGATCTGCCGGCGCTTGCAGGAGGACCGCCGCTTCTTCGGGAGCACAGGTTATATCAGGCCGACTGGCTGCTTCGGTTTTATGATTTTAAGGTGGACGAACTGTTGACGGCGGACCGGCCGAATTTTAACATGGCAATCGACCCGAAGGCGGATTGGGCAGTGCGTCATCTGGAAGTCTTTCCGGTGGAGGTTAACCGGGCAGACTATCGGTTGCTTTTGCGGATTCCCGGAGTAGGGGTTAAGAGTGCCCGGCGGATCATCAGTGCCCGAAGATTTGGCAATCTGACCTTTGAGGACTTAAAGAAGATAGGAGTTGTCTTGAAGAGGGCTTTGTATTTCATTACGTGTAATGGCAGGATGATGTATCCGACCAAGATAGAGGAAGAATATATCGTACGGAATCTGACCTATCAGAACCAGATGGGACGGGGAGAGAAGCTTCCCTTTATGACGGATGGGATGGTTTATCAGCAGATGTCGCTGTTTTCACAGATGTAAGCAGTACCGTGGAGGTTTGTGCAGTCAAGCTGTGTAACACTTAGAGGAAAGGAAAATATATTTATATATGGAAGAAAAGTATCTGATCTGTGAGGATTCTCTGGAAGGTATCTTTACCGGGATATATGATGCCTATGCCTTAAGGGAGGGGCATGAGCATGTGCATATTCAGATCGGTGAAGAGGATAATTATAGATTGTTTGCCAGCTATCTGCATATTTCCCCGGATCCGGTCAAGACTGATAAAGTGGCACGAACGTTGCTTGGACGATTGGGAGAACATGCATATCATGCAGTCTGTCGGGCGGCGGCATCCTGCTATCCGGATAAGGGAGAGGCAGTTTACCGGACTGTGGTGGATGCCATTACGGCAGGCAGCGGCAGCCGCGTAATGGAAAACCTGCGCAATCCTTATGTGCAGAGAGCCTTTGAGTTGGCGCGCTATACGGCCAATGAGGCACATTATGAGACAGAGTTTATCCGCTTTCAGGAATTGGAGCAGGGTGTGCTCTTTTCCAGAATCGGGCCTAAGAATAATGTGATTCCTTTTGTGATGCCGCATTTTGCGGACCGGTTATGTGTGGAAAACTTTATGATCTATGATGAGAACCGGGAGCTATTCGGCGTTCATCCGGCGAAGGAAGAGTGGTATCTGGTGTCGGCCAGGGGAGACCTTATGCCGGAGGCATTCAGATGGTCTTCCAAAGAAGAGGAATACCAGGATCTGTTCAGGGCTTTCCATGAGACGATCGGGATCAAAGAACGGGAGAACAAGCGGTTGCAAAGGCAGATGTGTGCTTATCGTTACCAAGATTATATGATGGAATTCCAGAAAAAGTGAATAAATTGCGCTCTTGCATTTATGATACAAAAGCGGTTTATAGGCAGAAGTCATCAATTTTTATTTTGGATTACAAAATATATTGGTAAGTTTGCAAGAAAATGCCAAAACTGTATTTTTGAGGGCGTAAAAATGGTTCTTTACAAAAGTGGATATTAGTGTATAATTTACTCCAACGAGGAGCTGAAAACGTTTTTTTCATGTGTGCTTCTGGCATGTATGAATGCAAAAGGAAGGTGAAGGTTATGCAACACAAAATCAAATTGAGACCAAATGAGGTAAAAGACTTCGTGTCTGCAGCAAGCAAATGTGCATTTGATGTAGATATCTCCTACAACAGCTTTATTGTGGATGCCAAATCCATTATTGGTGTGTTGGGGCTTAATTTCAATCAGATTTTAACCGTTGCGTATAACGGCTATGATGCTGATTTTGAAAGATATCTTGGAAAATTTGCAGTAGCGGTATAGATTGTGCAGGAACGTGTCACATTGACTCCCTATGTAAGATAGCGTAATATCTTACGTAGGGAGTTTTTGTTTTAGGAAGGAAAATTTGATGGAAGTGTGCATCTCAGTGCGGGGGCTTGTGGAGTTCATACTGCGCTCCGGCAATATAGACAATCGAAGAACAGTATCTTCTGAAAATGCCATGCAGGAGGGAGGCCGCATTCACCGTATGATACAGAGGCGTATGGGGCCGGAGTATCAGGCGGAGGTGTCGCTTCGCTACGTCTATGATGCCGGAGAGTATGCGATCGTGGTGGAAGGGCGCGCAGACGGCATCATTACGCAGAAGGGCAGCGGTGACGCGGTTTTTGCAGAGACTCTTTCTGTGGAAGCACAGCAGATGCGGATCGGAGAAGTGATTTCGCAAAAGCCGGAGTCTTTGGCTGTCATACAGCAGCCGCAGGAAACCCAGAGCGTTTCGGTCACCATAGATGAGATCAAAGGAACTTTTCAGGATTTGAAGAAGATGAGAGGTCCTGTGTCTGTCCATCTGGCGCAGGCAAAATGTTATGCCTGCATCTATGCCGAACAGCAGAAGCTTACAAATATCCGGGTGCGTATGACGTATTGTCACATGGAGACGGAAGAGATCCGGTATTTTCATTATGATTACACGTATGATGAACTGCATGCGTGGTTTCAGGATATTTTGGTGCAATATCGCAAGTGGGCGGATTATAGTTTTCAGTGGCAGAAGGCCAGGCAGGAATCTATCAGACAGATGGTGTTCCCGTTCCCTTATCGAGAAGGGCAGAAAGAATTGGTAACTTACGTCTATCAGACAATTTACCATAAGAGAAAGCTTTTTATAGAGGCGCCCACAGGGGTGGGTAAGACTATTTCCACGGTGTTCCCGGCACTTAAGGCCATGGGAGAGGAATTGTGTGAGAAAATCTTCTATCTAACGGCTAAGACCATCACCCGTACCGTGGCGGATGACACATTTACCATGCTGAGAGAGCGGGGACTTAAGTTAAAGAGTGTGATTCTGACGGCCAGGGATAAGATCTGTTTCATGGAGGAGGCCGAGTGTAACCCGGTGTATTGTCCTTTTGCCAGGGGGCATTACGACAGAATCAACGATGCTATGTATGATCTGCTGACGCATGAGGACAGTTTTACCAGGGAGAAAATTGAGGAATATGCCACGAAGCATCAGGTCTGTCCCTTTGAGATGTGTCTGGATATGAGTCTGTTTTCCGATGCGGTCATTTGTGATTATAATTATTTGTTTGACCCGCATGTTTATCTGCGGCGGTTTTTTATGGAAGGGATCAGGGGAGAGTATATCTTTCTGGTGGACGAAGCCCATAATCTGGTGGAGCGGGGCAGAGACATGTACAGTGCCGTGCTGTGTAAAGAAGATTTCCTGGAGTTGAAGCGGACGGTAAAAGCATATGATGAGCGGATCGCAGGAAATCTGGATAAATGTAACAGAGAATTACTGTCCCTGAAAAGGGCGTGTGACGGATGCCGGATAGAGGAAAGCATAGAAAGCTTTATGCGGACGCTGATCCGTTTGCGAACTGCCATAGAGGATTATCTGGAAGATCATGAAGACAGTCCGGTTCGGAAGGAGATTCTGGCGTTCTATTTTGAAGTGTCTCATTTCATGGACATGTATGAACTTCTGGATGAAAGTTATGTGACATATACACAGATGCGTGAGGATGGAAGCTTTATTGTCAGACTGTTTTGTGTCAATCCGGCGAAAAATCTCAGGAACTGTATGATGCGGGGCAGGAGTACGATTTTGTTTTCTGCTACGTTTCTGCCGATACAATATTATAAGAAGCTTCTGGGAGCACAGGAGGGAGATTATGAAGTCTATGCCAGGTCTGTTTTTCAGCCCGAGAAGATGGGATTATATATCGGAAGGGATGTGACCAGCCGTTTTACCCGCAGGGGAGATGAAGAATATTATCGGATTGCATCCTATATTCATAATGTGATTGAAAAGCGCCACGGCAACTATCTTCTGTTTTTTCCCTCGCATGCTTTTTTAAGGCGGGTATATGAAATTTATCAGGACTATTTCAATGAGGATGAGAGTGTGGAATGTATCCTGCAGGAGGATCACATGGATGAGGAGGCCAGGGAAGCGTTCTTAAACCGGTTTATCGGTAATGAGGCATGTGACCTGCGGGCATTGATCCGGATGGATATTGAAATCGAAGAAGAGAGAAGCCTGCTGGGGTTCTGTGTCATGGGTGGAATCTTTGGAGAGGGAATTGACTTAAAGAACGACAGCCTGATCGGGGCCATCATTGTGGGTACCGGTCTTCCGCAGGTGTGTGATGAGCGGGAGATCCTGAAAAAATATTTTGACGGCTGGGGGGAGAACGGCTTTGATTATGCCTATCGCTATCCGGGTATGAACAAGGTATTGCAGGCGGCAGGAAGGGTGATCCGGACAGTGGAGGACTTTGGAATTGTTGCACTCTTGGATGAGAGGTTTCTTTCACCGGCATACCAGAGGCTTTTTCCGCGGGAGTGGCAGGAATATGAGATCGTTACAGTTGACCAAATAGGTCGAAAAGTGGAGAGGTTTTGGGATGAATGGCTTTAAATGAGAGGTTTTTTGACATTATCCTATCCGGTCAATTAAGAAAAAGCCCATATTTTTGTACAAGCTGTTGGATTGATGGTGGAAAAGTCGGGATAGAGGATTGACTTTTCATGTCAAACGAGGGTTTGCAGTTGACTGGTTTAGGACAGGATACGGCAGAAAATGCAAGTGCTTTCGCCCTAAAAAAGTCATTTCGACAGTTATCTGATAGGAAATACCGCAAATGACATCCGGATTTTGACAAAAAGTTACGGAAGTCATCAGGATATGACAAGGCTGTCAATGTGGATAACTTTGTGGAAATTGGGGATTTCTTCGCAATTTGAAGCCCTTTTTACAAAAAATATGGGTGAAAACCTGTGGAAAAGTCGACACACGGATTTGAGTATACCCAAAAATGAACCGGATTGGTCAATGACGGATGTAATTGAATGCGAATGCGTGACATAGTGGTGTGGGTGTGAAATGTAAGCCGATAAATCAGTAGTGACAGGATGTAAGCCAGGGGAAGATTTGACGGATGGGAGAAGATGGTGGTATACTGTTTGAGGCAAACTACAAAATATGGTAGTGCATATTACATATAAAGTGTGATATAACATGTTAATTTGAGAAACGGTAGTGCCGCTGGACGGCAAGACTGGAAGTGTGAGAGGAGATAAAAACATGTGGGCATATGAAAGTGTATTCTATCAGATATATCCTTTGGGATTCTGCGGAGCGCCTTTTGAAAACGATGGGCAGTTGGAGCATCGTATCTTAAAGGTGAACGACTGGATTCCACACATGAAGAAGCTGGGGATCAATGCAATTTATTTTTCTCCGGTATTCGAATCGGATACCCATGGGTATAATACGAGAGATTATCATACCATTGACTGCAGACTGGGAACGAATGAGGATTTTAAAAAGGTATGTGAGAACCTTCATGATAATGGCATCAAAGTGGTTTTGGACGGGGTGTTCAATCATGTGGGCAGAGGTTTCTGGGCTTTTCAGGATGTTTTGAAAAACAGGGAGAATTCGCCATACCTTCACTGGTTCCATATCAATCTGGGAGGCAATTCCAATTATAATGACGGCCTGTGGTATGAGGGTTGGGAAGGCAATTACGATCTGGTGAAATTAAACCTTCGCAACGAGGATGTGATCAATCACATTCTGGACAGTGTCAAAGGCTGGGTGGAAGAGTTCGATATTGACGGTTTAAGACTTGACGTGGCGTACTGCCTGGATCATGATTTTGTCAGAAGATTAAGGAACTTTACGGAAGGCTTGAAGCCGGAGTTTTATCTGCTTGGCGAGATGCTGCACGGCGACTATAATCAGATGGTCAATGACCAGATGCTTCATTCATCTACGAACTATGAGTGTTATAAAGGGCTGTATTCCAGCTTCAACAGTATGAATATGTTTGAAATCAATCATTCGCTTTTGAGGCAGTTTGGCCCCGAGAACTGGTGTCTCTATCGCGGCAAGCACCTGTTATCCTTTGTGGACAACCATGATGTGAGCCGGATTGCCAGCAATCTCACGAATGAAAAGCACCTGCCCTTGATTTATGCGCTGTGCTTTGGTATGCCGGGAATCCCTTGTGTGTACTATGGAAGCGAGTGGGGGGCCAAAGCAAATAAGAGCGAAGGGGATCCTGCGCTTCGGGCCTGTTTTGAAGAGCCTCAGTGGAATGACTTAAGCGAGTGGATCAGCAGGCTTGCAGAAGCAAAGAAGAAATCAAAGGCTCTGAACTATGGTGCTTTCAGATCGGTTGTCCTGACCAATAAGCAGTGCATCTTTGAACGTAAATGTGAAGATGAGAGGGTGCTTGTGGCGATCAATGCAGATGAGGAAGATTATACGGCGCATTTTGACGCGGGCTGTGGTCTGGCTGTGGATCTGATCAGCGGGAAGGAGCATGATTTTGGCGGCGGAAGTCTTCTGCCGGCATACAGTGCTTATTTCTGGAAAATGGAAAAATAGCCGTTACAGCAAATCTGCTGATTTTGCCGTATCAGATTTTGTTGTATCAGATTCAGATAAAGGACGGCAGATAAAAGGAAACAGGTTATAAGAGGAGAGATTTTGCAGTGAATGAAGATTGTTCCCATAAGAGAAATATGGTTTTGGCGGCAGTATGGATGGCAGCAGTGATGTTGACAGCATGCGGCCGCGGACAGGAGCCGGATAGAGAAGGAGCGGATGCAGTTGACCGGATTGATCAACCCGGCCAGAGCATTGAGGATCTGGAAGATGGCATGAAGGAAGCTGTCGTGCAGGAGAATCCTTCGGAGGCTGAGGCAGAAAGGGCGGAAAGCGACGGAAAAGATCAGGACGATATCAGGAAGCGGTTTGGGGATCACTGTATTGCAGAGCAGACTTTTGAAGTGGAACTGAGTGAATATCCGGGTAAGGTATGGGTTGTTCCTTTTTTGCCCGCACAGGCAGGAGAGGGACTGGAAATCAAGATCATGCAGGACGGAGAAGTCATTAAGGAGCTGGATACTTATCTTCCGGCTGATGTGTCCGGACAGGACTTTAGCAGTCTGGATGCGGTGTCCTTTTACGACATGAACTATGACGGCTGTACGGATATTGTGCTGATCGAGACTTTCGGAGATGTCAGTTTTGCGGTTGTTTATTATGGGTTTGGTGAGAACGGGTCAGATGATCCGAGTTATTTTGTACTGCAGGAACGGTTATCGGAATCTCTGTCCGAACAGGTGATGCCGCTGACGGTTCAGGAGATTCGCAATTTTATAAGCGGCGGCAAAAGAAACGGAGAATTTGGCGGATATCAGGAAGCCTACGAAGCAGTGGCAAGACTCAGTGATATGACTGAGGACGATTATACTTATGACTTGTATTATGTGGATGAGGATGATATACCGGAACTGGCAGTCTGCCGTCGGGGGTATTCCGTCAGCCTCTATACTTATCAGGACGGGACAATCTATAACCTGATGGATCATTGGGGTTATGGAGCTATGGGAAATGCAGGGTATGCATATGCGCCGCATAAGAATAATATCATAAACGATAATAATGATTATGCTGGTGCAATTCTGTATACCACTTATATGGAAATCAGTGACCGGCACACAATAGAGGTAACGGCACGGATTGAGACGTTTAACTTTGATGATGCGAACCAGAATGGATATCCGGACGAAGAAGAGATGGAATCCATGGGACTTTATGGAGTCAGCTATATTGACGGGGTGGAGATTTCTCCAGAGGAAGCCGCATCCTACAATGTGGGCGGGTATGAGTATATGGAAGGTTCCATGAGCATGCAGGAACTTTTGGAAAATTTGTAAGAGTTGTTAAATTGACTTGTAAAGAATTGTAAAATTTTAATTGACAACAACATAAGCATGTATTAAGATAACAACAGTATCACAAAAATCACGAAAGGAGGTAAGGTTATGTTTTTAATTGATTTAAACAAGATGGGAAACAAGCAGACACAATTAAACAGGGACATAATATGTAGAATTACCTCCGCGTATAGGCGATTTGTCAGGTGCAATCCACACTGACCTGACAAGTCAATAGATATGCATAACCCGAAAAGGCCATGGTAGTTTTACCATGGCCTTTTTTTGCGCGAATCAGCAGAGTCAGAAGCATATATATACAGTTTCCATGCTTGCATGAGAAACTGTATATATATGCTTCTGACGAGCAACGCGAACTGGGAATACGAAGTATTACCAGTCTGTTGATGAGGGCAGAGAAAGGTTATAAGAAATAGTTTCCATGCTTGCATGAGAAACTGTATATATATGCTTCTGACGAGCAACGCGAACTGGGAATACGAAGTATTACCAGTCTGCTGATGAGGGCAGAGAAAGGTTATAAGAAATAGTTTCCATGCTT
>CATOMC010000028.1 GCA_951801245.1 uncultured Lachnospiraceae bacterium
GACGGATTTACTACTTCTTTTACTACCATTGAGAGGGAAAACCTAAGAGGTTATGAGGGTATATAAGAACTTCTCCCCATATCTAAAATGCCGGGAAAGCCCGAAAATACGGGCTATACCGACATATAAGAACTTCTAAAGAGATAATCTAAATTCACCATAAATTTTAATATGAAAAGTTTACAAACACACTTAACTTTTTCCGAAACTGACAATAAAGTATTGTCGGCAATCCATAAAAATCCATATATCAAGCCGCAGGAATTGCTTTTGTCCCTTGAGATTGGGAAAAGTTATGGCGCTAACTTGACAGCCGTCCCTGCGGCTTTGTAAAGAGAATATTACAATAAAACTGATAAACAGCAACAATATAATATCTTTTTCTTGAGAAAATCAGTGGTTTGGGTTAAAATATTATCTGCAGGCACGCTGTTTTGCTGTATCACAAGCACTGGCATCTTTTGCTTATGGCAGGGAACGTGGGAATTTTTGTCAGGAGAACATAAAGAACATATCGTGAAGCAGGAATCATGAGGTAAGACAAATGCGGGAGATGGAGTTTAAGATGGAACGTCCCGGACTTTTGCAAAAGGGTGACAGGGTCACGGTGACAGAGGGCGTTCTCCCAAGTAATTATTATTATACGATAGATCCGGCTCTTGCCATGTCTGGCAATTTCCCTTTTCGGGAGCGGATGCTGGAGCGGGAAGGCGTTGTGACAGAGATTATTGAAAACGCCAGGGGATTCTATGTAAAGGCAGTGTTTGGAGATGTGTGAATGGAATAATATCTGTCTGCAGGCAAAGCAGAGAGAGTATTAGATAAAGTTCAGTATATTGGAAAACCGAGTATCATAAATAAAGTTCCATATATTGGAAAGACGCGTATATCATAAAAAGACTGAAAAGGGAAAGGAAGAAAAGTTATGTTAACTAAAGTGTCAACGGACAAAGCACCGGCGGCCATCGGACCATATTCTCAGGGTATCATGGCAGGAGATTTTCTTTTTGCATCGGGACAGATTCCCATTGACCCTGCCACGGGAGAGATTACCGGCAAAGATGTGACCGAACAGGCAGAGCAGGTTATGAAAAATGTGGGAGCCATCCTGGCAGAGGCGGGTACAGACTATACCAAAGTGGTAAAGACGACTTGTTTTCTGGCAGAAATGGCGGACTTTGCAGCCTTTAACGCGGTGTATGAGAAGTATTTTACCGAAAAACCGGCCAGGAGCTGTGTGGCAGTCAAGCAGCTTCCCAAGGATGTGCTGTGTGAGGTGGAAGTGACAGCATATGTAAAAGCGTGAAGAGAATGGAAAACATAATTTTGATCGGTATGCCCGGTGTGGGTAAGAGTACCGTGGGTGTTGTGCTTGCCAAGAAATTGGGATATGCCTTTATGGATGCGGATCTGGTCATCCAGAGCAGGGAAGGGAAACTTTTGCATGAGATTATTTCCGAGCGGGGCGTGGAGGGTTTCTGGCAGGTGGAGGAGGAAGTGAATGCTTCCATTCAGACTGACCGGACGGTCATTGCCACAGGCGGCAGTGCCGTCTATGGGGATAAGGCCATGGCACATTATAAACAGATCGGAAAGGTCGTGTATCTAGCGCTTCCTTTAGAGGATATCAGAAAACGACTGGGTGATCTGGATGAGCGGGGTGTGACACTGCGGGAGGGACAGGATCTCGCGGCACTTTACGAAGAACGTATCCCACTGTATGAACGGTATGCCGATGTCAGGATAGACTGTGAACATCTGTCAATTAGAGAAGTCGTAGAGAAGATTGCGGCACAGAAATGAGGGAAAAATGGACAAAAAAGCAATGTATAAATTATCTTATGGACTGTTTGTGCTTACCTCCGGTATGGACGGAAAGGACAGCGGGTGTATCATTAACACGGCACAGCAGGTGACTTCTGAGCCGAACAGGATCAGTATCGCCGTAAATAAGTCGAACTTTACCCACGATCTGGTTAAGCAAAGCGGACGCTTTAATATTTCAACCATAAGTCAGGCGGCGGAGTTTGAGCTGTTTAAGCACTTTGGCTTCCAGTCTGGTCGGGAAGTGGATAAATTTGCGGGATATGGAGAGTGTAAGCGCAGTGCCAACGGCCTATATTATGTGACGGCAGGCACCAACAGCTATATCAGTGCTACAGTGGAGCAGACCGTTGACCTGGGCAGTCATACGCTGTTTATCGCTTCCGTAGACGATATGGAAGTACTTTCAGATACTGCATCGGCTACTTATGAGTATTATCAGTCATCGATAAAGCCCAAACCGCAGCAGACGGTTCAGACAGGAAAGACAGTATGGCGCTGTACGGTTTGTGGTTATGTTTATGAGGGAGAGGAACTGCCTGCTGACTTCATCTGTCCGCTTTGTAAGCATCCGGCCTCGGATTTTGAAAAGGTGACACAGTGACCAAAACGCTCTGTAAAAGACATGCGGAGAGAACTGGCGGCATGTGACAGCGAGAGTTTGAAGCATTTTGGAAACAAAACTTAAGAACGGAGTGTGTCCGACAATCATAGTATTGCCGGATACACTCCGTTTATGGTATAGAAAAATGCAGCGACGATTTTTTGTATAATCTTTGTAAAATAACAGAGACTAACAGTAATGTTTGCGCTTATTTTGCTTTTGATTAAAAAAGCAGACGAATAAGACACAGACGCAAAGAAAATTTGAAATGTGGAGGAATGCATAGAATGGATTATTTCAATGCTTTTTGGGTGGGCGGCGTGATTTGCGCACTGGTACAGATTCTGATGGAAAAGACCAAGCTTCTGCCGGGGCGAATCATGGTGCTTTTGGTCTGCACGGGCGCGGTGATCAGTTTCTTTGGATGGTATGAACCCTTTATGGAATATGCGGGCGCGGGAGCCAGCGTGCCTCTGCTTGGGTATGGCAATATTCTGATGAAGGGCGTGCGGGAGGCTGTGGATGAGAGCGGTTTTATCGGGCTGTTCCAGGGCGGTTTCAAGACCGGTGCGGTGGGATGCTCGGCGGCCCTGGTATTTGGATATCTGGCCAGTGTGGTGTTTCAGCCCAAGCCTAAAAAATAATTTTATCAAAGTTGAAGACAAATGAATCACAGGTTCGTTATAGTAGACAGAGACGTGAGGGAAGGAGGTAGATAGTATCGGACGGGAAGAACAATTGTCAGCGCTGATTGATTCTTATCAGAATCTTGTTTTTTCTATCTGTTATAAGATGACATCGGACTATTTTGCCTCCGAGGACCTGGCGCAGGAGACGTTCCTTTCCGCTTATAAACATTTGGCGGAATTCGACGGTAAATATGAGAAAGCATGGATCTGCCGGATTGCAACGAACAAATGTCTGGATTATCTGCAGAGTGCGGGAAGACGCAGCATTCCCATGGCAGATGTGGGAATGGAGCAGGCCCGGGGGCCGGATTCCGGCAGCAGTAAGAGTCCGGAATACAGTCGCCGGAAGGAGCAGGCTCTATGGCAGACACCGGAGAGCATTTGTCTGGAACAGGAAGTAAGAGAGACACTTCTGGCCAGATGTTTGTCATTGAAGCCTCCTTATGATGAAATATCCAAGGCATATTATTACGATGAGATAGATATGGCAGAAATTGCCAAAAGGCGGGGCGCCAAGTTAAAGACCGTGCAGACGCAGATCTATCGGGCCAGAGGTATGTTACGCAAGATGTATATAAAGGAGAAAGGCGCATGATACATAATATAGAAGAAAAACAAAAATTGTATGAACGTCAATCTTCCGTCTCCGGGATACTGAGCGAGGAGGAACTTGCGAGACTGATCGAACAGGTGGAGGAGCGGGAGATGCTGCATGCTCCGGTGCATATCAGGGAAAATGTGTTTGCTCAGATAAGCATGCAAAAACAGCGTGCGAAGAAATTACAGCTTTTTTCGTATCGGGCCAAGGTGTTAGTGGGAATGGCGGCGGCCCTGACGGTGCTTTTCCTGGTGCCGGTGGAAGGCATCGGAGGAGCGGGAGTGCCACAGACAGGAATCTTTGGCCAAATATCCTGGAAAGAACAGGAAGAAACGGACGAAATAGAGAAAGAAGTCCTGAACAGACAAAAACAGATAGACCAGGCATGTCAGAGGTATCAGGAAGAGCAGGAAAAAGAAAGCAACAGAGAAATCTATTTCACTGGCATAGAGAATAGGATCAGAAGTTTTAAGGAACGTATTTTTCAGTAAAACAATCTAATGGGAGGATGAAAATGATGAAGAAAAAGAAAAACAGATTTTGGCTATTTATTTTATCCCTGTGTCCGGGAGCAGGACATATGTATATGGGATTTATGAAGATGGGAATTAGCCTTTTGCTCGGCTTTATGCTGCTTATTATGATTGTCTCCATCACAGGAATCGGAGCTTTTGCCGCTTTGCCGGTGGCACTGTATGTTTACAGCTTCTTTCATGCCAATAATATCGGCGGACTGGACGATGAGAAGTTTAATGCTCTGGAGGATGAGTATTTGCTGGGATTCGATAATTTTGGGAGTCATCAGATAAAGATTGACCAGAAGATGAAGAAAATAGCAGCAGTAGCGCTAATCATTATTGGCTTGTATATGCTTTGGGATTTGGCATTAGGAGCACTGTGGGATATTTTTGGATGGGATAATCAGGTTCTCAGGGCAGTATATTACTTTATGCGTCATGGTGTTCCCAGAGCTGTCATCGCAATTGTGATTGTCTGGCTTGGCGTGGTACTGCTTCGCGGAAAGAAGATTGTGAATGAGGGGACAGACGATAATCCGTCTCGGCAGGTCATTTCGTTAGAGCAAAAGGATGACAGCCAGGCTTCTGCGGATTAGTCTGCCTGCCGTGCAGAGATCGATCTGCTTGGGATTTATAGGTTGCGGATTCTGAAAGAACATGGAAGGCTGGCAAGCTGCAGTCTGTGAAAATACAAATCGGTGTTTGGGTTGGGAGGAGAGAATGTATGGAGAAGTGTAGTGAGAAAATTATGGAAGAAAAGAAGGACGCAACAATACGGACGAGACGGGTCGGATCCGTGACTTTTGGTCTGACACTGATCTGCTTTGGCATCATGTTCCTGATACATATTGTGATACCGGCATTTCATTACTATATTATTTTTCGCCTCTGGCCGATTGTCTTCATCCTGTTAGGGATAGAGATTCTGGTGGAAAACCATAAGAGCGGCCAGGAAGGATATAAATTTGTGTACGATTTTCCGGCTGTCATCATGCTGGCACTCATGCTGCTCTTTGCCATGATACTGGCGGCAATGGATTATGCGGTGATGTATGGCGGTATCTGGTATTAAAACCAGGAATCGTATAGAAACTATTGTATTGTTCCTTGCAAAGGAGCAAGAACACACAATCAACGTTGTAAATTCCGAAAAATTTTACAACGGATCGTAAGAAATTTCATGTGTTACAAGAAACTGTTTGACGGCATTGTCCCAGAGGTCATCCGGTGTCTTATCCATCAGAAATGTATGGAAGGAAGTGCCGGTGACCAGCATGAGGGTGGTGCCGTCATATTTAATATTGAGAACAAAGGCCCGTACCTGCTGCGGGGTCACGGCAGTGCCGCCTTTTTGCAGGATGCTGGTTGCATGTTCTGGCATCAAATGCAGCACAAACCGGAAAGCGGCAGGGGTCCGTTTCCCCTTGATCAGATCAAAACAGATGGGACGCAGCTTTTTCCAGGTAGATAAATCATACGGCCTTAGTTCCGCATCTTCCCATTCTTCTGTGGAATAGAAATCCCTGTTTTGGTGTCCGTCTATCATGAAAGTATTATAGGTGCTGATAGAGGCTTCCTCCAGAAGGAAAATGTCAAAATCCTCCCCCGCCAGAAGCTTCGCCATAAATTGCTTTACATTGGTGATTTTCAAAGCGATCATAAAGAACCCTTTCTCTTTATAGGTGACTTTTAGGAAGAATTACGAAGTAATTCTTGGGATGCAGGATGCAGAACCTGCATCCAGTATATCATATATTTATTCAGAATCATAGGAATTTACAGTATTAAAACCGAAATCCCTATTTACAACAAATAGCAATCCATGTTATCATAAGTGGTAATCAAAACTATGTGGAATGGTTGTGGAGGCTTTATGAATTATAAAATTGTGGTAGACAGTTGCTGTGAACTGCCAAAGCAGTATAAAAAGGACAAACGTTTCCAGAGTATCCCGCTCGGCCTGGAAGTGGGAGATTATGAGGTACTGGATGACGAAACGTTTAATCAGAAAGAGTTTTTACAGAAAGTAGCGGCGTATCCGCTCTGCCCAAAGTCCTCCTGCCCTTCACCGGAACGATACCGGGATGCCTGCCATGACGAGGCGGAGGAGATTTATATCGTGACTCTGTCCTCCCATCTGAGCGGCAGCTATAACAGTGCGGAACTTGGCAAGAGCCTCTATGAGGAAAAATATGGTCCCAAGAAGATCCATGTGGTGGATTCGGAATCAGCAAGCTGCGGAGAAACACAGCTTGCCATGAAGATTATGGAGTGGAAGGAAGCAGGATGCAGCTTCGAAGAGACCGTGGAACAGGTTGAGACTTTTAAGCGGCATATGCGCACCTATTTTGTGTTGGATAATTTGGAGACTTTGCGGAAGAACGGGCGTTTGAGCGGTGTTAAGGCCCTGGTGGCTTCCACGTTAAATATCAAGCCTGTCATGATAGGTAATCTGGGCGTTATTGAGCAGAAGGGGCAGGCAATCGGAATTAATAAGGCGCTTGCCAGATTGGCAGACGGCATTGTGGCTGATGTGGAGAATCCACAGGAAAGAGTCCTGATGATTTCCCATTGTAATTGTCCGGAACGGGCACAGTATGTGCGAAAGCTGATGGAGAAGAGGGCTTCTTATAAAGAGGTGGTTATTATGGATACTGCCGGTATCAGCAGTATGTATGCTAACGATGGCGGTGTGATTGTAGCTCTTTAAGAGTTTATTGATTTGTTGTGGTTGCATCTTGTGATAAGATATAATAAGGAAATGAAAACCCTGAGATATCCGACATGGATTATTTCAGGGTTTTTATTACGCATTTATAAATTAGTTATTTTTCTGAAATGCGGCTAAGGATTTCTTTAAGAGCGAAACTTGTAATGGAGAGACAGAGAAAATGTGTCCGTCTTTCATCATAAGTTTGAATAAGGTGAGCTTGTCAACAAATGTCATGTTGACAAAAGCCTGCTCCGAGACAGACAGAAAATGGGTAAAACCCTCTAACTGCGTGTAAAGATTTTGTATGGAAGTCATCACATCTATCGAGCGGTTTTCGGTCAGGGTGATGTGAGCATTGCAACCGTCTTTTTCAGCATAGAGTATTTCATCCTCATAGACATAGAAGGTATTCTTTTCCCCACGCAGTTCTATGGTGGGGATTGTCTGTGATTTCATTTCCTGGGCATGATCTAACATGGCATCCAGTTCTTCCACCCGGATCGGCTTGTTCAGATACAAAATCTGCTTCTGTAACTGCCGTCGCAGGATGTCATGATTGGAATTTTCCTTTACATCTGCCGGCATTTCGTCAGTGGCGGATTCTACCACAGCCCTATAATTAATGGTAGAAATACACAGTACGATGGGAGCCGTGACACCGGCATCGATCAGCTTGCGTGCAAGCTGAAAGCCGTTTACCGGACCGCATGTCATATCAATAAAAAACACATCATAGAGCATGGGAGAACGCATCACCGCCTCCACATTCCCGTAGGAGTCAATATAGAGCACTCCGGTGGTATGAATCCTCCTGTCAGAAGCACGCCCCAAAAGCCGCTCCATCTGTTTCCTGTCCGCAATATTATCATCACAAACCGCTACGTGCATAACCAATCTCCTTTTCAAAACACCATAACCCGAAGGAACACCAATAAGAGGAACAATAAATAACGAGTTCGCGAAGCGAATCTCGGGACGTAAATTCCGAAGGAACACCAAGAAGTGCTTACAATAACGAGTTCGCGAAGCGAATCTCGGGACGTTAATTCCGAAGGAACACCAAGAAGTACTTACAATAACGAGTTCGCGAAGCGAATCTCGGGACGTTAATTCCGAAGGAA
>CATOMC010000029.1 GCA_951801245.1 uncultured Lachnospiraceae bacterium
AGAGACAAGGAAGCCCGCATACCCCGCTTTTGAGGGAGCAAGGCGAGCGAAAAAGTCAAGTGCTGTGAGAGGCGACGTAGGAGCCGCTCACAGTGCTTGAGTGCTTGCACCGGGGTAGTTGATTTTGAGAAAAATGGTTGACTTTGGTACGAAATCGTACTATACTACGATACAGTACGATTTCGTACCAGATATCACTGGAAGGGATGACATGGATGGGTAACGTGCATGGAAGGCATCCGGTGAAATTCACATATTGAGAGAGGAGTATGATCAGTATGAGCAGCAATCAGATCCAGCGATTCAACCACCTGATCGGGGAAATCGATGCGGTGTATCATGAGATTGCCTGGAAACAGGGGCTTTCGGACAGTGTTTTTGAGATTTTGTATACCATCTGCAATTATGGGGACTGCTGTCTGTTAAAGGATATCTGTCTAAGCAGCGGCTTGAGTAAACAGACGATCAATTCTGCACTTCGCAAGATGGAGAAGGAGGGAATCGTTTATTTGGAACTGGCCGATTCCAGGCATAAGAAGGTCTGTCTAACGAAGGAGGGGAAATGTCTCGCCAACAGAACCGCAGGACGCGTGATAGAGGCAGAGAATGAGATACTGGCCTCCTGGAAGCAGGACGATGTGGAGACTTATCTTGCTCTGACCAGACGGTATCTGCTGGATTTTCGTAAGAAGGCCAAAGGTCTGTCGGATGACAGGGAAGGGAGGGAAGTGTGATGATACAGTTATCGGATCATTTTACTTACCGCCGCCTGCTGCGCTTTACGGCTCCTTCCATCATTATGATGGTATTTACTTCCATCTATGGCGTAGTGGACGGCTTTTTTGTATCCAATTATGCAGGAAAGACGCCTTTTGCGGCAGTGAATTTTATTTATCCCTTTGTGATGATCTTAGGCTGTGTGGGCTTTATGTTCGGTACCGGAGGCAGTGCGCTGATCGCCCTTACTTTGGGCATGGGAGACAAGAAAAAGGCCAATGAGATATTTTCTCTGATCGTCTATACAGCGGCGGGCTGCGGGGCGGTGTTTGCGCTTCTTGGGTTTGTGTTTGTACGTCCGGTGGCTGTTTTTATGGGAGCGGATGGGCAGCTTTTAAAAGACAGCATCAGCTATGCCAGAATCTGTTTTCTGGCACTGCCCTTTTTTATTCTGCAATATGAGTTTCAATGTTTGTTTGCCACAGCGGAGAAACCCAAGCTTGGACTGTATGTCACGGTGGCATCGGGTGTCACGAATATCCTATTGGATGCCTTGTTTGTGGCGGGACTTCACTGGGGACTTAGAGGGGCTGCGGCAGCAACGGCATTGAGCCAGTTTGTGGGCGGTGTGATCCCGCTTTTGTATTTCGGGCATGAGAATGCCAGTCTGCTTCGCCTTGTAAAATGTAAGTTTGACGCAAGGGCTTTGTGGAAGACTTGTACTAATGGTTCCTCGGAACTGATGAGCAATATCTCCATGTCGCTTGTGAGTATGCTGTATAATATACAGTTGATGAAATATGTGGGAGAAAACGGAATCGCCGCTTACGGTGTGTTGATGTATGTGTGCTTTGTTTTTCAGGCGATTTTTATCGGCTATTCGGTTGGGACAGCGCCTGTGATCGGATATCACCATGGTGCGAGTAACTACGAGGAACTAAAAGGATTATTGAGAAGGAATACGCTGCTGATCGGTCTGTTTTCTATTCTGATGTTTGGTGCGGGACAGGTGCTGGCGAAGCCTCTTTCCCTGCTGTTTGTAGGGTATGATAAGGAACTTTTGCAGATAACGGCACATGCTTTTATGATTTTTTCTTTTTCCTTTTTGTTTTCAGGCTTTGCGATCATGGGGTCTTCCTTCTTTACCGCTTTGAATGACGGCCTGACATCGGCTCTGATATCCTTTTTGCGTACATTGGTCTTTCAGTGCGCGGCTGTTTTGGTTTTCCCGATTCTCTGGGGAATCGATGGCATCTGGCTGTCTATTGTGGCAGCGGAAGTGATGGCGGTGTTTGTGACGGTACTGTTTTTGATCGGGAAACGCAAAAGATACCATTATTAAAGGAGCCTGTTTTTTCGCATATTATGGCCTGATACAAAAATATCTGCGAAGTTTGCGTTCTTTACAAAAAAGAATAAATAGGGTAGGATAGAAAAGAAACAGGAGGAACGTAGAACAGGGTAAAAGATGTAGATTAAATTGTGAATCAGGAAAGGATAATGAATGGAAGAAAGAAGAAAAAGCAGACGGTTAGGATTGGTTTCCCGATTGCTGATTAAGAGGCTGGACCAGGATGGAGAAACCAAAGAAGTGGATATTAATGTGACGGATGTTTCCAAGACCGGCGTTGGTTTTATGTGTGAAGAATCGCTTGAGATTGGTTCTGTATACGAATCTTTTCTGACAATCTGGACGAAGGAAGTGATACATGCTTTTATTGAGATTGTCCGGACGGAAACAAAAGAGGATGGGCAGCTTTTTTATGGAGCGATTTTTATTGGTATGCCTGAGATGGAAGCCAGCAGGATTGAGACCTATAGCACCATCGATCATATGAATGGATAGCGTGGGATATGAGATGTTTGAAACTGGAGGGAGCGTGCAGTGAAACGCGAAAAGAAACGAAATATAGTATTGGAGATTGTTGTTATAGCATTCTCTTTACTGGGGCTGATGATGCTTTTGTATTTTGTCATGATTGTATCTTTTCAAAACGGTGATGTTTCTTCCGTTGTGACAAGCAGGCTTGCCGGGCAGATTGCCCGGCGTATTTTTGATGAGCCGACACGGGATCAGATCTTGACAACGGAACTGATGATACGCTATGGGGCGCATCTTCTGTTGTTTTTTGTAGTGGGGCTTGTGACAACCTTTGTCAGTATGGTAATCTTCCGCAGATATTACAGAATTCTGGGTGTGATAGGTGCGGGCGCGGTATGTTATCTGCTGGCCTATTATACGGAATATTATAAACAGTTTGTAGAAGGCAGACATTTCAACCGGTCGGATGCGATACTCAACTGGTATGGGAGTGTGGCGGGAATCGTCTGTATGGTGGGATCTTATTTTCTGAACCGGCTGTTGGTAAAACTGACGTAACAAAAAGGGCAGTCCCATGAACTGCCCGGATGATTAACAGATAAGCTTGGTCAGGTCTTCATAAAATGCAGGGTAGCTGATGGTCACCACATCGCTGCCCTTTATTTGTGTCTCACCTTCGGCAACAAGGGAGGCGATCGCGAAACTCATGGCAATGCGGTGGTCTAAGTGAGAGTCCACAGTGGTACCGTGAAGCGGGGCGCCGCCGCCTATGATCATGCCGTCGTCCGTTCCCTTGATGTCACAGCCCATGGCGCTAAGATATTGCACCATCACGTCGATCCGGTTGGATTCCTTAACTTTCAGCTCTGCGGCATCGCGGATGATGGTGGTACCCTCCGCACAGGCCGCTATGATATTGATAACAGGCAGTTCGTCGATTAGGGTGGGGATGATATCCCCTTCGATGGTAATACCGTGCAGAGAACTGGATTTCACCAGAATATCTGCTACCGGTTCTCCGTCGTTTTTAGTGTTTAAAAGCGTGATGTCACCGCCCATCTGCTGACAGACGCGTATCATGCCGTCCCGCGTGGGATTGATGCCCACGTTGCGGATCAGAATTTCCGAGCCGGGAACGATCAGGCCGGCGGCCATAAAGTAAGCGGCGGAAGAAATGTCACCGGGAACGTTGATTTTCTGCCCGCAAAGACGGGGATTGGGATAAATCGCGGCGGTCTTATCTTCCGTGTGCAGATCGGCACCGAAATACCGGAGCATGATTTCCGTATGGTTGCGGCTGACGGTAGGTTCTGTCACCCGGGTTACGCCGTCAGCGTAGAGACCGGCAAGCAGCACGGCGGATTTGACCTGGGCGGAAGCTACTTTAGAGTGGTAGTGGACTGCGTGCAGCGGACGGCCGGTAATATGCAGGGGGGCGCAGTCGTTGCCGTGGATACTTTCAATCGCAGCGCCCATCAAAGATAAAGGTTCCATGATCCGGCGCATGGGGCGCTTCTGAATAGAGGCGTCTCCGGTCAGGGTACTTTCGAAAGACTGGCCGGCCAGAATACCGCTGATCAGACGGGTGGTGGTGCCGCTGTTGCCCATATCGAGCACAGATGCAGGCGCCTGCAGACCGTGAAGCCCTTTGCCATGGATCAGAATTTTCTCCGGCGTGTTTTCTATCTCAATGCCCATCTTTCGAAAAGCCTCGATTGTAGACAGACAGTCCGCTCCCTGCAAAAAATTGGTTACTTCCGTGATGCCTTCTGCCAGAGAACCGAACATGACAGCCCGATGGGAGATGGATTTGTCCCCGGGAATCGTGACTTCGCCTCTTAATGCATTTACCTTTGTAAAGTTCATGTCTGACAACCTGTTCCTTTCTGATTTTCATTTCTTACTGGTTTGAGCTTGGAGGATCAGTGTGTATGAATCCTGTAATTGCGCTCTGATAAAAGAGCCACGGCCGCTTCTTTGGCCTTTTTATCATAAAACTCAATCCGCAGGGCACCTTCTGCCAGCTCTCTGTTGTGGTTGATGCCGATATTTTTGATACTCACTTCATGCTCGGCCAACAAGACGGCAAGGGTGGCGATCGCACCCGGCTTGTCGGCGATATCTACGGTCAGCACATACTCTGCCTTGATGGGACCGTTGGAACTGTTGGTGAAAGAATCCCGGTAGGTACGCGCGGTGTCGAAGAAATGATAGAGGGCATCCTCGTTTTTGCTGTCGATGTAGTTGGACAGTACGGTAAGATACTGTATGTATGTTTTTAGCAGGCCGGAAATATTGTCTGTGTTTGTCAGGCAGATCTGCTGCCACATGGCAGGAGAGGAGGAGGCGATCCGTGTGATGTCCTTGAAACCGCCTGCTGCGATCATTTTCATGATTCCTTCTTTGGAATCACAGCTTTTGATCAGGTTGACCAAAGAGGCGGCGATCACATGGGGCAGATGGGAAATTGCTGCCGTCACATAATCGTGTTCTCCATAACTCAATACTAACGGAATCGCGCCGATGGAAGTGACAAGAGCCTGATAGGCGCTTACCTTTTCCTGGGGGACTGTTTCTGACGGTGTCAGGATATAATAAGCATTTTCTAATAAGGACGCGTAAGAATTCTGATACCCGAACCGTTCGGAACCGGCCATGGGATGACCGCCGATAAACTGTGACTGCAGGTGTAATGCTTCTATATGCCGGTGAATCCCGATTTTGACGCTTCCCACATCTGTGAGAATGGCATCGGGGGAAATATAAGGCTTTAAAGCCAGCAGATTTTCATCGTTGCATGTGACAGGGGCACACAGAAACAAATAATCGCATGCCCGGAAAGAGGCATCGATCGAGGGACAAATCTGGTCAATGATTTGTTCTTCGTACGCCAGATGTAGAGAATCTACGTTGATATCATAGGCGATCAGCCGGGATGCCCCGATATGACTTTTGATTGCTTTGGCGATGGATCCGCCGATCAATCCAAGGCCGATAAAACCACAGGTAAGTGTATTCATGTGTATAGCTGCCTTTCCAACAGTTTATGGATAAATCCGCTTATACTATAGCATTTAAAAGGCGGAAAAGCAAGGTTTGCAAAAATTGTAACAGTTCAGCCGTAACAGTTCAGCCTTCTCATAGTCAAAAGAGAGAAATTTAAAAAGTTTCTCGCGTCAGTTTTCCACAAAGAAAGCACCAACCTGCGTAACCAGCCAGATACTTCTGCGCTTTGTGGACAGCTTTC
>CATOMC010000030.1 GCA_951801245.1 uncultured Lachnospiraceae bacterium
GTAGAAACCCTAAAGAAAAGAGAAATGGTGATCGTTGAAAACATAAAAAAGATATTTATGGGCACACCGGCTATATTTTAGCCGGTGCTATACCCGTTGCTTCAGCCGGAAGGCTGAACTGTTACCAAAAATTGTGCAAAATCCATAAATGTTATTGAAATTGTTGATAAAATTTAGTAAAATATAAATGCAATTTGATTTTGCAGGCGAAGAAGATTGAAAAATCAGCGGGATCTTTGTTTTTTCGATCGGCGGTTTTCTTCAAAGCACAGAATTGTTTTGAGGGGGAGTGGTTTTCGCCGGTTATGCCAGAATAACAGAATTGGAGGATTACAAGACATGAATGTTTACACAACGGATAAGATTCGTAATGTGGTTTTGCTGGGGCATGGTGGATGCGGCAAGACCAGTCTGGTGGAGGCGATGGCCTACCTGTCCGGCATTACATCCAGAATGGGAAAGGTTGCTGACGGGAACACCGTGAGTGATTTTGGTAAGGAGGAACAGAAACGCCAGATATCCATAGCCACTTCTGTTGTTCCTATCGAGTGGGAGGGTGTGAAGATTAATATATTAGATTCTCCCGGTTTCTTTGATTTTGTGGGTGAAGTTGAAGAAGCGGTCAGTGCTGCAGATGCTGCGGTCATCGTAGTGTCCGGTAAAGCCGGTGTTGAAGTGGGCACAGAGAAAGCATGGGAAATCTGCGATAAATATAAACTTCCCAGATTTGTGTTCGTGACAGATATGGATATTGATAACGCGTCATTCAGACAGGTCGTAGAGAATATGACCGAGAAGTATGGTAAGAAGATGGCTCCTTTTCATCTGCCCATCCGTGAGAATGAGAAATTTGTAGGGTATATCAATGTCATCACCGAACAGGCATACCGTTGGGAAGGCAAAGAAGTGGTAGAATGCGAGATGCCCGAGTACAGTAAGGCAAATCTGCAGTTGTGCCGTGATACCTTGATGGAGGCAGTGGCGGAGACCAGCGAAGATTTCATGGAGCGTTACTTTAACGGGGATACCTTCTCAGAGGCAGAGATTCGTGCAGCACTTCGTACGAACGTGATGGATGGCAGCGTTGTTCCTATGTCTATGGGATCGAATGTGCTCTGTCAGGGAATTTTCACTTTGCTTGATGATATTGTGAAATATATGCCAAGCCCGGAGAACAGAGAACTTGCAGGAGTCGACTTAAAGACCAACGAGATTTTCCAGGCAAATTATGATTTCTCCAAACCGAAGTCCGCTTATATTTTCAAGACCATCGTGGATCCTTTCATCGGTAAATACTCACTGGTCAAGGTTTGCTCCGGTGTGTTAAAGAGCGACGATGTGATTTATAACGATGAAAAGGAAGTGGAAGAGAAGGTTAATAAACTCTACGTTATGCAGGGTAACAAACCGATCGAAATCAAGGAGCTTCACGCAGGTGATATCGGAGCGATCGCGAAGCTGACAGCGGCCAGAACCGGCAATACCCTTTCTACCAAGGCCAGAACCATCCGTTATGGTAAGACAGAGATCTCCACGCCTTATACATACAAACGGTATCGGGCAAAGAACAAGGGAGATGTGGATAAAGTATCCCAGGCACTGCAGAAGATGAAGCACGAGGATCAGACACTCTGGATCGTCAATGATGGAGAAAATAAGCAGACGCTGTTGTATGGTATGGGCGATCTGCATCTGGAAGTCATCGCAAGCCGTCTGTTAAATGAATATAAGGTAGAGATAGAGCTGACAGATCCTAAGATTGCATACCGTGAGACCATCAGGAAGAAATCTGATGTGGAGTACAAGTATAAGAAACAGTCCGGCGGACATGGACAGTATGGTCATGTAAAGATGCGTTTTGAGGCTTCCGGCGATCTGGAAAGTCCGTATACATTTGAGCAGGAAGTTGTGGGCGGTGCCGTGCCGAAGAATTATTTCCCGGCAGTGGAGAAAGGATTGCAGGATTCCGTGTCTGCAGGGCCTTTGGCAGCGTATCCGGTTGTTGGCGTGAAAGCGGTACTTTACGACGGTTCTTATCATCCGGTAGATTCTTCTGAGATGGCCTTTAAGATGGCGACCATTCAGGCATTTAAGAAGGGATTTATGGAGGCAGGGCCGGTGCTCTTAGAGCCTATCGCAAACCTGCAGGTGACGGTACCGGATTCCTACACAGGAGATGTGATGGGTGATCTGAATAAGAGAAGAGGACGCGTGCTTGGCATGAATCCCGCAGGAAGCGGCAAGACTGTGGTGGAGGCAGATATTCCAGTGGCAAGCCTGAACGGTTATTGCACGGATCTTCGTTCCATGACAGGCGGACGCGGCACTTACAAATATGAGTTTGCAAGATATGAGCAGGCACCCAGTGATGTACAGGAGAAGGAAGTGGCGGCAAGGGCGAAGGCTGTTGCGGAAGCCAATGTAGATGCGTAGTTTATAGGATTCAAAATGGAGCAGGGCTGACAGACCTGCTCCATTGATGTTAGTACATGATACAAATCGGGAATGATATCCCTTTTCAAGATAAGGGCGAAATGATAAGATAGGAGTACGTAAAGATTGTTTGGGACAGAATAAGGAGGGGACATCATGGCAGCGACTGAATATGCAACAGCATTAAAACAGGGACGGCGCAGTTATCGTACTGCTGTTACGAAGGGGGAATATCCGTATCTTCCGGTACTGGATGATATCATATCTTATACGGAGGTCGCATCAATAGATAATCTGGGAATCATGGACATTCCCATCTCCAAGATTGTAGGGACGAAGACGGTGGGGCGGTCCAATGCCTTTGCCAATAATTTTATGCCGCTTCTTCCGGAAGAGTCGGAGTTTGGACGAAAATGGGCGGCTGTATACAATCATCAGATTGATGCTGGTATCAATGATCCGATCATTGCTTACGAATTTATGAATCAGTTTTATGTGCAGGAAGGTAACAAGCGGGTCAGTGTGATGAAATACTTAAAGACCTACAGCCTTCCGGCAAGTGTTACCCGCCTGGTACCCAAAAGGTCGGAGGACAAAGAAAACCAGTTGTATTATGAGTTTCTGGATTTCTATGAGGTGTCACATAGCTACGATGTGTGCTTTTATAAGGAGGGCAGTTATCAGAAACTTTTGAAATATATGGGGAAGAAGGAAGGGGAACCCTGGAGTGATGATGACAGAATGAACTTTCATTCTGCCTGTTATAATTTTGAACTTGCTTTCCAAAAGGCTCATGGCGGGAAACTGGATATCAATGTTTCCGATGCGTTTCTTATTTATGTGGAGATTTATGGGTATCAGAAAGTGATAGCACAGACGGAACAGGAGATAAGCCGCTCGCTCCAGAAGATGTGGACGGAGATTACGTTAGCAGACCAGGGAAGCCAGGTAGAACTTGTACAGAATCCGGAGAATGTAAAGTCCAATCTTTTGAATAAACTGCTCCCTCTGTGGATCCCGGATTCTTTGAAGATTGCGTTTATTTACACAAAGACCAGGGAGACTTCCAGTTGGGCGTATGCGCACGAATTGGGCAGACTTTATCTGGAGCAGGCTTTTGCCGGCAAGATAAAGACTATGGCCTTTGAGAATGCAGACACGGAGGCCCAGGTGGAGGAGGCTATCAACCTGGCCGTCGCTGGGGGGTGCGAATTGATCTTTACAACAGCGACTCAGATGGTCAACCAGAGTGTGCGTTCCGCCATCCAGTATCCGAAAGTGAAAATATACAACTGCTCCATCAAGATGTCTTATTCGTCCATCTGTACTTATTATGCGAGAATGTATGAATCCAAATTCCTGATGGGTGCGATTGCGGCGGCGCTGTCACGGACTGACAGACTCGGATATGTGGCTGATTATCCTATTTACGGGGCGTTAGCCAATATCAATGCCTTTGCCTTGGGAGCGAAAATGATCAATCCTTATGTGAAGATACATCTGGAGTGGACGAAGGTCAAAGGAACGGATGCCAGGGAAAGGCTGAAACAGGAGGGCATCGTATTTGTGTCCGATAATGATATGATCACACCTCAGAAAGCTTCCAGAGAATACGGACTTTATGTGAAAAAGGAAGACGGGACCCTTGAGAACCTGGCCACACCGGTCTGGGACTGGGGGAAATTCTATGAGCGGATCATCAAAAATATATTCAGCGGCGGCAGTACGGAATCGGACGCGCAGAAAGGGAAGAAAGCGGTCAATTACTGGTGGGGCATGTCAGCGGATGTGATCGATGTGATTTGTTCCAAATCCATGCCGGGCGGTACGGCAAGACTGATTGAACTTCTCAAAAAGTCTATCCGCAGCGGAGAATTCCAGCCATTTGGCGGGCCAATCTACGCGCAGGGCGGGATCTTGCAATGTAAAAAGGGAGAATATCTGGGAGCGGATGAGATCATTACCATGGACTGGCTTACGGAGAATGTGATCGGAAAGATTCCGGAATTGGAGGAATTAGAGGAGGACGCGTTGGAACTGGTAGCCTTCCAGGGAATTAAAGTGGATGAATCAGGCACGGACAAAAAGGCAGGTACGCAGAGTGAAAAGCCGGATGGGAGCGTAGGAGCAGAATGAAAATCTTAGTACTTGCCGACCAGAAATCTAAATACCTGTATGATTTCTATGAGCCGGATAAACTGAAAGATGTGGATCTGATCATCTCCTGCGGAGACCTGCCGCCGGAATATCTGTCTTTCTTCGTGACCCTTTGTAATGTACCG
Source organism: uncultured Lachnospiraceae bacterium (assembly GCA_951801245.1). The sequence continues at coordinate 4,716 of CATOMC010000030.1, forward strand.
CTTCTGTATGTCAGGGGAAATCATGACGGGAAGTATGAGAAGACACCGCCGGAAGGCTGTATTTGTATTGAGGATGATATCTATGTGTACCAGGGGATCCGCATCCTCGGGCTTGGCGGTTCCATGGAATATCTGCCAAGGGCGGCCAATCAGTATTCTGAGACGAAGATGAGAAAGCGGCTCTGGAAACTGCAGTATAAGCTGTGGCGAAACAGGGGGTTTGATATTCTGGTGACCCATGCGCCGGCCCATCAGATCAATGATCTGGAAGATCTTCCCCACCGCGGGTTTGCGGTTTTTCGTACCCTGATGGAGAAATATAAGCCGAAGTTTTTCTTCCACGGGCACGTACATGCCAATTACAGCAGGAATTTTAAGCGGATCGACAAGTATGAGGAGACAACGATCGTCAATGCGTTTGAGTATTATATTGTGGAGTACGAAGCGTAGAGGCACAGGATATAGTTGCCGAAAGGGCAATAGTGGGATATAAGGGGCATATACTTCTGATTCTGCATATTGGAAAATAGAATATTTTCTATATTGGAAGCATTGCTGACCAAATTGCGTAACAGTTCAGCCTTCCGGCTGAAGCAACGGGTATAGCACCGGCTAAAATATAGCCGGTGTGCCCATAAATATCTTTTTTATGTTTTCAACGATCACCATTTCTCTTTTCTTTAGGGTTTCTACCA
>CATOMC010000031.1 GCA_951801245.1 uncultured Lachnospiraceae bacterium
CCTGCACCGGATTCTCTCCCGCTTTCTCCTCTTTGGCAGACCTGTCATCGTCTGCGGAATGTTCCTCCGCACCCTGCACCGGATTCTCTCCCGCTTCCTCTTCGTTCGCCGCAGACAGATCTACCGGAATCGGCGTTTCCTGATCCTGGCTGCATCCTGCTGCCAAAACCATCACCATAACAGCGCATACAACAGTCAATATTATCCTGCTCTTTTTCATCATCCGTATCATCATTTCCATAATCTCCTTTCCATCATACCAGACTTACCTCTAAAGAATCTCTAAGAAAGTTTAGAAGCTCTGCCATTATTTGTATTCTTCAATCCATATCCTCGCTGCCACAAACGCTTCCCCCTCATAGAACCCTTCCAGTTCCACGCCAAGACCGGGCTTCAAATCCGAAAGTTGCGCGTCCTTCCTGTCAATTCCGGCACCGCCGCCCTGAATGGTCCAGTGTTCCACTTTGGTATCCTCCGTAAATTTTACAAAGATTTTCTTCGCGTCTTTCTCATCTACCAGAGTGACCATACTGTTATCCTCTCCCTTGATGGTAGTCTGGGCGAAGATCATGCCGTCCTCCTCCACGCTCTGTACCTTCCCGCCAAGAAATTCGGTTCCCTCATTGAAACTAACACTTTTCGGTGTCGCCTGATCGTTCTCCTGCGTATCTCCGTCCGGATTCTCCGGTGCCTCCTGATCATTCTCCTGCGTATCTCCGTCCGGATTCTCCGGTGCCTCCTGATCATTCTCCTGCGTAACACTGTCCAGATTCTCCGGCACCTCCTGATCATTCTCCTGTGCCTCCTGATCGTTCTCCTGCGTATCTCCGTCTGGATTCTCCAGCGCCATCTGGTCATCTTCTCCGTTTCCGGTCTCCTCTTGTGACTGCGACGATGCTTCCGTTGTTTTCGTACACCCTGTCAGTCCTGCCAGAAGCATCATACTTATGCATACTGCCGGCATCCATTTTTTTGCTGTTTTCATCCTGCTGCATCCTTTCTGCGGGCTGTTTTCGCCGCTTTTGTTGGCGTGCCCTTTTTTTAATTTCACATCATAGCAGAATTTTCTCTAAAGTGTCTCTAAAAGTGGATAATGTTTGTTTTCAATACTGATACAAGTATATTGATGTTCACAAATAAGGCAGCATATCTTCCGACATGCTGCCTTATCACAGTACCTTAAAATACCTCATTCTCCACAGACATAAACCGCTATCGCCTGTCTGACAAATTCTGCCGTACCACTGCCGCCGGCTTTATCAATATTTTGCCGAAAACGTTCATCCTCCACATACATCGTACCCAGGTCATTTAAGATTTCCTTTGTACAAGTGTAATAATGTCCCGTGATAAAGCTTTGCAGTTCGCCAATCATACCCTGCACCTTTGCATCAGCAGGCGGCAGTTTGCGCAGCCTGCCAATTTCCGCAAACAAGGCCATCATTTCTTTCCCGGACTTTTCAAAATCTGTACCGCTCTCTTGCCCTCTTACAAATTCCTGATAGGCGTTAGTTTCTCCCCATCTTTCCTTTACCTCCTCCTTATACTGCGCAATGGCGCTCTTATCAAAAACACTAAATTCCATTATATTCACTCCCTTTTCCTGCATTTCACGGGCAAAAGAAATCAAGTCCCCTATATGCTCATATTGCAATTCCAAAAGTCTGATCTGCTGGGCCAGCGCTCTGCCCGCTTCAAAATCCGGATGATCAAGCATCTGTTTAATTTCTTTCAGGGGAAACTGCAGTTCTCGAAATAATAAAATGCTCTGCAAGCGACCAATTGCCGCATCGTCATACAGCCGGTAGCCTGCATCGGTGACTTTTGATGGTCTCAAAAGGCCGATTGCATCATAATGGTGCAGTGTGCGCACACTCACCCCTGTCAGTTGACTTACTTCTTTTACTGTCCGCATATTACCTTCCCTCCCGTGTAATAGTATTGTAAACTATTACGTAACGTCAGAGTCAATACCCTTTTCATTCTTCATCTTCATTTTTTTCAAACATATGTTGACAAAAACTTTCCACCTGCTATAATGTACTTGTACAACAAGTACATTCAACATTCAAAATCACCGCACAGATCAAGGCTATGATAATGAGCGGTGAATTGCAGACCGGTGATTCCATTCCCTCCATGCGGGCTTTGGCCAAATCCATCCATGTGAGTGTTATCACGGTACAAAAGACCTACGAAGATTTGCAGCGAGACGGATTCATTGAGACCACCGTTGGCAGGGTAAGTTTTGTTTCGGCACAAAATAAAGAATTTTATCAGGAAGAACAGCAGCGAAGAAACGAGGTAAAACATGGAAAACATTTTAGAATTACAGCAGGTTCAAAAGACTTATCCCAAATCAGATTTTACACTGGACAAGCTTTCCTTTTCCCTGCCATACGGCGCCATTCTGGGCTTCGTTGGGGAAAATGGTGCAGGCAAGACGACCACCATCGACTGTATCCTGAACACAGTCCGCAAAGACAGTGGAACCGTCAAACTGTTTGGAAAGCAAATGCAGGATACGAATACCGATATCCGGGAAAAAATTGGCGTTGTCTATGACGGTGATAATTTCCCCGGTTATTATACACCCCGGCAGTTAGCAAAGGTCATGGACGGCCTCTATACCCAGTGGGACCATGCCCTATTCCAAAAATATCTGGAAGACTTTCAGCTTCCCGCAAAGCAAAAAATCAAGTACTTTTCCAAAGGCATGACCATGAAACTGGCCATTGCCGCTGCCCTCTCCCACCATCCACAGCTCCTGATCCTGGACGAAGCCACAAACGGGCTGGACCCGGTCATGCGTGATGAAATGCTGGATGTTTTTCTATCATTTGTACAAGAAGATAATCATTCCATTCTTCTGTCATCACACATCACAAGTGATCTGGAAAAGATTGCAGACTATATCACATTTATCCATCATGGCAGACTGATCCTGACTGCCTCCAAAGACGACCTGATTTATCACTATGCGGTCATGCGCTGCAAACAAAATCAGTTTCTTTCACTGGATCGTGCAGATATCATCGCCTTTCGAAAGAGAGATTATCAGATTGATGTTTTGGTTGCAGACGGCAAAGCCGCAGGCCGAAAATACAAAGATGTGGTGATCGATCACGTTTCTGTAGATGAGATCATGCTGCTGTTAGTAAAGGGGGAACAGGTATGAAGGGATTAGTAACCTAAAATCCCGGTAAAATTATAACAACAGCCTTACTCGGTTGGCAGTTCAACATCAAATGCCTCATAAACTATCCGCTGTTCTTTTGATACCGGATACAGTATACGCCTGCCATTGATATCCT